>DASVDG010000114.1:0-133290 GCA_036381255.1 Longimicrobiales bacterium | reverse complement strand
TGGGCACGGTCGACGTGCCGGACCGGGCCGAGCGGTACCCATCGTACGCCCGTGCCGGCCGTACCAGATCGCGACCGACAGTCTCGGCGTGCAGTACGTCCAGGCGGTCAGCGTGCGCGGACTCGATGGCGGGCGGCGGCGCGTTGACGCGACCGCCGCCCCCGGCTAGCTTTGCCGGGCTATGAAAGAGAACGACATTCGCGTACGATTCGCGCCGTCGCCGACCGGCTACCTGCACGTGGGCGGCGCCAGGACGGCGCTCTTCAACTGGCTGCTCGCGCGCCGGAGCGGCGGCGTCTTCGTGCTCCGCATCGAGGACACGGACCGGGAGCGCTCGAGCGAGGAGATGACCCGCGCCATCCTCGAGGGGATGGAGTGGCTGGGGCTGACCTGGGACGAGGGGCCGTTCCACCAGGCGGACGGCATCGAGCGCCACCGGAGGGACGCGCTGCGGCTGCTCGAGACCGGGCAGGCATACCGCTGCTTCTGCACGCCCGAGGAGCTGGCGGAGAAGCGTGCGCGGGCGGAGGGCGCGCAGGAGGCCTATCGCTACGACCGGACGTGCCTGCTCGAGGTGCCGCCGGAAGAGGCGGAGCGGCGCGCGGCGGCCGGGCAGCCGTTCACGGTTCGCTTCCGGGTGCCGGAGGGCGTGACGGCGTGGGACGACGCGGTGCACGGCCGGCTCGAGTTCCGGAACGAGGACATCGAGGACTTCATCATCCTGCGCTCGGACGGCACGCCGATCTACAACATGGCGGTCGTGAGCGACGACGCGGAGATGCGGATCACGCACGTCATCCGCGGCGACGACCACATCTCGAACACGCCGAAGCAGATCCTGCTGTACCGCGCGCTGGGCTACGCGGAGCCGGTCTTCGCGCACGTGCCGATGATCCTGGGGCCGGACGGGAAGCGGCTGAGCAAGCGGCACGGCGCGACGGCCGTCGGCGAGTACCGGGGGCAGGGGATCCTGCCGTGGGCGATGGTCAACTTCCTGGCGCTCCTCGGCTGGTCGCCGGGCGGGGACCGGGAGGTGATGAGCGTCGACGAGCTGGTCGAGCGGTTCTCGCTGGAGGGGATCAACAAGAAGAGCGCGATCTTCGACACGCAGAAGCTCGAGTGGCTGAACGGGCAGCATCTCAGCCTGGCATCGGCCGCGCAGCTCGAGCCGCTCGTGACGGAGGAGCTCGTGGCGGCGGGGCTCGCGCAGGAGTCGATGCTGCGCGAGCGTCGCGACTGGTATCTCGGGCTGATCGACCTGCTCAAGGTCCGCGCGCGCGGCGTGGGCGACATCGTCCGCCAGGCGCGGCCGTACCTGGTCGAGACGATCGAGTACGAGGAAGCGGCGGTCCAGAAGCACTGGAAGAACCCGGCGGAGGTGCGGGCGCGGCTGGCGGCGCTGCGCGAGCGTTACGCGACGGTGGAGCCCTGGGACGAGACGTCGCTCGAGACGGCACTGCGCGCGCTGGCGGACGAGCTCGGCATCGGCGCCGGCAAGCTGATCCACCCGCTGCGCGTTTCCGTCACCGGGATGGCCGTCTCCCCCGGGATCTTCGAGGTGCTGGTCGCGATGGGCCCCGAGCTGGCGATGCGCCGACTGGACGCGGCGCTCGAGGCGCTCGACGCGCGCGTAAACCTGGGTTGACAGGCACCCCCTCGCGCGCATAAACTGGCGCGGGGCCACGGCCGTGGAGAGTCGGGATGGGCGTGGGCCGGTCGAACGACGATGACGTCGGCTGGCGCACGCTTTCTTTTTTGCGCCGGGACCTTCCTGCCACTGGGCGAACCCGCCGATCGGGAGGCGAAGATGCCCGAACCGCTGACCAAGCTCGAGCGCCGGATCCTCGATTACCTGATCGACTATCTCCGGCGGAACACGTACCAGCCGTCGATCCGCGAGATCGGGCGGCGGTTCAACATCAAGAGTACGAAGACGGTTTCGGAGCACCTCCAGTCGCTGGCGGACAAGGGGTGGATCGAGCGCGACCCGTCGCGGTCGCGGGGCGTGCGGCTGCTCGGGCTGGACCTGACCACGGAGACGGTCCCCGTCCCGTATTACCGGGATCTGGCGGCGATCGCCGCGGCGGTCGCGGCGGACGACTCGTTCGAGCTCGACCGTCGCCTGGCGAACGGGGGTGGCGGGTCGCTCTTCCTCTCGATGAACGGGGAGGGGATGGAGTCGGCCGGGATCCGGTCGGGCGACCTGCTCCTGGTGGAGCCGGTGATGGAGGAGGAGCTGGAGGACGGCGACGTAGTGGTCGTGCACCTCGACGGGGCGTGCACGCTCGGGCGCTTCCGCGAGCGGGGCGGGCAGCGCATGCTGGATCTCGCGGATCCCGCCTATGCGCCGCTTCCGCTGCATGAGCGCGGCGACCTCGTGTTCGTCGGCCGCGTCTCCGCGATCTTCCGCCGGTTCCGCGTCCCCCGGCTGGCCGCGGCGTCCGCCGCCGGCGAGCGGGCGAACGGCGATCCGATCCCGTAGGATTCCCCTGTGACATGCGAGTTCGGCCCGGCGCGCGCCGACGACGCCCTCTGGATGCAGCGGGCGCTCGAGCAGGCGCGTGCCGCGGCGGTCGAGGAGGAGGTGCCGGTCGGCGCGGCGGTCGTGATCGGCGGCCGCCTGGTGGCCGAGGCCCGCAACCGCACCCGGCACGGCGAGGACCCGACCGGCCACGCGGAGCTGGTCGCGGTCCGGCGCGCCGCGGAGCGCGCCGGGCGCTGGGCGCTCCTCGATGCGACGGTCTACGTTACGCTGGAGCCGTGCGCGATGTGCGCGGGCGCGATGGTCCTGGCCCGCATCCGGCGGCTCGTCTACGCGGCGACCGACCCCAAGACCGGGATGTGCGGATCGCTCGCCTGCGTGGTCCAGGACCCGCGACTGAACCATCGCGTGGAGCTGACGCGCGGCGTGCTGGCGGAGGAAGCCGGCGGGATCCTGAGGGCGTTCTTCCGGGCGCGCCGCTGACGGCCGCGCGCACGCGCCTTGCAACGTGCGGTGGCCGGCCGTGTCGACACCCACAACCGCGCGAGAGGAGGCGCCGTGTTCGGAGCCGTAGTCAACGCGATCGGATACGCGAGGAAGCCGAAGGCGACGTTCGTGCTGAAACACCCGGTGAAGGCCGTCAAGATCCTCAAGTTCCGCCACGACGTGAAGGAGACGTTCTCGGCGCGGCGCATCGCGCTCGGGCTGGGCGCGGCGACGCTCGCCGTACCGCTCGGCATGTGGATCGGCAGGAAGATCGGGGTGGGCTGAGCACGCGCTCGACCGGCCGGGCACGGCTGGCTTGACGCCGGCGGCCCGGCAGCGTCTAATTAAGCGCCCATTGCGCCGCGGGTACTTCGCCCGCCCGCACGCCAGAGCGGCGGCGGGCGATCATACCCGGGCAATGAATCTCCCCGGAACCCGATTCCCGCCTCGCGCATCGGCCCGCGCCGCCCGTCGGCAGGGGGCCGGCGGCCGACGCCGCGGGCGACACTACCCCATCCATTCAGTGGAGGCAATGGTGAAGAAGCTCTTGCTGCTGCTCGCGGTGGCGGGCATGGTCGGCGTGTCGGCGGGCGAGGCCCGCGCACAGGCGTCGTTCGGCGCACAGGCCAGCTTCGCCGACGACATGGACCTCGGTGTCGGCGCCCGCGTCTACCTCGGGCTGCCGTGGGACGCGATGCAGTTCGTCGGCTCGTTCGACTACTTCTTCCCCGATTCCGATGTGCTGGATTACTTCGAGCTCAACGCCAACGCGGTCTACGCGTTGTCCGCGGCCAGCGCGCCGTCGTTCTTCCCGTACGTCGGCGGTGGATTGAACCTCGCCCGCTACGGATTCGACTTCGGCGAGCTCGGCGACGACTCGGAGATCGAGATGGGGTTGAACGCGATCGGCGGCGCGGAGTTCGGCACCGGCCCGGTCAAGCCCTTCGCCGAGCTGCGCCTGGAGCTGCGGGACGGCGGCCAATTCGTGCTGGCCGGCGGCGTACACTTCTAGCAAATCGACCGGCCGGGCCGGTCGCGTGCCGACGGAGTGCGGCGACGACCGGTCGCCGCTCCGAGGCGCCGCAGCGGAGAGGTGTCGACCATTCGCGGCGCCGCGGCACGATGGAGCCGCGACGAGGGCCGGGTTCGCCGGATCGCACGGCGCGCCCGGACACCCTCGCCGCGGCTCTTCGCTTCGGCCGGCGCGTCACTGGGCGGCGCCGGCCACCGGTTCCCGGCCGGTGGCCGGCGTGTGGGCGTGCCCCGATTCCGAGGAGCGGCGCCCGCCGCGGTCGACGCGGTTCAGTCCGCCGGCGCCACCGCGGGTGCGGGCTCCACCGCCTCCACGGGCCGGTACCCGGGGTCCACGGACGGCTTGCCGAACACGCGCAGGATCCCGTAGAGGACCGCGATGCCGAGCACGAGCGCCACGAAGGGGTTGAGTCCCAGCGCCGTCGGCACGTCGCCGAGCGCCATGCCGACGAGCGCGACGGTCACGGCGTAGGGGAGCTGCGTGCGCACGTGGTCGACGTGATCGCACGCGGAGGCCATGGAGCTCATGACGGTGGTGTCGGAGATCGGCGAGCAGTGGTCGCCGAAGATCGAGCCGGCCATGACGGAGCTGACGACGCCGAGCAGGATCGTGTAGTCGTCGCCGCTACCGAAGCCGATGCCGGCGCCCATGGCGACGGCGAGCGGGACGACGACGGGGAAGAGGATCGCCATGGTGCCCCAGGAGGTGCCGGTCGCGAACGAGATGAGCGCGGCGACGAGGAAGACGAGGACCGGCAGGAGCTGGATCGGCAGCGAATCCTGGAGCAGGGCGGAGAGGTACGGCCCGGTGCCGAGCGCCTCGGTCACATCGCCGAGCGACCAGGCGAGGACGAGGATGACCATGGCGAGCATCATCGCCTTGAGCCCGCCGACCCACGCCTCGATGGCTTGCTGTGCGGTCACGATCCGCTGCGCGACGGTGAGGCCGATCGCGACGATCGAGCCGGTCAGCGACGCCCAGATCAGCGAGTCGAACGGGTCGGCGGCACCGACGATCTCACGGATCGAATGGTCGCCCGCGCCGAGCGACTGCGCGCCGGTGTAGAAGATACCGACGAGCGCCACGACGATGACGGAGAGGACCGGGATCGCGGCGTTGTACCAGCGGTGTTCGACGCCGTCCGGCGGCTCCATGATCCCGCCGGACGTATCCGCCGCGGGCATCGCGCCCGGCCGGAGCAGCCCGCCGCCGGCGGACGCGCGGTTCTCGGCCTTCAGCATCGGCCCGAAGTCGCGCCCCGTGATCACGATCAGGAGCACGAAGATGAGCGCCAGGATCGGGTAGAAGAGGTACGGGATCGAGTGGAGGAAGACGTTGAACGGGTTCTCCGCCGCCGCGAGGAGATCGGCGCGGACGGCGGCGTCCGTCGCCTGCGCGGCCGCACTCTTCAGCGCATCGCCGATGAGCGTGATCTCGAAGCCGACCCACGTCGACACGACGGCGATCGCGGCCATCGGCGCCGCCGTCGAGTCGACGATGTACGAGAGCTTCTCGCGGGAGACCTTCAGCCGGTCGGTGACCGGCCGCATCGTGTTCCCGACGATGAGCGTGTTCGCGTAGTCGTCGAAGAAAATGATGATCCCGGCGAGCCAGGTCAGGAACTGCCCGCGCCGCTGCGTCGTCGCGAGCCCGCGCAGCGCTTCGACGATCCCGCGCGTGCCGCCGTTGCGGTTCATCACCCCGACCATCCCGCCGAGCATCAGGCTGAACACGATGATCGCGATGTGGTCCTCGTCGGCGAGCGCGCCGACGGCGAAGCGGTCGACCGTCGTGAGCGTCGCGGCGATCGGGTTGTACTGGCTGAGCAGCAGGGCGCCGAGCCAGATGCCGGCGAAGAGGGAGATCACGACTTCACGGAACAGCAAGGCGAGGCCGATGGCCGCGAGGGGCGGCAGCAGGCTGAGCCAGCCCGGCTCGATCGGTACGGACATGGGAGCTCCCGTCTGACGGTAACGATTCAGAAAAAGTTAATGATCATGCACCGGGGCGTAAAGTGAGCGGCGAATTCGGCGGTGGCGTGTTGACACGGTCCGCGGCCGGTCGTAACCTAGCCGCCGATCCTACCGGAGACCCCGACCGATCCCGAGTATGGCGCAGCCCGAACGGCAGTTGCTGATGGATGAGAAGGCGGTCGAGCGCGCGCTGGCCCGGATGGCGCGCGAGATCGTCGAGAAGAACAACGGTATCCAGGGGCTGTCGCTCCTGGGCATTCACCGGCGCGGCGTGCAGCTGGCGGAACGGCTGGCGGCCGAGATCGAGCGGGCGGAGGGGACGCGTCCGCCGGTCGGCACGCTGGACATCACGTTGTACCGCGATGATCTCATGGCGATCGGCCCGCGGCCGGTGGTCGGCGAGACGCGGCTGCCGGCGGGCGGGATCGACGACCGCGCGCTGGTGATCGTGGACGACGTCGCCTACACGGGGCGCACGGCGCGCGCGGCGATGGACGAGCTGGCGGACTTCGGCCGCCCCGCGCGGATCTACCTGTGCGTGCTGGTCGACCGGGGCGGGCGCGAGCTGCCGATCCAGCCGGACATCGTGGGCCGGACGGTCGACGTGCTCCCCGGCCAGCGGGTCGAGGTGCTGGTCCCGGAGCTGGACGGGCGGCTGGGTGTCGAGCTGGCGACGACGGAGGCGCCCGCGTGATCGCGACGACGCCGTACCTCGGGAAGGACCTGATCGGGCTGGAGCCGCTCTCCGCCGGGCAGATCCGCGCGATCCTGGACACGGCCGAGCCGTTCAAGGAGATCAGCGAGCGGGCGATCAAGAAGGTGCCGGTGCTGCGCGGGAAGACGATCGTCAACCTCTTCTTCGAGCCGTCGACGCGCACGCGCATCTCGTTCGAGTTCGCGGAGAAGCGGCTGAGCGCGGACACGGTCAACGTGGCCGCGTCGGGCTCGAGCGTGTCGAAGGGCGAGACGCTGGTCGACACGGCGCGCAACCTCGAGGCGATGCGGATCGACATGGTCGTGATCCGCCACTCGGCGTCGGGCGCGGCGCAGTTCCTGGCGGACCGGATCCCGTCGAACGTGATCAACGCGGGGGACGGCCGGCACGAGCACCCGACGCAGGCGCTGCTCGACATGCTCACGATCCGGGATCATCTCGGCCGGATCGAGGGCGTGAAGGTCTGCATCGTGGGGGACATCCTGCATTCGCGCGTCGCGCGCTCGAACATTTGGGGGTTGACGAAGCTGGGCGCGGAGGTCGGCGTCTGCGGCCCGCGCACGCTGCTCCCCCCGGCGATCGAGGATCTCGGCGTCCGGGTCTTCCGGCGCATCGAGGAGGCGATCGAGTGGGCCGAGGTGCTGAACGTGCTGCGGCTCCAGCTCGAACGGATGCAGGCCGGGTACATCCCGAGTCTGCGCGAATACAACCGGATCTTCGGGGTGACGCGGGAGCGCATCGAGCGTGCGCCGCGCGACCTCCTGATCCTGCACCCGGGGCCGATGAACCGCGGCGTCGAGATCGACAGCGACGTGGCGGACGGGCCCCACTCGGTGATCCTGCAACAGGTGACGAACGGCGTGGCAGTGCGGATGGCGGTGCTGTATCTCCTGGCGGGCGGCGCGCCGGAGACGGCGGAGGCGGCGAAGCGCGGGGGAGGCGGGGAATGAGCCCGAAACCGATCCTGCTGCGGGGCGGCCGGGTCATCGACCCGTCCCAGGGCATCGACGAGGTGCGCGACGTGCTCCTGGCCGAGGGCGCGGTCGTCGGCGTGGACCGCGAGGTCGTGCCGCCGGAGGGGACCGAGAGGCTGGACGTCTCGGGGCTCGTCGTTGCGCCGGGGTTCATCGACGTGCACGTGCACCTGCGCGAGCCGGGCGGCGAGCACAAGGAGACGATCGCGAGCGGCGCGCGCGCGGCGGCGGCGGGCGGTTTCACGGCCGTCTGCGCCATGCCGAACACCGATCCGCCCATTGACGATCCCGCGTCCGTGGGTTTCGTTGCGGCGGAGGGCGCCCGCGTCGGCGCGGTCCGGGTCTACCCCGTCGGCGCGGTGTCGGTCGGGTTGAAGGGCGAGCGGCTCACGGAGATCGGCGAGATGGTCGATGCCGGCGCCGTCGCGATCACCGACGACGGGCGCCCGGTCTCCGACGCCGGGCTCATGCGGCTGGCGCTCGAATACGCGCAGACGTTCGGCATCCCGGTCGCGAGCCACTGCGAGGAGCGGGCGCTCTCGCGGGGCGGCTCGATGAACGAGGGGCTGGTTTCGGCGCGGCTCGGGCTGGTCGGCATCCCGAACGCGGCCGAGGACGTCATGATCGCCCGGGACCTGATGCTCGCGGAGCTGACCGGCGGCCGGCTGCACATCCAGCACGTCTCGACGCGGCTCGGCGTGGAGATGATCCGCGCCGCGAAGGCGCGCGGCATCGCGGTCACGGCGGAGGCGACGCCGCACCATTTCACGCTGACCGACGAGGCCGTCGACCGGTACCGCACGGACGCGAAGATGAACCCGCCGCTGCGGTCGGCGGTCGACCGCGATGCGGTGCGCGAGGGCGTCGCCGATGGCACGCTCGACGTGATCGCGACGGATCACGCGCCGCACCATTACGACGAGAAGGAGCAGGCGTTCGACGAAGCGCCGTTCGGGATCGTCGGGCTCGAGACCGCGCTCGGCCTGGCCGTGACCGAGCTGGTCGAGCCGGGTGTCATCGACCTGCCGCGGCTCGTCGAGCGCATGAGCTGCGCGCCGGCCGCGGCGTTCGGACTGCCGGGCGGCACGCTGCGCACGGGCGCGCCGGCGGACGTGACCGTCTTCGACCCGGCCGAGGAGTGGACCGTCGACCCGAAGACGTTCCGCTCGAAGAGTCGCAACACGCCGTTCGCGGGCTGGACGCTGCGCGGCCGCGCGGTCTACACGATCGTCGGCGGCCGCATCATCTGGAGCGGAAGGGGGTAGGCCGGTGGCCGGAGGCGCCGCATCGCAATCCACGCCGCGGGAGTGGCTCGACGGCGGGGCGTTCCCGTGGCCCGCGCTCGACGAGGTCGCCGAGGGCGAGCGGCTGGTGGCGTGCTACTGCGTGGCGAGCAAGCAGCTCGGCAGGACCAAGAACGACAAGCCGTACCTGCGGCTCCAGCTCTGCGACCGCAGCGGCGAGATCGAAGGGCGCGTCTGGGACGACGCCGAGCGCGTGCACGACCGCGTCGCCGAGGGCGACTTCGTCGGCGTGCGCGGCCGGGTCGAGTCGTTCCGCGGGCAGCGGCAGCTCAAGGTCGAAGAGATCGCGCCGCTCGACGTCGCCGCCGAGGACCTCGAGCTGTTCCTGCCCCGCACGAAGCACGACCTCGACCGGCTCGAGTCCGAGCTGGACGCGCTGATCGCGTCCGTCGAGGACCCTGCGCTGAACGCGTTGCTCGAGCGGCTGCTCGGCCGCGACTCCGAGACGGGGCGCGCGTTTCGCCGCGCGCCGGCCGCGAAACGCAACCACCACGCGTACATCGGCGGGCTCCTCGAACACACCGTCTCGGTGGCGTGGGTGTGCAGCGCCCTCGCGCGCCACTACGGCGCCGCGCTCGACCGCGACCTGCTCGTGGCGGGCGCGCTCGTCCACGACATCGGCAAGACACGGGAGATCGGCATCGCCGGCGGGTTCCCGTACACCGACGAGGGAAACCTGCTCGGGCACATCGTGCTCGGGATCCAGATGGTGCGGGATGCCGCGCGGGAGGTGCCGGAGCTCACCGAGCAGCGGGCGCTGCTGCTCCAGCACCTCGTGGCGAGCCACCAGGGGAAGTACGAGTGGCAGAGCCCCAAGGTCCCGATGACGCTCGAGGCGCTGCTCCTCCACTACGTCGACGACCTCGACGCCAAGATGCACCAGGCGCTCGCCCTCGTCGCCGCGTCCGAGAAGGGGTGGACCGGCTACGACCCGTCCTTCGGCCGCGCCTTCCTGCACCACCTGGACGCCGCGGGAACGCAGGGCGCAGCGACCGACCTCCCGGCGCAGAATCCGGTCCGGGCGGAGGCCGCCGGAACGGATGCGACGGAAGCGGAGGCGTGCGAGGCGGGGGGCGTCAGTGCCGCATCCGTCGAGCCACGGGGCGTCGCTGCGGCGCACGCCGAAACCGGCGATGCGGACGCCGGAGCCGTCGCATCGGGGCCCGCGCAGGATGGCCCGGCGCCGAGCGACCCCTCGCCGGCCGAGGCGGAGCGCCGCTCGATCCCGCAGTTCTCACCGGATACGCTGGACCTCTTCGGGGCCTGAGTACCGGGCTCGCGTCGCACTCCTCCCGTTCCGATTCCGATCCGGTTCCGAACCGGACGGCCGGGAAGGGGAACGGAGTGGGGTTTTGTGATCCGGCGGTGGCGGGCGTGCAGGCCCCTCCGTCGGATCCCCGGCGTGCGCCTGCCCGGCGGGGCCCGGTGCTCGGTCGGCCGCGTCCGGTGGCTGATACGGAAAAACCCGCCGTACAGGCGGGTTTCTCACATGTTCGTCCGGCTGCGCCTCGGGAGCGCCATCCTCGAATCCGCCGCGACGCCGTCCTCGAAAGAGACGATCAGGGCTGTCCGCCGAGGGCGAGGACCTTCTTCGCGAGCTGCGACTTCTTGCGCGCGGCCTTGTTCGGGTGAATCACCCGGCGGGTGGCCAGCCGGTCGAGCATCGCCGCGGTCTCCCGGTACGCCGTCACGGCATCGCCGGCCTCGGTCGCGGCGTGGACCTTCTTGATCGCGGTCTTGAGCCGCGAACGCTGTGCGCGGTTGTGAAGCCGCCGCTTCTCCGCCTGACGGATCCGCTTTTCCGCACTCCTCGAATTCGCCAACCGATCCTCCCCAGCTCACTCACGGGGTTCGTGTGTTACCGTAAACACCTAGCCTTGTAAGCTAAAGTGGTGCAAGCGAGCTGTCAACCTATCGGGTCGAGGCGCGATGCCACGATGGTCGTGCGGCCAGAGCGCCCGGCGGGGTGTGCCCGCCGAGCGCTCGCGTGCTCGAATCCCAGGATTCGCGCCGCACCATTGGGTCACGCTTCTTTGCCACGGCCCTTCCGGCCCGTCGATGCGATGGGCGCGGCCCGGGCGGCCGGTGCGGGGCCCTGCTACAGTCGCTCGATCAGGTACTCGACGTTGATCTTGAGCAGCCAGTAGGCGTTGTCGCTCACGTGCTTGCCGGGCCCTGCGCCGTGCTCCGCGTCCAGCTCCTGGAGGAAGCTCGCCAGCGGGCCGCGGGCGGCCCCCGGCTGCCCGCGCTCGAGCGCCCGCGCGGCGGCGTCGAGCTTGGCCTGGAGGCTGCGGCAGACGCCGGAGTTCGTGATCCAGGCGAGGTCGGTGCAGGCGCGGTCGAGGTCGGCGCGGAGGATACCCATCCAGGCGGTCGGGTCATCGAGCAGCGCCGGGTCGCGGGCAGGGACGATCGTGGGTACAGCTTTCCAGCCGCCGGTGAAGCCCTGCACACTGCGGACGAACTCGCGGGCGGCATCGTTCTCGGGGATGGGATCGCTCGTCGGCCAACTGATGCCACGCACGGCGCCCAGGCCACGGGCCTCGCCGATGGCCGGGAGGAGAACCGAGTCGAACTCGGCTCGCAAACGTTCACCAGCCGGGAGTGGAATCGCGCCGAGTTCCACGAAGCACGATGGCAGGTCCGCCCACTCGACCAAGTCCGTCCACAGTTCGTCGCCCTCATCGATTGCGGTGGCGGAGAGGTTCTGGATCGCCGTGTCTGAAGCCGGGCAGTCGAGCTGAAATGTCCCCAGAGCCTGTCGGCTCGACTGAGCGACCTTGATGTCGTACGTGTAATGGAATCCAACCGTTGTAGAGCGAATCATTGGCGCGACCAGAAACTCCACCAGGCCGGCCGACTCCACCAGGATCTCCACCGGCTGGCGGGCGTCGTCGTAGACGGTCACGTAGTAGTGACCGGTCGCAGGGTCCTGCCGGACCTGTTGTGCTTTGAGGCCAGCCGGCATCAGGAGCGCGAGCGCCGCGACAGCGACCGGTCGCCTTGCCCAACCGACCACGTACTTCACCATCTCACCGGTTGCGGTGAGTTCGAGCGACGAATGTGTGGAACTGGTTCCCATTGTGAACCTCGCAAACGGTCTTGACGCGTTCGAGTTCGTATTTGGCGCAGTGGCGTTCCATTACGCGACGGTTGCTTTCGGTGCGGGCGGATCCGCCCCCGCCGAAGTAGACCATCACGTTGGCCACAAACGTGGCCGATCGGGATCGATCGGCATCGATCGGTCACAGGCGAAGAGGAGTGCGCCCACGCATACGGCAACCGCGCCGGCGTGCGCCGGCCGGTGTCGCCACCGCGCGTGCGGCATGTGGATCGCTCCTGTCCACCGATGGGTTGGGATGGCAAGGCGACCGGCAGGGCGGGGAACGAGAGGGGAGACGTCCGCCGGCAGCGTCGAGTGCACGATCGGGATCTGCCCGAGCGTCGATCGTGCGGACCCGACAGCCACACCATAATCATGGCGGCCACGGGGCGCAACGGAAATTTCCAGGGGGCACGGCCGCCCCGTGTCGGGGGTGGCGTGGTACGGGCCGCCGTGGTTAGCTTACTCCCCTATGGAAAGCTTT
Organism: Longimicrobiales bacterium; assembly: GCA_036381255.1. Taxonomy (GTDB): domain Bacteria; phylum Gemmatimonadota; class Gemmatimonadetes; order Longimicrobiales; family RSA9; genus CALBZE01. Next base: position 120,736 of record DASVDG010000114.1, on the reverse strand, counting down.
CTGGTCGCCCTGCCGGTGCTGCTGCTCTCCGTGGTCATCCACGAGGTCGCGCACGGGTGGGTGGCGCTGAAGCAGGGCGATCCCACGGCCGCGATGCTGGGGCGGATCACGTTGAATCCGCTGCCGCACATCGACCCTTTCGGCAGCGTCCTGTTCCCGCTCCTGCTCGCGTTCACGCAGGCGGGAGTCATCTTCGGCTGGGCGCGGCCGGTGCCGATCAATCCGCGGAACTTCCGGAACTACCGACGCGGCGACATCCTGGTGTCGCTGGCAGGGGTCGCGGCGAACTTCTGCCTGGCGATCGTGTTCACGGTCGTCGTGGTGCTGCTGATCCACCTGGGCCGCGCGGCGCCCGTGCTGGGGCCGAGCGTCGGGATCCTGGTGGACATGGCGCGGTACGGCGTGCTGATCAACCTGGTGCTGGTGTTCTTCAACCTGATCCCGATTCCGCCGCTGGACGGATCGCACGTGGTCTACCATCTCCTGCCGCCGCGGCTGGGCGCGCGCTACCGCGAGCTCAGCCGGTACGGCATCCTGATCCTGCTGGCGATCCTCCTGTTCGCGCCGTCGGTGCTGGTCGTGGTCTCGTGGCCGGTGCGCGCGTTGCAGGATCTGTCCGAGGCGTTCATCCGGCTCTGGGTCTGAATGGAGCGGCGACAGGAGACGGGTGACGCGGCGTTCATCGTGGAGCTGGACCGCTTCCACGGGCCGCTGGACCTGCTGCTGCACCTGATCCGCGAGCAGGACATCGACATCTTCGACATCCCGATCGCGCGGATCACGGCGCAGTTCCTCCGGGCGATCGAGGGCGTGGAGGCGCTGGGGCTGGACCGGGCGGGCGAGTTCCTGGAGACGGCGGCGCTGCTGGTGCGGATCAAGGCGCAGATGTTGATGCCGCGCCGCGCCGGCGACGACGGGGAGCTGGAGGACCCGCGCGCGGAGCTGGTGCGGCGGCTGCTCGAGTACGAGCACTTCCGCGAAGCGGCGAAGCGACTCGAGGCCGCGGAGCTGGAGCGGCTGCGGCATTACCCGCGGGGGTACGTCCCGCCGCGACCGGAGCCGGAGGTCGAGGTCACGCTCGAGCTCACGTGGGAGGAGCTCTGGGCGGCGGCGCTGAGACTGGAGGACCGGAGCGGGCCGCCGCCGGAGCACCGGGTCACGCCGCGGCTGGTGCCGATCGAGGAGAAGATCGAGCTGATCGTCGCGGCGCTCCGCCGTCTCGCGCGCGTGGAGTTCCACCGTCTGGTCGCGCCGTTCAGGGATCGCATGCACGCGGTCGTCACCTTCATGGCGAGCCTGGAGCTGGCGAAGCGGCGCTCGCTGGCGCTGCGGCAGAGCGAGCCGTTCGCCCCGATCTGGCTCTATCGACGGAACGGAAGCACACCCGATGCAGCCGACGCAGATCATTGAGGCGCTGCTGTTCGCGAGCGACGCGCCGCTGACGGCGGGCGACATGGCCTCCGCGGACGAGTCGCTGGACGAGGCGGCGGTCGAGGCCGCGCTTCACGCGCTGCGCATGGAGTACGAGCGCGACGGCCGCGCGTTCCAGATCTACGAAGTCGCGGGCGGGTACCAGCTCATGACGCGGCCAGAGTTCGCGCCGTACCTGGAACGGTTCGACACTGTGGTGCACACGGCGCGGCTGTCGGTCGCGGCGCTCGAGGTGCTCGCGATCATCGCCTACCGGCAGCCGATCGGGCGCGCGGAGATCGAGGAGATCCGGGGCGTCGGCTCGGCGGGCGTGCTGCGCACGCTCCAGGAGCGCGAGCTGATCACGCCCGTCGGCCGCGGCGACGGTCTCGGCCGCCCGCTGCTGTACGGGACCACGACCCAATTCCTCGAACACTTCGGTTTCCGGTCGCTCGAGGACCTGCCGCGCCCCGAGGAGCTGCCCGTCGTGCTCAGCGCGCAGGCGCAGCGCAACGGCGGGGGCCCGGGCGCGGCGGTGGACGCGGCGGCGCCATCCGCGGCGGCGGAGCCGGTGCGGGACACGCTGGAAGCGGGCGCCGCCGACGCGGCGGCAGCGGACGCACCGGTCACCGACGAACCGGAGGACGGCGCGGTCGGCGGTTGATCTGCCGCGGGAGGATCTTTTGACCGGCCCGATGCGGCTCCAGAAATTCCTCTCCCGCGCCGGCGTCGCATCGCGGAGGGCCGCGGAGGCGCTGATCCGTGACGGCCGCGTCCGCGTCAACGGCCGGGTCGTCACGGAGCTCGGCACGAAGGTGGACCCCGAGCGCGACCGCGTGGCCGTCGACGGGAATGCCGTCGAGCCGGCCGCGCCGACATGGATCGCGCTGCACAAGCCGCCGGGCTACGTTTCGACCCGGTCGGACCCGCAGGGGCGCCCGACCATCTACGAGCTGCTCCCCGAGCGGTTCGGCGGGCTGTTCCACGTCGGTCGGCTCGACGTGGACAGCGAGGGGCTCCTGCTGCTCACGAACCAGGGCGACGTCGCGAACCGGCTGCTGCACCCGCGGCACGGCGTGGAGCGGGTCTACGAGGTGGTGGTGGATGGCGCCGTCCCGGATGCCGGGATCCGTCGCCTCCGCGGCGGGGTCGAGCTGGAGGACGGCACGGCACGCGCGGCGGCCGTCGAGCGCCGGCCGCCACCGCGGCCGGGCCTCGACCGCCTCCGTCTGACGATGCGCGAGGGGCGCAAGCGCGAGGTGCGTCGCATGTTCCGCGCGATCGGGCACCCGGTGCGCCGCCTGATCCGGATGCGGTACGGCCCGATCCGCCTCGGCGACCTCGCGCCGGGCGCCTGGCGGCACCTGGAGCCCGGGGAGGTCCGGGCGCTGGACGCCGTCGGCCGTCGTCGGTCGCGGTAGGCGGGACCGCACGCCCACCGATCCGCGCCCGGTCGTCGATCGGACGTTCGATTTCATGCACGCCGGCCGAGCGCCGGCACACAACCACGAGCTCGCACGGGGCAGGGGAGACGCATGGATGTTCAGGGTCGGACGATTCTGCTGCTGGGGGGGTCGGGGCTGGTCGGACTCGCGGTCGCGCGGCGCATGCTGCGCCACTCGCCGCGCGCGCTGGTGATCAGCGCGCTGACGCAGGCCGAGGCCGAGGCCGCGGTCGACACGCTGCGGGGGGAGGGGATCGTCCCGGAGGCGACGTCGCTGGTCGCCGAGTGGGGCGACATCTTCCTGCCGGAGCCGGTCAAGGACCGGTCGCGGTCGTCCGTGCTGGAGGACGGCGAGGCGCGCGGGCGGCTGCTGGATGATCTCTACGGCGAGCTCACGTCGGCGGTCGTGGAGCGTTCGGCGCTCGGCGCGCTGGTGCTGCGTCACCGGCCGGAGATCATCGTGGACTGCATCAACACGGCGACGGCGCTGGCGTACCAGAACGTGTTCGACAGCGCGGCGGCGCTGCGGCGCGGTGCGAACGGCGCCGGGGTCGACCTCCAGGCGGTCGAGCGGCACCTCGCGACGCTGTACCTGCCGCAACTCATCCGCCATGTGCAGGTGGCGCTGGAATCGATGAAGCGGGTCGGGACGGCGGTCTACGTGAAGATCGGGACGTCGGGGACCGGCGGGATGGGGCTGAACATCCCGTTCACGCATTCGGAGGAGCGGCCGAGCCGGATGCTGCTCGCGAAGTCGGGCGTGGCCGGAGCGCACACGTTGTTCCTCTTCCTGATGGCGCGAACGCCGGGGGCGCCGGCGGTGAAGGAGATCAAGCCGACGGCGGCGATCAGCTGGAAACGGATCGGATTCGGCGAGGTGCGTCGGAAGGGTCGGCCGATCGAGCGGTTCGACGCGACGCGCCCGGTCCCGCTGGACGTCGCGTTCGGCGCGGACGCCGCGGGGTCGTACTCGCCGGATGGCGGGACGCTCGAGGGGGTTTTCCTGGACGCCGGCGAGAACGGGCTGTTCAGCCTGGGCGAGTTCGAAGCGTTGACGTCGCTCGGGCTGATGGAGTTCATCACGCCGGAGGAGATCGCGGAGAACGTGGAGCGCGAGATCCGCGGCCATCCGACGGGGCGAGACGTGGTCGCGGCGCTGGACGCCGCCACGTCGGGCCCGACGTACCGTGCCGGCGTTCTGCGCGAGGCGGCGCTGGAGCGGATGGAGTCGATCGAGCGCGACCGCGGGATCTACGCGGTGGCGTACGAGAACCTCGGCCCGCCGCGGCTTTCGAAGCTGCTGTTCGAAGGCGCGATCCTTGCCCGGCTCTTCCCGGACCTGGAAACCGCGGCCGCGCTGGATCCGGCGCAAACGGCGGAGGCGGCGGAGAAGCTGATCGAGGGAGACCGCGAGCTGCGGGTCCGGATCGTGTCGATCGGGCTGCCGATCCTGCTCGCGGATGGCGAGCGCATGCTGCGGGGTCCGGAGCTGAAGGTCGCGCCCGAGCCGGACCAGCGGCCGGACGACCCGCGGCTGGCGGAAAACGGCTGGGTCGACCTGCGCCCGTCGAACTGGGCGCGCTGGCGCGAGCGCCTTGCCGCGATGGCGGCGGAGCTCGAGACCGGACCCTCGGCCGGGGAGGGCTCGCGCGCCGACATCGAGCCGGGCGCGCGGCGGCGGCAGCTTCGCCCGGGCCGACTCGCCGCGTGGGTGTTCCGCTACGAGGACGAGGGCGAGCGGGTCAAACGCTGAGCGCGCCGCTCTTGCGCCGTGGATCCTCGGCCGGCGCCGCGGCGTACCACAAGCTCGATCCGCTCACGCATCACTGGAGGGAATCGGCGTGGAACAGACGGTGACGACAACCGGCGCCTCGACCGGTCGCGAGCTGGCGCGACGCCTGACGGAGGAGCTGCACAAGCGCGTCGTGGGTCAGGATGCGATGATCGAGCGCCTGCTCATCGGCCTGCTCACCGGCGGGCACGTCCTGCTCGAGGGCGTGCCCGGGCTCGCAAAGACGCTGACCGTCCGCTCGCTCGCCGAGTCGATCGACGCCACGTTCCAGCGCATCCAGTTCACGCCCGACCTGCTCCCGGCCGATGTCGTCGGGACCATGATCTACAACCAGCGGACGGGGGAATTCACGGCCAAACAGGGGCCGGTCTTCGCGAACCTGGTCCTGGCCGATGAGATCAACCGGGCGCCGCCGAAGGTGCAGTCCGCGCTGCTCGAGGCGATGCAGGAGCGGCAGGTCACGATCGGCGGCGAGACGTTCGCGCTGCCGTCGCCGTTCCTCGTGCTGGCCACGCAGAACCCGATCGAGCAGGAGGGGACGTACCCGCTGCCGGAGGCGCAGGTCGACCGGTTCATGCTGAAGCTGAAGGTCGGCTACCCGGACCGGGAGATGGAGAAGGAGATCCTGCGACGGGTCTCCGGCCGCGAGCCGGAGCCGCTCGCCGTCGTCGCGACGCCCGCCGAGATCCTCGCCGCTCGCGCCGAGATCTCCGAGCTGTACATGGATGAGAAGATCGGCGACTACATCGTCGACCTGGTCCACGCGACGCGCGCGCCGGCGGAGTACGGCCTCGGCCGGCTCGCGCCGCTCATCGAGTTCGGCGCATCGCCGAGGGCATCGATCTTCCTCGCCACGTGCGCCCGGGCGCACGCGTACCTCCGCGGCCGCGGCTACGTGCTCCCGGACGACGTGAAGGCGATCGGGCCGGACGTGCTGCGGCACCGCATCATCACGAGTTACGAGGCGGAGGCCGAGGAGGTCACGGCGGACCACATCGTGGCGCGGATCTTCGACGCGGTCGACGTTCCGTGAGCACCGGACCGACGCCGCCGGACCGCGTCGGCGCGACCGGCCGGACCGCGCCGCCACGCCACCCCGGCCGCGCGCCGGAGCGGCCGGAGGGGGGAGGGACCGCACGGGCGCGCGGTCCCTCTCGCGTTCCCGGCACGGTCTGGCGGCGACTGCGCCGGTGGGTCGGGGGCGTCGCGGACGCCGCACCCGATGGTGCGCCCGGCGCCGAAGCTCCCTACGCGGACGATCCGCGGGGCGCGCGCGGGGCACACGCGGGGGACGGGTACGTGGTGCCGGCGGGCGCGCCGCGCGGCAAGCGCGCGGCGGGCGGCGCGCCGGCGCACCGGTCCGCGGCGCACGCGACGACGGCGGACGGCGCAGAAACCTCTAGCGGGGTGCCCCGCGAGGTGCTCCGCCAGGTCCGCCTCATCGAGCTGCGGACCCGCGGCTGGGTCGACTCGCTGTTCGGCGGCGAGTACCACTCGGTCTTCAAGGGGCAGGGGATGGAGTTCGCCGAGGTGAGGGAGTACCAGCCCGGCGACGAGGTGCGCGCGATCGACTGGAACGTGACCGCGCGCATGGGGCACCCGTACGTGAAGCGGTACGTCGAGGAGCGCGAGCTCACGGTGCTCCTCGCCGTGGACCTCTCGGGCTCGGAGCAGTTCGGCACGCGAGGCCGTTTCAAGGCGGAGCTGGCCGCGGAGATCGCGGCGGTCCTCGCGCTCTCCGCGGTGCGCAACAACGACCGGGTCGGCTTGCTCGTCTTCACGGACCACGTCGAGCACTTCGTGCCACCGAAGAAGGGCCGGCGCCACGTGCTGCGGCTGATCCGGGACGTACTCGCGTTCCGCCCGCGCGGCCGGGGCACCGAGCTGGCCGCGGCGCTCGACTACGCGGCACGGGTGCTGCCCCAGAAGGCAATCGTGTTCGTGCTCAGCGACTTCCAGCTCGGTGGCTCGCCGGACGCGGCGCGTCGGCGGCAAGAGGCGTTCGAGCGCACGCTCCGCCTGGTCTCCGGCCGGCACGACATCGTGGCGGTGTCGATCACGGACGTCGCCGAGGAGTCGATCCCGGATGCCGGCGTCCTGGTGCTGGTCGACCCGGAAACGGGCGAGGAGCACGCGGTGGACACCGGCCGATCCGTGCTTCGCGCCGCGTACGCGGCGCGGCGGGCGGCGGGGCGGGAGAGTCTGCGGCGGACGTTCCGGCGCCTCGGCGTGGACGAGATCGAGGTGCGCACGGATGCCTCGTACATCGCGCCGCTGCTCGGTTTCTTCCGCCGCAGGGAACGGATGCTGAGGCGATGATGAGGTCGGTCGCCCTCGCCGTGTCCGTGTCGCTGCTGGCGACGGTGCCCCCGGGGCGCGTCGTGGCTGCGGACGCATCGCGCTCCGCACCGGCCGCCACGCGGCAGTCGCCGTCTTCCGCACAGGAGCCGGCCGTGGCCGCGGCCATCGCGCCGGACACGGTGCGCGTCGGCGACGTGTTCCGCGCGGCGCTCCGGGTCGACCTGCCGCCGGGGTACCGGGTCGAGTTCCCGGACTCGCTCGCGGTCGGCGAGCCGATCGAGCCGGCCGGGCGACCCCGGGAGAGCGCCGAGACGCTGCCGGACGGGCGCCGCCGCGTCACCGCGGTCTATCCGCTGAGCGCCTGGCGCCCCGGCGCGGCGACGCTCCCGACCGTCGCGGTGCGGCTGGTCGGGCCGGACGGAGAGCGTACGGTCGAGGCGCGGCTGCCGCGGCTGATGGTCCGCTCCGTCCTGCCGCCCGACACGACGGGGCTCCGACCGCGCGGGTTGAAGGACGTGCTCGGCGCGAGCCGGACGTGGTGGCCGCTGTTCATGGCGCTGCTCGTGGGTGCCGTCGCGGTCGGCGGCCTGGTCTACTGGTGGCGGCGCGCCGCCCGCCCGGTGCCGGTCCCGATCGGCCCGCCGATCCCGCCGCGCGAGCGGGCGCTCGCGGCGCTCGATCGCGCCCGCGCGTCGGGGCTGGTCGAGGCGGGCCGGTACAAGCCGTTCTACTCCCTCGTGACCGCGGCCGTGCGGCTCTACCTCGACGAGGTGAACCGCGACTGGGGCGCCGAGCTGACGACGACGGAGCTGGTGGAGCGGGCGGAGCGCGGGATGGACCCCGAAGCGGCGGCGGCGCTGGCGCGGCTGCTGGCTTCGGCGGACCTGGTGAAGTTCGCTCGCCGCCGGCCGACGCCGGAGGAGGCGTTCGAGGATTGGGCCGCCGCCCGCGCCTGGGTGCAGGCGCACGGCGCGCCGCCGGAGCCGGATTCGACGGCCGGGCACCCGGTCGCACAGGACGCGGCCGCGGGGGACGAGGAGGTGGCATGAGCTTCGGTTTCGCGCACCCCTGGGCGCTCGCGCTGCTGCTGCTCCTCCCGCTCTGGCTGCTTTACGAGCGGCGGTGGCGCCGGCCCGGCTTCCGCTTCTCGCGCGCCGCGGACGCCGCGAAGCTGGGCGGGTCGGCGCCGCGCTGGCTCGCACGGGCGCCGGGGTGGCTGCGGGGCGCGGCGGCGGTCGCGCTGATCCTCGCGCTCGCCGCGCCGCGGACCGGCGCCTCGGCGATCGACGTCGAGGCGGAGGGGATCGCGATCATGCTGGTCGTGGACATCTCGAGCTCCATGCTCGCGGAGGATTTCCACCCCGACAACCGCCTGACGGTGGCCAAGGAGAAGGTCGCGGACTTCGTGCGCGCGCGCCGCTACGACCGCATCGGCATGGTCGCGTTCGCGGGCGAGGCGCTGACGCAGGTGCCGATCACCATCGACTACGAGGTGCTGTACCGCGCGCTCGCACAGCTCGACGTGGGCGCGCTCGAGGACGGCACGGCGATCGGCACCGCGATCGCGACCGCGGCGAACCGCTTGCGGCAGGTGCCGGGCGAGTCGAAGGTCATGATCCTGATGACCGATGGCGAGAACAACCGCGGCGAGATCGATCCGATCACCGCGGCGCGCGCGGCGGCGGCGTTCGACATCAAGATCTACACGATCGGCGTCGGCAGCGACGGTGTCGCGCCGATGCCGGTGGCGCGCGGGCTGCTCGGCGGCTATCAATACGCGCAGCTGCCGGTCCACATCGACGAGGACCTGTTGCGCGAGATCGCGCGGCTGACGAACGGCCGGTACTTCCGGGCGACGAACGAGGCCGCGCTCGACAGCATCTACCGCCAGATCGACGAGCTGGAGAAGACCACGGTGGAGGTCCGGCGCTACATCGAATATACGCCCCGGCACCTGCCGTTCCTGTTCCTCGGCGCGATGCTCCTCGCGGCCGAGTGGCTGCTGCTGGCCAGCCGGTGGGGGAGGGTACCGTGAGCTTCGCGCGACCCGACCTGCTCTGGCTCGCGTCCGCGCTGCCGCTCGTCCTCGGCCTGGCCGTGGCCGGCCACGCGCGCCGCCGCCGCCGCGTCGCCGCGCTCCTCGGCGACGCCGCGCTGATCCGCCGCCTCGGCGCGCACGATCTGCACCGCTTCCCGACGGCCCGGCTCGTGTGCATCGCGCTGGCCGGCCTCTCGCTAGGAATCGCGGCCGCCGGCCCGCGTTGGGGACGGCGCGTGGTCGAGACGCAGACGCGCGCGCTCGATCTCGTCCTCGCGCTCGATGTCTCGAAATCAATGTGGGCACGCGACCTCTCGCCCGATCGCCTCGAACGCGAGCGCCTCCTCGCGCGACGGCTGCTCCGCGAGCTGAACGGCGACCGGATCGGGCTCGTCGCGTTCGCGGGCCGGGCGTACGTGCTCTCGCCGCTGACCGTCGACCACGCCGCGCTCCAGCTCTACCTCGACGCGCTCGACCCGGCGATCGTCAGCCAGGGCGGTTCGTCGCTCGCATCGGCGCTGCGCCAGGCGACGGATCTCGTCCGCAGCCGGGAGACGACGCGCGCCGACCGCGCGGTCGTGCTGGTCACCGACGGCGAGGCGCTGGAGGAGGAGGCCGCGGTGATCGATGCCGCGGAACGCGCCGCGGCCGCGGGCGTCGTCGTCTTCACCATCGGCATCGGCACGACCGATGGCGCGCCGGTCCCGGAGCGGGACCCCGTGACCGGCGTGGCGACGGGCTTCAAGCGGGATCCGTCGGGCAACGTCGTGATCTCGCGGAGGAATGACGCGCTGCTGGACCGCGTCGCCGGGATCACGGGCGGGCGCTATCTCCAGGCCGACCGCGCAGGCGCGACCGACCGGCTGCTGGCCGAGCTGCGCGGACTCGAGCGCGCGACGGGGACCGGCGACCGGCAGGTGCGGGCGCAGGACCGCTCCGCCTGGTTCATCGCGCTGGCGCTCCTCCTGATCGTCGCCGATGCGGTCCGCGCCCGGGGGATCCCCGCGCGGATGCTGCTGCGGGTGCCGCTCGAGCCGCTGCTGTCGTCGAACCGACACCGGCAGCGGCCGGCGCGGCCACGCCGACGGGCGCCGGCCGCCGCCGCGACACGCGCGGTCGGACTCCTCGCCCTCGCCTTCCTCGCCGGGTTCGGCATCGGCGACCTCGAGCGCGGCAACCGGCTGTACCGCGAAGGGAGGTACGAAGAGGCGGTCGAGGCGTACCTCGAGGCGCTGGCCGACGGCGAGGCGTCGCCGGTGTTGCACTACAACCTGGGCACGGCGCTGCTCCGGCTGGGCCGGTACGACGAGGCGGAGCGGCATCTGCGGCAGGCGCTCGCGTCGGTCGACCCGGACACGCGCGAGCGGACGCACTACAACCTCGGGAACCGCTTCCTCCAGGCCGGTCGTGCCAGCGCGGACCCGGAGGCCCGGGCGCGGCTGCTGGACGCGGCGGTCGAAGCGTACAAGCGCGCGCTACGCATCCACCCCGGCGACGTGGACGCCAAGTGGAACCTCGAGATGGCGCTGCGCGAGCGGGAGCGGCAGCCGCCACCGGCGCAGGGCGGCGGCGCCGGCCAGCCGCAGCAACGGCCGCAGGACCCGTCGGGCCGGCGGCAGGGCGGCGCGGGGCGCCAGCCGCGGCCGTCGTCGTCCAGCGACGGGGGCACGCCGCGCGACCCGGGCGCGATGAGCCGGGAACAGGCGGAGCGGATCCTGAGCGCGGTCGAGCAGGACGAGCGGGAGCTGTTCCGGGATCAGCTGCGCAAGGGCCGGCGGGACACGCCGGTGGCGCGGGATTGGTGATGCGGGCGACGGCGCTTCTGCTCCTGGCCGTGCTCACCGTAACGACCGCGGCGTCGGCGCAGGACACGGTCCGGGTGTGGTCGACGCTCTCGGCGCGCGTCGTTCCGGCCGGCAGGACCACCGTGCTCGAGCTTCACATCGAGACCGGCGGCGCGGCGCCGGAGCGGATCACGCCGCCCGCGCTCCCCCGCGAGCTCGAAGTCGTCGGCACCCGCGATTTCTCGCAGATCCGCTTCTCGTTCCCCGGCGGCCGCAATCGGCTGGTGCGGCGCGAGATGGTCCTGCGCCCGACCGCGCCGGGGCACTACCGCATCCCGCCGTTCACCATCACCGTCGAAGGCGGCACGTACCGGACGTCCGCGCTCACGCTGACGGTCACGCAGCCCGCCACGGGCGGGGGCGTCGCGCGCGGCATCACCGGCGGCGGCACGGGCCCGGGTGCGCCGGGCACCGGCGGCGTCGCGGGCAGGCCCGGCGCCGGCGGCGCGGGGAGCATCGCACCCGGACGCCTCGCGCGAGGCCCAGGCGATGAGGTCCTCTTCGGCGCGACGCTGCGGCCCGACACGGTCTACGTGGGCGAGCAGGTGACGCTGAGCGCCGAGGTGCTGATCTCCGAGCGCGCGCAGATGCGGCTGCGACGGTCGCCGGAGTACGTTCCGCCGGACGCGCAGGGGTTCTGGGTGCACGACCTGCCCGGCGGCCGCGCCGCCGACGCGCGCGTCATCGGCGGGAGGGTATATCTCGGCCGGACGCTGGCCCGGGCGTACTTCCCGCTGTCCACGGGCGCCTACACCCTCGAGCCGGCGCGGCTGAAATACGAGATCCGGCGCGGCGTGCTCTACGCGCCGCAGTCCCACGAGCTGGCCAGCGACTCCCTCTCCGTCGTGGTGCTCCCGTTGCCAGAGCAGGGGCGGCCGGCCTCGTTCACGGGCGCCGTCGGCCGCTTCGAGGTGCGCGCCCGCCTCGAGCCGGCCGACGTGCCGGTGGGCGAGGCGGCGGCGCTGACCGTCGAGGTCGAAGGCGACGGCAACATCAAGGCGCTACCGCCACCCGCGCTGCCGGCGCTCGATGGCCTCCAGGTCTTTCAGCCGAGCGAGGACGCCGATGTCCGGACCGAGGACGGCGTGGTGACCGGCACCAAGCGCTTCACCTGGGTGGTGGTGCCCCAGAAGGCGGGGTCGTTCGAGCTGCCGCCGATCGAGTACGCGTACTTCGACCCGGCGCTCGAGCGCTACGCCGTCGCGCGCGCGGCGCCGCTCTCGATCACCGTGCGCCCCGGCGCGGATGTCGTGGTCGCGCCCGACGCCGCGCCCGCGATCCGGTACCTGAAGCCGGAGCCCGCCGGACCCTCCGCGCTGCGCTGGGTCCGCACGCCGTGGTTCGCCGCGGCGCAGCTCCTGCCGCTGGTCGCGTTGCTCGGCCTCGCGGTCGGCCGGCGTCGCGCGGGGCGCGGGCAAGTGCCGCCGCGACGGGCGCTGCGCCGTCGTCTGCGCGCCGAAACAGCTGCGCTCCGGCGCCGGGTCGGCGGGGACGCGGCGACGCTGCTCCGCGACCTCGATGCGACGCTCCGGGATTGGCTCGCCGACCGGATCGGCGAGCCGGCGGTGCGGAGGGCGGGGAGCGATTCCCTGGCCGCCGCACTCGAGGCCGCCGGGGTCAGCGCGGAGACGGTCGCAGCCGTCTGCGCGCTGCTCGACCGCATCGCGCGCGCGCGGTTCGAGCCCGCGGCGCCCGGCAGCGCCGAGCGGCTCGCGCTGATCGACGAGGCGGAGCGCCTGCTCCTTGCGGTCGACCGCGAGGCCCGCGCACCCCGGCGGGCCGCGGCGATGACCGTCGGTGCGGTGCTCCTGATGCTCGCCGCCCCCACAGCCACCGGCGCGCAGACGGCGACGGGCGCCTTCGAGCGCGGGGCGGCGCTGTTCCGCGACGGCCGGCACGACGCCGCGGCCGAGGCGTTCGCCGCCTTCGTCGCCGAGCACCCCGCCGACCCGGCCGGCTGGTACAATCTCGGCAACGCCTACCACCAGGCCGGGGAGCACGGCCGCGCCATCTGGGCGTGGCTCCGCGCCGCCCGCCTCGCGCCCCGCGACGCCGACACGCGCCACAATCTCGAAGTCGCGGGCGTCGACCCCTGGCTGCTGCGGCAGGCGATGCCGGCCGTACCGCTGTCGACCGACGAGCTCCTCTTCCTGGCGGGCGCGACCTGGCTCCTCGGCGCCGGCGCCGGGATCCTGTTCCTGCGCCGGCGCCGCCGCGCGAGCGGCGCCGCGGCCGTGCTCGGCATCGTCGTCGCGGCCGCGCTGGTCGGCACGTGGAGCGCCGGCCGGCTCCGCGGCACGACCGGGATCACGCTGCCGGAACAGGCGCCGCTCCGAGCCGCGCCGCACGTGCGCGCGCAGACGCTTCGCACCCTCGGGGCCGGGAGCGGCCTGCTCCTGGTCGAGCGCCGCGATGGCTGGCTGCGCGTCCGGCTGGCCGATGGCGGGGAGGGGTGGATCGAGGCCGACGACGTCGGCACGCTCTGACCCGTCGACGCCCGCCGGGCGTCGCGCACGGACACCCGGCGTCGTCACGGCCCCGGTCGCGCAGCGGCGCGCCCGGCCCGCCGCGCGCCCACGCGACTCACGGCGCGCCGCCGGCGCCGTACCCGCCGATCTCCGCGTCGTATCCCTCGGCGCGCAGGTGCGCGACGAGCTGTTCGAGACTGATGTGCGCCTCGTCGTACTCGACCTCCGCGCCACCCGGCCGGCCCTGCCGGACCGCCGCGGTCCGCACGCCCCGGTGCGCTTCGAGCGTCTTGCGCACCTCGTCGGCCAGGTAGGCGTTCTCGATCGCCCGGATCTTCAGATTCCCCGTCTTCATGGCGCCTCCTTCCACCCCGATGGCGGCACCATGCGTGCCAGGACCCGTGCACGCAGCCGCGGCGCAAGGGGCGCCGCCCGGCGCCGTGTCGCTTGACCGCGCTCCCTTCCGCCGTATACTTCCCCGCGATCGAAGCAGATCACCACCGCGAAGGGGCGAACCGTGAACGGCTTCCCGAACCTGACCGTCGTCGAGCACCCGCTCATCCAGCACAAGCTCGCGGTGCTCCGCAGCAAGGACACGTCGAAGAAGACGTTCCGCGAGCTCGTCGACGAGATTGCCATGCTCATGGGGTACGAGGCGACGAAGGACCTCCCCCTCGAACCCGTCGAGATCGAGACGCCGCTCGAGCGGACCATCGGCTACGCGGTCAGCGGCAAGAAGCTCACGCTCGTGCCCGTGCTGCGGGCGGGGCTCGGCATGGTCGAGGGGATGCTCCGGCTCATGCCGTCGGTCCGGGTCGGGCACATCGGGCTCTACCGCGAGCACGACACGCTCCAGCCGGTCCACTACTACTTCAAGATCCCGCCGGAGCCAGAGGCGCGCGACTTCCTCGTCCTCGACCCCATGCTCGCGACCGGCGGCTCCGCTTCCGCCGCCGTTCGATTCCTCAAGGACAACGGCGCGAGCCGCGTCCGGCTGGTCTGCCTCGTCGCCGCGCCCGAGGGCGTGAGCCGCATGCTCGACGACCACCCCGACGTCCAGGTCTTCGCCGCCGCGCTCGACCGCCAGCTCAACGAGCACGGCTACATCCTACCCGGCCTCGGCGACGCCGGCGATCGGTTGTTCGGCACCCGCTGAGCCGTTAGATTTCAAGGAGATCCGGGCCTGTAGCTCAGTCGGTTAGAGCAGGCGACTCATAATCGCAAGGTCGTGGGTTCGAGCCCCACCAGGCCCATTAGCAATACTGGAACTGGTACTCTCCCGAAAAGCGACGCCGCCTCGGCCGCTCCGCGAGTTCGGGATCGGGGGCTCGCTCCCGGGTCGTACCGGCGGCGGCCGCGGGGAAACGCGAGCCGCAGGCGAGCGTGGCCCCGCGGCCGCCCGTGCCGTTTCGCTTCACATCCAACATCCCGCGTTCCCAAATCGCCCTCGAGGGTCGGTGTTTCCTGGAAGATATCCGTCCCATCCGATCGTGGCAGAGAGGGCAATATCGCATAAGCGCCTCGTCTACAATCACTTACACAGCGCTCTTGCACCAGGTGGCGCCCGACGTTCGATGCGCGTCGGGTCGAGCAGTTTGATGAGCTCCCGCACGCCGTTTCGGCCCGATAGAATCTCTGAAGCGTTGGGCTCGCGGGCCTGGATTCGCACCTGCGCATAGACGGCTCGGACTGATCACCAGATCAGTCATTTGCAGTCTGTCGACCCATCTACGACGAAGCGGCGGAGAAGAGGGGCGTTCGTAACGCCGGTAGACTGGCGAGAATCGAGGATGAATGAAGACCCGTGCCCAGGACATGTAGACCAGATCGCACGGGTCCGGTGAAACCGGCGCAGAACAGACCGGCACGCACTCGGGCCTTTGGGCAATATTGCTAAGCCTTGGTCGTGGCTCCAAAGTGAATTGGAGCCTCCGGCAAACCCGGATCCGTTCACTCCGGACCAACCATCCGCTCGAGCGAATACTCAAGGAGGTGCGGAGTAGGGCCAAGGTGGCCGAGTCATTCCAACATGAGGTCAGCGTGCTCCTTCTGGTCACCGCCAGACTGAAGAGGATCCACGAGAGCTGGAGCCAGCGGCGCTACCTCGACATGTCGCCGCTCTACGAGATGGCACGAAGCCGAGCAGACGCAGGCCGACGCCGTCGCCTGTGTAGAGCGCAACCCCAACACCGGAACACTCTTACGCAAAACTGGTTGCGCTCTCGGCGGGGGCGGGGCAACTTCATATCGGAAGCTCTGCCGCCAGGAAATCCCGGGTTCCCGGAGGACCACTCAGCCGCAGCCAAACGGGCCCCTCGACGGGATGGACGGTAAGCTCGAAAGTCAGGAATGGACAGCACTTGCGCTCATTCGCGACGAAGGCTGCAACAGACTCCAGGTCGCGGGCCGCGAATCGAAAGGCGTACCCCTCCGGCAGCTCCTGGATCTCCGACGCTAGCTCCCCGAAGAGGTGAGCGATCAGGGCAACGTGGGCGGCGCGCTCATTCGCCGGAATGGCGTCCATTACGCACGCCAGCGGCATTTCCTCTTGTCGTTCCGCGTTCATGGCCGAGCTCCATCGAAAAGGAATGTCAGATACGTACCCCATATACAAGGTGCAACTTCAACCCGACTTGAGGTCAAGTGCGAGCGGTGTTCAAGGAGGAGCGATGGAGGAGTTGACAATTGGAGAGGTGTCGCGTCGGACGGGGCTTCGCACGTCGGCGCTTCGCTACTACGAGGCCGAGGGCATTCTGCCAGCGCCTCGCCGGGTGAATGGCCGCAGGCGATACGACTCGAGTATCATCCCGATGGTCGCGTTACTCCAATTCGCCAAGCACGCCGGTTTCACACTCTCCGAGATCCGGAAACTCTTTCACGGCTTCAGCGTGGAGACCCCGCTGGGAGAACGGTGGCGCTCTCTCGCTCGTGCCAAGCTCGAGGAGCTGGACCAGCTCATCAACCGGGCAACTCGGATGAAGCATGCGATCGAGTTGGGAAGGCGATGCGGTTGTGCGCGGGTCGAGGAATGCGTGCTGACAGCGAAAGGGGGCTAGCACCACTAGAAAGGAGGTTCCATGAAGAGGTGGGCCGTCGTTTGGACTCTGGCCGTAGCCGGCTTTTCCCTGTCGTGCAGCGAAAAAGGGGCACTCGAGCCCGAGCGGGATCCTGCTCCCCTGCTCGCGCTCGTCATTCAGGGCATCGTCGAGGCCAACGGCACTCCGCAGGAAGGCGTGCCGGTGGAAGTGGAAGCGCTTCATGGGCTGGGGCCGGCACCGGGCGACTGCGAGGTCGGCCCGTGGGGGGTGATCGCACGAGCCAAGACCACGAGCGACGTGTCAGGCTGGTATACGCTTACGCTTATGGCCGATTCGACGCACAAGTGGGTCGCAGGCAAGAGCGAGGTCGAGGCTTGCGTGCACGTCATGGGGAGGGATCCGACCGGAGATCATGACCTCGTACTCTATCCGGTCTCTGATCAGTGGCTGAGGGAAGAGTCGGCGGTCGATACGTTGGAAGTGAACATGGATATCTCAGCCGTGCTGGCCGACAACCCGCAGGGAGCAGGTTTGGTTGGACTTGGAAATGCATGATCTGCACTGCTGAAGACCTGTAGGTCGGCCAGGCAGGCAGGGAGTGTTCCGGCGCATACCATCGCATTGCCGCTGCGGGCGCTCCGCGCCGCTGCCCTCCACTTCGCTCCAGGACACCTCGCCTGCGCTCTGCTCCGGCTCGGTATCGATAATTCTCGAACCTTCGCTCCGTCCGCTCGGACGATGAGGCGCAGGAAGTTGGGCGCCCCGACCTCGAGCGTCCCGCTGCGTTCGGGGAGGAGCAGGGGCAGCCCCTTCTCGTCGTTGAACGTCGTCGTCGGGCAGAAGATGAGCAGGTTGAACGCGATTTCTGCGGAGGCGATGGAGATGCCGGAGCCGATCATCGAGCCGGCGACGAGAATCGTCGCGTCCAGGAGCGAGGGCCCGCGGCGAGCGCCGCGCCCGCGGATGCACCGCAGGCAGCGACCGACGCATCGAACGCGGCGTGCCGCACGCCGGTCTCGACCGGGGCGTCGTTCTTCGACGAGGACCTGAATCCCTCCAGAACGCGATGTCGATGGACGAAGAACACCCGCCACGCACGCCTCGCGGGCGGGCGGGTCCGGCACCGGGTGCGGGTCAGCCGTCGCCCTCCTCCCGCCGCTCCGCCTGCTCGCGCTGGACCGCCCGCTGCTCCAGCTCGATCTGGTGCCGCATCGAGCCCACGCCCTCCCGGAGGATCCGGACCTTCTGGCTCGCCGCGCTGCCGCGGCCCGCCGCGATCTCCATCGCTCCGGCGAGCTGTGAGAGCTGGTCGAATCCCTCGCCGAGGAACGCGATCTTCAGCCGGCCGAACGCTCGGCGGAGCGGAATCGAGAGCGACGCGTCCGCGCCTCGCACCGCCGCCGCCGCGAACTGCTCGACCATCCCGTGGACGTGCTGCACCTTCGCTTCGAGCTCGCGCAACGACGCGAGCCGCGCCGCCGCCTGGGCCGCGTTTTGTCCGGTCATGGCTCCACCACCGTCAGGGGGCGGACGACGTCGGGAAATTCCGATCCGCCCTCCAAGCGCCCGTTCATCTCTACACGTACAATGTACTGGCCTTCGGGAACCGCCGCACCCGATGGCGTCACGACCTCGATGGTCCACTCGCGGCGGAGCAACTCGCCGGGATCGAGCATCAGCGGCGAATCGACCGCCCAGCACTCTGCCGGCGTGATGCGGAACGCCTGCGGCACTCCGTCGCGCACGATGGAGAAGTCGGCAAGGCACGACTCGGTCACCTGGATCGCCGCGGTCGTCGTGCCGGTGTTCCGGATTCGCACCTCGGCCGCCACGGTCGCGCCGTTGACGACCTCCTCCGACGAGAGCTCGAGGCTGAGCTGGACCTGCCGCACGTCGACTACGCCCGTCGGCGTGACCAGGCCGCAGCGCACCAGTGCGACCGAGGCGACGAGCGCGACCGTGCAGAACAGCGAGCGACGTAGCATACTCCCGTCGGGCAATGGCCATCCCGGGGCGCACCCGAGACGGGCGACGCCCACCCCGGCTCGGTCCGGGTCCTCGAGTGAACGTGCGGAATCGACAAGTTCGGACACCTCCACGGATCCGGCAAGGCCCGGCCGGCCGGGTCGCGACGCCCACCCCGCACGGCCACACGGCCCGGGAGTTGACGCCCGCGCCCGACCTCCTAATATCATCACGATCGGCGCGCCGCCCGGGCGCCGGGTCATCCGATCGATCCCTGCACGCACCCCAGGTGGAGCCATGCGACGCCGCGTTCGACACCGTTCGGGTTCCGCACCCCTGCTCGCCACCGTGACCCTGTTCCTCGCCGCGGGCGCCGCAGTCGCCCAGTCGCCGCACGGCGGCCGACCGGCGTGCGACCCCGATGACGGCGGGCTCACGCTCCCCGACGGCTTCTGCGCCCTCGTCGTCGCCGACGACGTCGGCGCCGCACGGCACCTGGTCGTGGCACCGAACGGCGACCTCTTCGTCGCGCTCGCCAACGACCGCCGCAGCCGCACCCGCGGCGGCGTCCTCGCGCTCCGCGACACCGACGGCGATGGGCGCGCCGACGTACGCGAACGCTTCGGCGAGAACGGCGGCACCGGGATCGCACTGCGCGGAAGCTGGCTCTACTTCGCGCCCGACGACGCCGTGCTCCGCTACCCGCTTCCCCCCGGCAGCCTGCGCCCCGCCGGCGCGCCGGACACCATCGTCCGGGAACTGCCGGACGACCGGAACCACGCCGCGAAGTCCATCGCGCTCGGCCCCGACGGCGCCCTCTACGTCAACATCGGCGCGCCCTCCAACGCCTGTCAGGAACAGGCCCGGACCCGCCACTCGCCCGGGCTCGACCCCTGCCCGCAACTCGAGACGCGCGGCGGGATCTGGCGCTTCCACGCCGACCGGACCGACCAGCGACAGCGCGACGGCCGGCGCTTCGCCACCGGCATTCGCAACGCCGTCGCGCTGACCGTCCACCCCGGCACCGGCGTCGTCTACGCGGCACAGCACGGCCGCGACCAGCTCGCCTCGCTCTGGCCCGAGCGCTTCGACGAGCGCCAGAGCGCCGAGCTCCCCTCCGAGGAGCTCTTCCGCGTCGACGAGGGCGACGACTTCGGCTGGCCCTACTGCTACCACGACTGGCAGCAGGGCCGGAAGGTCCTCGCCCCCGAGTACGGCGGCGACGGCCGGGAGATCGGCCGCTGCGACCGCGCCGAAGAGCCGATCGCCGCGTTCCCCGGCCACTGGGCGCCCAACGGGCTGCTCTTCTACACCGGCCGCGGCGCCCACGCGTTCCCGGACCACTACCGCGGCGGCGCCTTCATCGCCTTCCACGGCTCCTGGAACCGGGCACCTTTGCCGCAGGCCGGGTATAAGGTGGTGTTCGTCCCGTTCGACGGCGACCGCCCCGCCGGTTCGCCCACGACGTTCGCCGACGGCTTCGCCGGCGCCGTGAGGCAGCCCGCCGCCGCCGCACACCGGCCGACCGGCCTGGCCGAAGGCCCCGACGGCTCCCTCTACATCGCCGATGACGCCGGCGGCCGGATCTGGCGCGTGCTGTACACCGGCGACACCCGCTGACCGGTCCGGTTGTTGACAATCGGCCGCGGCGGCGCGAACTTAACGTGCTCGGGTCCGGCGTCGGACCCGCTTCGTGATTGCGCGACAACGACTTGGAGAGACGCTCGATGTTCGGCACCCTGAAAGGCCGAATCCTCGTGATCCTCGCCGTCCTGGCGACCGCCGGATGGTACCTGTACTCGAACGGGCTCAAGCTCGGCCTCGACCTCCAGGGCGGGATGCACCTGGCCCTCGAGGTCTCGGATCCGGAGGGGACGTTCACGCCCGAGACGCGCGCGGACGCGACGGACCGCGCGCTCAAGATCATCCGCACGCGCATCGACGAGTTCGGCGTGGAGGAGCCGCTGATCCAGAAGGTCGGCGCCGACCGGATCATCGTCGAGCTGGCAGGGATCCGGGACGAGGAGCGCGCGAAGGGCATCATCCAGCAGACGGCGTACCTGGAGTTCAAGCTGGTGAGGGACGGCCAGGAGCTGCTGCGAGCGCTGCCGCGGATCGACCGTGCGGTCGTCGAGGCGCTGGGTCCCGAGGCGCTGACCGAGCGGGCGCGGGCCGACCGTCCGGGCGAGGCGGTCGAAGAGCTGCTGTTCGGCCGGCAGGACACGGCGCGGGCGGATGCGGCGCAGGAGGACACCACGGATGCGGCCGAGGCGGAGGCCCGGCCGTTCTCCGCGCTGCTGCTCGACAGCGGCGTCGCGGGCGAGCTGCTCGTGGCCGAGGCGGACGTACCGACGCTGACGCGCTACCTCGCGCTGCCGGAGGTGCAGCGGGCGATGCCGCGCGACGTCGAGCTGCTCTGGGCCGCGGAACCGACGGGGCGTGGCGCGCAGCTCTACCGCACGCTCTTCGTCCTCGAGGAAGACCCGTTCATGACGGGCGAGGCGCTGGAGAACGCGACCGCGGGCCGCGACCCGCAGTTCAACCAGACGATCGTCTCGTTCGAGCTGAACCGGCGGGGCGGCCGGACGTTCGAGAGCGTCACGGGCGAGCACATCGGGGACCGCATCGCGATCGTCCTCGACGATGAGGTCTACAGCGCGCCCGTCGTGGAGCAGCGCATCGCCACGAGCGGCGTGATCCGGCTCGGCCAGGCGCCGCTCGAAGAGGCGAACGACCTGGCGCTCGTGCTTCGGGCCGGCGCGCTGCCGGCGCCGCTCGACATCATCGAGGAGCGGGTGGTCGGGCCGTCGCTCGGCGCGGACTCGGTCGCGAAGGGGAAGGTGGCCGGCATCGTCGGCGTGATCCTGGTCATCGCGATCATGGTCGGGTACTACCGCTTCTCGGGCGCGTTGTCGATCATCGCGCTGGGCGTGTACACGATCATCGTCCTCGGCGGGATGGCGGCGCTCAACGCCACGCTGACGGCGCCGGGGATTGCGGGCCTCATCCTGTCCATCGGGATGGCGGTGGACGCGAACGTGCTGATCTTCGAGCGCATCCGGGAGGAGCTCGCGGCCGGGCGCACGATTCGCATGGCCGTCGACGAGGGGTTCTCGAACGCGATGTCGGCGATCGTGGACTCGAATATCACGACGCTGCTTACGGCCCTGATCCTGTACCGGTTCGGGACGGGTCCGGTGCAGGGGTTCGCGGTCACGCTCTCGATCGGGATCATCGCCTCGTTCTTCTCGGCCGTCTACGTCACGCGCACGCTCTTCCTGCTGTACCTCCAGCGGAAGCGCGCCGTGGAAGCACTCAGCATCTGACGCGGAGCCAGAATCGGCATGCGACTCTTCGCGAACGCCAACTTCGACTTCATCGGGCGCCGTAAGGTCGCCTACGTGCTCAGCGGCGCGGCCGTGGTCATCGCACTCGTCGGCGCGCTGTTCTTTCAGTTCAGCCAGGGCTCCTGGCTCAACTACGGCGTCGACTTCACGGGCGGCACGCTGGTTCAGGTCGCCTTCGTCGACGAGACCTCGGTGGCGGAAGTCCGCGAGGTGATCGCCCGGGTTGCGCCGGGCGCCGAGGTGACCCGTTTCGGCGAGGCGAGCGAGTTCCTGATCCGGGCGCAGGAGTTTTCCGAAGCGGGTGGGAACACGTCCGAGCGGATCGTGGAGGTACTCGCGGAGCGGTTCGGCGCGGATGGATTCACCGTGGCGCGCACCGAGGCGGTCGGGCCGAAGGTCGGCAGCGAGTTGCAGGTGCGCGCGGCGCTGGCGATCCTGCTCTCGTTCGCGGTCACGCTCGTCTACCTCGCGTTCCGCTTCGAGTGGCGCTTCGGCCTGGCGGCGGTCATCGCGGTGGTCCACGACATCCTGATCACGCTCGGCATCCTGTCCGTCTTCCGGATGGAGGTGTCGCTGCCGACCGTCGCTGCCGTGCTGACGATCGTCGGTTACTCGCTGAACGACACCATCATCGTGTTCGACCGGGCCCGCGAGAACCTGAAGAAGACCGGCCGACGGGAGACGTTCGGCGCGATCCTGAACCGGTCGATCAACGAGACGCTCCCGCGGACGGTACTGACGAGCGGCACGACGCTCGCCACGCTGCTCTCGCTCTTCATGCTGGGCGGCGAGACGATCCGGCAATTCTCGCTGATCCTGTTCGTCGGGATCCTGATCGGGACGTACTCCTCGATCTTCGTCGCGTCGCCGGCGCTGCTGGTGATCACGGAGCGGTGGAAGCCGAAGACGTCGGGGAAGAAGGCGACGACGCGGCCGAGCCGGGCGGGCGCGGCCGTCTGACGGCCCGACCCGGACGTGCAGCGGACCTCGGGGGTCAGGGAGCGGCGAACGATCGCCGCTCCCTGACCCCTTGATGCAGAGGAACATGCTCTTCGATTCACACTGCCATCTCACGGACGAGCGCCTGATCGACGAGGCGGAACAGGTCGTCGCGCGGGCGCGGGAGGCCGGTGTCGCGCGCATGGTCACGATCGGCGCGGATCCAGCGGACATGGAGGCCGCCGTCGAGCTGGCATCGCGGCTGGACGGCGTCTGGGCGTCGGTCGGGGTGCACCCGCACGTGGCCGACCGGGCGGGTGCGGACGTGTTCGACCGGATCGTCGAGCTTGCGGGTCGCGAGGAGGTCGTCGCGCTGGGGGAGACCGGCCTCGACTACTACTACGACAACGCTCCCCGGGACGCGCAGCGGCGCGCATTCGCGCGGCACCTCGAGCTGGGCGCGGAGCTGGAGCTGCCGGTCGTGGTACACTCGCGCTCGGCTGACGAGGATACGGCCGCGATGCTGCGGGAGGCGGGGCGTTCCGTACGCGGCGTGCTGCATTGCTTCGCGGGCGGGCGGGAGCTCCTGGAGGCGGCGCTGGACGCCGGCTGGTTCGTTTCGTTCTCCGGCCTGGTCACGTTCAAGAACTACGAGGGCGAGGCGCTGGTCCGGGCCGTGCCGGCGGAGCGCCTGCTCATCGAGACGGACAGCCCGTACCTCGCGCCGGTGCCGAAGCGCGGCAGGCGGAACGAGCCGGCGTACGTGCGCCACGTGGCCGAGGGCGTGGCCCGCCTGCGCGGCGAGCGCTTCGAGGTGGTGGCGGAGACGACGGCGCGCAACGCCGCGTGCTTCTACGCGCTCCCCGAATCACCGACGACGGTGGCGCCGCCGTCGTGATTTTCGTCGCGTCCTCCCTTATCTTTCCCGCGCGAAGCGCGGAGGCGCCCGACGGGCGCGGGGACCACGGGTAGAGCGGAACGCATGCCACGCCGCATCCAGATCCTTCCGGACAACCTGGCCAACCAGATCGCGGCGGGCGAAGTCGTCGAGCGGCCGTCGTCGGTGGTGAAGGAGCTGGTCGAGAACGCGCTGGACGCGGCGGCGACGCGGGTCGACATCGCGATTCAGAACGGCGGCAAGACGGAGATCCGCGTGGCCGACGACGGCACGGGGATGGGCCGTGAGGACGCGCTCCTCGCGCTGGACCGGCACGCGACGAGCAAGATCTCGAGCGAGAAGGATCTGCACGCCGTGCAGACGTTCGGGTTCCGGGGCGAGGCGCTGCCGTCGATCGCGTCGGTCTCGCGGCTCGTGCTCGAGACGGCGGAGCCGGGCGGCGTCGGCACGCGCGTGCGCGTCGCTGGCGGGCGGATCCTCGGCGTCGAGGACTGCGCCCGGCAGGGTGGGACGACGATCGTCGCACGGAACCTGTTCTTCAACGTGCCGGCGCGCGCCAAATTCCTGAAGAGCGCCGCCGCGGAGACGCGCGCCGTCGCGGACGTGGTGACCACGCTGGCGCTGGCCAACCTCTCGGCGGCGTTCCGGCTGGAGTCGAACGGGCGCATCCTGCTCGAGCTGCCGCCGGCCCGGGACCTGGTCTCGCGCGTGGCGGCGATCTGGGGCGAGGAGACGGCCGGCCGGCTGGTGCCGGTCGCGCAGGACGGCGGCGGCGTGACGGTGGCCGGCCTCGTCGAGCGGCCGGACGCGGCGCAGACCGGCCCGCGTCGCGTCTACCTGTTCGTGGAAGGCCGGCCGTTCCGGGACCGAGAGCTGGTCCAGGCCGCGGAACGCGCCTACCGCACGACCGTCCCGCACGGCGTCCGGCCGTCGCTGTACCTCTACCTCGAGGTCGGGGCCGGGGGCGTCGACGTGAACGTGCACCCGACGAAGGCGGAAGTCCGGTTCCGGGATCGCGCGGCGGTGGCCGAGGCCGTGGAGTCGGCCGTCCGCGACGCGCTGCGGTCGCTCGACAGCGCGGCCACGCTCGACCGCAGTCCGCTGCTCCCGCAGCTCCGACGGCCGGTGCGGCCGGCCGGGCCGGTGCCGAAGCAGGCCGACCCCGGCCAGCTTGCGTTCTTCGTGTCGGCGAGTCCGGCCGCGCCGACCGAGGGCGGCTCCACGCAGCCCGGCGGCGCGGAGCGGGACGGCGACGAGCCCGACGCGGTGGCCCGCGCGAGCGCGCCGGCCGGCCGCGAGCTCGCCCGCGCCGAGGGGCACCGGCCCGCCCTGTGGCAGATCCACGAGACGTACATCCTCGCGGAGACGCGGAGCGGGCTGCTCATCATCGACCAGCATTCGGCGCACGAGCGCATCCTGTTCGAGTCGCTGATGCGCGGGTTCACGAACGGGGGGCAGACGAGTCAGCGGCTGCTGTTCCCGCTGACGCTCCGCCTCTCGCCGGCCGAATACGCCGTCGTCGCGGACCTCGGCCCGCTCTTCGAGGCGGCGGGGTTCGAGGTCGAGCCGTTCGGCGGGCGCACCGTCATCGTCCACGCGGCGCCGACCCCGCACCCGTACTTCGACGCGGAACGCTGTCTGCGCGAGATGATCACCGAGCTCGCGGAGGGGAGCGAGCTGACCCGGGCCGCGAAGAACCAGCACGAGCGCATCGCTATGACGTTCGCGTGCAAGGGCGCGATCAAGGCGGGTCAGCGGCTCTCCCAGACCGAGATGGCGGAGCTCGTCGACCGGCTCTTCACCACCGAGCTGCCGTCCCACGATGTGCACGGGCGGCCGACCGTGGTGCGCCTGTCGCTCCAGGAGCTGGAACGGCGCTTCGGGCGCCATGGGTAGCGATGCCGCACGGGGCGGGCGGACGCCGGTCGCGCTCGTCATCACCGGCCCCACGGCGACGGGGAAGACCGCGCTCTCGCTCGAGGTCGCCGAGCGGCTCGGCGGCGAGATCATCTCCATGGATTCCCGCCAGGTGTACCGCGGGATGGACATCGGGACGGCGAAGGCCACGGCCGCCGAGCGCGCGCGGGCGCCGCACCACGGGCTGGACGTGGTCGACCCGGACGAGCGCTACAGCGCCGGCCGCTTCTCGCGCGACGCGCGGCGCTGGATCGCCGAGATCCGCGGGCGCGGCAGGATCCCGGTGCTGGTCGGCGGCACGGGCTTCTTCCTGCGCTCGCTCACGCACCCGCTCTTTCGCGAACCCGAGATGCCGGGGCGGGCACGAGAAGCGGTGAAGCGCTGGCTCGCGAGGCAGCCGTCCGGGAAACTCCGGCGCTGGCTTCAGGTATTGGACCCGGCGACGGCCGCCGCGCTCGAGGCGCGCGGCGGCCGGCAGCGCGTCGCGCGCGCCCTCGAGGTCGCCCTGCTCAGCGGCCGGCCGCTCTCGTGGTGGCAGCGCCACGCGCCCGCGGAAGCGCCGGCGCTGCCGTTGCGCATCTTCGTCCTCGCGCTCCCCCGCGAGGCGCTGTACCGCCGGATCGACGCGCGCGTCCTCGAGATGGTCGCGGCCGGGTTGGAGGCCGAGGTGCGGGCGCTGCTGGCCCGCGGGTACGACCGTGACGACCCGGGGATGAGCGCGACGGCGTACCCCGAGATGATCGCCTACATCCGCGGCGAATGGTCGCTCGAGGAGGCGATCGACGCGACGCAGCGCGCCACCCGGCGCTACGCTCGACGACAACTCACGTGGTTCCGGCACCAGTTGCCGGACGACGCGATCTGGCTCGATGCCTCGCGGCCGCGCGCCGAACTGGTCGCTGCGGTCGTCGAGGCCTGGACGAAGGAGGAATCCTGAACATCGGCATCACCTGCTACCCGGTCTACGGCGGCTCGGGCGTGGTGGCCACGGAGCTCGGGCTGGAGCTCGCGCGCCGCGGGCACGAGGTGCACTTCATCACGTACGCGCAGCCGTTCCGCCTGCCGTACTTCGTGGAGCGCGTGTTCTACCACGAGGTCGAGATGCCGTCGTACCCGCTCTTCGACCATCCGCCGTACTCGCTCGCGCTGGCCGTCGCGATGCACGCCACGGCGGAACGGGCCGGGCTCGACGTGCTCCACGTGCACTACGCCATCCCGCACGCGACGTCGGCGTGGATCGCGCGCGAGATGCTCGGCGACCGGAGGCTCCGCGTCATCACGACGCTGCACGGCACCGACATCACGCTCGTCGGCCAGGACCCGTCGTTCCGGCCGATCACCGAATTCTCCCTCGCCCGGTCCGACGGGATCACCGCCGTCTCCGAGTACCTGCGCCGCGAGACCGTCGAGCACTTCGGCGTCCCCGGCAACGCGATCCGGGTGATCCCGAACTTCGTCGACCTCGACGTCTATCGCCGCGATCGGTACCCCTGTCACCGGGGGTGCTTCGCGGAGGACGGCGAAAAGATCGTGGTCCACATCTCGAACTTCCGGCCCGTCAAGCGCGTCGAGGATGTGGTCCGCGCGTTCGCGCGCATCGCGCGACGGGTCCCGGCGCGCCTCCTGCTCGTCGGCGATGGCCCCGACCGCGGACGCGCCGAGGCCGCGGCGGCGGAAGAAGGCGTCGGCCCGCGCGTCTGCTTTCTGGGCAAGCAGGAGTCCGTCGCGGAACTCCTCGCCTGCGCCGACCTGCTGCTCCTCCCCAGCGCGTCGGAGGCGTTCGGCCTCGCCGCGCTCGAAGGGATGGCCTGCGGCGTGCCCGTCGTCGCCACACGGGTCGGCGGCGTGCACGAGGTCGTCGCCCACGGCGAGTCCGGATACCTCGCGCCCGTGGGCGCGCTGGATGAGATGGCGGAGTACGGCATCGAGATCCTGAGCGACCCCGAACGGTGGCGCCGGATCAGCCGGGCCGCCCGCGCGGCGGCGGAGGAATTCGCTGCGGACCGAGTCGTTCCCATGTACGAGGCCTATTACGCCGAGGTATTGGCGCAGTGAACTACTTCGAAGCGATCGTGTTGGGGTTGGTTCAGGGGCTCACCGAGTTCCTGCCCGTTTCCAGTTCCGGGCACCTCGTCATCGCCGAGAGCCTGATGGACGTCCCGACGCCCGGCGTCTTCGTCGAAGTCGCGCTCCACCTCGCGACGCTCCTCTCGGTGCTGATCGTCTACCATCGCCGCATTGCGTCGATCGCGGTGGGCGCGGTCCGGCTCGAGCCGGAGTCGTGGCGCTACATCGGGCTGCTGCTCCTGGCCTCCGTGCCGGCCGGGATCGTGGGCGTCTTCTTCAAGGATCAGGTAGAGGCGGCCTTCGATACGCCGTGGGTCACCGGCATCGCGCTCCTGGTCACCGGCGTGCTGCTCTGGTCCACCCGGATCATGGGGGAGCGCAACTGGACGGAGCAGCCGGGACGGCGGAACGCCATCGGGATGGGGATCGCACAGGCCTTCGCGATCCTGCCCGGGATCTCCCGCTCCGGCTCGACCATCACCGCCGGGTTGTGGGGCCACCTCCAGGGCGACCGGGCCGCAGAATTTTCGTTCCTGATGTCCGTGATCGCGATCTCCGGCGCAGTCGTGCTCCAGCTCGGAGAGGTCGGCGAATCCATGGGCCAGGTCGGCGGCGCGCCGCTCGCGGTCGCGTTCATCTCCGCGCTCGTCTCCGGCGTGCTCGCGATCCGGCTCCTGGTCTGGCTGCTCCGGAAGCAGACGTTCTACGTCTTCGCGTACTACCTCTGGATCACGGGCGGGTTGTTCCTCATCTTCCTCGGGCTGCGGGGATGATCCGGTTGGATGCCGCGGCGCACGCGCTGATCGAAGCCGCCCTGGCCGAGGACGTCGGCGCCGGCGACGTCACGACGCTGTGGACGGTGCCCGAAGGGAGCCGCGTCGTCGGGCGTGTCGTCGCGAAGGCAGGCGGCGTCATCGCCGGCGCGGCGATCGCGGAGGCCGTGTTCCACCGGCTCGACCGCTCCCTCGCCGTGCACATCGAGCGCGACGACGGCAGCGTCGTCGCCCCCGGCGACGTGGTCCTGACGGTGAGCGGCGATGCCCGCGCGGTGCTGACCGGCGAACGCACCGCGCTCAACTTCCTCCAGCGGTTGTCGGGGGTAGCGTCGCTGACCCGCCGGTTCGTGGACGCGGTCCGGGGTACGGGCGCGCGCATCCTGGACACGCGGAAGACGACGCCGGGCTGGCGGGCGCTCGAGAAGGCCGCGGTGCGGGCCGGCGGCGGGCACAACCACCGCGCCGGCCTCTACGACATGGTCCTGATCAAGGAGAACCACATCGCGGCGGCCGGCGGGATCACGCCGGCGATCGAGCGGGTGCGAGAGCGGAACGACCAGGCGCTGCCGGTCGAGGTCGAGGTCACGACGCGGCGCGAGCTGGACGAGGCGCTCGAGGCCGGCGTCGACCGGGTCCTCCTGGACAACATGGGCCTCACGGAGATGCGGGATGCGGTGGAGCGGGTCCGCGCGTGGGCGCGAGCGTCCGGCCGACCGGCTCCCCAGCTCGAGGCATCGGGCAACGTCACCCTCGAGCGCGTTCGCGCCATCGCGGAAACCGGCGTCGACTTCATCAGCGTGGGTGCACTCACCCACTCCGCGCCCGCCCTGGACCTGTCGCTGCGGCTGGAAGGGCTGTGAACCGCGGCACCGAGCTCACCGTCTGGGAGGGGCGGACCGTCGACGAGTGGCGCGAGGCGTGGGGTGCGCCCGCGCTGCTCGTGCTCGACGTCGCGGGCTCGACGAACGACGTCGCCCGCGCGCTGGCCGAGGAGGGCGCACCGGCCGGCACCGCGGTCATTGCCGAGCGGCAGACGGCGGGGCGGGGCAGAGGGGGGAGGCGCTGGCACGCGCCGCCCGGGACGTCGCTGCTCGTGTCGGTCCTGATGCGGCCGCGCGCGGGCGACGGCACGGCGGCGGTCGCGACCGGAGCCGCCGTGCCGGTCTCGGCGCCGGATGCCCCGGGCGTTCCGGCCCCTGCGACACCGGCCGGGCCCGCGCCGGGCGCCGTCCCGCTGCGCATGGGGCTCGCCGTGCTCCAGGCGGCCGAGCGGGTCGCCGATGTGCGGCTCGGCTTGAAATGGCCGAACGACGTCGTGGCGCCGGGCGCCGGGAAGGTCGCGGGGATCCTCTGCGAAGGGTCGATCATCGACGCGGGCGGCTTCATCGTGGTCGGCATCGGGGTGAACGTCGGCCAGCGGGCGGAGGACTTCCCGCCCGACGTCCGCCCGACGGCGGTCTCCCTCGAGCAGCTCGCCGGCCGCAGGATCTCGCGCGCGGCGCTCTGCGGTGCCATCATGGAGGAGATCCGCACGGCGTCGGCGCGGCAACTGGCGCCGCTCGGCGCGGATGAGTTGAGCCGGATCGCGCGATTCGACGTGCTGCGTGGGCGAGCCGTGACCGTGGACGGGCGCCCGGCTGGAACGGCACTGGGCGTCGCGCCGGATGGCGCGCTTCTGATCGCGACGCCCGAGGGCACGACCGCGCCCCTGCATTCCGGAACCCTCCGCGTCCTCGGCGACGAGACCTCGGGACCTCGGGAACGATACCCATGATCCTGACTTTCGACATCGGCAATACCGAAACCGTGATCGGTCTCTTCGAGGCCGGCGAGTTGATCGAGCACTGGCGCATCACGACGCAGGCCGACCGGACGGTCGACGAGCTCGGCCTGCTCGTCCGATCGCTGGTCCGGGAGTCCGGGTTCAACGTGGACCGCATCCGCGCGGCCGCGGTCGGCTCCGTCGTGCCGCCCGCCACGCCGGCCACACTCGACATGTGCCAGCGACACCTCGGCGTGCCCGCCGAGGTCATCGACGCCCGCACGCCGCTGCCGATCCGGCTCGACGTCGAGGAGCCGCTCAGCGTGGGGGCCGACCGCCTCATCAACACCCTCGCGGCCGCGCACCTCTACCAGACCGACACCATCGCGGTCGACCTCGGCACGGCCACGACGTTCGACTGCATCACCGCGGACGGCGTCTTCCTCGGCGGCGTGATCGCGCCCGGCGTTCGGACCGGGGCCGAGATGCTCGTCCGCAGGACCGCCAAGCTGCCCCGCGTCGACCTCGAACCACCGCCCACCGTCATCGGCCGGCGGACCGAGACCTCGCTGCGCAGCGGCATCTTCTTCGCCGCTGTCGACTCCATCGACGGCATCGTCCGCCGCATCAAGGAGGAATGGGGGCAGCCGGGTGCGCTCGTCGTCGCGACCGGCGGACTGGCGCCGCTGATCGGTCCGCACTGCAGGACCGTCGACCGCGTCGAGCCGCTGCTCACGCTCTACGGCCTCGACCTCGCCTACCGCCACCTCGAGGAGCGGCGCGGCGGACCCCGGATCGCGACGCTCAAGCGCCCCCGGCTCCGCGGAGGCTTCCGGTGAACGCCCCGGCCCACGCGACCGGACGCCCGGAGTCGGCCAACGCCCTGCGTCGCATCGGGTACCGCCTGCTCCCCGGAGACGGCTTCAGCTACATCCTCCACCTCCGCCCCCGCGAGTGGCCGATCATGGCCGCGCACACCGCGCTCGGCCTCCTCCTCGCCACCGGGTGGAACGCCGCCGCCCTCGCCGCGACCTGGCGCGACGCCGCCTTCGGCATCGCCCTCTGGGTCCTCGCGCTCAACGGCGGCACCCTCGCACTCAATTCGGCCTTCGACGACGACGACGGCGACATCGGCTACCTCGACGCGCCGCCGAAGCCGCCGCGGCACCTCGCCGCCTTCGCGTTCGGCCTCATGGCGATCGGCCAGCTCCTCGCCCTGCGGCTCCCGCCGCTCTTCGCCGCCGCCTACGCCGTGTGCTTCGTGATGTCCATCCTCTACTCCGTGCCGCCCTTCCGATGGAAGGCCGTAGCCGGCGCGGACTGGATCATCAACATGTGGGGGTTCGGCACCCTCACGCCGCTCGCCGGCTGGGCCGTCGCCGGCCGGCCGCTCGAGCCCTGGGCCGCCATCGTGCTCCTCGGCTTCTGCCCCCTCTTCGCCGCGCTCTACCCGCTCACGCAGCTCTATCAGTTCGAGGAGGACCGCAGCCGCGGCGACCGCACGCTCGCCCTCGTCCTCGGGATGCGCCGCTCGCTCGCGATCGCCATCGCCTGCACCGCAGCGGCGTTCCTGCTCTTCGCCGCCGCCGCCGTCCTCACGCCCACGCCTGCGCCGCGACGGTGGCCCGCCCTCGCCCTCGCCGCAGGCGCGTGGCTCGCCGTCCTGATCCCCTGGTACCGCAACCACCCGACGATGTCGCCCGCCCAGCACCAGCGCGGCATGTACGCCGCCCTGCGCGCCTGGGCCGTCACCGACATCGCGATCCTCCTCGTTTTTGCTTGATTCGCCCTTGACGAATCGCCCGGAATCGACTACGTTGGCTCGCATCTGTGCCGGGACACGACCCGGCCGTTCCGCGACCGCGGGGTCCGGGCGCCGCCCCGATCCCGCTCGTTTTCAGCACCCGGGAGGCGATCTGCATGGTCGAAGTCACGCTCGGTGAGGGCGATCGGCTGGATTGGGCGCTCAAGCAGTTCCGTCGTAAGCTGATCCGGTCCGGGCTCTTCAAGGACTTGAAGCGCGGCCGATTCTACGAGAAGCCCAGCGAGGCCAAGAAGCGCAAGGCCGCGGCCGCACGCCGGCGCAACGCCCGCGCCCGCCGCTACGCGCGCTGAAGGCCCGCCCGAGTCCCGCCGAACGCCGCACCCTCACCGGTGCGGCTTTTTTCTTTTGTGCCGACGCCGTCGGTCCGGCCCGAGCCATGCATGAGGACATTCGCCGACGCCGCCGTCCACGACCCCGCACCCCCGCCGCAGTGGGACGGGCGGCCCACGCGTCCCCGGCGCCGCAGGAACGATCCGTGCAGTGCTCGCCCCCGCGGCGAAACGGTGCCGCCAGGACACCCATTCCCACACCAGGACCGACGTATGGCTCGCACGACTGGAAAAGTGAAGTGGTTCTCCGACTCCAAGGGCTACGGCTTCATCGAACGGGACGATGGACCGGATGTGTTCGTTCACCACAGCGAGATCGAAGGGTTCGGCTTCAAGACCCTGAACGAGGGCGAGCGCGTCGAGTTCGATGTGATCGAGGAACCGCGAGGCCTGAAAGCTCAGAACGTGGTGCGCCTCGAGGCGGCACCCGGCGGCGAGGGCCGCCCGCGCGGGCCCGGCATGGCCGGGGGACGCGGCGCGCCCGGCGGCCGCAGCCGCTTCGGGTCCCGCCAGCGCTCCTTCTGAGTCGTCACGGCGGGGAGGCGATCGCCCGCCTCCCCGCCATTCAGCCCCGACAGCTCGACCGAACCGCGCAATCCGCCGCCATCGCAGATCGACGCCGACCATCGGCCACGCCCGCGCGAGCCGGTCGCCGGCCAGGAATCGCCCACGCCGCCGGGCCGGTTTGGCAGGGTCGGCTTCGGTGTGACAGCCTTTCCTGTCGCCTTGACACCCTGCGGCTGGCACGCCGTGTGCAGCGGCGCGCGCGGCGGTCGGCGGGGCTTGCCCTCGGCGTGCGGCCCCGCTACATTCGCTTCGTGCTGTTAGCACTCGAAGGTGGTGAGTGCTAACAGCGAATTCCAACACAACACCATCAACGCGGAGGAACACCCAATGGCTACGGCGTCTGCCACGCAGGTCAAGCCGCTCGCGGATCGGGTGGTCGTCAAGCCGCTCGAAGAGACGGAGCAGATGAAGGGCGGTCTCTACATCCCCGACACCGCGAAGGAGAAGCCGCAGCAGGGCGAGGTCGTCGCGGTCGGCCCGGGCAAGATGACGGATGACGGGAAGCGGATCCAGCCCGAGCTGAAGGAGGGCGACCGTGTGCTGTACGGGAAGTACAGCGGGACGGAGGTCACGATCGGGGACGAGCAGTACCTGATCCTGCGCGAGTCGGACGTGCTCGCGGTCATTCAGGGTTAAGGGAAGACGACAGGGTACAGGTTCCAGAGAAAAGGAGAGGCCGCAATGGCTGCCAAGGAACTCGAGTTCAACATCGATGCGCGCGCTGCGCTGAAGCGAGGCGTCGACCAGCTCGCGGAAGCGGTGAAGGTCACGCTGGGCCCGAAGGGTCGCAACGTGGTGATCGATCGGAAGTTCGGTGCTCCGACGGTGACGAAGGATGGGGTCACGGTCGCGAAGGAGGTGGAGCTGAAGGACCCGATCGAGAACATGGGTGCGCAGATGGTCAAGGAGGTCGCGACGAAGACGAGCGACCTGGCCGGTGACGGCACGACCACGGCGACGGTTCTCGCGCAGGCGATTTTCCGCGAGGGTCTGAAGAACGTGACCGCGGGCGCGAACCCGATGGCGATCAAGCGCGGGATCGACAAGGCGGTGGAGCGGGTCGTCGAGGAGCTGAAGACGATCTCGACGCCGACGAAGGGGAAGAAGGAGATTGCGCAGGTCGGGACGATTTCGGCGAACAACGACGCGGAGATCGGGAACCTGATCGCGGACGCGATGGAGAAGGTCGGCAAGGACGGCGTGATCACGGTCGAGGAGGCGAAGGGCCTGGAGACCACGCTGGAGACGGTCGAGGGGATGCAGTTCGACCGGGGCTACCTGTCGCCGTACTTCGTGACCGATCCGGAGCGGATGGAGGCGGTCCTCGAGGACGCGCTGGTGCTGATCCACGACAAGAAGATCAGCTCGATGAAGGATCTGCTGCCGATCCTGGAGAAGGTGGCGCAGCAGGGTCGTCCGCTGCTGGTGATCGCGGAGGACGTCGAGGGCGAGGCGCTGGCCACGCTGGTGGTGAACAAGCTGCGTGGCACGCTGCGGGTCTGCGCGGTCAAGGCGCCGGGCTTCGGCGATCGTCGTAAGGCGATGCTCCAGGACATCGCGATCCTGACGGGTGGCCAGGTGATCTCGGAAGAGGTCGGCTTCAAGCTGGAGAACGCGGTGCTCTCCGACCTGGGTCAGGCGAAGCGGATCGTGATCGACAAGGACAACACGACGATCGTGGACGGTGCGGGCGATCCGGAGAAGATCAAGGGCCGGATCGAGGAGATCCGCGTCGCGATCGACAAGAGCACGTCCGACTACGACCGCGAGAAGCTGCAGGAGCGTCTGGCGAAGCTGGCCGGCGGCGTCGCGGTGATCCACGTCGGCGCGGCCACCGAGACGGAGATGAAGGAGAAGAAGGCTCGCGTCGAGGACGCGCTGCACGCGACGCGCGCGGCCGTCGAGGAGGGGATCGTCCCCGGCGGCGGCGTGGCGCTGATCCGCGCGCAGGCGAAGATCCGCGACTTCAAGGTGGACAACGCCGAGGAGCAGATCGGCGTGGACATCATCCGTCGCGCGATCGAGGAGCCGCTGCGCCAGATCTCGGCGAACGCGGGCGTCGAGGGCTCGATCGTGGTCGAGCGCGTCCGGGAGTCGAAGGACGTGAACTTCGGCTACAACGCCCAGAGCGACACGTACGAGGACCTGGTCGAGGCGGGCGTGATCGACCCGACCAAGGTCACGCGTACGGCGCTCCAGAACGCCGCGTCCATCGCGAGCCTGCTCCTGACCACCGAGTGCGTGGTGGTCGAGAAGCCGGAGGAGGAGAAGGCGCCGGCGATGCCGGGCGGCGGCGGCATGGGCGGGATGTACTGAGCCCATCCGTCCGCTCCTTCGACGGATGCACGAGCGGGGGCTTCGGCCCCCGCTTTTGTCTTGCCGGCGGTTTGGGCACGCGCGGCTCGCCGGTCGGCGACGGCGCGCCCCGCGCCCGGCTCCACGGGA
The DNA here is from genome assembly GCA_036381255.1 of Longimicrobiales bacterium. Lineage (GTDB taxonomy): Bacteria > Gemmatimonadota > Gemmatimonadetes > Longimicrobiales > RSA9 > CALBZE01. Next base: position 85,564 of record DASVDG010000114.1, on the reverse strand, counting down.
GACGAGCCGGCTCCACACGGAGCCGCCGCGCTCTCCCCGTAAACGTTCCAGGCGCCGCCAGGCGCCGTTCCCGTTCCCGGAGGGGACGGCCGGGAACGGGAACGGGAACGTTTACGGGGAAAGGCTGCCGCGTCCGCGCTTGACCGTTCGGGCGCGTTCCGGGTATATTTCGGTGAGATGGACCTGGCATGTTCGGAGCGATGAACCGGTTGACCGCCACGGAAACCACGACGACCGTCCGGCCCTCGGCGAGGGGCGGTGTGTGGGCATCCGACCGGTAGCGTCCGGTACCGAAAAGACGGGATGATCGCACGGCCTCTCGAGGATCGGGGGGCCGTTCGTTTTTTGTCGCTTGCGGCGGCGCGGGCGGCGGATAACTTGGGGGCGCACAGCGTCGACGAGGGAACGGGGACACGCCATGGCGAACGCGTCGGAGGAGAGGATCCGGATCACGCTCCCGGACGGGAGGGAGCTCGAGATGCCGCGGGGGTCGACGCCGCGGGAGGTGGCCGAGCGGATCGGTCCGCGGCTGGCGAAGGCGGCGCTCGCGGCGAAGGCGGACGGGCAGGTCGTCGACCTGGGCCGGGCGCTCGAGCACGACGTCCGGCTGGAGATCATCACGGAGCGGAGCCCGGAGGCGCTCGAGCTGCTGCGGCACTCGGCGGCGCACATTCTGGCCACGGCGGTGCGCCAGGTCCGGCCGGAGGCGAAGATCGGCTTCGGTCCGCCGATCGAGCACGGCTTCTACTACGACTTCGAGGTCGCGGAGCCGTTCACGCCCGAGGAGCTCGGGGAGATCGAGGAGCGGATGAAGGAGGTCGTCCGCTGTAACGACCCGTTCGAGCGGCGCGTGGTCACGGTCGAGGAGGCGCGCGAGCTGTTCGCGGACGATCCGCTCAAGCTCGAGCGGCTCGAGGAGTTCGGCGAGGACGAGGTCATCACGGTGTACCGGAACGGGCCGTTCCTGGATCTCTGCCGCGGGCCGCACGTCCCGTCGACGGGGTACCTGAAGCACTTCAAGCTGCTGTCGACGGCCGGCGCGTACTGGCGCGGCGACGAGCGGCGCCAGATGCTCCAGCGCATCTACGGCACCGCGTGGTTCACGGAGAAGGATCTCAAGGAGTACCTCGAGCGGCTGGAAGAGGCGCGGCGTCGCGACCACCGGCGGCTCGGGCGGGAGCTCGGCATCTTCAGCGTGCACCCCGAGGCGGGGTCGGGGCTCGTCCACTGGCATCCGAAGGGCGGCATCATCCGTCACACGATCGAGGAGTTCCTGAAGAGGACGCTCCTCGAGCACGGTTACGACCTCGTCTACACGCCGCACGTGGCCAGCGAGGAGCTATACCGCATCAGCGGACATCTCGCGACGTTCAGCGAGAACATGTTCCCGGCGATGGAAGGGGAGGGCGAGCGGTTCCGGCTCAAGCCGATGAACTGTCCGAACCACATCATGATCTACGGCTCCGAGACGCGTTCGTACCGCGACCTGCCGATCCGGTACGCGGAGCTCGGGACGTGCTACCGCTTCGAGCGCAGCGGCGTGCTCCACGGCATGATGCGGGTGCGCGGGTTCACGCAGGACGACGCCCACATCTTCTGCACGCCCGAGCAGATCGGCGAGGAGTTCGACGCGCTCCTCGACCTGGTCGACCACATGATGGTGACGTTCGGCTACGAGTACCACGTCTTCCTCTCGACGCGGCCGGAGAAGGCGATCGGCGATCCCGCGGTCTACGACGCGGCGACCGACGAGCTGCGCAGGGTGCTCGAGCGCCGGGAGCTCGAGTACCGCATCGACGAGGGCGGCGGCGCGTTCTACGGGCCCAAGCTCGACATCATGCTGGTCGACGCGCTCGGCCGGGAGTGGCAGGGGCCGACGCTCCAGCTCGACTTCAACCTCCCGGAGCGATTCGGGCTGGAGTACATCGGCGCGGACAACCGGCCGCACCGGCCCGTGATGATCCACCGCACGCTCCTGGGCTCGATGGAGCGCTTCATCGGCGGGTTGATCGAGCACTACGGCGGCGCGTTCCCGGTCTGGCTCGCGCCCGAGCAGGTGCGTGTGCTGCCGATCACCGACGAGGTGCGCGAAGACGCCGCGGCGCTGGTCCGCGAGATGAAGGCCGCCGGCCTGCGCGCCTCGCTCGACGACCGCGCCGAGACGCTCGGGTACCGGATCCGCGACGCCGAGACCCAGAAGGTGCCGTACATGGCCGTGATCGGCGCGCGGGAAGCCGAGGCGGGCACCGTCGCCGTGCGGCGGCGCGGCGCGGGGAACAAGCAGGAGGTCCTCCCGCGGCCCGAGTTCGTCGAGCGGGTCCGGACCGAGGCGGAAACACGCGCGCTCACTTGACATCGAATTGCGGCACACCTAACTTTCGACCGTCAAATTGGGAAGTGGGAGGCCGGAGGGCAGGTCTCCCCACCCTTCGGTCCGCGTTCGCGGTATCGCCGGGTCTGGAACCGACCGGCTGCCCGCCCCCTGGGGCGAGGCGGCCGTTCGCGGCTGGAACGGACCCGTCGGCGCGGGTCCGTTTTTCGTTGTTCCCCAACAGGGAGGCGTCGCCATAACGAACGAGAAGAGGGTCCGGGTCAACCGGCAGATCCGGATCAGTCCGGTCCGGGTCATCGATCCCGACGGCGAGCAGCTCGGGATCATGCCCGTGGAACAGGCACTGGCCGCTGCAGAGGAACGGGGTCTGGATCTGGTGGAGGTCGCGCCGAACGCGCGTCCGCCCGTCTGCCGGATCATGGACTACGGGAAGTACAAGTACGAGGAGGCCCGCAAGGCGCGCCTCGCCCGCAAGAAGCAGCACCAGGTCCATGTGAAGGAAGTGAAGTTTCGACCGGGGATCGAGGCCCACGACTTCGAGTTCAAGGTGCGCCACGCGCGGCGCTTCCTGGAGGAGGGCGACAAGGTGAAGGCGACCATGATGTTCCGGGGGCGGCAGATGGCGCACCCGGAGCTAGGTCGGGAAGTGTTGGACCGGGTCGCCCAGGCGGTCGACGATGTCGGCAAGGTCGAGAGCGCGCCGGTGATGGAAGGCCGCAACATGACGATGATCCTGGCCCCGCGTCGCTGAGGCGGGGTCGAGAGGAGGCACGTATGCCGAAGATGAAGACGAACAAGAGCACCGCGAAGCGGTTCCGGCTCACGGGGAAGGGCCGGCTGCGTCGTCGGCGGGCGAACAAGAGCCACATCCTGACGAAGAAGACGGCGAAGCGGAAGCGGCGCCTGGCGCAGGCGACGCTCGTCGCGAAGTCGGATGAGGCGCGGATCAAGCGGATGCTGCCGGGGGGGTGACGGATGGCGCGTGCAACGAATGCCGTGGCTCGGCACCGCAAGAAGAAGCGGTATCTGAGGGCGGCGAAGGGGTACTGGGGAGCGCGTTCGAAGCTGTGGCGGATCGCGAAGAACGCGGTGGAGCGCGGCTGGGTCTACTCGTACCGGGACCGGAAGCAGCGGAAGCGGGAGTTCCGGCGGCTGTGGATCACGCGGATCAACGCGGCGGCGCGGCAGCACGACATGAGCTACTCGCGGTTCATGAACGGGCTGAAGCAGGCGGGGGTCGAGGTGAACCGCAAGGTTCTCGCGGACCTGGCGGTGCGCGATCCGCAGGCGTTCGCGCAGCTGGTCGACCGGGCCCGGACCGGGTTGAAGTAGGTGAGGCGCGCCGGCTGATGACACCGGTCCGGGGCGTGAGCGGTCGCGGGCCGGATGCCCTGGTCGCGAGCGCCGCGTAGCGCGGCGAAGCGGGCATGGCCGAGCGAGCAGGCTACGCGGTCATCGGACTGGGGCTGTTCGGCTCCGCGATCGCCCGGACGCTGGCGCGGATGGGACACGAGGTGCTGGCGATCGACCGTTCGCTCCCCCTCGTGGAATCGATCGGCCCGGCGGTGGCGGAGGCGGTACAGGCCGACGCGACCGACCGGGCCGCATTGGAGGCGCTGGGCGTGGCCCGGCGCGCCGTCGTCTTCAACACCATAGGCGATCTTTCGGCATCGATCCTCTGCACCCTGGTCCTGAGGGAGATCGGGGTCCAGAGGATCATTGCAAAGATCAACTCGCCGGAGCAGGGTCGGATCCTCACACGACTCGGCGCGGAGGCGACGCTGTTCCCCGAACGCGACATGGGCGAGCGGATCGCGCTCCAGGTGTCGGCGGCGTCGTCGGCGATCACGACGAAGATCGAGCTGGCGCGGGATGCGTCGCTGCTGGAGATCGTGACGCCGCGAGGGCTGGCGGGGCGGTCGCTGGCGGAGGCGGACGTGCGACGTCGATACGGCGTGACGGTGGTCGCGGTGAAACGCCGGCCGGCGGGGGCGAAGGTGCCGGCGGAGGTGCTGGTGTCGCCGCCGGCGGAGCTGCGGATCGGAGCGCACGACCTGATCCTGGTGGCCGGGCGGAACGAGGACCTGCTGCGCTTGCAGGAGGCGGAGCGCTGAGGCGCGGGAACGAGGGGGCGAGGCCCCGGAAGTCGGGAGCATGGCGAACGAACTGACGAGGGAACTCGAGGCGCTGGAAGCGGAGGCGCGTCGGGCGATCGGAGAAGCGGCGGACGAGGCGGCGCTGGAAGCGGCGCGGGTCCGGTTCCTGGGGCGGAAGGAAGGCCGACTCACGGCGATCCTGCGTCGTCTGGGGGAGCTGCCCGCGGAGGAGCGGCCGGCGGTCGGCGCGGCGGCGAATCGGGTGAAGCAGGCGGTGGCCGACCTGCTCGAGGCGCGGGCGGCGGAGCTGGAGCGGGCGCGGCCGGCGGAGGCGCCGGGGGTGGACCTGACGTTGCCGGGCCGCCGTCGCTGGCGCGGCGCGCGCCACCCGGTGACGCAGGTGGTGGACGAGATCTGCGAGGTGTTCCGCTCCCTCGGATTCACGCGGGTGCGGGGTCCGGAGGCGGAGACCGAGTGGTACAACTTCACGGCGTTGAACACGCCGCTCGACCACCCGGCGGCCGACATGCAGGATACGTTCTACCTCGGGGAGGGGCTGCTCCTGCGGAGCCACACTTCGCCGGTGCAGGTGCGGACGATGCAGGCGCACGCGCCGCCGATCCGGGTGGTGGTGCCGGGGATGGTGTACCGGCGGGATCCGTTCGACCCGTCGCACGCGCCGGCGTTCGAGCAGATCGAGGGGCTGGCGGTGGACGAAGGGATCACGTTCGTGGACCTGAAGGCCACGCTGGCGGAGTTCGCGCGTCGCATGTTCGGGGCGCGGACGCGGGTCCGGTTCCGGCCGTCGTTCTTCCCGTTCACGGAGCCGAGCGCCGAGGTGGACGTCACGTGCATGATCTGCGGCGGCACGGGGTGCAGCACGTGCAAAGGCACGGGTTGGATCGAGATCATGGGGGCGGGGATGGTGGACCCGGCCGTGTTCGAGGCCGTCGGCTACGACCCGGAGCGGTACACGGGGTTCGCGTTCGGCATGGGACCGGCCCGCATCGCAATGAACCTGTACGGTATTCCGGACATCCGGCTCTTCTACGAGGCGGACGTGCGGTTCCTCGAGCAGTTCTCGTGAGATGAACGTAAGCTATCGCTGGCTGACGGCGCTCGCGCCCGGGCTCGACGAGGCGCCGGAGCGGATCGCGGAGCGTCTGGCCATGTACGGAGCGCCGGTGGACGAGGTCGACGCCGTTGGCGCGGCGATCTCGGACGTCGTGATCGCGCGGGTCGAAAGCGTGCGCCGGCACCCGAACGCGGACCGCCTATCGCTGTGCGAGGTCGACGCGGGAACGGGCGAGGTGCTTCAGGTGGTCTGCGGCGCGCCGAACGTGCGGGCGGGCCACTACTACCCGTTCGCGCCGGTCGGCGCGGGGCTGCCGGGCGGGATCAAGATTCGCAAGGCGAAGATCCGCGGCGAGGAGAGCCGCGGGATGCTGTGCAGTGAGCGTGAGCTCGGGCTGGGTCGCGGCCACGAGGGGATCATGGAGCTTCACGGCCGCTACACGCCGGGCGAGTCGTTCGCGGAGGCGCTCGGGCTGGACGACGTGCGCCTCGTCGTGGACGTGACGCCGAACCGGCCGGACCTGCTCTCGCACTGGGGCGTGGCGCGCGAGCTCGCGCCGGGCGGCGAGGCGGGGCTGCGGCTGCCGCCGTTCCCGGAGCGCGGCGCGGCCGGGGCCGGCACGGTCCGCTTCGAGCGGGTCGAGCGCGAGGGCGAGACGGGCGGCGTGAAGGTCGTGCTGGAGGACTCGCGCGGCTGCCCGCGCTATCTCGGCGTGGTGATCCGCGGCGTGCGCATCGGGCCGTCGCCGGACTGGCTGGCGGCGCGGCTGCGTGCCGTCGGGCTGCGTCCGATCAACAACGTGGTCGACGCGACGAACTACGTGCTGTACGAGCTGGGGCAACCGCTGCACGCGTTCGACCTGGACCGCCTGGGCGGCGGGGAGGTGCGGATCCGCCGGGCGCGGGCGGGCGAGGCGATCGTGACGCTGGACGGCGAGCGCCGCGTGCTCTCGGAGGACATGGTCGTGATCGCGGACGCGGAGCGGCCGGTCGCCGTGGCGGGGGTGATGGGCGGACTGGACAGCGAGGTCACGGAAGAGACGACGAACGTCTTCCTGGAGTGCGCGCTGTTCGATCCGAAGACGACGCGGCGCACGCGCCGCGCGCTCGGGATGTCGACCGACGCGAGCTACCGGTACGAGCGCGGCGTGGACCCGGAGGGGATGGAGCGGGCGGCGCTGCGGGCGGTCGAGCTGATCCTGGCCGTGGCGGGCGGGGAGCCCGTCGGCGTGGGCGTGGCCGTGGATCCGGAGCCGGCGAGTGCGCCCGTCGTCGCGATTCGCCCCTCGCGGACGTCGGCGCTGCTCGGTGTGGAGCTGGGCGCCGACGCGATCTCGGGGTACCTCGAGCCGCTGGGGTTCCGGGTCGTGGACCGCGGCGACGACGTGCTCCGCGTGCGCGTGCCGGGTCCGCGCTGGTACGACGTCGCGCGGGAGGCGGACCTGATCGAGGAGGTCGCGCGTCGCCACGGCTACGACGCGTTCCCCGAGGAGCTGCGGCCGTTCCGGCCGAGCGCGGTCCCGGAGGACGCCATGGCCGGGCTCGAGTCGCGGCTTCGCGAGTTCCTGGTCGGCCGTGGCTTCCTGGAGGCGCGGCTGGCGTCGTTCGCGCCGGAGTCCGCCGGCGACGTCGCGTTGCTGAACCCGCTGTCGGCGGAAGAGGGGCGGCTCCGGCGGGCGCTGCTGCCCGGCGTGCTCCGGCAGGTCGAGCTGAACTTCGCGCGCGCGGTGCGGAGCGTCCGCCTGTTCGAGATCGGCACGGTCTTCGCGCCCGGCCCCGCACCCGATGCGGCGCCCCTCGAGGCGACGCACCTCGCCGTGGCGTTCACGGGCGCACGGATGCAGCCGCACTGGAGCGGTGAGGCGCCGGCATTCGATCTCTGGGACCTGAAGGCGCTGCTCGAGGAGCTGTGCGACGTCCTCGGCGTGGGCGGCGCCGCGGTGGAGCCGGGTGTGCCGGACGGTCGTGCGTTCGCGCCGTCGGAGGCGTTCCGTGTGGTGGACAGGGACGGCCAGGCGCTGGGCGGCGGCGGGCGGATCGACGCCCGGGTCATCGACGCGCCGGCGTGGGCCGAGCCGGTCTGGGCGCTGGAACTCGCGCTGTCGCCGGGGCTCGCCGCGGTCGAACGGCCGACGTACCGGCCCGCGCCGGCGTTCCCCGCGGTGGAGCGGGACGCGGCGCTGCTGGTCCCGGACGCGTTGCCGGCGGCGCGGGTCGAGGCCGTCATCCGCGACGCGGGCGGCGCGATCCTGGAAGCGGTCTTTCCCTTCGACCTCTACCGGGGTCGGGGCGTGGCCGAAGGCGTGCGCAGCATCGCCTACCGGCTGCGGTTCCGGGCGGCAGACCGTACGCTGACGGACCCGGAGGTGGACGAGGCGTTCGGGCGAATCCTGAATCGCCTCGAGGAGGAACTCGGTGTCCGGCGCCGGGGGTGACCGCCGGGTCGAGCGGCCGATCGAATGGGACCGCCTCGAGCTCTCCGTCCGGCGGCTCCTCGACGACTACGACCGGTGGCGTGAGCGGGCCCGGTCGGCGGAGCGCCGCATCGGGGAGCTGGAAGCGGCGCTTCGCGACGTCGTCGGCGGCCACCTCGACCCGATCGCGCTGTCGGCGCGGATCGAGGAGCTCGAGGCGGAGAACCGCGAGCTGCTGGACCGGCTCGGCCGCGCCCGGGAGCGGGTGGTCCGACTGGTCGACCGGCTCCGGTTTCTCGAGGAGGAGCGATGAGCGAGGTCGCCAAGACCGTCGTCACCGTGCAGATCGCGGGCGAGGAATACACGATCCGGGCGGAGGCGACGCCCGACTACACGATCGAATGCGCGAAGTACGTCGACGAGACGATCGCGCAGATCGAGCGGCAGGGCGGGCTGGTCGAGGTGCAGAAGGCGGCGATTCTGGCGGCGCTTTCGCTCACGGACCAGCTGTTCCAGGCACGGGCCGAGGCGGATGCGCTGCGCGGCGAGATCGCGCGGCTCGCCCGGGGGCTGGCGGGCGACATCGAGGCCCGCATCGGCGCGCCCGACCTTGCATCCGGGACCTAGCCTTGCCTAACTTGCAACCGGCAATGGAGCTGGACCGCTTGCGGCATCGGCACTTACGTGTCGCGTGGCGCGAAGAGTCGCCTTCCTCGGGCGTAGGGACGCCCTTCTTGGAGAGACCATGAACACGTTGTACACGCTGGGTGCGGCCGCCCTGTTGTCCGCCGCTCTCGGCCTCGTCATTGGCTGGTCGGTCGAGAGATTCCGCCTGAAGCGGGCGAAGGCGACGGCCGGTGAGGAGGCGCGCCGGATCATCGCGGCCGCGGAGCAGGAGGCCAACCAGATCCGCAAGGCGGCGGAGCTGGCGGGCCGCGAGGCCGCGTTCCAGGCGAAGGAGGCGTGGGAACGGGAGGAGGCGCGCCGTCGGGAGGAGGTCCAGGAGCTGGAGCGGCGGATGGACGAGCGGCGGGATGCGCTCGACCGCAAGTACGACGTCCTGGACCAGCGGGAGGCGCAGTTGGAGGAGCGCGACCGCGAGCTGGACCTGCGGCTCAGCGCCGTCGAGCAGAAGGCGGCGGAGTTCGAGCGGCTGGCGGAGGAGGCGCGCGAGCGGCTCGAGTCCCTGGCCGGGATGAGCGCGGAGGAAGCGAAGCGGCAGCTCATTGGCGAGATCGAGGACCGCGCGCGCGCCGAAGCGGCGAACACGGTGCGCGAGATCAAGGAGACGGCGAAGCGGGAGGCGGAGCGGGAGGCGAAGAACATCATCGCGCTCGCGATCCAGCGGATGTCGGCGGACCAGACGGCGGAGACGACGGTCTCCGTGGTGAGCCTGCCGTCGGACGAGATGAAGGGCCGGATCATCGGTCGGGAAGGGCGCAACATCCGGGCGTTCGAGCAGGCGACGGGGATCGACGTCATCATCGACGACACGCCGGAAGCAGTGATCCTGTCGGGTTTCGACCCGATCCGGCGCGAGACGGCTCGCCTGAGTCTCGAGAAGCTGGTGGCCGATGGGCGGATCCACCCCGGCCGCATCGAGGAAGTGGTCGAGAAGAGCCGCAAGGAGGTCGAGGACTCGATCATCCAGACGGCCGAGGAGGTGCTGTACGAACTCGGGATCCACGGCGTGCACCCGGAGATCGTCAAGGTGCTCGGCCGGTTGAAGTTCCGTACGTCGTACGGTCAGAACCAGCTCCAGCACTCGAAGGAGGTCGCGATCCTGGCCGGGAACATGGCGGCCGAGATGGGGCTGGACTCGCAGATGGCGAAGCGGATGGGGTTGCTGCACGACATCGGCAAGGGCCTCACGCACGAGCACGAGGGGACGCACGTCGAGCTGGGGTGGAACCTCTGCAAGAAGTACAACGAGCCGGATCCCGTGCTGAACGCGATCAAGGCACACCATGACGAGGAGCCGCACCGCTACCCGGAGACGTTTCTGGTGACGGCGGCGGACGCGATCAGCGGCGCGCGCCCCGGCGCACGGCGGGAGATGCTCGAGACGTACGTGAAGCGGCTGGAGAAGCTGGAAGAGATCGCGCAGGGCTTCGCCGGCGTGGAGCGGTGCTTCGCGATCCAGGCGGGCCGCGAGGTGCGGGTGATGGTCGACCCGGAGCGCGTGGACGACGCGGAGATGGCGGACATGAGCGAGCAGATCGCGCGCCGGCTCGAGGAGGAGCTCCAATATCCGGGTCAGATCAAGGTGGTCGTGATCCGGGAGACGCGGGCCGTCGACTTCGCCCGCTGAGGGGAGGCATGGCGAAGATCATCGATGGCAACGCGATCGCCGCGGCGATCCGCGCGGAGGTGGCCGAGGGAGCGGCGGCGTTCCGCGACACCACCGGGTACCCGCCCGGACTGGCGACGGTGCTGGTCGGGACCGACCCGGCGAGCGAGGTCTACGTCCGGATGAAGAACCGGGACGCGGAGCGGGTCGGATTCCATTCGCGACAGATCACGCTGCCGGAGGACACGCCGGAGGCGGAGCTGCTCGGCGTGGTGGACGGGCTGAACGCGGACCCGGCGATCCACGGCGTGCTCGTGCAGCTCCCCCTGCCGAAGGGGATCGACGAGGACCGGGTCATCCGTGCGATCGACCCGCGCAAGGACGTGGACGGGTTCCACCCGACGAACGTGGGCCGGCTCGCGATCGGAGACCGCGACGTCCTGGCGCCGTGCACGCCGGCCGGCGTGGTCGAGATGCTGCTGCGCAGCGGCTACGACCCGTCGGGCAGGCGAGTCGTGGTGGTCGGGCGGTCGAACATCGTGGGCAAGCCGCTGGCGCTCCTGCTGCTGCGCCGGGGTCGAGGCGGCGATGCCACGGTGACGGTGGCGCACAGCCGGACGCCCGATCTGGGCGCCGTCACGCGCGAGGCGGACATCCTGGTCGCCGCGGTGGGCGTGCCCGAACTGATCCGCGCCGACATGGTGAAGCCCGGCGCGGTCGTGATCGACGTGGGCGTGAACCGCGTGGACGCGCCGGAGACGGAGCGCGGCTATCGCCTGGTCGGCGACGTCGCATACGATGAGGTGGCCGAGGTCGCCGAGGCGATCTCGCCGGTCCCGGGCGGCGTCGGACCGATGACCCGGACGATCCTGCTGCGGAACACGCTCGAGGCGGCGCGGCGGCTCGCCGCCGGCTCGGAGCCGGGCGGCGGATGAGACGCGATCTCTTCTCCGCGGCGGACTTCGGGATCGCGGGCGCCGGCGGTCCCGGCGCCAGGGGCGTCGCCGTCGCGGGCCCGGGATCCGGGCAGGCCTACACGGTGTCCGCAGTGAACGCGCTCGTCCGGGAGTTCCTGGAGGGCGCGTTTCCTCCGCTATGGGTGGCGGGCGAGGTGAGCGGGTGGAAACGGCACACGTCGGGGCACTGCTACTTCTCGCTCCGGGACGCGGAGGCGCAGCTCCGCTGCGTGATGTTCCGGTCCGACGCGCAGCGCCTGCCGACGGATCCCGACGAGGGGACGGAGGTGCGCGTCCTCGGGACGCTCACGCTGTACGAGCGGCGCGGCGACTATCAGCTCGTGGTCCGCGAGCTGGAGGCCGAGGGCGCCGGCGGGCTGTGGCGGCTGGCGTTCGAGAAGCTGCGCGCCCGGCTGGAGGCCGAGGGGCTGCTCGCGCCGGAGCGGAAGCGGTCGCTGCCTCGCTCGCCTGCGACGGTCGCCGTGGTGACCTCGCCGGTCGGCGCGGCGCTGCACGACATCCTGCACGTGATCGAGCGGCGCGCGCCGTGGACCCGCGTCGTCGTCTCGCCTGCGAAGGTGCAGGGCGACGGCGCGGCGGAGGACGTGGCGCGCGCGATCGAGCGCGTCGCGCGGCACGGCGGAGCGGACGTGGTCATCGTCGCGCGGGGTGGTGGCTCGGTCGAGGACCTCTGGGCGTTCAACGAGGAGGCCGTCGCGCGGGCGATCTCCGAATGCCCGATCCCGGTGATCAGCGGCGTCGGCCACGAGGTGGACGTGACGATCGCCGACCTGGTGGCGGATGCGCGCGCGCCGACACCCTCGGCGGCGGCCGAGACGGCGGTGCCGGATGGGCGAGCGCTTGCGCGCCACCTGGCGGACCTCGGCGAGCGGATGCCCGCGGCGCTGCGGCAGCTCGTGGCGGAGCGCCGCGGCGAGCTGATGCTTCTGCGCACGGGGCTGGTGCGGGCGGTCCGGGAAGCGTCGCGCCGGAAGCGGGAGCGGCTGCTCCAGGCCGCGGGCAAGCTGGAGGCGCTGTCGCCGCTCGCGGCGTTGCGCCGGGGGTACGCGGTACCGCAGGCCGATGACGGCCGCGTGCTGCGGCGGGCGGCGGAGTTCGAGGCGGGCGGCCGGTTCCGGCTGCGCGTCGTGGACGGCCGCGTGATCTGCCGCGTCGATGGTGTGGAGGAAGAGGCGGACGCGAAGGGGCGAGATGACTGAAGGCGAGCGGAAGATCGGACTGGAGGCGCGGCTCGTCCGGCTGGAGACGATCGTCGCCGCGCTGGAGCGCGAGGACCTCGAGCTCGAGGAGGCGCTCGGGCTGTTCGAGGAGGGCATCGGCCACCTGCGGGCGGCACAGGAGCTGATCCGCCGGACGGAGCTGCGGATCGAGCACCTGATCGACGACGGCACGGCCGAGTCGCCGGGCGGCGCCGTCGCGGAGTCGGGGGAGCGCGTCGAGGAGTGATGTCCGTAGCACAGCCGGTTTTCACCCTTGCAGCTTACCTGGAGCGGGAACGGTCGGCGATCGAGGCGGCGCGCGCGCGGCTGCTGGACGCGCTGCTGGACGGCGCCCCGGCCTCCGTGGCCGAGCCGGTCCGGTACGCGCTCGACGCCGGCGGCAAGCGGCTGCGTCCGGTGCTCTGCGTGGCCGCGTACCGCGCGGCGCGGGGCGGCGCGGCGGGCGATGCGGGCGCGGCGCCCGACGGCGTGTACGACGTCGCGTGCGCGATCGAGCTGATCCACACGTACTCGCTGGTGCACGACGACCTGCCGTGCATGGACGACGACGATCTCCGGCGCGGCCGGCCGACGACGCACCGCGAGTTCGGCGAAGTGGCGGCGGTCGTCGCCGGCGCCGCGCTGATCCCGCTCGCGGCGCGCGCCGTCGAGCAGGGCGGCGTTCGGCTCGGCCTGCCGCCCGAAGTGCGGATGCGGCTCGTGCGCGAGCTGCTCGCCGCGGCCGGCGGCGGCGGGATGGTCGGCGGTCAGCTCCTGGACCTGGAGGCGGAGGGGCGCACCGTCCCGATCGAGGCGCTCACGGCGATCCACGACCGGAAGACGGGTGCACTCCTGGCCGCCGCACCGCGGATGGGCGGCGTGGCGGCGGGTGCGGACGATGCGATCGTCGAGGGGCTCGGCGCCTACGGCCGTCGCCTCGGCCTCGCCTTCCAGATCGCGGACGACGTGCTGGACGTGACGGGGAGCACGGCCGCGCTGGGCAAGACGGCCGGGCGCGACGAGGCGCTGGCCAAGGCGACGTATCCGGCGCTGCTCGGCGTGGACGGCGCCCGGCGGCGGGCGCGGGAAGAGGCCGATGCCGCCGTCGCGGCGCTGCGGGCGGTGGGGATCGACTCGCCGGCGCTGGAGGCGCTGGCGCGCTACGCGGTGGAGCGGGACCGGTGAGCACGCTCCAACCGCTCGTCGCGCTGAATCCGCCCCTCGTGCTTGCGGTCCTCGCCCTGGCGACGGTTCAGCTCATCAAGTTCACGAGCACGCTGATCGTGCAGCGTCGCATCGACTTCCAGCGTCTGACCGGGACCGGCGGCATGCCGTCGAGCCATGCGGCATCGGTGGCGGCGCTGGCGACGGCCGTCGGACTCGAGGAGGGCTGGCGCTCGCCGGTGTTCGGCGTTGCGGCGTTCTTCTCTCTCATCGTAATGTACGACGCTGCGGGGATCCGGCGGGCGGCGGGCCGTCAGGCGCGGATCCTCAATCGAATGATCGACGACCTCAAGGCGCACCACGTGATCGGGGGCGAGCGGCTGATCGAGCTCCTCGGGCACACGCCGCTGGAAGTGTTCACGGGGACGGCGTACGGCATCGCCCTGGCACTGGTGCTGCACCCCTAAAGGAGGACAGGTGTCGCTTCTCGATCGGATCAACACACCGGAAGACCTTCGCGGGCTGTCTCGCGCGGAGCTGGCAGAGCTCGCGCAGGACGTGCGTGAGCGGATGGTCGACGTGATCAGCCGGGTCGGCGGCCACTTCGCGCCGGGGCTGGGTGTGGTCGAGCTGACCATCGCGTTGCACTACGCCTTCGACACGCCGCGGGACAAGCTGATCTGGGACGTCGGTCACCAGGGGTATCCGCACAAGATCCTGACGGGGCGCAACGACCGGTTCCCGACGATCAAGCAGAAGGGCGGGATCTCGGGCTTCCTGAAGCGGGACGAGTCGGAGTACGACGTCTTCGGCGCGGGCCACGCGGCGACATCGATCTCGGCCGCGCTCGGGATCGCGACGGCGCGCGACCTGAACCGCGAGGACTACGACGTAGTCGCGGTGATCGGCGATGGCGCGATGACGTGCGGACTGGCGTACGAGGCGCTGAACAACGCCGGCCACATCGACCGGGACCTCGTCGTCGTGCTGAACGACAACGAGATGTCGATCGCGCCGAACGTGGGCGCGATCCACAAGTACCTGACGCGGATCACGACGAACCGGCTGTACAACCGGGTGCGCAACGAGCTGAAGGGGCTGTTGCACCGTGCGCCGGCGTTCGAGGACCTGGCGATCAAGGTCGAGGAGAGCGTGAAGAACCTGCTGGTTCCCGGCACGCTCTTCGAGGAGCTCGGGTTCCGGTACTTCGGCCCGGTCGACGGCCACGACCTGGACGCGCTGCTGGACACGTTCAACAGCGTCCGGACGATGACGGGCCCGCGCCTGGTGCACGTGATCACGCGCAAGGGGAAGGGGTTCGCGCTGGCCGAGGAGAACCCGGTGACGTGGCACGGCGCATCGCCGTTCGACAAGCTGAGCGGGCAGATGGCGAAGAAGGCCGGCCTACCGGCGTACACGAAGGTGTTCGGCCAGGGGCTGACCGAGCTGGGCGCGAGCCGGCCGGAGGTGGCGGCCATCACCGCGGCGATGCCGGGTGGCACGGGGACGGCGGCGTTCGGCGAGGCGTATCCGGAGCGATTCTTCGACGTCGGCATCGCGGAGGGGCATGCGGTGACGTTCGCGGCCGGGCTGGCCACGGAGGGGATCCGCCCGGTCGTCGCGATCTACTCGACGTTCCTCCAGCGTGCGTACGACTCGATCATCCACGACGTCGCGCTCCAGGGCCTGCCGGTCGTCTTCGCCATGGACCGGGCCGGGCTGGTCGGGAACGACGGCCCGACGCACATGGGGCTGTACGACATCGCGTACCTGCTCGCGGTGCCGGGGATGACGGTCACGGCGCCGAAGGACGGGGCGGAGATGCTCGCGCTGCTCCGGCTCGGCGTCGAGCAGGACGTCGGCCCGTTCTCGCTGCGCTACCCGCGGGACAACGTGCCGGCGGCGGTCCCGGCGCTCGGCGAGATCCCGCCGGTGGAGTACGGCACCTGGGAGGTGCTGCGGCGCGGGCGCGGGCTCGCGATCCTGGCGGTCGGCACGATGGTGCTGCCGGCGCTCGAGGCGGCGCGGCGGCTGGAAGCCGCGGGGTTCGATGCGACGGTGGTCAACTGCCGGTTCCTCAAGCCGATCGACCAGGCAACGCTGGACTGGGTGGCGGAGCGGCATGCGGCCGTCCTGACCGTCGAGGAGGGTACGGTCGTCAACGGCTTCGGCGCGATGATCGCGCGGGTCCTCGGCGAACGCGAGCCGGAGCGGGTCGTGCCGCGCGTGGACGTGATGGGCGTCCCCGACCGGCTGATCGACCACGCGAGCCGTAAGGAGCAGTTGGAGGAGCTCGGCCTCACGCCCGAGGGGATCGCGGCGCGGGCGGAGGCGCTGGCGGCGCGGGCCGAGCTGTCGGCGGTGCGCGAGACGGCGTGATGTCCGCCGACGACCGGCGCTTCCGTCGCATCGCCGTCGTCGGCCACGTGGGGTACGACGGCCTCGAAGCGGCGCTCGAGACCGTGTCGGACTTCGCCGCGGCGTACGGACTCGAGATCTTCGCGGAAGACCCGGTCCGTCCGCTGGTGCCCGAGGCGGGTGTGTTCCGCGCCGACGGCGTCGACCTGATGCTCACGTTGGGCGGCGACGGCACGCTGCTGCGCGGCGCGCGCCTCGTGGCGCCCCACCACACGCCGGTGCTCGGCGTGAACCTGGGGTATCTCGGCTTCCTGACCTCGGTCGCCCCGGACGAGCTGCGGACGGCGCTGGAACGGGTCCTCGCCGGCGACTACTGGCTGGACCGCCGCTTCACGCTCGAGACGCGCGTCGTCCACGACGGCGCGACGGTCGGCGCGTCGTACATCGCACTGAACGATGCCGTCCTGCACAAGGGCGGCTTCGCGCGGGTCGTCCGGCTGGCGGTCTCGGTCGGCGAGGAGCGGGAGGTCGTGGGCAACTACAGCGCCGACGGCGTCATCCTCTCCACGCCGACGGGTTCGACGGCGTACTCGCTTTCGGCCGGCGGCCCGATCGTGGTGCCGTCGGTCGACTGCATCCTCGCGACCCCGATCTGCCCCCACACGCTGGCGGTGCGCCCGCTGGTCGTCCCGGCCTCGACCGAGATCACGGTCGAGGTCCTCACGCCGAGCGAGGAGATCATCCTCACGATCGACGGGCAGGAGGGCGGGACGCTGCGCCCCGGCGACCGCGTCGTCGTCCGCCGGGGCGCGGCGGAGGTCCCGCTGGTCCGGCTTCCCGGGCAGAGCTTCTTCTCCACGCTGCGCCGGAAGCTGCATTGGGGGATCGGCCGGGCCGGGAGCGCCTGAGCCGGATCCCGCCCCGGACTCCTATTGAACCGCCCGATCCCGGGCGGGTATACTCAGGCCATGCTGATCGAGTTGCGGATCCAGAACTACGCGGTGATCGACAGTCTCGCCGTGCGGCTCGAGCCGGGGCTGAACGTGCTCACGGGCGAGACCGGCGCGGGGAAGTCGATCATCGTCGGCGCGCTTTCGCTGCTGCTCGGTGAGCGGGCATCGGCGGAGTACGTGCGCGCCGGCGCGGACCGGGCGACGATCGAGGGCGTCTTCGACGTGGCCGACCGGCCGGAGGTGCTCGAGCTGCTCCGGGCGCAGGGGCTGGAGGCCGAGGACGGGCTGGCCATCCTGCGGCGGGAGGTGGCGGCGGAGGGGCGGAACCGGGCGTGGGTCAACGGCTCGGCCGCGACGGCGGCGTTCCTCGGCGAGCTCGGCCGCCGGCTCATCGACCTGCACGGCCAGCACGAGCACCAGACGCTGGTGCGCCCGGAAGAGCAGCGGGCGATCCTGGATGCGTTCGCCGGGGCGACGGACCTGGCGGGCGGGGTTCGCGCGGCGCACGCGCGGCTCAGCGACGCGCGGCGGGCGCTCGCCGAGCTGGACCGGCGCCGTCGCGAGGTCGAGCAGCGCGCGGATTTCCTGCGGTTCCAGGCGGAGGAGATCGAGAAGGCGAAGCTCAAGCCGGACGAGGAGGAGCAGCTCGACGAGGAGGCGAACCGCCTCGAGCACGCCGAGGATCTGGCGCGCCTCTCGGGGCGGCTGCACCAGGCGCTGTACGCGGCCGAGGACTCGGTCACCTCGACGCTCGGCGAATTGCGACGCGTGCTCGACCACCTGCTCCGCATCGACCCGTCGCAGCGGGACGCCGGCGAGCTGCTGGAGAGCGCGTACTACAACGTCGAGGAGCTCGGGCGCCGCATGGGCGAATACGCCGCGATGGTCGAGCACGACCCGGTCCGCCTCGACGAGATCCGGCGGCGCCAGGACCTGATCTTCCGCCTCAAGACGAAGTACGGCCCGACGCTCGCCGACGTGATCGAGACGGGCCGCCGCGCCCGCGAGGAGCTGGAGCTGATCGACAGCGGCGGCCTCGAGCGGCGGGAGCTGGAGAAGGCGGAGGCCGCGGCGCGTGACGCGCTGGAATCGCTCGCGGCGCGCCTGACGGCGTTGCGCCGCGAGGCCGCAGACCGGCTCTCGGCCGAGGTCGACGCGATCCTGCCGGAGCTCGGGCTGCCGGGCGGCCGGTTCGAGGTCGCGCTCGATCCGCTCGACGAGATCGCGGCGGACGGCGCCGAGGCCGTCGAGTTCCGCGTCGCCCTCAACGCCGGCTTCGAGCCGCGGCCGCTGGCGCGCGTGGCGTCCGGCGGCGAGCTGTCGCGGATCATGCTCGCGCTCAAGACGATCCTCGCGCGGCTCGACCGTGTGCCGTCCCTCGTCTTCGACGAGATCGACACGGGGATCGGCGGGCAGGTGGGGCACAAGGTGGGGGAGAAGCTCCGGCAGGTCGCCGATCACCACCAGGTCTTCGTGATCACGCACCTGGCCCAGATCGCGTGCCGCGCGGACCACCATCTGCGCGTGGAAAAGGGCGAGCGCGACGGCGTGGCGATCACCACGGTGACCGAGCTGCTGGACGGCGATCGCGTCCGGGAGCTCGCCCGCATGCTCGGCGGCGATCCGGAGAGTCCGACCAGCCTCGAGCACGCGCGCGAGCTGCTGGGCGTCGCGGCGCGGTAGCGAGGCCCGCGACCCGGATGACGAAGCGGCGCGGTGGTACGTCCACCGCGCCGCTTCCGTTTGCCGGGCGTGCGCCGGGGAGACCCCCGGCGCTCCGGCACGCTTCCGGTCGATCCAAGACCTGGCCTAGAACTCGTACTTCAACTGAAGGAGCGCCATCCGGCCGATCGTCGGGGTGCCGGGGAAGCTCCGGTAGTCCTCGTCCAGCAGGTTCTGGACGCTGAGCTGGAGCGAGGCGCCCTGGAACGGCAGATCGTAGCCGAGGACGACGTCGAGCAGCGTGGAGGAATCGACGCAGGGCTCGGCACCGGACTCCGCCGATTCGCCGAGGCACTGCGTGCCGTTGTAGACGCCGGAGCGCACCGGGAACGAATCGTTGTAGCGCGCACGCAGCTCGGCGTTCAGGCCGTTCGACGCGCCCCGGTACGCCACCGAGATGGTGCCCTTCGTCTTCGGCGCGTTCAGCGTGACCTCCTCGCCGCGGTCGGTTTCGAACAGGTTTTCGTTGACCAGCGAGAGCGTGCCGCTGAGTGACCACTCGTCCGCGATCAGCATCGTGGCCGCGAGGTCGAGGCCGTAGACGTCGAACGCATCATCCACGTTGATGTACGTGGTCAGGAGCTGCGCCCCGTTGGCGTGGATGTCGTCCGACGAGATGACGCCGACCGGGATGCTGGCCAGCGTCGGCGTGATCTGGCCCGCGACGGCCGCGGCCTGGGCCTGAGCCTCTGCCTCCGACATGCCCGCCGCCATGAAGAACTGCGTGAGCTGCGGCACGAGGTACGCCGCAGTGCTCGCGCCGTCCAGCAGGATGAGCGGCGTCTGGATCGTGAGCGGGGTGACCATGTCCTCCATGCGCGAATACCAGAGGTCCGCGGCAAGCAGGAGCCGGTCGCCGAGTACGCCCTTGTACCCCGCCTCGATCGTAGTCGAAGTGGACTCGCGGATCGGGTCGAGGTCCGTGAGCTGGAGCTCCGAGAGCGGCTGCGGCCCCGCCGCGACGTTGTTCACGTCCAGGTACGCCAGCGGGATCTGATCGTCGGTCGGCGTCAGGCCGGAGAGGAACGCGACCAGGTTCGGGTCCAGCGGCGTCCCGGCCAGCGCCGCCTGGTAGGCCAGCGCCTGGATCGCGCGGTTGAACGCCGTGGCGGCGTTCACCGTGAGCAGCTCGGCGTTGGATCCGCCCGCGAGCACGTTGAACGGCGACCGCATCCGGTACAGCCCATCGGGCCCGACGAACGAGAAGCCGTCCGCGCCCGTCCCCTGGACGCGCAGGCTGTAGCCGAGTCGGGCGAGGTCCTCGTTCGGGATCGCGCTGCCGAGGTCCAGGAACTGGTTCAGCGAGCTGGGCGTCGAGAACGCGCGGTTGTAAGTCAGGCGGAACGCGTGCGTCTCGGTCGGCTGGAAGACCAGCGCGGCGCGGGGCGAGAAGATCGCCTCGGGGAGCGCCGAGTGGGTGTCGAGACGGCCGGCGAGGACCAGTTCGAGCTGGTCGGTCAGCGACGTCTCCGACTGGAGGTACGCGCCGAACTCGGTCGTCTCGTCGTCGTCCTCGTAGCCGCCGTTGATCGACCGCTCGGTGACCGGGTTCGTGTACAGGAAGTCGAGGCCGTAGGTGAGGTCCTGGCGGTCGCCGAGCGAGAGGCCGTGCTGGAGCTGGGCGACGTAAAGCTTCGAGCGGTCCGTGATCGGCGCGCCGTTGCGCAGGAGGTAGGTCTCGCCGGCGTCGCTCATGTTCGCGTACGCCTGGGCAAAGAAGCGGCCCCACGTGGCGCGCGCCTGCACGTAGCTGTACGTCCAGTCCTTGGCCTGCGCCGCGCCGAGGCCGGTCAGCTCGATCCCGCTGCCGACGTTGGTGAAGCCGGCGGCGAGGATGGTGGTGAGGTCGTCGTTGACGCGCCAGTCGGCGCGCAGGTCGGCGCCGAACCGCTGAACGTCGTAGTCGCGATTGCCGATGAGCGCGATCCGGCGATTCGCCTCCGCCAGGTCGATCCCGGTCGCGTTCATGAGGTCCTGGCGGAAGAAGCCGGTGTCGTTGTCGAACTTCTCGCGCTCCGCCTGCTCGACCGGATCCACGTAGGGCCACTCTTCGGCCTGGAAGAACTGGCCCGACAGCTTGATGCCGAAGTCGTCGCCCAGGAGCTGGGCGGTGCGGAACGAGCCGTTGAGCACGCTCTGCGTGCCACCGGCGATGGAGACGCTCGTGCCCTGCTCGTCGAGCGGCGACTTCGTGATGATGTGCAGCACGCCGTCGGCCGTGTTCGGGCCGTAGAGCGCGGCGCCGGGGCCGAGCACGACCTCCATCCGCTCGACGTCCTCGTTCGTCGACGGGATGAAGTGGAGCACGTTCACGCGCAGCGAGGGCACGCCCGCGATGCGGTTGTCCGTCAGCGCATGCAGCGAGCCCGAGAAGATGTTGTTGAAGCCGCGGGCGACGACGGTGGTCGACTGGACGCCGTGCGTGGCGATGTCGACGCCGGGCACCGAGCGCAGGTGGTCGACGGGCGTCGTGACGGGCCGTTCCTCGACGGTGCGTGAGTCGACGACGGCGACGGAGGCCGGCGCGTCCAGCACCTTCTCCTGCCGCTTCGAGGCCGAGACGATGATCGGGTTCAGCTCGAACGCGGCCGCCGTCAGCGCAACGGCCTGCATGCTCGTGCCGCCGGCCACGACCCGCACGCCGTCGACCTGCCGGGTGCCGTAGCCGACGAGCGTGACGACGATCGAGTACGTTCCCGCCTGGAGGTCGGTCAGGCGGTACTGGCCGTTCTCATCCGACAGGCCGCTCGCCGCGACCTGGCCGCCCGCGACCGCTTCGACCTGGGCACCCGCCAGCGGCGCGCCCGTCTCGGCATCCGTCACGCGGCCCGTGATGGAGCCTGTCTGTGCCCATGCCGGCCCCGCGCCGAGCAGCGCCAGGCCAAGGACGGCCGGGAGGCATGTCCGGATTTTGACGCCCATGAAGTTCCCTCATCTGATCAGGGTGCGACGTGGACCCGCCCGGCCGCGCCGGGCGGGTCGCATTCGACGCGGGCAGCGTCGCCCGCGCGAGCCTCTTTACCGTGTGTTTGGGGAGAGCGGCGCGGGCCAACAGCCGGTTGTCCCGCCGCCGTCAGCGGAAATCGCCATCCGAACGGACGTTCGAAAGGCTGATGTCGAGGGCCAATATAGAGCCTGGACGAAGGCGGCGTCAAGGAAATGCCGCGCCACCGGGGCTCCGGCAGCGCACGGCAGGGCGCCCCGATTGACGCGCGGCGGCGGTGCCGGCCATACTTCGCCGGTCGACCGGAGCGCGGGTCGGGAGCGGGTCAGGACGGAGGGGGCGACGATGGCGGAAGTGGCGGCCGGGGCGGTGGATTGGGAGGTCACGGGGAACCATTACATCGCGATCCCGGCGATATCGCCGCGGGACGGGGGGATCCATCGACTGAACGTGCTGCACCGGGGCGCGCTGGGGTTGTTGGAGTGGGCGGCGGAGCGCGCGCCGGGGGCCGAAACGGGGGGCGGCGTGCTCGTCCCCGAGGTCCGGGAGGACGGGCGCGTCCTCGAGCCGCACGGTCTGGCGTGGGAGCGGCTCGACCGATGGATCCCGCGGTTCCGGGCGGAGGTGGAGCCCGGGCTGGAGGTGCGGGGGACGTTGTGTGCGCCGGGCGGCGGGGAGCTGCTGCTCCCCGGCGCGGTCTACACGCTGGAGGTCGAGAACCGGACGGGGCGCGACCGCACGTTGGAGGTCGGGCTTGCCGGAACGTGGCGGTGGTCGCTGCGGACGATCGAGACGAGCCGGCCGCTCACGGCGGCGAACCGGGTGGTGGTGGGCGCGGGCGGGCGCGGACTCGTGCTCGAGATGGGCGGCGAGCCGGGGCTCGCGGCGCTGGCGGTGACGGCGTCGGGCGGGGCCGTGAGGTGCGAGGCGGCGCCGGCGGAGCCGGCGGAGCCGGGGATCGGGCGGATGGGTGGGGGCGAGGTGGAGGTCCCGAACGGTCGTCCGGTGTGCGTGCGGATCGCGCGCACGCTCACCGTCGCGGCCGGGAAGCGCGCCGCGGCGTCGTTCTTCCTGGCCGTGGCGGTGGAGCGGGACGGCGCGCTGGCGCGCGCGGAGTCGCTGAGGCGGATCGGCGCGGCCGAGCTGCTGCGACTGGGTCGGCTGCACCTCTCGCAGATGGTGCGGCCGATCCGGGATGCGGCGCTGGCCGGGCCGTTCAATCGTAACCTGCTGTTCAACGTGTTCTACGCCGTCGGCCGCGCGGTGGACGACGACCGGCTGTACCCACTGGTCTCGCGGTCGCCGCTGTGCGGGACCACGGCGGTGTTTCGCGAACGGGATGCGCTGCTGTGGAGCCTGCCGGCGCTCCAGCTCGCCGACCCGGCGACGGCGCGGGAGGCGCTGTTGCGCGCGTTCGAGCAGTACTCCCATCGACCGGGCGCCCGGGGTCACTACCTGGACGGCACCGTCCTGGCGCCGGAGTTCGTGCTCGCTCACTTCTGCGCGTACGCGGTGGCGCTGGATCGGTACATCGAGGCGACACAGGACGAGGGCGTGCTGGAGGAGCCGATCGTCGCGCAGGTGCTGGAGGAGCTGGACGACCTGCTGTTGGACCGGCTGCACCCGGAAGTGATGCTGGCGTCGACGGAGGCGCTGGCGTCCGGGGAGCCGGCGGCACACCCGTACGTGACGTACGACAACGCACTGGTGCGCGCGCTCTGCGTGGCGCTCGGCCGGTACGGCGGCGCGGCGGAGGGGGAGCGGGGCGCGAGGAACTTCGGAGGCGCGGCCGAGGAAGTGGAGTCCGCGATCTGGCAGCATTGCACCGCGGAGATCGACGGGCTGCGCGTCCTGGCGTGGTCCACCGACCTCGCGGGCGAGGCGGCGGTGTACGACGACCCGGAAGCGAGTCTCGCGCTGCTGCCGGAGCTCGGCTTCTGCGACGCGGACGACCCGATCTGGCTCAACACGATGGAGCTGCTGCGATCCGATCGCAATCCGCTCTGGCTGGGGGACCGGGAGCACCCGGGGCTGGCCTCTCGGCGTCATCCGGGGTGGGTGAGCCTGGCCGGGACGTGCGCGGATCTGCTCGGCCCCCGACGCGACGAGGCGCGCGCACGACTGGCGGCGCTCCGCCTGGACGGCGGACTCGCCTGCGGCTGGTACGACCCGGATACCGGCGCGCCGGTCGCGGAACGGCACCACGCAGCGCTGGCGGGGTTCCTGGCATGGACGATCTGGCGCGCGCTTGCGGCGTGAAGGGAGGCCGCCGGAGGTGGTCGGCAAGGTCGCGTGGGCGGGGGCCGAACCGGGGCGCCCCGCGCGCTCGAGGCGTGGAGCTTGCACCCCCCGCCCGTGGGATCGAGCGAGAGGGAGGCGGCATGGCGAGGCCATTGAAGGTGACGGTACGCTACGAGGCCGATGTGTACCACGCGGCCGTACCGGGCGACGAGCGGGCGGACCAGCTCCTTCTGCGCAGCCTGTACCACTTCGGGATCGACCCGGACGACAAGCGGCACTGGCACCTGAAGCGGCGGGGCGAGGACCGGCCCGGACACGGGCTGTACCTCGACCACCCGATCGGGGAGCAGGTCCCGGATGGCGGCGAGCTGGTCCTCGAGGAGCGCGTGAGCGGAAACCGGCACCTGTCCACGGGAAGCTACTGATCGGGTGAGGATCCTGTTCGCCACGTCCGAAGCGGTCCCGTTCTGGAAGACGGGCGGGCTCGCGGACGTCGCCCGCGCGCTGCCGGACGCGCTTGCGGACCGGGGGCACGACGTGCTGATCGTGCACCCGTACTATCGCATGCTCCGGGAATCCCCGCCGCCGGTCGAGGTCGTCGGCGTTCATCGGCTCCCATGGCCGGGCGGGGACATGGCCGTGCGCTACCTGGAGCACCGCCCGCAGGCGGGGGCGCCGACGCTGTTCGTCGACCAGCCGTACTTCTTCGACGTCCGGGATCCGTACGGGGCGACCCGCTTCGACCGCGCCGCGGCGGGGCGCCGGTTCGCGTTCTTCGGTCGCGCGGTCGCCGAGCGTGCGCGCGCGTGGGGCGCCGACGTTGTGCACCTCAACGACTGGCCGACCGGGCTGGTCCCCGTGTACGGCCAGCTCGACGGCATCGGCGCGCCGACCGTCTTCACGATCCACAACCTCGCGTACCAGGGGAACTTCCCGCCGGCGCTGCTGCCGGAGGTCGGGATCCCGTGGGAGTTCTTCCGCGTCGACCGGGGCGTGGAGTTCTACGGCTCGGCCTCCTTCCTGAAAGCCGGCCTCGCGTTGAGCGACCGGCTCAACACGGTGTCGCCGCGCTACGCGGAAGAGATCCAGACGCCGGAGTACGGCGCCGGATTCGACGGGCTGCTCCGACACCGGAGCCGCGATCTGCACGGGATCCTGAACGGGATCGACCCGCAGCTCTGGAACCCGGCGAGCGATGCCGCGATCCCGGCCCGATACGACGCGGAGCACGTCCGGCACAAGGAGCGCAACCGCGAGGAACTGCTCCACGAGCTGGGGTTGGACGGGCGCGGCCCGCTCTTCGTCATGGTCACCCGGCTGGTCCACCAGAAGGGGATCGACCTCGTCCTCGCCGCGCTGCCGGAGCTGCTCCGCCGGGGGGTGCGCCTGGCCGTGCTCGGCGATGGAGAGGCGCGCTACGAGCGGGTGCTCTCGGATGCGGTCGCCGCGCACCCGCGCCGCCTCGCCGCTTTCTTCCGCTTCGACGACCGCCTCGCGCGGCGAATGTACGCCGGCGCCGATTTCTTCCTCATGCCATCGCTCTTCGAGCCGTGCGGCCTCGGCCAGATGATCGCGCAGCGGTACGGCACGCCGCCCGTCGTGCGGCACACGGGCGGGTTGGTCGACACCGTCGAGGATGGCGTGACCGGCTACGCCTTTCGGACGCCGGCGCCCGAATCGCTCGTGGCGGCCGTCGAACGCGCCTGCGCCGCCTGGCGGGCGCCGGGGTGGGACGCCCTGCGGCGGCGCTGCATGATGCTGGACCGCTCGTGGCGGCGCTCCGCCGCGCTGTACGAGGCGCTGTACGCGGAGGCCGCCGGCCGGCGCGGCTGACCTTGCATCCGGGCGCCGTGCGGGTCGGGCGCGAAGCCCCGTCGCGGTCGAGTCCGTTGACGCGTCGCGCCTGGAAATGCTACCATCCACGTCAGCGAATCACTCGCCTTGCGACCCTGATTGCCGACGGCGGATCGCGTGCCCGACGTGTACGCGCCGGCAGCCCTCGAGGAGGATCAGGTGCCCACGCCGATCCCATCGCCGCGTCGCGTCCCGGTCATCGAAGATGACCCGCGCCCCCGAAGCGTGATCGTCCAGCACCTCCGGGGACTGGGACACCACGTGAACGACCCGGCCTGCGTGGAGAAGGTCCTGATCGCAATGGCGGCTGGGAACGAGGTCTACGAGCTCGTCCCGACCGACGTCCATCTCCCCGGGTCGTCCGATACGGAATTTCTGCGCACGCTGCTGGCGCGGCTCCCGCTAGAGCCGATCGTGGTCATGACCGGAGACACGGAGGAGTTCGGCACCGGCTCCGACGTGATGCGGACGGCCGCCTGATGCTGAAGCTGCTCGCGTTCGAGCTGGCCGGCCGGGTTTTCGGCCTGCCGTCGGCCTGCGTCCGGGAGGTGGTGCGCGCGGTGTGGGTCGAGGCGCTGCCGGGCGCGCCGCGCGCGGTCGAGGGCATCATCGGCGTTCGCGGCCGGGCGGTCCCCGTCTTCGACCTGCGGTGGCGGTTCGGCCTCCCGGCGCGTCCGGTCGACCCGTCGGAGCACGTGATCCTGGCGCGCGCGTCGGGGCGGGACGTCGCATTCCGGGTCGACCGGGCGCTTTGGCTGGCGACCGTGGACGCGGGCGCGGTGGCCGCATCGGACGAGGTGATGGCGGGCTCGGGCCCGATCGCGGGCGTGGCATCGCTCGAGGAGGGGCTGATCGTGATCCACGACCCGGACGCGTTCCTGGAAGCCGCGGAGGCCGAGGCGCTGGATGCGGCGCTCGCGGCGCGGGCGGCGGAGCGGTGAGCGAGGTGGACGGCGCGGCGTCGCGCCAGGGCGTTGCGACACTGCTGCGGCGCTACGCGGGGCTCGACCCCGCGCGCTTCTGGAGTCGCGGCCTGGACGCGGCCGTCGCGGAGGAGATGCGGCGGTGCGGCGCGGAGCGGCCGGAGGTCTACCTGCGCCGGCTGAAGGGCGACGTCGCCGCCCTCGAGTCGCTCGTGGAGCGGGTGGTCATCCGCGAGACGTACGTGTACCGCGAGCCCGAGCAACTGGATTTCGTCACGGAGCTGCTGGCCGGGCGGCAGACCGGCGACTCGCCGAACGAGGGCCCGGTGCGGTTGTGGAGCGCGGGGTGCGCCAGCGGCGAGGAGGCGTACTCGCTGGCGATCGCGGCTGCGCGGGCCGGGTTCCATCGCCGGGCGCGGGTGCTCGGCACGGACATCTCGGGCGCCGCGCTGGAGCGGGCGCGGCGGGCGGAGTACGGGCCGTGGTCGTTGCGCGAGCCCGAGGCGTCGAAGGTGCGGGCGTTCTTCGAGGCCGGCCGCGGTCGCTGCCGGCCGCGTCCGCAGATCCGTGCGATGGTCCGGTTCCGCCGCCTGAACCTGGTCGACGATCGTTGGAGCGCGCCGGATCTCGTACCGGGCGGCATGGACGTGATCCTCTGCCGCAACGTGCTGCTGTACTTCGCGGCGGAGCACCTCGAGCGGGTCGCGCGGCGGTTCGCGCTCTACCTGGTCGACGGCGGCTGGCTCCTGACCGGCGGCGCGGACCCGGCGCTCCCCCGGATCGCCGGACTCGAGCCGGTGCGCATGCCGTGGGGCGTCGCGTACCGTCGTCGGGCGACGCGGGGCGCGCGGACGCGGTCGGCCGCCGCGGCGGCGTCGCCGTGCGGCGACCCCGGGCCGTCGTCCGACCGGGCGCCGGCCGGGGGCGCGGCGTCGTCCGGGGCGGCGGCCGCCCCGTCGGGGAGCGCAGCGGGCGCGGCCGCGGGAGGCCGGGACGCGGATCCGCTGCCGGCGATCCAGGCGCGGCTCCGCGCGGGAGACACGGCGACGGCACGGTCTCTCTGTGCGGAGGCGGTGGCGCGCACCCCAATGTCGGCCCCTCTGCACTGTCTTCACGCCATGCTCCTGCTCGACGGCGGCGACATCGAAGGCGCGCGAGCCGCCGCGCGGCGAGCGCTTTACGTCGACCGGACGCTCGCGGTCGCGCACCTCGCGCACGGCGAGGCGCTGTTGCGGGCCGGCGCCGCCGGGGCGGCGGCCCCGGCGTTCCGGGCGGCCGAGCGGCTGCTGTCCGGGCAGCCGTCGGACGGGAGGCCCGACCTCGGCGGTGGGGCGACGACCGGTCAGCTGCTGGCGCTCGTGCGGGCGCGTCTCGCTCAGCTCGCGGCGCGGAGGGGGTGACGTGGGCAGGGGGCGCGGGACGGAGCGGCGCGGGGCGGTGCGAGTGCAGGAAGCGTCGCGGAGCTCGGACGAGGCGCGGCGGGTGCTGGAGGCGCGCGCGCGGGCGCTCGCGGCGGCGCCGGCCGTCGCCGAGCGGGCCGACGACGAGGAGTTCCTGCTGTTCCGGGCCGGACGCGAAGTCTACGCCATGGCGCTACGCTGGTTGACCGCCGTGGCCCGGCCGGCGGAGGTGGCGCCGCTCCCGGGCGCGGAGGGTCCGATCATCGGGGTCACGCTGCACCGGGGCGAGCTGATCGACGTGATCGACCTCGGGGCGCTGCTCGGCCTCGATCGCATCACGGGGGCGCCCGGCGAATGGGTCGTCGTGGTGGGCGGGCGCGAGCGCGTCGGCATCGCCGCCGACGAGCTGATCGGCGTCCGGCGCTACGCGCTGGACGGGCCGGACGGCGTGCGGCCGCCGCCGGAAGGCGCAGCCGAACGGATCCTCGGCCTCGTCGATGATGGGGTGGTCGTCGTCGACGGGAGGGACCTCGAACATCGGGTGACATGACAAGAGCCACATTCTGGACGATCAAGCGTCGGATCGTCGCGGGCTTCGCGCTGGGGCTGGTGCTGCTGGTCGGTGTGACGGCGACGGGGATCGTGGCGCTGCGGGGCGCGACCGCCGGGAAGAACGAGGCGCTCGCGCACGAGCGGGAGGTGCTGGCGCCGGCGTTCGCGGCGGAGGGTAGCGTCCGTACCGCAGCCGAGGCGTTCCTCCGGTACCTGATCGAACGGGAGGATGAGGACCTCAAGCAGCGGGACGCCGCGGTGGAAGTGGCGCGGCGACAGCTCCGGCAACTCCGGGACTCCGCCCGGTCCGTGGAATCGCGGGCGCTGTGGGAGGAGGCACTGAGCCTTCTGGAGGAGTGGGACGAGGTCTCGCGGGCGGCGATCGCGGCGCGGGCCGGGGGCCGCGGCAATGAGATGATCGATGCGACCCGGCGCTCGATCGACGTCGGCGCGAGCCTCGGCCGGACGGTGGCTCGCGGCATCCAGACGGCGGAACGCCGCACCCGGGAGATCACGGCGCAGGCGAACGCCGAAGCGAAGCGGATGCAGCTCCTGCTGCTGGGCGGCGGCTTGCTGGCGCTGCTGGCCGGCTACGCGGGGGCGCGTTACCTGACGCGGGCGGTGAACGATCCGCTGCGGGAGTCGGCGGCGGTGATCGCGTCGAGCGCGGCGGAGATCCTGGCGGCGACGGCCCAGCAGGCTTCGGCGGCGAGCCAGTCGTCGACCGCGGTGAGCGATACCGTCGCCACGGTCG
This sequence comes from Longimicrobiales bacterium, assembly GCA_036381255.1. GTDB lineage: Bacteria > Gemmatimonadota > Gemmatimonadetes > Longimicrobiales > RSA9 > CALBZE01. The sequence continues at coordinate 56,317 of DASVDG010000114.1, read as the reverse complement.
AGGAGGTGGCGCAGACGGCGGAGCAGGCGGCGCAGCGGGCGAAGGCGGTGGCGGAATCGGCCCAGAACGCGTTCCGCGTGGGCGAGGCGGGTCGTGCGGCGGTCGAATCGTCGGTCGCGACGATGGGCGAGCTGAGCGACCGGGTCCAGTCGATCGCGGACAGCATCCTGGAGCTGGCGCAGCAGGCGCACGCGATCGGCGACATCATCGCGACGGTCGACGACATCGCGGAGCAGACGCATCTGCTCGCGTTGAACGCGGCGATCGAGGCGGCGCGGGCGGGCGAGCACGGGCGGGGCTTCGCGGTGGTCGCGAGCGAGGTGCGCGAACTGGCCGATCAATCGCGCAAGGCCACGGTCCGGGTGCGGGAGATCCTCGGCGAGATTCAGCGGGCGACGGGCGCGGCGGTGATGACGACGGAGGAGGGGACCAAACGCGTCGCCGCGGGCGTGGCGCAGGTCACGGAGGCGGGCGAGACGATCGGGGCGCTGGCGGACGCGCTCGCGGAGGCCTCGCGCAGCGCCGCCCAGATCGTGGCATCCGCGGGGCAACAGGCCGCGGGGATGGGCCAGATCCGGGAGGCGATCAGCGGGATCGAGGAGGCCACGCAGCAGAACCTGGCTTCGGTGCGGCAGGCCGAACGCGCGGCGGAGGATCTGAACGAGCTGGGCGGGCGTCTGCTCGAGTTGGTCGGCGGCGAGCGGACGGGCGTGCGGCCGCTGCGCGGGCGGAGATGAACCGGGAGGACCTGAGCGGCCGGCTCCTCCGGCTCTTCACCGGAGAGATCGAGGAGCACGTCGGGTCCATGAACGCCGATCTCCTGGCGCTCGAGAAGGCGCCGGGCGACGGCGAGCGGCTGCGCTCGCTGTTCCGGAGCGTACACACGCTGAAGGGCGCGGCCCGGGCCGCGGGCGTGCGGCCGCTCGAAGCGCTCTGCCACGCGTGGGAGGAGGTGCTGGTCGAGCTCCGTGAAGGCCGGGCGGCGCTCGACCCGTCGCAGATGCCGCTCCACTTCGCGGCGGTCGATGCGATCGAGACGGCGGGGAAGGCGCTCCGCAAGGCGGGCGCCGTCGATTCGGCGGCGCTGGCGAGGCTGACCGCGGCGTTCCGGCGCACTCCGGCCGACGCGGCGGGCTCCGACGCGGCGGCCGCGATGGCGCAGGGCGCGGTCGACGTCCAGCGGGTGGGCGCGGAGGAGTCGCCCGAAGCCCCACGTCCGGGCGGCGAAGCCCTCGCCGTACGGGTCCCGGTCGAGCGGCTGGACCGCCTCGCGGCGGCCGGCGGCCGCCTGCTCGCGGCCCGCAGCCGGGTGGCCGAGCACGCGCGTGCGATCGAGGAGCTGCGAGAGCTGTCCGCCCGTTGGGCGGCGGACTGGCGGCGACAGGCGCCCCGCGTGCGCGCCGCGCTGGCGAAGGCGGACGTGCCCGCCGAAGTGGCGCGCTCGGTGGCCGGCGTGGACGGGCAGTTGCGCGCGCTCCTCGCCGCGGCCGACCGACTGACGGCGGAAACGCGACGCGACGCGCGCGGCGTATCCCGCGCGGCGGACGACATCACGGACGGCGTGCGGCGACTGCGCATGCGGCCGTTCAGAGACGCCTGCGCGGCGCTGCCGCGGACCGTCCGTGACCTCGCCGCCGGAGCGGACAAGGAGGTCCGGCTGGAGATCGGCGGCAACGAGGTCGAGGCGGACCGTGGCGTGCTCGACGCGATCCGCGAGGCACTGCTGCACCTGGTGCGCAACGCGGTGGACCACGGCATCGAGCCGAAGGCGGAGCGGGAGCGGGCGGGGAAGGACGGCGTCGGGACCGTGCGGGTCGCGGCGACGATTCGCGGCGAGCGCATCGAGGTGGCGGTGATCGACGACGGCCGAGGCCTCGACATGGCCGCGATCCAGCGGCAGCTCGCGCGCCGCGGCGTCGAGATCCCGGACGCTGAGGAAGACCAGGTCCGCGCGCTTTTTCGCGGCGGGCTGTCCACCGCGCCGGAGGCGACGGCCATTTCGGGGCGCGGCGTCGGCCTGGACGCCGTCCGCGCCGCGATGGAACGCGTCGGCGGCCGGGTCGACGTGCGCTGGCAGAGCGGCGCGGGCACGACGTTCCTGCTGGACTGCCCGGTCAGCCTGGCCACCGTGCGGGCGCTGCAGGTGGAGGTGGGCGGGCGGTCTGTGGCCCTCCCGCTCGACGCCATCGAACGCGTGATCCGGATCCGGCCGGCCGATCTGCGGCGCAGCGGCGGGCGGACCATGGTGCCGGCGCCCGATGGCCTCGTGCCCGTGGTCCCGCTCGCCGCCGTCCTGGGCCCGGGCTTCGGCGATCCCGCCGCGGCATCGAGCCACGCGGTGATCGTCGCCGTGCCCGGCGCTCGCATCGCGCTGGCGGTGGACCGCGTCGAAGGCGACGACACGCTGGCCGTGCGCCCGTTGGGGCGGCGCGCCCGGGGGCTGGCGACCGGCTGCGCCGTGCTGGGCACGAACCGGATCGCCCTGGTGCTGGACGCGTCGCGGGTCGCGGCGCGAGGACTCGAACGGGCCGCAGCGGGGGACGACGCGCTGCTGGAAGGCGGGGCGATGCCGGCGCGGGCGCGACGCCGCATCCTCGTGGTCGACGACTCGATCACCGCACGCACGCTCGAGGTCGGCATCCTCCAGACCGCGGGGTACGACGTGGTCGCCGCGGCCGATGGCGACGAGGCGCTGCGGCGGCTCCGCGGCGAGGCGTTCGACCTCGTCGTCGCGGACGTCGAGATGCCGCGCATGGACGGCTTCGCGCTCTGCCGGGCGATCCGCGCGGACGATCGGCTCGCCGCGCTCCCCGTCGTGCTGGTCACGGCGCTGGAGGCGCCGGAGCAGCGACGGCGCGGACTCGAGGCCGGCGCCGACGCGTACCTGGGCAAGTCCGGCTTCGAACGGGCGGAGTTCCTGGCCACGATTCGCGACATCCTCGCCGAACGGTGATGCCGTGACGCGCGTCCTGGTAGTCGACGATTCGGCGACGTGCCGACACCTCCTCGTCACCGTTCTGGCGAGCGACCCGGCGCTCGTCGTCGTGGGCGAGGCGCGGACGGGCGTCGAGGCGCTGGAGCTCACGCTCCGCCTCACGCCGGACATCATCGTGATGGACGTCCACATGCCGGAGATGGACGGGCTGGAGGCGACCCGTCGCATCATGGCCCGGCGGCCGACGCCGATCCTGATCGTGACATCGAGCGCGAGCCGCGATGCGGCCGAGCGGTCGCTCGCCGCCATGCACGCCGGCGCGCTCATGGTGATCGCCAAACCGGACGATCCCGCGAGCCCGCGATTCGAGGACGACCGGCGTCAGCTCCTGGAGCTGACGCGGGCGCTCGCGGACGTGAAGGTCGTGCGGCGGCGCGGCGCGTTGGCCGGGCCCGTTCCCGCGCACGCGACGGCGTCGGCGTCGGCCGCGCCGGTGCCGACGCGATCGGAGCCGCCGCCGCGGCCCGCACGGGCGGGGATCGTCGCCGTGGCGGCGTCGACCGGCGGCCCGACGGCGCTGCGACGGCTGCTGGGGGCGCTCCCCGCGGATCTGCCGGTCCCGGTCGCCGTGGTACAGCACATGGCCCGGGGCTTCATTCGCCCCCTCGAATCGTTCATCGCCGCGGCGAGCGCGCTGCCGGTGACGATCGCGGAGAACGGCCGACGGCTCGCGCCCGGCGTGGTCCACCTCGCCCCGGAGGACCGCCACCTGCGCGTGAGCGCCGGCGGCCGCGTGGTCCTCGACGACGGCCCGCCGATCGATGGGTTCCGTCCCTCGGCGACCGCGCTCTTCGAATCCGTCGCCGAGGTCTACGGCGCCGCCGCGACCGCCGTCGTGCTGACCGGGATGGGGCGCGACGGCGTCCAGGGGCTGCGCGCGGTCCGCGACGGCGGCGGGATGGTCCTGGCGCAAGACCGGGAATCTTCCGTCGTATACGGCATGGCGGGCGAGGCGGTGCGGTCCGGGGTCGTGGATGCCGTCCTGCCGATCGACGCCATCGTAGCCACGCTGGTCGACCGCTTCGGGAGGTTGAACGGATGAGCATTCGGATCCTGGTCATCGAGGACAGCGCGACGCAGGCCGAGGAGCTCCGCTCGCTACTGACGGATGCCGGCTACGAGACGGGGGTCGCCACATCGGGCGAGGAAGCGCTTCGCATGCTCGAGACGGAAGCGCCGCCGGATCTGATCCTGACCGACGTCCTGATGCCCGGCATCGATGGGTACGAGTTGTGTCGCCGCATCAAGGCGCGGCCGGAGCTGGGCGGGATCCCCGTCGTGCTGCTCACGTCGCTGGCCGACCCGATGGACATCGTCAAGGGGCTGGAGTGCGGCGCGGACAACTACATCACGAAGCCGTACGAGGCGGGGCCGCTCCTGGCGCGCATCCGGCACGTGCTCGACAACCGGGCGCTCCGGCAGGGGTCGAAGACCAGCCTCGGCGTGACGATCCGGTTCCTGGACCGCACGCTCTCGATCACGTCCGACCGCGAGCAGATCGTCGACCTGCTGCTGTCGAGCATCGAGGACATGGTGCGGACGAACAAGGCGCTGCGCCGGAGCCAGGACGATCTCGCGGACGCCCACGCGCAACTGGAGGCGTACGCACGGCGGATGGAGCGCGAGGCGCGCCTCTCCGAGGAGAAGTACCGCGCGCTGATGCACCACGCGCACGACGCGATCCTGGTCCTCGACGCGCGCGGCCGGATCGTGGAGGCGAACGCCAGCGCCAGCGCGATCCTGGGGCGGAACGACGCGGCGTTGACGGGGGAGTCGCTCGTCGCACTGGCCGCGCCGGAGGACGCCGCCCAGCTCCAGGAGGCGCTCGACCGGCTCGCGCAAGGCCGGCGCTCCCGGCTCGAGGACCTGCGCTTCAGGACCGGCGACGGCGATGTCGTCTGGTGCACGGTCTCGCTCTCCCTCACGCCGGTCGACGAAGAGGCGCTCGGGCTGGCGGTGCTCCGCGACGTGACCGAGCGCCACGCGGCGGAGGAGGCGCTGCGCGAAGCGATCGCGTTCCTCGAGACGCTGTTCGAAACCGCTCCGGTCGCGACCTTCGCCATGGACCGGGAGGGCCGCATCACCCGCTGGAACGCCGCGGCCGAACGAATCTTCGGCTGGTCGGCGGAGGAGGTCCTGGGTCAACCGCTGCCGTTCGTCCCGCCGGAAGAAGCCGAGCAAAGCCGCGACCTCCTGGAGCGCATCTTCGCCGGCGAGTCGATCTCGCTCGTGGAGGCGGAACGGCGCCGGCGCGACGGCCGCCGGATCCAGGTGGCCATCGCCGCGGGCCCGCTCCGCGACGCCGACGGGCGCGTGACCGGCGGCGTCGCCATGCTCTCCGACATCACGGACCGGAAGCGGCTCGAGGAGCAGTTCCGACACGCGCAGAAGCTGGAGGCGGTCGGGCGCCTGGCCGGGGGCGTGGCCCACGACTTCAACAACATCCTCCTCACGGTCCAGGGCTACGCCTCCTTCCTCCTCGGCGAGGTCGGCGACGACGCCCGGCTGCGGGAGATGGTCGAGGAGATCCAGACGGCCGGCCATCGCGGCGCCGCGCTCACGCGCCAGCTCCTCGCCTTCAGCCGCAAACAGGTCGTGAACCCGCGCCACCTGGACCTGAACGACGTGATCCGCAACCTGGCCAACATGCTTCGCCGGCTGATCACCGAGGAGGTCATGCTGCAGCTCGCCCTCGACGAGTCGATCGGCGCCGTGCTCGCGGACCCCAGCCAGATCGAACAGGTGGTGATCAACCTCGTGGTGAACGCGCGCGACGCAATGCCCGGCGGGGGCGAGATCCTCGTGGAGACCAAGCGGGTCACACTCGGGGACGACTACGCCCACTCCCACGCCGACCTCCAACCGGGTCGCTACGTCATGCTGGCCGTCAGCGACAACGGCATCGGGATGAGCCCGGAGGTGCAGGCCCAGATCTTCGAGCCGTTCTTCACCACGAAGGAGGCGGGCAAGGGCACCGGTCTCGGGCTGTCGACGGTCTACGGGATCGTCACCCAGTGCGGCGGCAGCATCCAGACCTACAGCGAGCCGGGCGCCGGCACGACCTTCAAGGTCTTCTTCCCCGAGGTCGAACGGAACGCCGTCGGCATCGGGAGCGACGTCGCCGAGGAGGACACCCCCCGCGGCACCGAGACGGTCCTCCTCGTGGAGGACGATGCCGTCGTTCGCAAGCTCGTGCGCGAAGCGCTCGCCTCCCTCGGCTACTCCGTCCTGGAGGCCGAGTCCGGCGAGGCCGCGCTCGCGATCAGCGCCGCGCACTCTGGCCCGATCGAGCTGCTCATCACCGACGTCGTCATGCCCGGCGCCGGCGGACGACAGCTCGCCGAGCAGCTCGCCTCGACGCGCGACGAACTCCGCGTCCTCTACATGTCCGGCTATACCGACGACGCCATCGTGCACCACGGCGTGCTGGACGAGGGGATGTCGTTCCTTCAGAAGCCGTTCTCGCCGGAGGCGCTCGGACGCAAGGTCCGCGCGGTCCTCGACGGCTCGAGGGCGGGCGGTGCCTCCACCTCGCGTGGGACGCCCAACGGTTGACTCGGGGTCGAGAAATCGTTAAAATTCAGTCTCCGGAACGCGGGAATAGCTCAGTTGGTAGAGCGTCTGCTTGCCATGCAGAAGGTCGCCGGTTCGAGTCCGGTTTCCCGCTCTGGAAAGGCGAGTTCGACTCGCCTTTTCTTTGGCCCCGTAGCCAAGTGGTAAGGCGGAGGTCTGCAAAACCTCTATTCGGCGGTTCGAATCCGCCCGGGGCCTCTGGGGTTTTGCCCGTCGCGATCTGCGCGTGGGCATGACGGTGGGAATGAAGGCGGAGCCCCTCGGCGCGAAGTCGGGGGCTCCGCCTTCATCGTCTTCAACCCCGGCGGCCGGTCCCCGCGACCGCCCGGGTACCCCCGCCCGCGCCGCACGTGTGCTGAGCCACTCGTCGGGTCGGCCAACGCTCGCACCCCCTCACGCGCCCTGCACCTGCCCCAGCGGCACGAGGAGCACCGGAGCGCGGGCGCTCTTCGCGACCGCCGATGCGACGCTCCCCAGGATCGCCCGACGCACGGCGCCGGGCGCGCTCGTGCCCATGACCACGAGGTCCGCGTCGACCTCCTCCGCGTAACGCAGGATCCCGCGCGCCGGCGAATCGTTGCGGAGCGAGACCCAACGAACGCCGACGCCGGCGGGGAAGGCGCCGGGGCCGGCGGCCGTCGCGAGCTCCTCCTCGACGGCCGCGCGCACCGTGTCCTCCAACCCGGGCGCCAGCGCCATCGACTCGGGCAGGACCATGGTCATGTGCACCTCCGTGCCCGGCCGCGAGGCCGCGCCGGCGCCCAGCGCCGAGGCCCACGACAGCGCGAGCCGCGCCACGCCGGGGGCCGGCTTCGACGGATCCAGCGGGACGAGCACGGCCCGCAGCGGAAGCCGCAGCGCGCCCGGCACCACGAGACACGGTACCGTCGACTCCCGGACCACGTGATCGGCCGTGGTCCCCAGGATCGCCCGCGGCTCGCCGCCCCGGTGCCGGCCCAGCACGATCAGGTCCGCCGACACCCGCTGCGCCTCCTCCAGGATCGCCTTGTACGGCAGGTACACCTCCACGCGCTGGCTCGCGACCCGCAACGACCCGGGGACGACCCGACGAACCTGGTCCTCCAGCGCACGCTCCGCTTCCGTGACCCGCTCCGGGAACGTCGCCGGCGCGCCGCCCGGCCCGCCCCGGACCGCCTCGAGCTCGTACGCGTGCAGCACGTGCAACGCGGCGTCGGTCAGCTCCGCGATCGCCGCCGCGGCACGCAGCGCGTCGTCGGACCGCTCGCTGAGATCGGTCCCCGCGACGATCGATCGGAGAGTGAACGGATCCACGCGACGCCCCCTCTTTCGATGCCGTACCCGCCGCCGCCGACGACGGTACAGCGCATGCCGCGTTCCGGGAGCGCGGCCGGCCGCCGCGGGCGGGCCATCGGGAGCGCCGGAACACGATCCGTGCCGGCGCATGCGCCGTCCAGCGGCGCTGCCCGTCGGCGCACGTCGGCGAGGTGACGGAAAATGGATCGGAAACGTCCGCATCCGTGTAGGAGGCGGCGAGAGGTGCACGTATGAGCAGGCAGGTGAGCATGAAGAAGGTGCTGCTGGGGATCGCCGTGGCGGGGCTCGGGCTGGCGGTTCCGGTGGACGCGTCGGCGCAGGCGCCGCGGGGCGATGGGTGGTGGGAGTGGGCGCTGCCGTCGGTGGCGGCGGGCGAGCGGATCCGGACGGCGCGCGGCGCGGTGGTGCTGCCGTGGCCGGGGGGCGACCGGGATGGGCGTTGGGACGACCGGCGCCGGGGGGACCGGGGCGGCCGTGGGCCGAAGTTTTGCCGGAACGGGGAGGGGCATCCGGTGCACGGGCGCCGGTGGTGCGCGGAGAAGGGGTTCGGCCGGTACGACGTGTGGCGGCGCGTCGGCTGGGGCGACATCGTGTTCGGGGATGTGGGGCGCCGGGAGGCGTCGCTGGGGCGCGGGACGCTGATCGACATCCTGGGCGACGTGGTGTTCGGCCGGCTGAGCGAGGCCGGTCGGCGAAGCGGCGGTGGTCCGCTCCAGGGGCGCTGGCTGCGTGCCGGCGGATACGGCGGGGACGTGCTCCAGGTCCGGTCGGGGGACCGTCCGCTCGCGGAGCTCACGGACCTCGACGGGGACGGCCGGGTCGACGCGGTGTTGCTCTTCGGCGGTTCCTGAGGCGCGGCGGTCGAGTGGCGTCGGGCGGCGGCCCCGGCTCGCGCACGCGGGGGAGCCGGGGCCGCCGCCCTTTGTGCATGCGCCTTGCAGCAGGGGAGGGCTGAGTCAACGGCTCCCTGGAATTCGGATCCACGAGGTGATCATGGGCCCGGCCTGGCACTCGTTGCAGAGATCGCCCGTCCAACGCCGCCGGTTGACGCTCGCCCTGGCGACGGCCGAGGAGCGCTTGATCGAGGCGCACGCGGAGGCGGCGCGGGACTTTCTCCGGGTGACGCGGGAGGAGGTCGCGTACGAGCGCGGCCTGGAGATCTTCTTCCGGCTGACCGGCACGCCGGATCGCATCCGCGAGGCCGTGGCGGTCCAGGCGCTGGCGAGCCTGGCCGAGGAGCCGGAGGTCGGTGCGCCGATGTTCGACCTCAGCAACGGCGTGTGGGGGCTCGTCCAGGGCATCGCCCGGCGGCTCAGGGGGCGGCGGGCCGAATCGCTGCGGCTGCGTGTCGACCGCGCCGCCGGGCGCGCGCGCGACAAGATCAAGGGTGCGTATCTCCACGGCGCATCGCTGCTGGTGGACGAGCTGAAGACCGAGGTCGAGCCCGCCGAAGCCGTCCAGGTCTACATCGACGCCCTCGAGATCGGCCAGGGCTGGCGCGAGCGCATCTTCCACGAGGCGGTGGCTTCGATGGGGCAACTGGAACGCCCGGCGCCGCGAGCGCCCGAGGCCGCGGACGGACAGGCGGCGTGAGGCGGCGCGGGCGCGACGAGCAGCGGGAGAGGCCGAGCCGTGGCCGACCCGACTCCTCCCTCGTGACCCGCGAGGACATCGGCTACGGGCCGGCCCGGCCGTACGAGTTCGGGTTCGGTCCGGGGATGCGGGAGCCCCGCGAAAAGCGGACCGGCCGCCGGCGCGAGCCGCCCCCGCCGCAGCCGGGACAGGGGCCGTACCGCGGCCGCCTGTTGCGCCGCCGGCGACCCGACCACTGGATCCGCGCGGACGTCGAGCAGGCCCTGTTCCAGGACACCTGGATCGACGCCGACCGGATCCTGGTCGAGGTCGATGACGGCGTCGTCACCCTGACCGGCATGCTCCCCGATCCGGCCGAAATCCCCCGCGCGCTCCGGGACGCGAAGGGCGTGCCCGGCGTGCGCGACCTGAAGAACCGACTCGAAGTCGAATCTTGACGCCGCCCCGCCCCCGGCGGCATCCTCCCCTCCATGAACAAGAGACAGCGACACGCGGCGATCCTCGAAATCGTCCGCGAACACCGGGTCACCAGCCAGGAGCACCTGCGCGAGCTCCTCGCGGAACGCGGCCTGGACGTCACGCAGGCCACCCTGTCCCGCGACATCCGCGAGCTCCGCCTCGTCAAGGTCCCCGACGCCGAAGGCGGGATGCACTACACCCTCCCGCCCGAGGCCTGGGACCAGACACCGCCCCTCGGCCGGCTGCTCCCCACGCTCTTCGTCAGCGCTGAAGGCACGGGCAACCTCCTCCTCGTCAAGACCCTCACCGGCGGGGCACAGCCCGTCGCCATCGCCATCGACTGGGAGGAGTGGCCCGAGGTCCTCGGCACCCTTGCCGGCGACGATACCATTCTCCTCATCCTCCGCGATCCCGCGCACCTCCCCACCGTCCAGCAGCGCCTCGAGGAGATCGCCGGCATCGCCGGCGAGCCCTGATCGAGCCGGGTCGGCGCGGCCGAGCGGGCGGCGCCGACCCGTCTCTGCCCGGCGCGTCGTCGGCCCTCACCGACCGCCACCCGTGCATTGTCATGCACCGATCGCACGCATCGGCCCTTGACACGGCGGCAGCATGAATATTTATTCATCGACCATGAATGAAACGCAGATTCGCGCCGGCGTGATCGGCGCGAGCGGATACGCGGGGCGCGAGCTGGTGGCGCTCATCCAGCGGCACCCCCGGCTGCGGCTGACGTTCGCGACCTCGGAGTCCGAGGCGGGCGCGCCGATTCCGGGGGGCGGCGGGCGGTACATCGGAGCGGAAGAGGCGGAGCTGGGCGGGGTGGAGCTGGTGTTCTGCTGCCTGCCGACGGGCCGGTCCGGCGCCTGGGCGTTGCGGGCGCGGGAGGCGGGCGCGCGGGTGGTGGACCTGTCCGGCGACCTGCGCAGTGGCGAAGGCGGGGCGGTGTACGGGCTGCCGGAGCTGTGGCGGGAGGAGGTGCGGGGAGCGGCGCTGGTGGCGAACCCGGGCTGCTACCCGACGGGTGCGCTGGTGGCGCTGGGGCCGGCGCTCCGGCACGGACTGGTCGACCGGTCTCGCCCGGTGGTGATCGATGCGGCGTCGGGCGTGACGGGCGCGGGTCGGTCGCCGCGTCGGGAGCTGCTGTTCGCGGAGGTAGCGGAGGACTACCGGGCGTACGGGGTGGGGAACGGGCACCGCCACGTGCCGGAGCTGAGGCGTGGATTCGAGCGGCTGGGGAGCGCGGCGCTGTTGATCTTCACACCGCATCTGCTGCCGGTTCGGCGCGGCATCCTGGAGACGATCTACGTCCCGTTGAAGGAACGGTCGAGTCGCGAAGCGGCGCTGGAGCTGTGGATGGACGCGTACGCGACGGAGCCTTTCGTCGAGGTGAGGGCGGACGGATCGCTGCCGTCGTTGACGGATGCGGTGCAGCGGAACGTGGTGGTGGTGGGGTTGGCGGAGGTGGATGTGGATCCGCCGACGCTGCTGGTGGTGGCGGCGCTGGACAACCTGGTGAAGGGCGCGGCGGGGCAGGCGGTACAGAACGCGAATCTGATGCTCGGCATCGAGGAGACGGAGGGGCTGCCGCGATGAAGGTGCGTGTGGTGAAGGTCGGCGGGCGCGTGCTGGGCGAGCCCGACTGGCTGGCCCGATTCGGCGAGCTGGCCGCGCGGGCGGGCGATGGGTTGGTCGTGGTGCACGGCGGCGGCCCGGAGGTGGACGAGCTCTGTGGGCGGCTCGGTGTCCCGGTCGAGCGTGCGAGCGGTCTGCGGGTGACGACGCCGGAAGTGCTGGACGTGGCGTCGATGGTGCTGTCGGGGCGGCTGAACAAGCGGCTGGTGCGCCGGCTCGTGGGCGCGGGCGTGGATGCGCTGGGGGTGTCGGGCGAGGATGGTGGGCTGGTGGTCGCGGAGCCGGCGGCGAACGGCGCTCTCGGGCGGGTCGGCGAAAACGTCCGGGTGCGCGGCGAGCTGCTGCGCCGGCTGCTCGCGCTCGGGGTGGTGCCGGTGATCTCGCCGATCTCGCGGGGGACGGACGGCGGTGCGTTGAACGTGAACGCGGATGACGTGGCGACGGCGGTCGCCGTGGCGCTGGGCGCGATCGAGCTGCTGTTCGTCACGGATGTCGCCGGGGTGCACGACGGGACGAAGGAGCGGGCGACGCTGGACGCGGCGGAAGCGGCGGTGTTGCTGTCGTGCGGCGTCGCGCGGGACGGGATGGCGGTGAAGCTGAAGGCGGGGCTGCGCGCGCTTCGGTCGGGGGTGACCGCGGTCCGGATCGGGCCGGTCGAGGCGCTGGCGGACTCGCGGGTGGGGACGTGGCTGGGGCGGACGGCGGGCGCGGCGGGGATGCCGGGGGAGCTGGCGGTATGAGCAGTCCGCTTCTGGGGGTGTACCGCCCCGCGGGTCCGGTGTTCGTCGGGGGGCGGGGGAGCCGGCTCCTCGGCGATGACGGGAAGGCGTACCTCGACTTCACGAGCGGGATCGGCGTCAATGCGCTGGGCTACGCCGATGCGACGATCGAGCGCGCGATCGGCGATGCGCTGGCGAGCGGGCTGATCCACGCGTCGAACCTGTTCCGCACGTTGCCGGCGGAGGCGCTGGCGGCGGAGCTCGTCGCGCGGTCGTTCGCGGAGCGCGTGTTCTTCTGCAACTCGGGCGCGGAGGCGAACGAGGCGGCGTTCAAGTTCGCGCGGCGGTGGGCGCGGGAGCGGGGCGGAGCGGGGAAGCACGAGGTGGTGGCGGTCCACGGCTCGTTCCACGGCCGGCTCTTCGGCTCGCTCGCGGCGACGGACCGGCCGGCGTATCGCGAGCCGTTCACTCCGCTGATGCCCGGCGTGCGGTTCGTGGAGCCGGGCGACGAGGCCGCCGCGCGGGAGGCGATCCGGCCGGAGTCGACGGCCGCGGTGATCGTGGAGCCGGTGCAGGGGGAGGGCGGCGTGCGCCCGCTGGATGCGGCGTACCTGCGGCGGTTGCGGGCGCTCGCGGACGAGGCGGGCGCGGCGCTGATCTTCGACGAGGTGCAGTGCGGGCTCGGGCGGACGGGGCACCTGTTCGCGCACGAGGCGGCGGGCGTCGAGCCGGACCTCCTGACGCTCGCGAAGCCGCTCGCCGGCGGGCTGCCGATGGGGGCGGTGCTGCTGGCCGGCCGGGTGGCGGACGCGATCCGCCCGGGCGACCACGCGACGACGTTCGGCGGTGGGCCGCTGGTGAGCGCGGTGGCGCTGGCGGTGGTGCGGCGGATCGCCGAGCCGGCGTTCCTGGAGGCGGTGCGCGCACGCGGCGAGCGCGTGCGCGAGGTGCTGGAGCCGCGGGTGGGGCGGGGCGGCGTGATGGCCGTCCGGGGCCGCGGCCTGATGTGGGGGATCGAGCTGGAGGGCGCGGCGGCGCCGGTCGTCGCCGCGGCGATGGAGCGCGGCCTGCTCGTCTTGACGGCGGGCGAGCGTGTGGTTCGGCTGCTGCCGCCGCTCACGATCGATGCGGCCGAGCTCGAGGAAGGGCTCTCGGTGCTGTTGGAGGCGCTCGGATGAGCCGGGCCGCGAGCTGGGCCGGCCCCGCGGCACCGGAGGCGGACGCGGTCGTGCTGCCGCTCGAGACGGCGCGGGCCGGGGTCGTGCCGGGCCCGGAGCTCGAGTTGCGGCGCGCGCGCCTCGCGGACGTCGTGCAGCTCTCGGAGCTGCTCGACGCCTACGCCCGCCTCGGGCTGGTCCTGCCGAGGCCGGTCGGCGTGCTCTACCGGCACGTCCGCGAGTTCCTGGTGGCCGCGGACGGCGGACGGATCGTGGGGTGCGGCGCGCTGCGCCTGTATTCGCCGGAGCTCGCCGAGGTCGCCGCGCTGGCGGTGGCCGAGGACTGTCGGGGGCGGCGGGTGGGGCGCCGGATCGTGGAAGCGCTGGTGGAGGAGGCGCGCGGCTTCGGCATTCGCCGCGTCTTCGCGATGACGCTGCAGGAGCCATTCTTCCACCGGCTCGGGTTCCGGACCGTCCCGATGACGGACGTGCCGGAGAAGATCGCGGCGGACCGGGACGAGGGGATCGACCGGGCCGCGTGCATGAAGGCGACGGTCGTACGCGACCTGGAAGACTGAATCGAGACCATGGAGGCAGGCATGTCGTTCACCGTCGTGCTGGCGTATTCGGGCGGGCTGGACACGTCGATCATCGTCCCGTGGCTGCGGGAGAACTACGGGGCCGAGGTGGTGTGCATGGCCGCCGACGTGGGGCAGGGGGGCGAGCTGGACGGCCTCGAGGCGCGGGCGCGGCGCCAGGGCGCGCTCACGTGCGTGGTCGAGGACCTGCGCGAGGCGTTCGTCCGGGAGGCGATCTTCCCGACGCTCCGTGCCGGCGCGGTCTATGCCCGGAAGTACCTGCTCGGCACGGCGATGGCCCGGCCGCTGATCGCGCGCCGGCAGGCGGAGCTCGCGCTGTCGATCGGCGCGCACGCCGTCGCACACGGGTGCACCGGCAAGGGGAACGACCAGGTGCGCTTCGAGCTGAGCTACCAGGCGTTCGCGCCGGGGCTGCGCGTGATCGCGCCGTGGCGGGAGTGGTCGATCCGGTCGCGCGAGGACGCGCTGGCGTACGCGGCGGCGCGGGGGGTCGAGGTGACCGCGTCGAAGGAGAAGATCTACTCGCGGGACCGGAACCTCTGGCACATCTCGCACGAGGGCGGCCCACTGGAGGACCCGGCGTTCGAGCCGCCGGCCGACCTGTTCCTGATGACGACGTCGCCGGAGGACGCGCCGGACCGGCCGCTCTACGTCGAGATCGGCTTCGAGGCGGGGTACCCGGTGAGCGTGGACGGCGAGGCGCTCGAGCCGGTCGCGCTGCTCGAGCGGCTGAACGCGATCGGCGGCGAGCACGGCGTCGGCCGCGCCGACATCCTGGAGGACCGCCTGGTCGGGATGAAATCCCGCGGCGTGTACGAGACGCCCGGCGGCACGCTCCTGCTGACCGCGCATCAGGAGCTCGAGCAGCTGGTGCTCGACCGGCGCACGCTCGCGCTGAAGGACCAGCTCGCCGGGCGATACGCGGACCTGGTCTACGAAGGGCGCTGGTGGACGACGGAGCGCGAAGCGCTCGACGCACTGGTGGACCGGACGCAGGAGCGCGTCACGGGCACCGTCCGGCTCAAGCTCTACAAGGGGAGCGCGACGGTCGTCGGGCGGTGGAGCGAACAGGCGCTCTACGACGAGGTGCTGGCCTCGTTCGGCGACGACGCGGGCGCCTACGACCAGGCCGACGCCGCCGGCTTCATCCGCCTGTTCGGACTGCCGGTCCGTGCCGAGGCCGAGCGGCGCGAGCGGGCCTCGCGCGCGCCGGCGGACGCGGGCACGGCGGTCCGCGCCGGGGCCGGCGCTCCTTCGACGCACGCCGGGGGCGCGCCGGCCGAGGAGGCGTCGGCGCTCACCGCCGCGGTCGGGGGGCGGTCATGAGCCGGGCGAGCGGCACGGGCCGTCGGACGGGCCCGACCGGCACGGCCGGCGCGAGCCGGAACGACGTCGCGGGCGGCGGCCGAAACGCGGGCGGCGCCGGCAACCCGGGCGCCGAGGCGTCGATGTCGGGGCGGGCCGCCGGGTCCGCGGGCGGCCACCGGCTGTGGGGGGGCCGGTTCGGCGGCGGACCCGCGCCGTCGCTCGAGGAGCTGAACCGCAGCCTCCCCGTGGATCGCCGCCTGTGGCGGGAGGACATCGAGGCGAGCCGCGCGTGGGTCCAGGCGCTGCAGGGCGCCGGCGTGCTCGATGCGGGCGAGGCGGAGTCGCTGGACCGGGGCCTGGTCCGGGTCGCGGCGCGGATCGCGTCGGGCGCGGCCGAGGGCGCGGCGGACGAGGACATCCACACGCTCGTCGAGCGGCTGCTGTACGAGGAGGTGGGCGATGTCGCCGGGAAGCTGCACACGGGCCGCTCGCGCAACGACCAGGTCGCGACGGACACGCGGCTCTGGGCGCTGCGCGCGGGCGCGCGGCTGAAGGACGACCTGCGCGGGCTCCAGCGGGCGCTCCTCGAGCAGGCCGAAGCGACCGTCGACCTCCTGATCCCCGCGTACACGCACCTCCGCCGCGGGCAGCCGGTGCGCGTGGCGCACTGGCTCCTCTCGCACTTCTGGGCGATCGAGCGGGACATCGGCCGGCTGGCCGGTGCGCTCGAGCGCGTGGGCGTCCTGCCGCTCGGCTCCGGCGCGATCGCGGGCTCGGGGTTCCCCGTCGACCGCACGCTGCTGAAGGAGCTGCTGGGGTTCCGGGCGATGTCGCCGAACTCGATCGACGCGATCGGCGACCGCGACTGGGTCTGCGAGCTCGTCTTCGTCGCGGCGATGATCGGCGCGCACCTCTCGCGCCTCGCCGAGGACCTGATCCTCTACTCGACGGACGAGTTCGGCTACCTCGAGCTGCCGGAGTCGATGACCACGGGCTCGAGCCTCATGCCGCAGAAGCGCAACCCGGACGGACTCGAGCTCGCGCGCGGCAAGGCCGCCCGCCTCTCCGGCGACGTCGCCGCCGCACTGGCGCTGCTCAAAGGGCTGCCTTCCGGGTACCAGAAGGACCTCCAGGAGGACAAGACGCTGCTGTTCGGTGCGTTCGATGCGCTCGCGCTGCTACTCCCGGCCACGCGCGACACCGTCGCCGGGCTGCGCTTCCACGAATCGGCGCTGGCCTGCGCCGCGGACGACCCCACGCTACTCGCCACCGACCTGGCGGACGAGCTCGTCCGGGCCGGCGTGCCGTTCCGCGAGGCGCACGGCGTGGCCGGAAAGCTGATCCGCGCCGCGGAGCTCGAGGGCGGCTCGATCTTCGACCTGCCCGCGGACGTCTGGGCCGCTGCGCACCCGGCGCTCGCCTCCGGGCTGGGACGATCGCTCGACGCGGAGCGCTCCGTCGAGGCCCGGTCGCTGCCGGGCGGGACGGGGCGAGCCGCCGTCGTCCGTCAGATCACGGAGGCCCGCGCCACGCTCACCTGATCCGGCGCGCACCACCCTCTCCTGATCCGGCACGCGCTTTGCCGCCTCCCGGCGGACGGAACACCCCCGCCGAAACCGGAGGTCAGGAGAGCCGCCATGCGTTACGACATCGGGTACGAACCGCGTCCGCGGCGGGTGCACCGCCGCATCGTCCGTCGCTCCCTAGCCGAACCCCAGGGCTACGGCCGCGAAGCGTACGGCCGGGAGTACGGCCGGGAGGCGTACGGCGGCGCGGGCTACGGCCGCGAACGCGCCGGCCGGGAGGCGTACCGCCGGGGCGCTGCGCCCCGGGCGCCGCTCCCCCGTCCCGACCGGCGGCGCCCGTTCCCGCTCGCGGGGCGCGGCTACAGCGGCCCCGGCGAGCTCGGCCGGTACGGGCGCGCACCGGTCCCCTACGGCCCCGAGCACACCTACGACTACCACCTCGGCGACCGCTTCGGCTACGGACCCGACTACGTCACCGGCGAAGAACGCATCCGCCAGCGACGGCTCCCCGGCTTCGGAGCCCGCCGCGGGCGCAGGCGCTGAACGGCCTGCGGGGAATGGATTTTGCACCGTCCGTGACCGGGTTCCCACGCCCGCTTGGCTCGCTATCGCTGGAGTGGCTTCCGTGAAGACTCCGTTCGCTTCGAAGGGCATCTCACAACCCGTCCGCCGCCGCGTCGACCTGGCCATCGCCGTCGCCCAGGAGCGCCTGCTGGGAACACACGTCGAACACGCCCTCGAGCTGATCGAGCTCGTCGGCGACCAGGTCCCGTTCGACGACGCGCTCGACATCTACACGCGGCTGCTCCGGCTCTCGGACGACGAAACCCGCATCATCACCACCCGCGCCCTCGCCATACTCGGCGAGGACGGCACGCACCGGAAGACCTGGCCCGAACGCATGGCCGAAGCCGATGCCGCCGCCGAGCTGGGCCGCGCCCGGTTCGGCCTCTTCGGCAACCTGCGCCAGAGACTGCGCGGCCGCATCAACGAGAAGCTCCGCCGCTGGATCGAGCTCGAAGCGGCCCGCACCGAGGTCGCCCTGCTCGGCGCACATGTCGACAACGCCCTGCACTTCGTCGAGATCCTCGACGAGGAGCTCCCGTTCACCGAAGCCGTCGAGCTGTATCTGGAGGCGCTCGACGTCCGCGAAGGGATCGGCGAGGTCGTCTACTACTTCACGCTCACCCGCCTCAACGAGCGCCTCATCCCCGACCGCCACGCACGGGCGGTCGGGAGCGACGCGGCCGCCGCGAATTCGGCGGCGTCGCGCCCGCTGCGCATGATGGACGGCTGACCGCACCGGCCCGCCGACCGCCGCGCCCGTCGGGCGCGGCGGTTCGACCCCGGGCGTCGCGCCAGCCGCCCCCACTCCCATCGGAATAGGAATTGCACACATGACGCGCCCGGCCTGGTACGGCGTCGGGCTGTTTCGTTTCGTGCAGATCCGGGACACACCGCCGCTTCGCCGGCCGAGCGAAACATGTGAATTGGTGCGAAACGTGCAACGGCGGAGTCGGCAGCGGGTTCGTGCCGACGGCGCGGTCGTCCCGCGCCGCGACGAACCGCACGGGCCCGCCCGAGAGACGCGGACCTGCAGCAAGGGAGAGCAGGACATGAGACGTACGGGATTTACGGCACTGGCGGCGGGCGCCGTGGCTCTGGCCACCGCCCTGCCGGCTCACGCCCAGGACTACCGATGGGACATCGGCGTCAACGGCGGGGGGTCGTGGTACAGCAACTCGCTGGACGAGGACCACCTGCCGGGGGATGGCGAGGCGCAGTTCGATGCGGGCTGGCTGGTCGGCGCGCAGCTGACGTACTGGCTCGGCAGCAGGCTGTTCGGGATCGGCGGGCTCGGGATCCGGGCGAACGGCACGTACACGGAGCGCCCGTTCGACATCGAGGACGGCATCGACGGCGACATCGATGGCGACATCGATGGCGACCTGGTGGCCGAGATCGAGGACGTGAACCTGTGGAGCGCGTCGGGCGACCTCCTGTTCCGGTTCGGCTCGCCGAACGAGGACTGGGAGGGCACGGAGTTCCTCCCGTACCTCGCGTTGGGGTTGGGCGCCAAGTTCATCGATCCGGCGTTCAACAACTTCGACGGCGAGGAAGGCACCGTGTTCATCGTGGACGACGAGGCGTTCCTGCTCGAAGACGACACCAAGCTCATGGGGCTGGTCGGGCTCGGGACGGACATCCGTCTCGCGCGGCGATTCGCGCTGCGTGCCGAGGTCGGCGACCGGATCTGGGACACGCCGGTCCGCCGCCTCGGCTTCGTCGACGTGGACGTCGACGACGACATCATCATCATCGACGATGAAGAGGATGACGACGTCGGCAACGTGATCCACGAGCTGTACGGCCAGCTCGGCCTGCACTTCCTGTTCGGCCTCGAGAGGCCGGAAGAGGTCGCCATCGTCGCGCCGCCGGCGCCGCCGCCGCCGCCCGCCGAGGAGGTGATCACCGTGTGCGTGATCGACCCGTCGCTGCCGGGCGGGATCGCCGAGGTCCAGGCGATCTACGTGCCGAGCACCGGGGACACGCTCGTGACGATGAACGGACGGCGGGTGCCGCTCGGGCAGGTGGTCGAGGAGCGCGTCGTCGTGGTGGAGGAAGCCGACTGGTTCGTGGCCGGCGAGCCGCTCACGCTGACCGTGAACGGGACGACGACCGAATTCGTGACCTACGGCGGCGGCCGCGTGATCGAGCCCGATGATCTGGCGTTCCTCGGCACGGTGAACGGCCTGCCGGTCTACGCCGACGCCGACGAGGTGCAGGACGTGCGTGAGGAGCTCGAGGAACGCCGCGAGGCCGCAGGCGAGGACGACCTCGAGGACATCCTGGAAGAGGAGGCCGACCTGCGCGAGGACTTCCAGGACATCGAGATCCTCTACGTGCCGCTCCAGCCGGTGGGGTGCGTGTTCCAGCCGGTGCGGCGGGTCGAGGAGGTGCGCAAGGTGCGCGGCTGACGATCCGGCCTGCGTGGTGGGGCAGGTGCCCGGCCCGGCAGGGCCGGGCACTTTTTTTTGCGCGAAACGCGTCCGGCCATTACCTTTCCGGGCTGCGTGAATCAGGGGTGCGACCCGAACCAGAGGACGTATGGGAGAAGCTGCGCCGAGCCGCGGAGAGCGGCGCATGGACCTGCCCGAGCTGCGGGACATGGCCACGCGGATCCGCCGGCACATCGTGACCATGCTTGCGGAGGCGAGGAGCGGGCATCCGGGCGGCTCGCTGTCGGCGGTCGAGATCGTGACCGCGCTGTATTTCGGTGGGTTCCTGCGATACGATCCGGCGCGGCCCGAATGGGCGGAGCGGGACCGGTTCATCCTGTCGAAGGGGCACGGCGTGCCGGTCCAGTACGCGGCGCTCGCGGAGGCGGGGTATTTCCCGGTCGAGGAGCTGGTGACGCTGCGCAAGATCGACAGCCGGCTCCAGGGGCACCCGGTCCTGGGCGCGACGCCCGGGATCGAGGCCTCGACGGGGTCGCTGGGACAGGGGCTGTCGATCGGGCTCGGGATGGCGCTGGCCGCGCGGATGGATCGGAAGGATTTCCGGGTCTACGTCCTGCTCGGGGACGGCGAGTGCCAGGAGGGGCAGGTCTGGGAAGCGGCGATGGCCGCGGGGTTCCAGAAGCCGGACAACCTGGTGGCGATCATCGACTACAACAAGTACCAGCTCGACGGCGCGATCTCGGAGATCATGGAGCTGGAGCCGCTAGCGGACAAGTGGCGCGCGATGGGGTGGCACGTGCGGGAGATCGACGGCCACGACCTGGGGCAGGTGGTGGACGGGCTCGAGTGGGCGACGGCGCAGCGCGGGCCCGCGTGCGTGATCGCGCACACGGTGAAGGGGAAGGGCGTGAGCTTCATGGAGGGGGAGAACGCGTACCACGGCGTGGCGCCGAGCGAGGAGGAGCTGGCGCGGGCGCTGGGCGAGCTGGAGGACGCGCTGCCCCGGGCCGAGCACTCGATCGAGCGGGAGGCGGCCGAGGAGAAGGAGGCGGGGCGATGAAAGAGCTCTACGAGGGGCTGACGCTCGGCAAGGCGACGCGCGACGCGTACGGCGAGGCGCTGCGGGCGCTGGGCGCGCGCCACGAGGAGATCGTGGTGCTCGACGCGGACCTGGCGAAGAGCACGAAGAGCGCGTACTTCGGCGAGGAGTACCCGGAGCGTTTCCTGAACGTGGGGATCCAGGAGGCGAACCTGGTCGGGATGGCCGGCGGCCTGGCGAGCTGCGGCAAGGTCCCGTTCATCTCGAGCTTCGCGTGCTTCGTGATCCTGAAGGGGTTCGACCAGCTGAGGATGGCGGTGGCGTACCCGCGGCTGAACGTGAAGGTGGTGGGGAGCCACGGCGGGATCTCGCCGGGCGAGGACGGCGCGAGCCAGCAGTCGGTCGAGGACGTGGCGCTGGCGTGCAGCCTGCCGGACTTCGTAGTCTGCGTCCCGTCGGACGAGTACCAGACGTGGGCGGCGGTCGAGGCGGCGTACCGGCACGACGGCCCGGTCTACATCCGGACGGGCCGGCCGAAGGCGCCGCGGATCTACGACGGCGTGCCCCAGGATTTCGCGTTCGGCCGCGCGACGCAGGTGCGCGGGGGCGGGGACGCGACGATCATTGCGAACGGGCTGATGGTCGGCGCCGCGATCGTCGCGCACGAGCGGCTGCGGAAGGAGGGGATCGAGACCCGCGTGCTCGACATGGCCACGGTGAAGCCGCTGGACGAGGAAGCGGTGCGCCGAGCCGCGCTGGAGACGGGCGCGATCGTGACGGCGGAGGAGCACCTGATCCACGGCGGGCTCGGCGCGCGGGTCGCCCAGGCGGTGTGCCGCAGTCACCCGGTGCCGATGGAGTTCGTCGGGCTGGACGACCGCTACGCCGAGAGTGGCGATCCGGCCGCGCTTCTGAAGAAATACGGCCTGACGGCCGATGACATCTGTGCCGCCGTGCGACGGACGCTCGAGCGGCGCGGCGATGCCGCGAAAGGAACCCGATGAGCACTTCCAACCACGGAGGGGATGCATGACCCCGAACGCGACGGCGACGGAGGCGGGAAAGAGCGTGCGGCCCAGGCTCGCGGACCTGGACCTGCCGCTCGGGAAGCGGGTGCGTCTGCACCGGCTGCTGTACGAGCACGGCGTGGGGAACGGGACGCTGATGGTCCTCCCGATCGACCAGGGGATCGAGCATGGTCCGGTCGACTTCTTCGAGAATCCGGCCGCGAAGGATCCGGACTTCCAGTGGCGCCTCGCCGCCGAGGGCGGCTACAACGCCATTGCGTGCCACTGGGGGCTGGCCGCGCGGTACATGGAGAAGTACGCGGGGCGTGTCCCGCTCATCCTGAAGATCAACGGCCGGACGAACATCCCGAGCAGCGACGAGGCGTTCTCGCCGCTCACGTCGACGGTCGAGGACGCGGTCGCGCTCGGCGCGGACGCGATCGGCTACACGCTCTACGTCGGCTCGCCGCGGCAGGACGACGATTTCCTCCAGTTCCTGAAGGTGCGCGAGCAGTGCGAGAAGTACGGGATGCCGATCGTCGTGTGGGCGTACCCGCGCGGTGCGGCGGTCGAGAAGAAGGGCGGCCGCGACTCGCTCTACGCCGTGGACTACGCGTCGCGGCTGGCGCACGAGCTCGGCGCCGACGTGATCAAGCTGAACGTGCCGAAGAAGAGCGACAAGGACGCGCAGCAGCCGAAGCCGTACAACGAGTTGGAATGGAGCTACGAGGAGGGGGTGCGGCGCGTCGTCGAGTCGGCCGGCAACTCGATGGTCCTCTTCAGCGGCGGCAGCAAGATCAGCGACGAGGACCTGCTCGACAAGGCGCGGCTGGCGATGGACCAGGGCGCGACCGGGCTGATCTTCGGCCGCAACCTGTGGCAGCGGCCGATGGACGAGGCGCTGGCGATCACGGAGCGGATCCGGGATCTGCTGCGCCGGTTCCCGGTCTGAGCGCGCGGGCGAACGCGGCCGCCGGCACACCGTGGCCGGCGGCCGCGCCCCCACTGGAGGCGGTGAAGTGAGCGAGCGCGAACGGCAGAAGCGACAGGCGGCGGAGCGGGCAGTCGAATTCGTCGAGGACGGCATGGTGCTGGGCCTCGGTACGGGCTCGACCGCCCGGCACGTGCTCGAGGTGCTGGCGGAGCGGCGCGGGGCGGGCGAGCTCCAGCGGATCGTCGGCGTGCCGACGTCGCGGGAGACGAGCCGGCTCGCGCGGGAGCTGGGGATCCCGCTGACGAGCCTCGACGAGGAGCCACGGCTCGACCTGACGATCGACGGCGCGGACGAGGTCAGCCCCGAGCTGAACCTGATCAAGGGGCTCGGCGGCGCGCTGCTCTGGGAGAAGATCGTGGCCACCGCGTCGGACCGGATGATCGTCGTCGTGGACGAGGGCAAGCTGGTCGAGCGGCTGGGCGAGCGGGCGCCGCTGCCCGTCGAGGTCGTGCCGTTCGGCTGGACGACGCACCTGGCGTACCTGGACCTGCTCGGCGCGCAGCCGAAGCTGCGGCGCGGGCCGGAGGGGAACCCGTTCACCACGGACAGCGGCCACTACCTGCTGGACTGCGCGTTCGAGGACGGGATCCTGGAACCGGATCGGATCGAGCGGGAGATCCGGCAGCGGGTCGGCGTCGTCGAGACCGGGCTGTTCCTGGGCCTGGCGGACGTGGTCGTCGTCGGCGGCGAGGCCGGGGTGCGGGTGCTGGCGGCGGAGGGGGTGTGAGCGTCAAGATCGCGCCCAGCATCCTGTCCGCGGATTTCGCACGCCTCGGCGATGCCGTGGCGCAGGCCGAGGCCGGCGGCGCGGACTGGATCCACGTCGACGTCATGGACGGGCACTTCGTCCCGAACCTGACGATCGGCCCGCCGGTCGTGAAGGCGCTGCGCCGCGCGACCGCACTGCCGCTGGACGTGCACCTCATGATCGAGGCGCCGGAGCGCTACCTCGAGGCGTTCGCCGACGCCGGCGCGGACGTGCTCACGGTACACCAGGAGGCGTGCACGCACCTGCACCGCACCGTGGAACGGATCCGCGAGCTGGGGATGCGCCCCGGCGTGTCGATCAACCCCGCGACGCCGGTGGGGATGCTGGAGGAGATCCTCCCGTACGTCGACCTGGTGCTCGTCATGACGGTGAACCCCGGTTTCGGCGGGCAGCGGTACATCCCGACGAGCACCGAGAAGGTCGGCCGGCTGCGCGCCATCCTCCAGGAGCGGCACCTGTGGGGAGTCGAGCTCGAGGTCGACGGCGGGATCGGGCCGGACACGGCCGGGGACGTCGTCGACGCGGGCGCGAGCGTCCTCGTCGCCGGGGCGGCGGTGTACGGCGGCGAGGGGTCGGTGGCGGAGAACATCGCGGCGCTGCGGGCCGCGGTGCGCGGTTGAGCCGCGGCGGCGGATCCGGTAGATTACGGGGATGGGCCGGGGTGGCGGAATTGGTAGACGCAGGCGACTTAAAATCGCTCGCCCCAACGGCATGCGGGTTCGAGTCCCGCCCCCGGCATAGTGGCTTCATGGAGCTTCCCCTACACATCCTCGCGATCCTCGGCGTGGCCGCCGCGAGCGTGCGCTGGTTGCGGAGCGCGGTCGGCGTGCTGCGCGGCGGCGTCGAGGCGTACGTCGCGGGCGAGGTCGCGCGGACGCGGGCGCACCGGGGAGACCTGACGGGGATGGAGGAGGCGAGCGGAGCGGCGGCGCGGGCGCGACGCGCCCGGGGGCGGTCTGCGGCGGAGCTCGCGCTCTGGACGGCGCTGCTCGCGCTCCCCGTCTGGCTGCTGCCGTCGTCGGCGCCGGCGTACGCGACGTACGCGTCGCTCTGGATCCTGCCGCGCCTCCGGCGCGGGCGCGCGGCCGGCGCGGGATCGGCGGTGAGATGATTCGCGTCACATTTCTGGGCACGGCCGCGAGCCGGCCGACCGTCGGGCGGAACGTGAGCGCCATCCTGCTGGCGCGGCACGGCGAGCTGCTCCTCTTCGACTGCGGCGAGGGGACGCAGCGTCAGATGATGCGCTACCAGACGGGCTTCGGCATCGGCGACATCTTCTTCAGCCACATGCACGCGGACCATTTCCTGGGCGTGATCGGGCTGCTGCGGACGCTGGGTCTCCAGGGGCGCGAGGAACCGATGACGCTGTGGGGTCCGCCCGGGAGCCGGCAGATCCTGCACGACGCGGTCAATCTCGGCGTGGAGCGGGTGCCGTTCCGGATCGAGATCCGCGAGCTGGAGCCGGGGGACAGGGTCGCGCGCGAGGAGTACGACATCGTCGCCTACCGCACGCAGCACGGCGGGCGCTCGCTCGGCTACGCCCTGGTCGAGCACGACCGGTTGGGTCGGTTCCACCCGGAGCGCGCGCGGGAGCTGGGCGTGCCGGAGGGTCCGCTCTTCGGCAGGCTGCACCGGGGGGAGGCGGTCGAGGTCGACGGGCGTGTGATCCGGCCGGAGGACGTGGTCGGGCCGCCGCGGCCCGGGCGGACCGTGGTGTACACGGGCGACACGCGGCCGTGCCGGCGGACGGTCGAGGCCGCTCGCGGCGCGGACCTGCTGATCCACGACGCCACCTTCGCCGATGACGAGGCGGAGCGCGCGCGTGCGACGAACCATTCGACGGCGCGGGAGGCGGCGGAGGTCGCGCGTCGTGCGGGCGCCCTGCGGCTCGTGCTGACGCACATCTCGTCGCGGTACTCGGAGGATCCGCGCACGCTGGAACGCGAGGCGCGCGAGGCGTTTCCGCGCGCGGTCGTGGCGAACGACGGGATGGAGATCGAAGTGCCCTACCGCACGGACGGGGAGTGAACGACGGTGGCTGAGCGAAACCGCGACGCGGCCGGGCCGCAGGTCGAGGTCCGGGTCCCTGGCGACAAGTCGATCACGCATCGGGCGCTGATCCTGTCCGCCGTGGCGCGAGGGACCAGCCTGCTGCGCGGGCTGCTCCCCGGGGAGGACCCGTGGTCGACGGTCCGGGCGCTGCGGGCGCTGGGGCTGGCCGCGCCCGACCTCCCGGCGGACGGCGGCACGGTCGCCGTGACCGGGCGCGGGCTGCGTGCACCGTCGGAGCCCGGGGAGCCGATCGACTGCGGGAACAGCGGCACGACCGCGCGGCTGCTGCTGGGCCTCCTGTCCGGCTACCCGTTCAGCGCCACGCTGACCGGGGACGCCTCGCTCCGATCCCGGCCGATGCGCCGGGTCACCGGGCCGCTCACGACGATGGGCGCGCGCTACGAGGAGCTCGGCGAGCCGGACCGCCTGCCGATCCGCGTGACGGGCGGCGCGCTGCGCCCCATCGACTACGCGAGCCCGAAGGCGAGCGCGCAGGTGAAGAGCGCGCTGCTCCTGGCCGGCACGGCGGCCGGGGTCCCGGTCCGCGTGACCGAGCCGTTCCTCTCTCGGGACCACACGGAGCGCATGCTGCGCGCGATGGGCGCCGAGATCGTCGCCGAGCACGAGCCGGGTGCGCCGCCGGCTGTCCGGCTTCGCCCCCCCGAGCTCCTGGCACCGCTCGACTGCACGGTCCCGGGCGACTTCTCCTCCGCCGCGTTCTTCATCGCGCTGGGCGTGCTCGCGCCGCGGGGCGCGGTGCGCATCCCGGGCGTGGGCGTGAACCCCACGCGGACCGGGCTGCTCGACGCGCTCCGTCGCATGGGCGCCGAGGTCGAGCTGCTCGACTCCTGCGACGTCTGCGAGGAGCCGGTCTCCGACGTCATCGCCAGCGCCGCGGAGCTGCGCGCGACCCGCGTCGACGCGGCCGAGGTCCCGGCGATGATCGACGAGATCCCCGTCCTCGCCATCCTCGCCGCCCGCGCGGAAGGCGAGACGACGATCACCGGCGCGGGCGAGCTGCGCGTGAAGGAGTCCGACCGCCTGCGGGCGCTGGCGGAGAACCTGCGCGCCGTCGGCGTCGAGGCCGAAGAGCTGCCGGACGGGCTGGTCGTGCGGGGGACCGACGCACCGCTCTCCGGCCGCGTGCGCGCGTTCGACGACCACCGCATCGCCATGGCGTTCGGCGTCCTGGGTGCGCTCCCCGGCAACGCGATCGAGGTCGACGACCTCGACGTCGTCCGGATCAGCTATCCCGCCTTCTGGGACACGCTCCGGACCGCCGCGGCGGCGCTGGCCCGATGATCATCGCGATCGACGGACCGGCCGGCTCCGGCAAGAGCACCACCGCGCGCGCCGTCGCCCGCCGCCTCGGCTTCCGCCACCTGGATTCGGGCGCGTTCTACCGCGCGTTGACGTACGCCGCGCTGCGCGCCGGCGCGCCGGTCGAGCGCTGGGACGACCTGTCGCGGGCCGAGCTCGACGCCTTCGACGTCCACGCCGAGCCCGCGGATGAAACGTTCCGCCTCCGCGTCGGCGGCGAAGACGTGACCCGCGAGATCCGCTCGCCCGAGGTCAACGCCCACGTGTCCCGCATGGCGCGCGTCCCCGCGGTCCGCGAATGGCTGCTCGGGCGCCTGCGCGAGGCCGCCCGCGGCGTCGACCTCGTCGCCGATGGCCGCGACATCGGCACGGTCGTCTTCCCAGAGGCGGAGCTCAAGATCTTCCTCTCCGCCGACGTCGCGATCCGCGCTCGCCGCCGCCTCGCCGAGAACGGCGTCGTCGACCCCGACGACGAGACGCTCGCCGCCGAGATCGCGCGTCTCCACGCCCGCGACCGCATGGACACCGAGCGCGAGGTCGCGCCGCTCCGCATGGCCGACGACGCCGTCCCGGTCGACACGACCTCGCTCACGTTCGACGAGCAGGTCGAGCGCATCGTGCGGCTGGCGGAGGAGCGAGAGGGACGGCACGGGCGGAAGGGGCGGGACGGGCGGAGCTCCAGGGACTGAGCGCGGTTTCGGATCCCAATGGCCATGCCGAACAGCCGAGCCAGGAACGATCCCGATTCCGAGCGCTACGTCCGTGCCGCCGCATGACTCCCGTGACGACGGGTGCCCGAGTCCCCCCGTCCGCGTACTGGCGTGCGGTGCGGGGGTGCGCCCGGTGCGGGGCACGGTAGCCCGTGCGGGGCGTGCGGGAGGGGGCCGGGCCCACTCGTCGGTTCAGGGCGTGCTGGCTCGCAAGGGGCGTGCTGGACGGTGTCGGCCCCGCTTGTCGGTGCGGGGTGCGCGGGATGGTGCGGGCCCCGCTTGTCGGTGCGGATGTGCTGTATCGTGCAGGGGCTGGATGGTGCGGGCCCCGCTCGGTGGGGTGAACGTAGCACGCAACGGCCGTCTCAGGCGTGCGTGCTCGATTGACCGGGATATTTAGGTCAAGTCCGCACGGATCGCCAGCCAGGCACGGACGCGTGTGGGGTTTGCCGCGTATACGGTCAGGAAAGTCGACACCGGCCGATCCAGACAGGGACGCGTGCGACGTTTCCACCACGCGGGCGCCTACATTCGACCGGATCTGAAATGGGTCCGGTACGCGCCCGGCGGGTCGGGGCGCGCCCATTAGGCGGTGCGAGTTCGGGACCCGGCGCGGATCCCACGAACCGCCGTGTGCCGCCCGCGTCCGGCGAGAGGTCCAATTTCAGGTCGAGAACAACCTGCGCGAGCTCGTCGCAGACACGTTCCCCGCCATCGCCGCGGCGCGGGGCGCTGCCTCTTCCTCAGCGGCGTCCACCCGCCGGACTGGCAGGACGGCACGTCCCTCACCTGGGTGGTGATCGACGTGATCGGCGGCGCGCTCGAGCGGGTGATCCGCCTTGTGCCGCCCCCGGATGCGGTCTCGAGCGAGTACGACGCCGCGGCCCAGCGCGGCGTGGCGGTCCGCATGTTCGGGCCCCGGTTCGCGTACGCGTCGTACCGGAACGCGGACGGCGTGTCGATGGTCGCACGTTATCCGTTGCCGGAGGGGTGCGCGACGCAGCGGCGCTCGCGGCGGTGGCGCGCCGCGGTCGGGCTTGTGCCGGGCCTCGTCGCGTCTGCGTTTCCGTCCCGCGGGGGGTTGACCTTTCCGCCAAATTCCGGTAAAATCAAGGACTCGGCGTCCATCGCGCATGCGTGGGCGCCCGGTGCGGAGAGGCGCGGCGCGTCTCTCCTTTCATGTTCACCATCAACCTCGCGTGGCCGCCCGGCCCGACGCGAGACAGGCGGAGGCACCCGAGAGGCCATGGCGGATCGCCCGGATCAGAACGAAGAACAGCAGAACGTCGAGGCGGCGGCGCAGGAGACTGCGGCCGGCGGCGCCCAGCTGACGACGGCGCAGGTCGCGGAGCAGGCGCGCGACATCGGCGTGCGTGCGGACCTGTGGGATGAGGAGTATTCGCCCGAGGAGTACGAGGCGATGCTCCAGATGTACGAAGAGACGCTCACGAACGTCGAGGAAGGCGAGATCGTCAAGGCGCGGGTGCTGCGCGTGACGGACAACGCGGTCATCCTGGACGTCGGCTTCAAGAGCGAAGGCGCGGTCACGAAGGACGAGTTCAAGAACCCCGAGGCGCTGAAGCCCGGGGACGAGGTCGACGTCTTCCTCGAGAACCTCGAGGATGAGGAGGGCGTCGTCGTCCTGTCGAAGAAGAAGGCGGACTTCCTGCGCGTCTGGGAGAAGATCAAGACCGCGTACGAGAACGACGACAAGGTGCCGGGCACGCTGGTCCGGAAGATCAAGGGCGGCGTGACGGTGGACCTGATGGGCGTGGACGCGTTCCTGCCGGGGTCGCAGATCGCGCTGCGTCGGGTCCCGAACGTGGAGGACCTGCTCGGTCAGACGTACGACTTCAAGATCATCAAGCTGAACAAGCGGCGTCGCAACATCGTGGTGAGCCGCCGGGTGATCCTGGAGCAGGAGCGGGAGACGAAGCGCGAGCAGCTGGTCAAGGAGCTGCTGGTCGGCCAGGTCCGGAAGGGCGTGGTCAAGAACGTGACGGACTTCGGCGCGTTCATCGACCTGGGCGGGCTGGACGGCCTGCTGCACATCACGGACATGAGCTGGGGCCGCGTCGGCCATCCCTCGGAGATCGTGGAGATCGGCCAGGAGATGGACGTGAAGGTCCTGGACATCGACTGGGACCGCGAGCGGATCTCGCTGGGGCTGAAGCAGCTCCTGCCGTACCCGTGGAAGGATGTCGAGCGGAAGTACCCGGTCGGCGCGCGGGTGCGCGGGAAGGTGGTCTCGATCACGAACTACGGCGCGTTCGTCGAGCTGGAGAAGGGCGTCGAGGGGCTCGTCCACATCAGCGAGATGAGCTGGACGCGCAACGTGAAGCACCCCTCGAAGCTGGTCGCGATCGGCGACGAGATCGAGGCGGTCGTGCTGAAGGTCGACCGGGACGAGGAGAAGATCTCGCTCGGGATGAAGCAGATCGAGGAGGATCCGTGGCTCGCGCTGCCGGTGAAGTACCCGGTGGGTACGCGGGTGACGGGGAAGGTGCGGAACCTGACGTCGTTCGGCGCGTTCGTCGAGATCGAGCCGGGGATCGACGGCCTGATCCACATCTCGGACCTGAGCTGGACGAAGCGGGTGCAGCACCCGTCGGAGGTGCTGCGCAAGGGCGACGACGTCGAGGTCGTGGTGCTGGGCGTGGACGCGGAGAACAAGCGGATCTCGCTGGGCCTCAAGCAGACCGAGGACGATCCGTGGACGCGTCTGGTCGATCAGTACGCGCCGGGTGTGGAGTCGCGCGGCACGATCGTGCGGCTGCTCGACGAGGGCGTGGTCGTCGACCTGGGCGGCGACGTCGAGGGCTTCGTCCCGATCAGCCAGCTCGGGGTCGAGAACATCAAGGACCCGGCGGACCACTTCCGCGAGGGCCAGGAGCTGGAGCTCCGGGTCATCGAGTCGGATGCGGTGAACCGGCGGATCGTGCTGACCGTGATCGCCGTGCCGGAGCTCGAGGGCGGCGCGACGCCGGAGGGCACGGTGCCGGCGACGGACGCCGAGGTCCGGCCGACGGAGGAGCAGGTCGAGGCGCAGGCCGCGGCGCCGGAATCGGCGATCACGGCCGAGACGCCGGCGGCCGAGCTCGCGCCGGCGGAGGCGACCGAGGCGGAGCCCGCCGAGGAGGCGGCGGCCGAGGCGCCCGAAGCGGCGGAGGAGGCCGCGGCCGGCGAGGGCGAGGCCACGGAGGAAGAGGCCTGATCGGCGCCGACCGCGGTGTTGGAAGCAAGGACGGGCCCCTGCGCGGGGCCCGTCTTTTTTTGTGCAGCGACCGGTCGTGACGCCGACGGCGCGCGGCTTCGCGACGGAACTCGCGCCGGCGTGCGAAAATCCGCGGATTGGGCTATGTTAACGGTCTGTGCGCGGCGGCGACGGTGACGGCCGCCGTGACGGAGGATTTCGAAGGGTGTCACGGCGGATGGTGAAGAGAGCAGTTCAGCGGATCGGTGGCGTAGCGGCGGTCGTGGTGGCGGCCGGGTGCGCCGCCGGGACGGGGCGCGCGGCCGATGACGCGCCGCATCCCGGTTCGGCGGCGGGCGCGGCGCGGACGGGTGGGCCCGTGCGGGTGGGCGTGGTCCTGCCCCGGAGCGGGTCGGCGTACCTGGAGCGATACGGCGCGCTGGTGCTGGAAGGCGTGGAGCTGGCGGTCCGGGAGCGGGAGGCGTCCGGCGGATCACCGGTGATGCTGGAGGTGGTCGACGGCGCCGGCGACCCGGAGCGGGCGGCGGCCGCGGTGCGGGAGCTGGAGCGACGGGGCGCGGTCGCAGTGATCGGCCCGGTGCTCCCGGGAGCGGCCGATGCCGCCGTGCGCGCGCGGGCGTCGGACGGCCTGGTGCTGGTCCATCCGCTCGGTTCCGAGGCGGCCGCGGCGGAGAACGCTTACGCCATGAACGCGCCGGACGCGCTGGGCGCCGAGACGCTCGGGCGCTACGCCGCGAGCCGGGGGTGGCTCCGGGTCGGGCTGTTGTATCCGCGCACGGCAGCGTACCGGCGGCAGGCGCGGGCGTTCGCGGCCGCGCTGCTGGAGGAGGGTGGGCGGATCGTCGCCGAGGTGCCGTACGACAGCGGCACGACGACGTTCGCGACGCACCTGAAGGCGATCGCCGCGGCGGCGCCGCAGGCGGTCTTCCTGCCGGTGCCGGAGCGCGACGTGCACCAGATCGCGCCGCAGATCACGTACTACGGCCTGGCCGGCGCGGGAGTGCACGTGCTCGGCGGCGACGGCTGGACGGCCGAGTCGGTGCGCAGGCAGGTCGCGGCGCGGTACCTCGACGGCGTCGTCGCCGCCACGCCGCTGCCGCCGTCGAGCGACGCGGTCGGGTGGGACGACTTCGTCGCCCGCTACGAGCAGGCGTACCGCCGCTCGCTCCGGGACCCGTACCCGGCGCTCGGCTACGACGCGATGCGGCTGCTCCTGGCGGGGCTGGATTCGGTCGCCGCCGGGCGGGGCGACCTCGCCGAGGCGATCCGGGCGATCGGCGGGCTGCGCGGTGCGACCGGCGTGCTGATGGTGGAGCGGGGGCGCGTGGTGCGGCGCCCGTTCGTGGTGACGTACGAACAGGGGGAGCTCACGCCGGTGCCGTGGCCGGACGACGGCGCGCCGCCGGCACCCGACGGAGGGTGGAGGGATCGTTGACATGAGCATGCGAGAGAAGCTGAGGCACCTCGAGGAGCTGCGCCGGGAGTCCGAGCTGGGCGGCGGCGCGGACCGGCTCGAGGCGCAGCACCGGCGCGGCAAGCTGTCGGCGCGCGAGCGGCTGGACCTGCTCCTCGACGAGGGCAGCTTCGTCGAACTGGACCGCTTCGTCACGCACCGGACGGTCGGCTTCGGGCTCGAGGAGAAGAAGGTCCTCGGCGACGGCGTCGTCACCGGCTACGGCACGATCCACGGCCGGCTCGTGTACGTGTTCAGCCAGGACTTCACGGTCTTCGGCGGCTCGCTCTCCGAGGCGCACGCCGAGAAGATCTGCAAGATCATGGACCTGGCGCTCAAGAACGGGGCGCCGGTGATCGGGTTGAACGACTCGGGCGGCGCGCGCATCCAGGAGGGCGTGGTCAGCCTGGGCGGCTACGCGGACATCTTCCTGCGGAACACGCTCGCCTCGGGCGTGGTCCCGCAGATCAGCGCGATCCTCGGGCCGTGCGCCGGCGGCGCCGTCTACTCGCCCGCGATCACCGACTTCGTCTACATGGTCCGCGGGACGAGCTACATGTTCGTGACGGGGCCGAACGTGGTGAAGACGGTCACGCACGAGGACGTGGACATGGAAGGGCTCGGCGGCGCGGACGTCCACGCGGGCACGTCCGGCGTCGCGCACTTCGCGCTCGACTCCGAGATGGAGTGCCTGGAGTCGATCCGCACGCTGTTCCGCTACATCCCGCAGAACAACCGCGAGGACCCGCCGCGGCGGGAGACGGACGACCCGTTCGACCGCGCCGACGAGGCGCTGCTCGACATCGTCCCCGACGAGCCGACGAAGCCGTACGACATGCACGAGGTCATCCGCCGCGTCGTCGACGACGGCGAGTTCTACGAGGTGCAGAAGGACTTCGCGGGGAACCTCATCGTCGGCTTCGCGCACGTCGGCGGGCATTCGGTCGGGATCGTGGCGAACCAGCCGGCCGTGCTCGCGGGCGTGCTCGACATCAACAGCTCGGTCAAGGGCGCGCGCTTCGTCCGCTTCTGCGATGCGTTCAACATCCCGCTCGTCGTCTTCGAGGACGTGCCGGGCTTCCTCCCGGGCGTCGGCCAGGAGCACGGCGGGATCATCCGCCACGGCGCGAAGCTGCTCTACGCGTTCTGCGAGGCGACCGTCCCGCGGATCACGGTCATCACGCGCAAGGCGTACGGCGGTGCGTACGACGTCATGAACTCGAAGCACATCCGCGGCGACCTGAACCTGGCGTGGCCGACCGCCGAGATCGCGGTCATGGGGCCGAAGGGCGCGGTCGAGGTGCTGTTCCGCAAGGAGATCGCCGAGGCGGCGGACCCGGCCGCCCGGGCGAAGCAGCTCGAGGACGAGTACCGCGAGCAGTTCGCGCACCCGTACGTCGCCGCGGCCCGCGGGTACGTGGACGACGTGATCGACCCGCGAGAAACGCGCGCGCGGCTGATCAACGGGCTGGACATGCTGCGGAACAAGCGGGACGAGAATCCGTGGAAGAAGCACGGGAATTTGCCGTTGTAGGGGGATTCGGTCGTCAGTCGTCAGTCGTCAGTCGTCGGTGTCGCGGCCGGGATGTGGATTCGGGAAGGGGCTGATCCATCCGGTGCCTTGGCGGGGGAGGCGATGGGTGCCGATTCGGAGCTATCGCGATCTGGCAGTCTGGCAGAGGGCAAGGGACATGGTCGTGGAGTGCCACCGGTTGGCCGAGCGCTTCCCGAAGCACGAGCTGTACGGGCTGGCGTTGCAACTCCGACGGGCGGCCGTATCCGTTCCGGCGAACATCGCGGAAGGACAGGGCCGGCGGCGTAGAAGAGAATTCGCGCGATTTCTTTCCATCGCCTACGACTCCCTCGCGGAGGTAGAAACGCATGTCCAACTAGCGGAGCGCCTGGGCTACGTCGAAAGCGCGCGGATCCACTCGCTCCTGGAGCAAACGGCGGAAATCGGACGAATGCTCAACGGCCTGCGCAGCACTCTCGCTTCGCGAGAAAAGAAGAGCTGAACTCCGACTCGAAATGTCTCAACGCCGAGCGGAACCTCCGGCTGCCGAACACAGAACGCCGACAACTGGCAACTGACAACTGACCACTGACAACTGACCACTGATGTTCACCAAACTCCTGATTGCCAACCGCGGCGAGATCGCGCTGCGCGTCATCCGGGCGTGCCGCGAGCTGGGCGTGAAGTCCGTCGCCGTGTACTCGGAGGCGGACCGGCTCGCGCCGCACGTGCTCGAGGCGGACGAGGCGTACCCGATCGGTCCGGCGGCGTCGTCGGAGAGCTACCTGCGGGCGGAGAAGCTGATCGAGGTGGCGAAGCGTGCGGGCGCGGAGGCGATCCATCCGGGGTACGGCTTCCTGGCGGAGCGGGCGCACTTCGCGCAGGCGGTCGAGGACGCGGGGCTCGTGTTCGTCGGGCCGTCGCCGGCGGCGATCACGGCGATGGGCGACAAGACCGAGGCGCGGCGGCGGATGATGGCGGCGGGCGTGCCGGTGGTGCCGGGGACGGCGGAGCCGCTGGCGGACGCGGCGGAGGCGGTGGTGCGGGCGGAGGAGATCGGGTACCCGGTGCTGCTGAAGGCGGCGGCGGGCGGCGGCGGGAAGGGGATGCGGGTCGTCGACTCGCCGGACGAGCTGGCCCGTGCGTACGAAGCGGCGGCGCGGGAGGCGCAGGCGGCGTTCGGGGATCCGTCCGTGTACATCGAGAAGTACCTGGTCGGGCCGCGGCACATCGAGATCCAGGTGCTGGCGGACGGGTACGGGACGACGCTGTACCTGGGTGAGCGGGAGTGCTCGATCCAGCGGCGGCACCAGAAGATGGTGGAGGAGGCGCCGTCGCCGGCGCTGACGCCGGAGCTGCGGGAGCGGATGGGCGAAGCCGCGGTGGCGGCCGCGCGCGCCGTCGACTACCGCAACGCGGGGACGATCGAGTTCCTGTACCAGGACGGCGAATTCTACTTCCTGGAGATGAACACGCGGATCCAGGTCGAGCACCCGGTCACGGAGCTCGTGACGGGGATCGACCTGGTGCAGTGGCAGATCCGGATCGCGGCGGGCGAGCGCCTGCCGTACGCGCAGGGGGACGTGCGGCTCACGGGGCACGCGATCGAGTGCCGGATCACGAGCGAGGACGCGCGGAACGGGTTCCTGCCGTCTACCGGGCGGATCGAGTCGTTCCAACTCCCGGCGGGGCCGGGCGTGCGCTGGGACGGCGGGATCGCGGAGGGCTTCGAGGTGTCGCTGTTCTACGACCCGCTGCTCGGCAAGCTGATCGTCCACGGCGCGGACCGGGAGGCGGCGATCGATCGGATGCGCCGCGCGCTCGCGGAGCTTCGCATCGTCGGCGTCGAGACGAGCGCGCCGTTCCACCAGCGAGTCATGGAGGAGCCGGATTTCCGGGCGGGCCGCCTGGACATCCGCTACCTCGACAAGCACCCGGCGCTGCTGGAGGCCGCTGCGGACGAGGAGGCGCTGCGTGCCGCGGCGCTGGCGGCGGCGCTGCTCGAGAACGAGGAGCGGCAGCGGCGGGCGGTGGGGCGGATCGCGACGGCCGGCGCCGGCGCCGGAAGCGGTTGGCGGGAGCGGGGCTGGCGGCGGTAGGCGGCCGTATTCCGGCACCTTTCTGGCGACGCGTGCGGCGGCTATCTTGTGCGCCGCGCCGGTTCGGGCGAGCCGGCCGTGAAAGCGATCCGAGGCAAGCGATGGGCGAGCGCGGGAGGGCGGGCGGCGTCGAGGTCGAGATCACGGGGATCGCGACGGGCGGCGCGGGCGTCGGCCGGCTCCCGGACGGGCGTGCGGTGTTCGTGCACCGGACCGCGCCCGGCGACCGGGCGGTCGTGCGGGTGGTCGAGGAGAAGCGGCGCTGGGCGCGCGCCGAGCTGCTGCGCGTGCTGCGCCCGGGTCCGGACCGCCGTGAGGCGCCGTGCCCGCACTACGCGCGCTGCGGCGGGTGCACGGTCGAGCACCTGACGTACGCGGCACAGCTTCGCGTGAAGCGGGAGATCGTCGCGGACGCGCTGCGGCGGATCGGCGGCGTCGAGGCGGAGGTGCCGGCGGTCGTGGCGTCGCCGGAGGAGTTCCGGTACCGCAACCGGGTGTCGTTCACGCTGCGGCGGCTCGGCGGCGGGCGGGTGGTGGCGGGGTTCCACGAGGTGGGCCGGCCGGGGCGGGTCGTGGACATTACGCAGGCGTGCCTGCTGCCCGAGCCGGCGGTCGCGGAGGTGTGGGGGCGGCTGCGCGCGGCGTGGGGCGACGACGCGAGCCGGCTCCCGTCCGGGCGCGAGCTGCGCCTGACGCTGCGCGGCACGGCGGCGGGCGCCGTCGCGCTGCTGGTCGAGGGAGGGTACGCGCCGGGGCGCGCGACCGAGCTGCTCGAGCGCGTCGCCGGGCTGGCCGCGGTCTGGCACCGGCCGGCGGGCGCGGCGGGGCCGGTGCTGCTGGCGGGGCGGGAGACGGTGCCGGAGGTCTGGGCCGACGAGGAGCTGGAGCTCAGCGGCGCGATGTTCCTCCAGGTGAACCGGGGCGCGGCGGCGCGGCTCGAGGCGCATGTGCTGGAGCGGGCCGGGGACGTTGCGGGGCTGCGCGTCGTCGACGCCTACTGCGGCGTCGGGTTGCACGCGCGGCGGCTGGCGCGCGCCGGCGCGCGCGTCGTCGGGATCGAGCTCGACGCGCACGCGGTGCGGGAGGCGCGGGCCGCGGCGCCGGAGGGCGCGGAATTCGTGGCGGGCGCGGTGGAGGAGAAGCTGGCCGACGCGCTCCCGGCGGAGCTGGCGATCCTGAACCCGCCGCGGACGGGGCTGCATCCCGCGGTGCCGGAGGTGCTGCGCGCGCGGCCGCCGGCGCGGCTGATCTACGTGAGCTGCGACCCGGCGACGCTGGCGCGGGACCTGGCGCGGCTCGCGCCGGTGTACCGGACGCGGTCGGTGCGGTGCTTAGACCTGTTCCCGCAGACCGCGCACGTCGAAACGGTGGTGGAGTTGGCATGCGATACTACGTGACGATCGGCGAGCGGACGTTCGAGGTGGACCTCTCGGCGGGCACGGCCACGGTGGACGGCCGCCCGGTGGCGGCGGAGCTCGAGTCGCTGCCCGGGACGCCGGTCCGGCACCTGCTGGCGGACGGCCGGTCGTTCGGGCTGGTGGCCGGCAAGGGCGAGGCGCGGGGCGCCTGGGACCTGCACCTGGATGGACAGCGTTACGCGGTCGAGGTCGTCGACGAGCGGACGCGTGCGATCCGTGCGATGACCGGCGGCGTCAAGGGCGCGCAGGGGCCGAAGCCGGTGCGCGCGCCGATGCCGGGGCTCGTCGTGCGGGTCGAGGTCGAGGCCGGCCAGTCGGTCCGCCCCGGGCAGGGGATCGTGATCATCGAGGCGATGAAGATGGAGAACGAGCTGCAGGCCGAGGCGGAAGGCGTCGTCGCCCGGGTGCTCGTGGAGCAGGGCCAGGCGGTGGAGAAGGGCGCGGTCCTGGTCGAGTTCGAGGGCTAGGGCGCGGTCGAGAGGAGTCGCGATGGCGGACAAGGAGCGCTGGGCACGGGAAACGGCCGCGCCGGTGCTGGCGAAGCACGCGGAGCGGCGCGACCGCTTCGAGACGACGAGCGGCGTCGAGGTCGAGCGGGTGTACGACCCGTCCGACGTGGACGTCGACTACGCGGCGGACCTCGGCTACCCGGGCGAGTTCCCGTTCACCCGCGGGGTCTACCCGACGATGTACCGGGGCCGGCTCTGGACGATGCGGCAGTACGCGGGGTTCGGCACGGCGGAGGAGACGAACCGGCGCTACCGGTACCTGCTCGACCACGGCCAGACGGGGCTCAGCGTCGCGTTCGACCTGCCGACGCAGATGGGGTACGACTCGGACGCGGCGATGGCCGAGGGCGAGGTCGGGCGCGTCGGCGTGGCGATCGACACGCTGGAGGACGTGCGCGCCCTCTTCGACGGGATCCCGCTGGACCGCGTCTCGGTGTCGATGACCATCAACTCCACCGCCGCGATCCTCCTCGCCTTCTACATCGCGCTCGCCGACGAGCGCGGCGTGCCGCGGAGCAAGATCGCCGGCACGGTGCAGAACGACGTGCTGAAGGAGTACATCGCGCGGGGGACGTACATCTACCCGGTCGAGCCGAGCCTCCGGCTGGTCACGGACATCTTCGCGTTCTGCGCGGAGGAGGTCCCGCGCTGGAACACGATCTCGATCAGCGGCTACCACATCCGTGAGGCGGGCTCGACGGCGGCGCAGGAGATCGCGTTCACGTTCGCGAACGCGCTGGAGTACGTGGCGCGGGCGGTCGACCGGGGACTCGAGGTGGATGCGTTCGCGCCGCGGCTGTCGTTCTTCTTCGCGTCGCACAACGACCTGTTCG
Organism: Longimicrobiales bacterium; assembly: GCA_036381255.1. Lineage (GTDB taxonomy): Bacteria > Gemmatimonadota > Gemmatimonadetes > Longimicrobiales > RSA9 > CALBZE01. Next base: position 17,570 of record DASVDG010000114.1, on the reverse strand, counting down.
AGGAGGTCGCGAAGTTCCGCGCGGCGCGGCGGCTCTGGGCGCGACTGATGCGCGAGCGGTACGCGGCGTCCGAGGATTCGTGCCGGCTCCGCTTCCACACGCAGACGGGCGGCGTGACGCTGACCGCGCAGCAGCCGCTGAACAACGTGGTCCGCGTCACGGTCCAGGCGCTGGCGGCGGTGCTCGGCGGGACGCAGTCGCTCCACACGAACGCGTACGACGAGGCGCTGGCGCTGCCGACGGAGGAGTCGGCGCGGCTCGCGCTGCGGACGCAGCAGATCCTGGCGGCCGAATCGGGCGTGAGCGAGACGATCGATCCGCTGGGCGGGAGCTACTACGTCGAGGCGCTGACGGACGCGCTGGAGGAGAAGGCGCGGGCGTACCTGAACAAGGTCGACGAGCTGGGCGGCGCGGCGCGTGCGATCGCGTTCTTCCAGGAGGAGATCCACCGGTCGGCGTACGAGCACCAGCTCTCGGTGGAGCGCGGCGACCGGACGATCGTCGGGGTGAACGCGTACCGCACCGAGGAAGGGCCGCCGCGGATCGAACAGCCGGATTTCCCGGCGCTCGAGGCGCGGCAGAAGCAGAAGCTCGCGGAAGTCCGGCGCGGCCGCGACGAGGCCGCGGTCCGGCGCGCGCTCGAGGCGATCGGCGTTGCCGCCCGCGGCACCGACAACCTGATGCCGCCGATCATCGACGCGGTGAAGGCGATGGCCACGCTCGGCGAGATCAGCGACGTCCTTCGCGCCGAGTGGGGGGTATACCGGGCGACGGGGGTGTGATCGGCCCCCGGTGTTGTCGAAACGATGTGGAATCGTGATGGTGCGAGGTGTAGGATGCCGACGTACGAGTACCGTTGCCCGAAGGGGCATGATTTCGAGGAATTCCAGCGAATGAGCGACCCGCCGGTCGCGACGTGTCCGGAGTGCGGCGCCGAGGCGGAACGGCAGCTCTCGGCGGGCGCCGGCCTGCTGTTCAAGGGGTCCGGCTTCTACATCACGGACTACCGGAGCGACAGTTACAAGAAGGCGGCCGAGGCGGACAAGTCCGGCGGCAGCAAGGGTTCGGGGAAGAGCGAGTCGAAGTCGGGCGGCGGCTCGGGTTCGACGACGGAATGATGCCGGCAGAACGACTGAAGGAACAGATCGAGGCCGTCGTCTCGGAGCTGGCCGGCCCGGGCGTCGAGGTGCGGCTGGAGCGGCCGCGCAACCCGGAGCACGGCGACCTGGCGACGAACGTCGCGCTCGCGCTGGCCGGGCGCCTCGGCCGTCCGCCGCGCGCGGTGGCCGAGGCGATCGTCGAGCGGCTGGACCTGTCCCAGGCCGGGCTCGCCGCGGTCGAGATCGCGGGCCCGGGGTTCATCAACTTCCGCTTCGCGGACACGGTCTTCCAGTCGCAGCTGGCCGAGATCGTGGAGGCCGACCGGCGGTTCGGCCGGAGCGCGGGCGGCGAGGGGCGGCGCGTGCAGGTGGAGTTCGTGTCGGCGAATCCGACCGGGCCGCTGCACGTCGCCCACGGCCGCGGCGCGGCGATCGGCGACGCGATCGCGAGCCTGCTCGAATGGACCGGCCACGACGTCGCCCGCGAGTTCTACATCAACGACGCGGGCGTCCAGATCGACCGGCTCGCGCAGTCGCTGGAAGCGCGCTGGCGCCAGCGGCAGGGCGAAGACGCCGAGCTGCCCGAAGGCGGCTACATGGGCGAGTACCTCGTCGACCTGGCGGCCGAAGCGGAGGCGGAAGCCGGCGACGCGCTGCGCGCGATGGATGCCGACACCCGGCACCGCTGGCTGCGGGACTGGGCGGTGCGTCGGCTCCGCGAGGAGCAGGAGCGTGACCTCCGGGAGTTCCGGGTGGTCTTCGATGAGTGGTACCCGGAGAGCCGCGTCTACGCGGAGCACCGGATCGAGGACACGCTGCGAGAGCTCGGCGAGCGCGGGCTGACGTACGAGGAGGAGGGCGCCGTCTGGCTGCGGACGACGACGTTCGGCGACGACAAGGACCGCGTCCTGGTCAAGAGCGACGGCACGTTCACGTACTTCACGCCGGACATCGCCTACCACCGGGAGAAGGCGCGCCGCGGCTTCGACCGCGCGATCGACGTCTGGGGCGCCGACCACCACGGCTACGTGCCGCGGATGCAGGCGGCGCTCGCGGCGCTCGGCCTGCCGGACTTCCTCGAGATCGAGATCGTGCAGATCGTCCGGATCCTGCGGGGCGGCAAGGAGGTGCGGCTGAGCAAGCGCGCCGGCGAGATCGTGACGCTGCGCGACCTCTTCGAGGAGACCGGCGTGGACGTCGCGCGGTACTTCTTCCTCATGCGCAGCCCGGACGCGCAGATGGTCTTCGACCTCGACCTGGCGCTGGACCACTCGGAGAAGAACCCGGTCTACAAGGTCCAGTACGCGCACGCGCGGATGAAGAGCATCCTGCGCAAGGCCGGCATCGAGCCGGAGTCGCTGGAACCGGCCGCGGCCGATCTCGGCCTGCTGGTCGACGAGACGGAGCAGTCGCTGATCAAGCAGCTCTGGCTCTTCCCGGAGGTGGTGGAGCGCGCGGCGGAAGCCCGGGCACCCCATCTGCTGTGCGACTACCTGGAGACGACGGCGGGAATGGTCAACTCGTGGTACCACGCCGGGAACCCGAGCCGGAACCCGGAGCTCGCGGTCCTGGTCGACGACCCGGCGCTCCGCGCGGCGCGGCTGGTCCTGACCCGCGGCGTGGCCATCGTACTCCGCAACGGTCTCGAGCTGCTCGGGCTGACGGCGCCGGAACGCATGGAACGGGAGGACGGCGAATGAGCTTGCTGGTGGTAGGGAGTGTGGCGCTGGACTCGGTGGAGACGCCGTTCGGACGCACATCGGAGGCGCTCGGCGGATCGGCGGTCTTCTTCGGCGCCGCGGCGTCGCTGTTCCACCCCGTGCAGCTCGTGGGCGTGGTCGGCGACGACTTCCCGACCGAGAAGCTGCGTTTCCTGGCGGATCGCGGCGTCGACCTGGCCGGGCTCGTCCGGGCGCCGGGCGAGAGCTTCCGCTGGGCCGGCTCCTACGACTACGACCTGAACACGGCCGTGACGCGCGAGACGCGGCTCGGCGTCTTCGCCGAGTTCCGGCCGGAGATCCCGGATGCGTTCCGCGACGCCGAGTGGGTGTTCCTGGCGAACATCGACCCCGAGCTCCAGATGGACGTGCTCGACCAGGTCCGCGCGCCGAAGGTCGTGGCGTGCGACACGATGAACTACTGGATCGAGTCGAAGAAGGACGCGCTGGTCCACCTGCTCGGGCGCGTCGATGTGCTGCTGATCAACGACGCGGAGATCCGCGCGCTTTCGGGCGACTACAACCTGGTCCGCGCCGCGCGCTGGGTGCAGGAGCGCGGGCCGCGCTTCGTCGTGATCAAGAAGGGCGAGCACGGCGCCATGCTCTTCACGCCCGACATGGTCTTCTTCACCCCGGGCTACCCGCTGGAGGAGATCTTCGATCCGACGGGCGCGGGCGACTCCTTCGCCGGCGGGTTCCTCGGGTACCTGGCCCAGACGGGCTCGACGGATCCGGAAGAGCTGCGGCGGGCGATGGTCTACGGTTCGGCGCTGGGCTCGTTCGCCGTCGAACGGTTCAGCGTGGAGCGGCTGGTGGACCTGCGCCTCACGGCCGTTCACGAGCGCGTCGGCGCGTTCCGTGAGATGACGGCGTTCGAACACCCCTGGACGGCGGGTGCCCATGCCTGAGCCGACGAAGGCCGCCGGCACGGCGGGGCTGAGCTACCGCGAGGCCGGCGTCGACCGCGACGCCGCGGCGCGGGCGAAGAGCCGGATCGCCGAGCTGGTGCGTTCGACGGAGATCCCGGGCGTGATCTCCGAGCCGGGCGCGTTCGGCGGCATGTTCCGCATGCCCGGCGGGCTCGAGAAGCCCGCGCTCGTGGCCAGCGCCGACGGCGTCGGGACGAAGCTCAAGGTCGCGATGATGGCCGGCCGGCACGACACCGTCGGCCGCGACCTGGTCAACCACTGCGTCGACGACATCCTGGTCGAGGGCGCGCGCCCGCTCTTCTTCCTCGACTACATCGGGATGGGCCGACTGGAGGCGGGCGTGACCGAGCAGCTCGTGGCCGGCGTGGCCGCGGGGTGCCGCGAGAACGGCTGCGCGCTGCTCGGCGGCGAGACCGCCGAGATGCCGGACTTCTACGCCCCCGGCGAGTACGACCTGGCCGGGTTCATCGTGGGCGTGGTCGAGGAGGAGCGGCGGCCGGGCAAGCACCGCGTGAAGGCCGGCGACGCGCTCGTCGCCCTGGCGTCGAACGGGTTCCACACGAACGGCTACTCGCTGGTGCGGCGCCTGCTGTTCGACCGCCTCGGCCTCGGCATCGACGACGAGTTCCCCGACCTCGGCGAATCCATCGCCGACGTGCTGCTCCGCGTGCACCGCAGCTATCTGAAGCCGGTGCTGCCGCTGGTCGAGGCCGGCAAGGTTCATGCACTGGCGCACATCACCGGCGGCGGGATCCCCGAGAACCTCGCCCGTGTGATCCCCGACGGTCTCGAGGCCCGCATCCAGCGCTCGACGTGGATGATGCCGCCCGAGTTCGAGTCGATCATGCGTCACGGCGGCGTGTCCGAGGACGAGATGGCCCACACGTTCAACATGGGCGTGGGGATGGTGCTCGTCGTCCCGCCGGAGCAGGTCACGGACGCCGTCGAGCGGCTCCGGGCCGAGGGCGAGGACGCCTGGGTGGCCGGCGTGGTCGAGAACGGGGAGCGTCGCGTGACGCTGCTCTGAGGATGCGCAAGGAGGGGGCGATGGGGCGACAGACGAAGCTCGCGGCCGCGTGCGCGGCGGCGCTGCTGTTGTTCGGGCCCGGCGTGGCGGCGGCCCAGGAGGAAGCGTTGGCGCGGCGCTGCGCTCAGGCGACGGCAACGGCCGGCAGCGAGGCGCGCCAGTTCTGCAACCTGGTGGCGCAGGCGATCGAGATCGCGCAGCCGGTCATCGGCCTCGCGGCGACGGGCGGCAACCCGGTGCCGGGGACGGCCAGCACGCTCGGCATGCGGCTCGGCGCGCTCCCGCGCTTCAGCGTCGCGGGGCGCGCGACCGGCGTCTTCGCGGATCTGCCGCCCGTCCTCGACGCCGGCGACACGGACGACATCGGCATCTTCGTGCCGAGCCTCAACGTGGATGCGTCGATCGGGATCTACAGCGGCCTCTCGCCCGCGCCGACGGTCGGCGGCGTGGGCTCGGTCGACGGGATCGCCAGCTTCGGCTACCTCCCGCTCCCGGGCGGTGACGACGGCTTCGAGGATGCGCCGTGGACCTGGGCGGTGGGGCTGCGCCTCGGGATCCTGCGCGAGTCGTTCACGCTGCCGGGGATCTCGGTCACCGGGATGTACCGGCAGATCGGCGATTTCGAGTTCGGCGACCCGGAGCTCCGCACCGACGACGCGTTCTTCGATATGGGCGTCGGGATCTGGAGTCTGCGCGGCGCGTTCAGCAAGCGGATCCTCTTTTTGGGGCTCACGCTCGGCGCGGCGTACGACCACTACTCGAGCGATCTGGACTTCGCGTTCAACGACCCGTCCGGTGCCGAGACGGACCCGATCCGCGTCACGTTCGAGGACTTCGACAACGACCGCTTCGCGCTGTTCGGCAACGTGTCCTGGACGCTTCTGATCCTGCATCTCGTGGGTGAGCTCGGCTGGCAGTCGGGCGCCGACCAGGTCGGGGTGTTCCCGGCGGGCGTGGACTTCGACGCCGAGGACGGCCGCTTCTTCGGCAGCCTGGCGCTGCGCCTCTCGATCTGACGGACGCCCGGACGCCATGGCGACGACGGCCTCGCACGGTGAGCGCGCGCACATGCGGCGCGCACTCGCGCTCGCCGAGCGGGGCTGGGGGCGCGTGCACCCGAACCCGCTCGTCGGCGCGGTCGTCGTGCGGGACGGCGTGGTGGTGGGCGAAGGGTTCCACGGCGAGTACGGCGGACCTCACGCCGAGGTGGTGGCGCTGCGGGCGGCCGGCGACCGCGCCCGCGGCGCCACGTTGTACGTGACGCTGGAGCCGTGCGGCCACCAGGGGAAGACGCCGCCGTGCACGGACGCGATCCTGGCGGCCGGCGTCGCGCGCGTCGTCATTGCGGCGGAGGACCCGCACCCGCTGGCGCGTGGCGGCGCCGACCGGCTGCGGGCGGCGGGCGTCGAGGTCGAGCTCGGCGTCGAGCGGGACGCGGCCCGCGCCCAGAACGCGGCGTTTTTCCATGCGATCGAACGGCGGGCGCCGTACGTGGCGCTGAAGTACGCGCTGTCGCTGGACGGCCGCCTCGCGCTGCGGCGCGGCCGGCCGACGGCCGTCACCGGCGAGGCGGCGCGCGCCGAAGTGCACCGGCTGCGCGCGGGATTCGACGCGGTCGTCGTCGGGATCGGCACCGTGCTGGCGGACGATCCGTTGCTCACGGTCCGCGGCGCGACGGCGCCGCGGGTGCCGCCGATCCGGGTGGTACTGGATTCCGGGGCGAGAACTCCGACCGACAGCCGCCTGGTGGCGACGGTCCGGGACGCGCCGGTCTGGGTGGTCTGCGCCGAGGACGCGCCGGCGGAGCGCCGCCGCGCACTCGAAGCTCGCGGCGTGCGGACGCTGGCGGTGCCCGGCGGGCGCGGCGGGATTGCGCTGGACGTGGCGCTCGCGCGACTTTGGGAGGAGGACGTCCGCGCGCTCTTCGTCGAGGGCGGCGGCCGCGTCGGCGGCGCGCTGCTCGAGGCGGACCTCGTGGACCGGATGTACCTGTTCTACGCGCCGCGGTTCTTCGGACGCGGCGGCGTGCCCGCGTTCCCGGGCCGGGTCGCCGCCGCGGCGCGCGAAGGATGGGTACGGCGCCGCTTCGAGGCGTTCGGCGCGGATGTGTTGATCTCGCTCGATCGGGAACGATAGGTGTTCACCGGAATCGTCGAAGAAGTCGGCACGGTCCGTCGCGTGGCGCGGGTCGACAACGGCGTGCGCCTCGCGATCGCCGCGGCGCGGGTACTCGAGGACCTCTCGCCGGGAGACTCCGTCGCGCTCGACGGCGTGTGTCAGACCGTGGTGTCGCTGGACGAGACGGGGTTCGAGGTGGTCGCGATCGGGACGACGCTCTCGCGCACCACGCTCGGCGAGTTCGAGCCCGGCCGGGCCGTGAATCTCGAACGCGCGCTGGCGTTCGGCGGCCGGATCGGCGGGCACCTCGTCCAGGGCCACGTGGATGGCGTGGGCGAGGTCGTGGCGCTCGAGCGCCGTGGCGAGCACCGACTCATCGACATTCGACTCCCGGACGAGGTCGCCGAGGTCACGGTGCTGCACGGCTCGATCACGGTCAACGGCGTCAGCATGACGGTGAACGCGCTGCCGGGCCGGGACGTAGCGCAGATCGCGGTGATCCCCTACACCTGGGAGCACACGACGCTCTCGGCGCTGGCGGTCGGGCGCCGCGTCAACCTCGAGGGCGACCTCCTGGGCCGCTTCGTGACGCACTACCTGAAGCGAACCGGGGCGGCCCGGGTAGTAGAGTAGAAACCGATGCCCCAGCCGGAGGGTGGGCGATGCCGTTCGATCGAGTCGAAGATGCCATAGAGGACATCCGCCAGGGGAAGCTGGTCATCGTCGCGGACGACGAGGACCGCGAGAACGAGGGCGACCTGGTCTGCGCGGCGGCGAAGATCACGCCGGAGCTCGTCAACTTCATGGCGACGCACGGGCGCGGGCTCATCTGCGTCGCGCTGACGCCGGAGCGCGCGAACGAGCTCGACCTGCCGTTGATGACGGAGCAGAACCAGGAGGGGTTCGGCACGGCGTTCACGGTCTCCGTGGACGCGCACCAGCGCTTCGGCGTGACGACCGGGATCAGCGCAGCGGACCGCGCGGCCACGATCCGCGTGCTGGCCGACCCGGCGACGCGGCCGCGCGACCTGCGGCGGCCCGGCCACATCTTCCCGCTGCGCGCGGTGCCGGGCGGCGTGCTCCGCCGCGTCGGCCAGACCGAGGCCTCCGTCGACCTCGCCCGGCTCGCGGGGCTGCCGCCGATCGGCGTGATCTGCGAGATCATGAACCCCGATGGCACCATGGCGCGCCGCCCCGAGCTCGAGGCGTTCGCCGCCAAGCACGGGCTGAAGTTCATCACCGTGGCGCAGATCGTGGCCTACCGGCTGCGCCACGAACGGCTGGTCCGCCGCGTCGCCGAGGCCACGCTGCCGACGCCGTTCGGCCACTTCCGCGTCATTGCGTTCGAGAACCAGGTCGACCAGCGCGAGCACGTCGCGCTCGTCAAAGGCGACATCGCCGGGAAGAAGAACGTGCTGGTCCGCATGCACTCCGAATGCCTGACCGGCGACGTGTTCCACTCGCTGCGCTGCGACTGCGGCGAGCAGCTCCACGCGGCGCTGCGGCGGATCGACGAGGAGGGCGAGGGCGCCGTCGTCTACCTGCGGCAGGAGGGGCGCGGGATCGGGCTCGCGAACAAGATCCGCGCGTACGCGCTCCAGGATCAGGGGCAGGACACGGTCGAGGCGAACGAGTCGCTCGGCTTCAAGCCGGACCTCCGCGATTTCGGCGTCGGCGCGCAGATCCTGCTCGATCTCGGCCTGACATCGATCCGGATCCTGACGAACAACCCGCGCAAGATCGTCGGCCTCGAGGGGTACGGCCTCAAGATCACGGGCCGCGAGCCGATCCAGATCGCGCCGACGGATTTCAACCGCGGGTACCTGGCGACGAAGCGGAAGAAGCTGGGGCACCTGCTCGGCGGACTCGATGAGGAGGGTGCGGACGCGGCCGGCTCAGGCAACGCGGGCGCGGCCGGGACGGCCCACGGGGACGAGCGTCCGGGCGCGACCGGGGCGGAGCGACCGCCCCGCGCGATCCCCGCGGAGATGTAGACCATCACGGAGGCGAAGACGTGGGCGAATACTACGGGCGGTTGTCGGGGGACGGGAAACGATTCGCGCTCGTCGTGAGTCGGTTCAATGAATCGGTCACGGAGCGGCTCGCGTCGGGCGCGCGGGCCTGTCTCCTGCGGCACGGCGTCGCCAACGACGCCATCGACACGTTCTGGGTGCCGGGCGCGTGGGAGCTGCCGCCCGCGGCGAAGCGCGCCGCCGAGAGCGGAAAGTACGCCGGCGTCGTCGCGCTGGGGTGCGTGATTCGCGGCGAGACGCCGCACTTCGACTACGTGGCCGGCGAGGCGGCCAAGGGGCTCGCCGCGGTCGCGCTGTCGAGCGGCGTGCCCGTGGCCTTCGGTGTGCTCACGACGGATACGCCCGAGCAGGCGCTGGCCCGGTCCGGCGGCAAGAGCGGCAACAAGGGGTGGGACGCCGCGTCGAGCGTGCTGGAGATGAGCGACCTCTACCGCCAGATGGAAGCATAACGTGCGGGAACGGAGTCGCGCCCGCGGGTGGGCGCTCCAGATCCTTTACGCATGGGAGTCGCGCGGGCGCGGAAGCTCGCTGGACGCCGTCCTCGCGGAATTCGAGCGTGAGCGGCACATCGCGCGGGACAGTCGGATGTTTCTCGCGAAGCTGGTCCACGCCGTCGATGCTCACGTGGCTGAGATCGACCGCACGGTCGAGGAGGCGCTGACGAACTGGCGGCTCGAACGGCTGTCGGTGATCGATCGCAACATCCTGCGGCTCGCGGCGGCGGAGATGCTCTACGTCGAGGACGTGCCGCCGCGGGTCTCGATCCAGGAGGCGATCGTGCTGGCGGAGAAGTACGGCACGGCGGACAGCCCGCGCTTCGTGAACGGAGTGCTGGACGCGCTGCTGCGCCGGATCGAGGGTCGATCGCCGGCGCGGCGAGCCGGGGAGTGAAGCGCTGAAGCTCCTGGTCGTGAACTGGCAGGACGGCCTCAACCCGCAGGCCGGCGGCGCGGAGACGCACCTGCACGAGGTGTTCGGCCGGCTCGCGGCGCGGGGCCACGAGGTGACGCTCCTCGCCTCGGGGTGGCCGGGCGCCGCGGCGCGGGAGCGCGTCGACGGCATCGAGGTGCACCGGGTCGGCGGGCGATACACGTTCGCGCTGTCGGCGCGGCGCTACTATCGCGCGGCGCTCGCGGGCCGGAATTTCGACATCGTCGTGGAGGACCTGAACAAGGTCCCGCTGTTCACGCCGTACTGGGGCCGCTTCCCGCTGGTGCTGCTGGTGCACCATCTCTTCGGCCGGACGGCGTTCGAAGAGGCGTCGCTGCCGCTGGCGCTGGCGACGTGGCTTCTCGAACGGCCGCTCGCGCGGGTGTACCGGGACGTCCCGGTCGAGGCGGTGTCGCCGAGCACGGCGGCGGACCTGGAGCGGCGCGGGTTCGCGCGGGACCGGATCGTCGTGATCCCGAACGGCGTGGACCTCGACGCCTACCGCCCGACGGGCGAGCCGCGCTTCGCCCGTCCGACGCTCCTGTATCTCGGTCGCCTCAAGCGGTACAAGCGGGTCGACCTGATCCTGCGGGCGCTGGCGCTGCTGCGCGGCCGTGGGCGGGATGCGCGGCTCATCATCGCGGGGCGTGGGGACCACGAGCCGGCGCTGCGACGGCTGGTGGCGGAGTTGCAGCTCGAGGACATCGTCGAGCTCGTCGGCTTCGTGACGGAGGAGGAGAAGCGGCGGCTGTTCCGGGAGGCGTGGGTGCACGTGCTGACGTCGCCGAAGGAAGGGTGGGGGATCACGAACCTGGAGGCGGCGGCGTGCGGCACGCCGACGGTCGCGAGCGATTCGCCCGGTCTGCGGGACTCGGTCGTGGATGGCGAGACCGGGTTCCTCGTCCCGCACGGCGATGTGGCGGCGCTGGCGGATGCGCTGGACCGGGTGCTGTCGAGCGGCGCGCTGCGGGACCGGCTCGGGCGCGGGGCGCGGGCGTTCGCGGAGCGGTTCAGCTGGGATCGGGCGGCCGAAGCGACGGAACGGCACCTGGAGCGGGTGCTCGATGCGTGGCGGCGGGGCGGGCGGGGAGCGGAGGGGATGGCGTGAACCTCGACCCGGGAGGCGGGCATGTACGTCACGATCAGCTCACGACACTGCAATCCTTCGGCGTGGGTCCGCGAGCGGGCGGAGGAGCGGGTGAGATGGCTCGCGCGTTTCGAGCCGGAGCTGCTCGGTGTGGAGCTCGACCTCCGCGTGGATCACGGGGTACACCAGGTGGATGGGCGGCTGGTCGTGGCCGGAGCGCGCCCGGTCGTCGCCCGGGCGCGCGGCGACGGGTTCAGGATCGCGCTGGACGGCGTCGTGGGGCGACTGCGCCGCCAGTTGACGGAGCGGCGCGATCGCCGGCGTGGGCGCAACGGTGCGAGGCCGTCGGCGCGGGGGGCCGCGGTCGGAGGAAGTTGATCACGTGCGGACGCTTACGGTCGAAGAGCTCCTGAGGACGAAGGGGCAGTCGCTACAACTCGAGCTGCTCACGGACGAGGTGGGGTTGGACCGCCCGATCCAGGCGGCGGACGTGTCGAGCCCGGGCCTCGTGCTCGCGGGGTTCACGGAGCGATTCGCGGGCGGGCGGATCCAGGTGCTGGGCGAGACGGAGGTCAGCTACCTGCGCGGGCTGCCGCCGGAGGAGCTGCGCGGGGTGCTGGAGCGGTTCTTCGCGCTCGACATGCCCGCGGTGTTCGTGACCAAAGGGTTGGAGGTGCCGGAGCTCGCCGTGACGGTCGCGAACGAGCGGAAGCTGCCGCTGATCCGGACGCAGCTCAAGACGGGCGCGTTCTACCGGCGGATCCAGCCGTACCTGGAGGGCGAGTTCGCGCCGCGGACGACGATGCACGGCTCGCTGGCCGACGTGTACGGCGTCGGCCTGCTCTTCATGGGGCGCAGCGGGATCGGCAAGAGCGAGTGCGTGCTGGACCTCGTCGAACGGGGCCATCGGCTGGTCGCGGACGACGTGGTCGAGGTGACGCGGCGTGGGAACGACGTGCTGATCGGCCGGGGCCACGAGCTCCAGCGGCATCACATGGAGATCCGCGGCGTCGGGATCATCGACATCCCGGCGCTGTTCGGGATCCGCGCGATCCGGCAGCAGAAGCGGATCGAGGTCGTGGTGCAGCTCGAGGACTGGAGCGAGACCGGGGTCTACGACCGGACGGGGCTCGAAGGGAACGAGATGGAGATCCTGGGCGTAGCCATCCCGAAGGTCACGATTCCGCTGAACCCGGGGAAGAACATCACCGTGATCTCCGAGGTCGTCGCGATGAACCACCTGCTGAAGTACGCGGGGGTCAACACCGCGGCGCTCTTCAACCAGCGGCTCCAGGAGGCGATGCGGCCGGTGCGGGATTACCTGGAGGAGGACTATGAGTGAGCAGGCGCCGGCGCGCGGCATCGTCCTGGGCCACGGTGCGCTGGCGGAGGGGCTGGTCGACGCGGTCCGTCGCATCTGCGACATCGGCGAGAACGTGCTCGTGCCGTTGAGCAACCGGGGGCTCTCGCCGGAGCGGCTGTCACAGGAGATCGAGAGCCGGTTGGGGGCGGGCCCCGTCGTCCTGTTCACGGACCTGCCGAGCGGGAGCTGCAGCTTTGCGGCGCGGCGGCTCTGCACGGGGCGTCCGGACCTGCTGGTGATCAGCGGCGTCAACCTGCCGCTGCTGCTGGATTTCGTGATGCATCGGCACCTCCCGGTGCCGGACCTGGCCCGACGGCTCCTGGAGAAGGGTCGGGCCGGGATCGTCTGCGTACCCGCGGAGTTCGGAGACCATGCCCGTCGTACTGTATCGGGTGGATGAGCGGCTGATCCACGGGCAGGTCGTGGTGGGTTGGGGCACCCGGCTCAACCCCGACCTGATCGTCGTGGTCGATGACGAGCTGGCCCACTCGGAGTGGGAGCAGGAGCTGTACGGCCTCGGCCTGCCGCCGGAGGTCGAGGCGCGGTTCGACGACGTGGCGGGCGCGCGCCGGCACCTGGACGCGTGGCGGAGCGGCGAGCGGCGGGTCATCATCCTGACGCGGGACGTCCGCACGATGGTCGAGCTCGCGGGCGGCGGCCTGCTCCGCGGCGAGCAGGTGAACATCGGCGGGATCCACCACGCGCCCGGCCGTCGTGCGGTGCTGCCGTACGTTTACCTCCGCGAGGATGAGGAGCGCGACCTGGAGGCGCTGGAGGCGGAGGGCGCCGAGGTCAGTGCGCGGGACCTGCCGGGCTCGCGCCGGGTCGGACTCGCGGAGCTCCTCCAGCGGGAGCGGCAGCAGCGGTGAGCTGGCTGATCGTGGCGCTCTGGGGGGGAGCGGTCGGCGTGGATGCGACGTCGTTCCCGCAGGCGATGATCTCGCGGCCGATCGTCGCCGCGCCGATCGCGGGGCTGCTCCTCGGCCGCCCGATGGAGGGCGTGGCCGTCGGCGTGCTGCTCGAGATCTTCGCGCTTGTGATCCTGCCGATCGGCGCGGCGCGGTATCCGGAGCCGGGGACGGCGGCCGTGGCCGCGACGGCGGGGTACGCCTCGGCCGCCGGCGGGGCGCAGCGTCCGGAACTCCTGCTGCTGGCCGTCGTCTTCGCACTGTTGTGGGAGCGGGTCGGCGGTGCGTCCGTGAACGCGCTGCGCCGGGTGAACGAGCGGCTCGTCGCGGACGCCGGCGAGCGCCGCCCGCTGACGGGCACCCGGTTGGAGCGCCTGCACCGGACCGCGCTCGCGCTGGACTTCGTACGCGGTGCGGCGGTGACGGTCGTCGGCGCCGCGCTCGCGCTCGGGCTGCTCGTCTCGGTGGGCGGCGCCTGGGACCTCGGCGGCGACGCGGCGGTCGGCGTGCTCGGCGTGGCGAGCGCCGCGATGGCCGGGGCGGCGCTCTCGCTCTTCGGCGGGTGGAGCGGCCGCCGGCTCGCCCTCATGCTCGGCGCGATATGCGGGCTGACGCTGCTGCTGATCGGGTGAGCCGGCCCGGACGGCGTGCGCGCGCGGCGGTGTTCCTGCGCTCGTTCTCGATCCAGTCGTCGTGGAACTACCGCACGCTCCTCGGCCACGGCTACGCCTTCGCGCTGCTCCCGGTGCTGCGCGCCCTCTACCGGGATGATCCGGCCCGCCTCGACGACGCCGTCGGGCGTCACGCGCGGTTGTTCAACAGTCACCCGTATCTGGCGCCGATGGCGCTCGGCGCGGTGGCGCGCCTCGAGGCGGAGGGCGAGGACGAGCGGGTGATCGAGCGGTTCAAGACGGCCGTACGCGGCTCGCTCGGCACGATCGGCGACCGCCTGGTCTGGGCCGGCTGGCGCCCCGTGTGCCTGCTCTTCGCCCTGGCGCTGCTGATGGCCGGTGCCGCGTGGTGGATGGCCGTCGCCGCGTTTCTGGGGATCTACAACGCGGGGCACCTCGTCCTGCGCATCTGGAGCTACCGGCTCGGGTTGCGGGAGGGGAAGCGCGTCGGCGAGCACATGCGACGCTCCGGGATCGCGAACGTACAGCGGGCGCTGCCGGTCGTCGGCGCGTTCCTGGTCGGACTGGTCGCGCCGCTCGCGGTCGCCGGGCGACCGCTGGCGGCGGCGGGGCTCCCGGCCGGCGCGGCGCTGCCGATCCCCTGGGTCGCGGCGGCCGCGGTGGCGGTTCTGATCGGCGCGCGCTTCGGCGCGCGGGTCCGGAGGCCGGTCGTCCTGGCGCTCCTGGGCTACGCTCTTTTCGGACTCCTGATGAGGCTCTTGCCATGAGCTCGGCATTCGTGGAACACGAACGAACGGTGCGAATCCAGAACAAGTACGGGCTGCACGCGCGTCCGGCGGCGGAATTCGTCAAGCTGGCGAACCGCTTCCGTGCGGACGTCTGGGTCCGCAAAGAGGAGACGGAGGTCAACGGAAAGAGCATCATGGGGGTCATGATGCTCGCCGCCGAGTGTGGCAGCGAGATCACGATCCGGGCGAGCGGCGAGGATGCGGAATCCGCGCTGGAGGAGCTGGTGGAGCTCGTCGCGAAGGGCTTCGGAGAGGAGTGACGGACGTTGACGTTGATCCGCGACGGAATCCCGGCGGCGCCGGGGATCGTGATCGGCCCGGCGCATGTTCTGCGGTGGGAAGTGCCGCGGGTGCCGCACGGCACCGTGAAGCCGGAGGACATCGAACGGGAGGTCGAGCGGTTCCATGAGGCGCGGGAGTGGGCGAAGTCGCGGATCCGCGAGATCCGCGAGCAGACCGAGACGCGGCTCGGCGAGGTCGAGGCGCACATCTTCGATCCCCAGCTGCTCATGCTCGACGATGCCGAGCTGATCGACGGGACGACCGAGTACATCCGCGAGAACAACCTCTCGGCCGCGCGCGCGTTCGAGCTCCGCATGCTGGAGTTCCAATCCCAGTGGCGGCGGACCGGGCACCCCATGGTAATGGACCGGCTGAACGACCTGCTGGACGTCGAGATCCGGGTGATCCGCCGGCTGCTTGGGATCGAAGAGCCGGACCATTCGCTGGGGCACCTGGACGGCAAGGTCATCCTGGTCGCGCGCGACCTGACGCCGAGCATCACCGTACAGCTCGACCGCGAGGCGATCCTGGGGATCGCGACGGATGCGGGGACGCGCACGGCGCACGCGGCGATCCTCGCCCGCGCCCTGGGACTGCCGGCCGTCGTCAGCCTCGGCGACCTCTCGCAGGTGGTGCGGAGCGGGGACGAGCTGATCCTGGACGGCCGGGCCGGCCGCGTGATCGCGGAGCCGACGGAGCGGGAGAAGCACCTCTACCGCGAGCGTGACATCCGGGTGCGGGAGTGGGAGCAGGAGCTGGTGCTGCTCGCGCACCTTGAACCGGTGACGCCGGACTACCAGCCGTTGCTGCTGCGGGCGAACATCGACCTGCCGGGCGAGGCGCAGGTCGCGCGTTCTCACGGGGCGCAGGGGATCGGGCTGTTCCGGACGGAGTTCCTGGTCGTCGGGCGGAGTGCCGTGCCGGGCGAGGAGGAGCAGTTCCAGGCGTACCGGCACGTGGCGGCGTCGTTCCCGGAGCACGCGGTCTACATCCGGACGTACGACCTGGGCGGCGACAAGTTCCCGCTCTTCCTGAACATGCCGCCGGAGGAGAACCCGTTCCTGGGCTGGCGCGCGATTCGCGTGTGCCTCGACATGCCGGACCTGTTCCGGACGCAGCTCCGGGCGCTGCTGCGCTCGACCGCGCACGGCGACGTCCGCATCATGCTGCCGCTGATCAACGAGATCGACGAGGTTCGTCGCACGCGGGAGCTCCTCGAGGAGGAGGAGGAGCGGCTCCGGCGCGAAGGCATCCCGTTCAACCCCGGCTACAAGGTCGGGATCATGATCGAAACGCCGGCGGCCGCGCTGACCGCGGTCGAGTTGACGCGTTACGCCGACTTCTTCTCGATCGGGACGAACGACCTCGTGCAGTACACGCTGGCCGTGGACCGGGGGAACGCGCGGCTCGCGCCGCGCTACAACCCGTTCCACCCGGCGGTGCTGAAGATGCTGAAGCG
Source organism: Longimicrobiales bacterium (assembly GCA_036381255.1). Classification (GTDB taxonomy): domain Bacteria; phylum Gemmatimonadota; class Gemmatimonadetes; order Longimicrobiales; family RSA9; genus CALBZE01. The sequence goes on along the minus strand of DASVDG010000114.1, from coordinate 1,196 downwards.
CGTGGTGGAGGCCGGCCGCGCCGCCGGGATCGAGGCGAGCGTGTGCGGCGAGCTCGCGTCGAATCCGCTCGGCGTGTTCCTCCTCACCGGGCTGGGGATCACGGCGCTCAGCGTGGGGCCGGCCTCGCTGCCGGAGATCAAGAAGGTGATCCGCAGCGTGCCGGCGAGCGACGCGCGCGAAGCCGTCGGCGAGGCGCTCGACGCCGAAACCGCCACGGAGGTCGCCGAGATCCTCCGGCGCCGGGTCGAGCGCTGGCTGGACCTTTCGCAGTTCTCCGAGCGGTGGAATCCGTCGAACGAGCAGTGAGGCGCCGGCCGGCGTGGCGCGCGCGGCGGCGGGGAAGGAGCCTGCGTTGAGCACCCGACTGTACACCTCGGAATCCGTCACGGAAGGCCACCCCGACAAGATCGCGGACCAGCTCAGCGATGCCGTGCTCGATGCCGTGCTCGAGCGGGACCCCGACGGGCGCGTCGCGTGCGAAGTGCTGGTCACGACCGGACTCGCGCTGGTCGCGGGCGAGATCACGACGGATGCGCGGATCGACCTGCCACCGCTGGTGCGGGGGACGATCCGCTCGATCGGCTACACGGACGCCGATTACGGGATCGACGGCGAGACGTGCGCGGTCGTGACCACGCTCGACCGGCAGTCGCCGGACATCGCGGCAGGCGTCGACGTGGGCGGCGCCGGCGACCAGGGGATGATGTTCGGCTACGCGACGGACGAGACGCCGGAGCTCATGCCGGCGCCGATCCTGCTCGCGCACCGGATCACGCGGCGGCTGGCCGAGGTCCGCAAGGACGGCCGGCTGCCGTGGCTTCGACCGGACGGGAAGGCCCAGGTCACGGTCGAGTACGACGGCGACACGCCCGTTCGCGTGCACACGGTCGTCGTGAGCGCGCAGCACGCGCCGGACGTCGCGCTCGACGACGTGCGCGATGCGATCCTCGCCCACGTCGTCTCGCCCGTACTGCCGCCCGAGCTGTTCGACCCCGACCGCTGCGTCTTCCACATCAACCCGACCGGGCGGTTCGTCGTCGGCGGGCCGCACGGCGACACGGGGCTGACCGGCCGCAAGATCATCGTGGACACGTACGGCGGCGCGGCGCGCCACGGCGGCGGCGCGTTCAGCGGCAAGGACCCGTCGAAGGTGGACCGCTCGGCGGCGTACGCCGCGCGCTGGGCGGCGAAGAAC
>DASVDG010000113.1:0-2291 GCA_036381255.1 Longimicrobiales bacterium | reverse complement strand
GTCTTCACCGGCGCCTCGGAGATCGGGCAGGGCTCCGACAGCGTCGTCGCCCAGATCGTCGCCGAGGAGCTCGGCGTCCCGCTCGACTACGTGCGCACCGTCGCCGCCGACACCGACCTCGTCCCCGTCGACCTCGGCGCCTACTCGTCTCGCGAGACGTTCATGGTGGGTAACGCGTGTTACCAGGCCGCGAGGCAGCTCCGGGAGCAGGTCGTGAAGGCGGTCGCCGAGGCGTGGGCGGCGCAGGACGGCGCGGCCTTGGAGGGCGCAGCTTCGGCCGGCGGGGGTCCGACCGGGGCGAGCTCGGGCGCTGCGGGGTCGGGCTTTGCGGGATCGGTCGCTACGCGCCCGGCCGGCGCCTGCCCGCCGCCGTCGCGGATCCAACTGGCCCGCGGCTGGGCATTCGACGTTTCCGACCCGACTCGCCGCATGCCGATCTCCGAGGCGTTCAACCTCGCGGAGGCGAAGTTCGGCACGCTCGGCGCCACGGGCTGGTACGACACGCCGAAGGACGTGCACGGCGCCTACCGCGGCGGCACCATCGGCGCCTCGCCCGCCTACAGCTTCACCGCGCACGTCGCCGAGGTCGAGGTCGACCCGGAGACCGGCATCGTGGACGTGAAGACCCTCTGGGTCGCCCACGACTGCGGCCGCGCGCTGAACCCCACGCTCGTCGAGGGCCAGATCGAGGGCTCCGCGTACATGGGGTTCGCCGAAGCGCTGATGGAGGAGCAGGTCTTCAAAGGCGACGACCAGGGCCGCGCCGGCCTGCACAACGCTCCATCGCTCCTCGACTACCGCATCCCCACCTCGCTCGACACCCCCGAGCTGGTCTCCCTCATCGTCGAGAGCATCGACCCCGAAGGCCCCTACGGCGCGAAGGAGGCGGGCGAGGGCCCGCTTCACCCGTCGATCCCGGCGATCGCCAACGCCATCTACGACGCCGTCGGCGTCCGCATGGACCGCCTGCCGTTCTCGCCGCCACGCGTGTGGGCCGCGCTCCAGGACGGCGGCGCCCGGGACCGCTGGGATCGCGCCCGGCGGCAGGTCTCGGATCCCGCCGGAGTCGCGGCGGGCTGAACCGGCGACGGCCCGCCGAGCGGTCGCCTCAGACGCGCGGGCGGCGTGCGCGGCAGGCGCTCGCCGGCGATCTCGATCCGGAACGCGGACTCCTCTTCGTGCGCGGCGGCAAGGGGCGCAAGGACCGCTACACGCTGCTTTCGAACCGGGCCCTCGCCGCGCTGCGCGCCTACCGTGCACACGCCGATGGCGACGAATGGCTCTTTCCCGACCACAGGCCCGACCGCCACATCTCGAGCAGGGCGGTTCAGAAGATCGTCGCTCGGGCGAAGATCGCCGCGGGAACCCAGCGGCCGATCACCGTTCACACACTCCGACACAGCTTCGCCACCCATCTGCTCGAGTCCGGTGTCGACGTCCGGTACATCCAGGAACTGCTCGGGCACACCAGCACACGCACGACGCAGATCTACACCCACGTGAGCCGGCGTGGGATCGAGAACGTTCGGAGCCCACTCGACCTGCCGGCACCGAAACCGGAATCGTAGGCATGGACGTCCGGGCAGAACACCCGATCCCGCGACCAGCCGGCCGATCAGCCGATCTTTGGACGGTAGCGCAAAATCCGAAATCCGACTCGGACCTTCGCGCGATTCTGTCGTTGAACTGCCGCTCGTGCTGGGCTATCTTGGGAACGGCGGGGCGAGCACGGCACGTCAGCGATCGATATTCTCCGGGTCGCCCCCCGGCCAGTTGTGAAATCCAGTCACGACCGCCCGCCATGACGTCGCCCGGCGGATGCGCTCGCGATCGGGCCACCAGGGCTCGCATCTCGGTTCCCCACAACGGCATCCTGCCATGCCGGCGCGGCTGTCGCCGGGACTGAGGGGGCCAGGGCGCGTCCGCAATGTCCGACGCTCACTCTCGCAATCGACCCCAGCCGAACGCGATGCGAACGGTTCGACCGCCAGGCCGACGGCAATCGCGACCGTGCGATAGGCCATCGCGCATTGCTGGTCGTCGGATCCCGTGAGCGGATCATTGCCACGCCGGTGGGCGGACTTGGCGTGACAACGACACGGATGCGGTGCGCGCCGGTGCCCCATGCGCGGTCAACCCACGGGGGTGCCGGTGACCTGACCCCCGTGGTCTGATCCAGGTATTATGGGAGTCCATCACCGCCCGAGAGGGCAGGAGGGCTCTGAATGAAGCGAAAGCGACACACGCCCGAGCAGATCATCCGCAAGCTGCGCGACGCCGATGCCCGGCTG
>DASVDG010000112.1:0-45200 GCA_036381255.1 Longimicrobiales bacterium | reverse complement strand
CCCCCCATTCCCCCAGTCCACGGCACCCAGCCCACATCCCGAACGGAGGCCATCCGTGCGCACTATCGCCCTCCTCCTCGCGGCGACGCTCCTCCCTGGCGCCCTGCGGGCGCAGACGACGGCGGTACCGGAGCGCTTCGCCGAACTGCGGTTCCGCTCGATCGGGCCCGCCGTCGCCGGCGGCCGGATCCACGACGTCGAGTCGCTCCCCGGCGACCGCGGCACCGTCTACGTCGCCACGGCATCCGGCGGCATCTGGAAGACCGTGAACAACGGCACGACCTGGACGCCGCTCTTCGACGACCAGGCCGTCAGCACGTTCGGCGACCTGGCGATCGCGCCGTCGGACCCCGACATCGTCTGGGCGGGCACGGGCGAGCAGAACAACCGGCAGAGCACGTCGTACGGCAACGGCGTCTACCGCTCGACCGATGGCGGCGAGACGTGGACGCACCTGGGGCTCGAGGAGACCCGTCACATCGGGCGGGTGATCGTACACCCGGAAGACCCCGACATCGCCTACGTCGCCGCGCTCGGGAACCTGTGGAAACCGAGCGACGCGCGCGGCGTCTACCGGACGACGGACGGCGGCGAATCCTGGGAGAAGGTCCTGTTCGTCGACACGCTGACCGGCATCGTCGACCTGGTCATGGACCCCTCCGACCCGAACACGCTCTACGCGGCGGCGTACCAGCGGCAGCGCCGCGCCTGGGGCTTCAACGGCGGCGGCCCGGGGAGCGGCATCTACAAGACGACGGACGGCGGCGAGTCCTGGCGCGAGCTGACGAACGGCATCCCCGCCGGCGACAAGGGGCGCATCGGCCTCGCGATCTCGCGCACCGACCCGGGCGTGCTCATGGCGCTCATCGAGCACGCCGAGGAAGGCGGCACGTACCGCAGCGAGGACGGCGGCGAGAGCTGGAGCAAGGTCAACGACCTGAACCCGCGGCCGATGTACTACAGCCACATCTTCATCGACCCGACGACCGACCGGCGGGTGTACATCCTCGGGACGGACGTCTACAAGAGCGAGGACGGCGGCAGCACGTTCGAGCAGTTGCCGTACCAGCCGACGTACGACGTCGGCGTGCACAGCGACTTCCACACCTTGTGGATCGACCCCGAGGACCCCGACCACTTCTACCTCGCCGGCGATGGCGGGCTGCACGAGACCTGGGACCGCGGCGAGACGTTCACGAAGCACGTGAACCTGCCGATCGGCCAGTTCTACGCCATCGGCGTCGACGACCGCGAACCGTACTTCATCTACGGGGGGATGCAGGACAACCACTCGTGGATGGGGCCCAGCGCGACCCGTCACTGGATCGGCATCATCAACGACGACTGGCGCCAGATCGGCTTCGGCGACGGGATGTACCAGCAGCCGGACCGTGCGGGCCACCGGTACGTCTACACGACCCCCAACAACGGCAGGCTGACGCGCCTGGACGCCGAGACCGGCGACCTGCTGGAGATCCGGCCGCACGAGGCGGCGGGCGAGGCGTACCGCTTCGACTGGGTCACGCCGATCCTGGCCTCGCGGCACGCGCCCGGCACCGTCTACTTCGGCGGCAACCGCCTCTTCATCTCGCGCGACTACGGCGTGAGCTGGGAGCGCACGGAGGACCTCAGCCGCGGCATTGACCGGGACACGCTGCGCATCATGGGCGTCGCCGGCCGCGACATCCGCCTCTCCAGGAACGACGGCACGAGCGGCTTCGGCGAGATCGTGACCATCGCCGAGTCGCCGCTCGACCCGCAGGTCCTGTGGGTCGGCGTCGACGACGGCAACCTTCAGGTCTCACGCGACGGCGGCGAGAGCTGGACCGAGGTCTCGGGCAACGTGCCCGGCATCCCGGACGGAGCCTACGTCAGCCGCGTCGTCGCCTCGGCCGCCGCGCCGGGGCGGGCCTACGCGGCGTTCGATGCCCACCGCCGCGGCGACTTCCGCCCGTACCTCTTCCGGACCGACGACTTCGGCCGCTCCTGGCGCCCCGCCGCCGACGGGCTCCCCGAGCTCGGCCCGGTCAACGTCGTGGTCGAGCACCCGGCGAACCCGGACCTGCTCTTCGCCGGCACCGAGCACCACCTGTTCGTCTCGACCGATGCCGGCGCGAGCTGGGCGCGGCTCGGCGCGAACCTGCCGACCACGCTCTACGACGACCTCGCGATCCACCCGCGCACGAACGACCTCGTCGTCGCGACGCACGGGCGCAGCATCTGGATCCTCGACGACGTGACGCCGCTCGTCGAATGGTCGCCGCAGGTCGCGGCCGCGCCGGCCCACCTCTTCTCGATCCGGTCGGCCACGGCGTTCCACTACTGGAAGGACACCTCGTACCGGGGCCAGGCCGCGTACGCGGGCGAGAACCCGCCGCACGGCGCGATCATCAGCTATCACCTGGCCCGGACCGCGGCCGACGCGACACTCACGATCACCGCCGCCGATGGCCGGGTCGTGCGCCGGCTCGACGCACCGGGCTCGGCCGGCGTGATCCACCGCGTCGTCTGGGACCTGCGCCACGAGCCGCCGCCGATCGACGACGATGACGACGCGGCGGGCGCGGCGCTCCCCGTGCCGCCGCACCCGCTCACGCCACGCGGGCCGTTCGTCTCACCCGGCAGCTACACCGTCACGCTCGAAGCCGGCGACGCCCGCGTCTCCCGCACCGTCGAGGTGCGCGCCGACCCGCGCCTGCCGCACATCACGCTGGCGCAGCACCGCGAGCGCGAAGCGTTCCTCCTCGACGTGCTCGACCTCCAGCGCCGGACGTGGGACGCCGCGCAGCAGGCCTCGCGGCTCCGCCGCGAGCTGGGGCAGGCGCTGGAACGCGACGACGCCAAGGCGAGCCCGGATCTACAGCGCCGCCACGAGGAGGCCACATCGCTGGCACAGCGGCTGAACCGCCTCCGCCGCGAGGTCTACCGCCTCGCCGCCGCGTTCAACGGCAGCGGCGTTCGGCAAGGGAGCATGCACCCGCCGACGGAGACGCACCGCCAGCGGCTCGCGGAGCTCGAGCGGCAGTTCGAGGAAGAGGTCGGCGCCCTGGCGGACGTCCGGCGGCCGTAGCCGGCCAAGCCGCATCGGGGCGGCGAGAAACGGGGGCGGGGTCCCGCGGCACACACCGCGGGACCCCGCCCCCGTTTTCTCGCGCGAACCGCGCGGCCCGTGTCGCGGCGCCGATCGCGCATTGCGGCGCGGCGAGCGACGCGCGGCCCGTATCCGGCGCGCACCGCGCGGCCTGCCGGGTCGCCGCTACCGGCGGAGCGGCACCACGACCCGGTCCACGCCGCCCTTCGGGCTCTCGCCGGGATCGGTCTCGGTGTGGCCCGAAAACGCTTCGACGACGAGGTACCCCACCGCGGCCAGCGCCGCGGCGACCACCCCGCCCGTCTTCCACCGGTCGAGACGGCGCACTTCGACGTCGACCAGCGCCGGCGGCGGGATCTCGATGCGCTGCCGGAACCACTGGCGCGACAGCCCGGCGTGGCTCACCGCCACGGGCACGGAGAGCGTCAACGCGCCATCCCCGCCCCGACCCGCGAGCGTGCCCGTCAACTCCCGGTCCCGACGGCCCAGGATCGGCGCCAGCCGCTCGGCGTGTTCGGCGCTGATCCAGACGCGCACCGGCGTCCCGGGCGCCAGCTCCGACGCCCGCACCGGCACGTACGAGTAGCAACCGGCGAGCGCGACGACCAGCCACGGCGCAACCATTCGTACGGCTCGACTCATCGGCTCCTCTTCCTCCACGGCAAACGCGGGGGCGGCCGCGCCGCCCCCGCGTGCGAGGGTTCGGTCTCGCGGCGCGAACGCCGCGGGACTAGAAGTTCTCGTTCGCGTCCCGCTCCTCCTTGCTGATCGGGATGCACGTCGCCCGACCCTCGAGGAACGGATGGTACGATGGATCGCCCGGCCCCGCGGCGAACCACCGGCTCAGGTCCCACAGCCGGCGGCCCTCCAGCCAGACCGTGGCGCTCCGCTCGTAGTGCAGGATGTCCCACGCCTCCTCGAGCGTGGCCGGCTCCGCCAGCTCCGCCATCCCGTAGACGGCGCGCGCCCGGTTGAGCAACGCCGTCGCGGCGGGGATCCCCGAAGCCCCGTTGCGCAGCTCGGCCTCCGCCCGCAGGACCAGCATCTCGGTCCCCTTCACCAGCGGGATGTCCGAGTTCTGCGACGGGTACTTGTTCTGCTGGAAGACCGGCGTCGCGCCGTTGGCGCCCGTCTGGATCTCCCCGTCGTCCGTGTACAGCGTGTCCCACGGAATCCGCGGATCGCCGTAGTGGCTCGCGAACTCCGTGTTGTACACGGTGTACTCGTACCGGACGTGCGTCTCGTACGCCACGTTGTTGTCCGTGTACGGCTGCTCGACGAACGCGTAGTACACGAAGTCGTCCGGCACCATGGAGGCGTCGGCCACCGCGCCGGCCCAGTCGCCCTGCCAGGCGCGGACCGAGGCGCGGCCGCCGTAGGCGGCGTACAGCAGCTCGTCGTCCCCGGCCGCCGTCGCGATCTGGATCGCGGTGTCGAAATACGATTCCGCGCGCGAGAAGTGGACCGAGCGGTCCTGCGCCGGGCCGCCGTCGATCACGGCCACGCACATGTTCTCGCCGAGCTGACGGTTCGCGATCCCCGCGAACACGTGCGCCCGTGCGATGAGCGGGCTCGAGTAGAATTCCTCCTCCGACATGATCGTCGGGTCCGCCTGGATCCGCCGGATCCCGTCCTCGGCGACCCAGCGGGCCTGGTGCATCGTCGCCCACTCGCCGTTGATGTCGTCCTCGTCCCAGATCCCGCGGGCCCATTCGCCGTAGCCGTAGCTCCCGGAGTCCCACAGGTCGCCGGACGCGAGGCTCAGGAACTCGAGCGAGCCATCCATCGCCGACGCCATGTCGTACGACATGCCGACGACGAGCGACTCGACCGCGTCGCGACTGTTCAGGTTCTCGTCCGGGATCGTCCCGGGACTCTGCACGTCGAAGAAGTCGCTGCACGCGGCCAGCGGGAGAATCGCCGCCAGCGCGCCGGCGCGAAACCGGGTCCCATATCGATTCATCGTCGAATCTCCTCGCTCAGAAGCTGAACCGGAGCGACGCGGTGAACGTCCGCATCGCCGGGATCTGGTAGTAATCCCGCCGCCCGAGGTCACCCGCGTTGCCCAGCGTCCCGAACTGGTCCGAGACGTCCTGGTTCTCCGGGTCCGTCCCCGTGTAGTCCGTCCACGTGAACAGGTTGCGGGCGGACAGCGTGAGGCTCGCCGAGTTCGCGAACCCGAGCAGCGACGGCGGCAACTCGTACGAGAGCGAGATGTGACGCAGCTTGATGAAGTCGCCCTTCTCGGTCCAGAAGCCTTCATCGTGGTCGCCATCGATGTTGCAGCGCGCCACGGTGAGCGCCGACAGCCCGTCGTAGACGCCGTCGAAATCCACGCCCGCCTCCTCCGCGGCGAGCTTCTGCCGGACCATCTCCTGCTGCGCATCGTAGCACGGGTACCACACGCCCCGGCGCGCGTTCTGGTACCCCGTGTAGTTTTGCACGTAGTGGCCGCCCTGGTGCTCGAACAGCGCATCGAGCGTGAGGTTGTTCATCAGCGTGAGCGTCGTGCCGACGCCCACGAGCCGCGTCGGATAGACCGGGCCGATGATCGTGTCCTGAACGTCCGGCGCCACGCCGATCGCGTCGGGGTTCATCACCTTGTCGTTCCAGTAGGCGCCGATCGGGAAGCCCTCCTTCACGTAGGAGTTGAGCCCCGTGTAGATCTCCTTGCCGCCGAGGTCCACGGCCTCGTTCTCCAGGAACGACACGTTCGACCGGATCCGCCAGTCGATGTTGTCCGTGCGGACGAGCCCGGCGGTGAGCAAGAACTCGACGCCACGGTTGACCAGCTCGCCCACGTTTTCCATGCGGGCCGCCAGGAAGCCCTCCGAGGGCGGGTACTGCACCGGGATCAGCGCGTCGAACGTCCGCGCCTCGAACGCCGTCGCCTCGATGCCGAGCCGGCCGGCGAACAGGCTCGCGTCGAAGCCGAACTCGATCTCCCGGATCCGCTCCGGGCCGAGATCTTCGTTGCCGATGTTCTGCGGGGTCACGCCCGGCTGGTCCTCATCGCCCGTGACCGCCGACCACGACCGGATCTTGTCGAACGGGCCCGGCGCCTTGCCGGACTCGCCGACCGCCGCGCGCAGCTTCATCGTCTCCCACCACTCGGGCCAGAAGTCGTGCTCGGAGATGGTGTACGCCATGTTCAGCTTCGGGTACGGCTGAAGCCCGAACCTCTCGCCGAACGCGCTGTTGCCGTCCACGCGCAACCCCGCCGTCACGAAGAGCCGGTCGTTCCACCCGACCGTCTCCTGGAAGAAGAATCCGGCGTTCGTCTCGTAGAACGGCGCGTCCGCGATGTACGTGATCTCGGAGCCCGTCTCCCACGTCGGCTGCGTCCTCCCCGCGAAGCGCTGGACGTCCATCTCCGTCCACCGGTGATAGTCGCGGAAGATCTGGCCGCCCCACGAGAACGTGGACGAGATCGACGAGCCGAACGTGTTCTGGTACGAGCCCGCGTAGTCGAGCGAGAGCGTCGTGTGCCGTGTGTCCTCGTCCCAGAAGTAGCCCTCCTCCAGGCCGAGGAAGCCGAACGGCAGCGTCGTCTCGTTGTTCATGTCGAGGTAGTCCCACCCCACCGAGAACCGGTTGGTCAGCCCCTCGATCGGCGCGTACGTCAGCGTGAGACCCGTGGTGAAGTGGTCCGACCGGGTGTAGAGCCGCTGGTCGAAGACGTAGGCGTTGGACACGCAGACTTTGTCCGCGGCGACGATCGCATCGCATTCGTCGCCCTTCCCGCCCTTCAAGTAGCCGCGCCAGCCGCGGCCCACGTTCAGCAGGAAGCCCTCGGAATTGTTGCCGTCGCCCGCCCACCGGCTGTTGCGCCGCGTGTATGCGGTGTTGACCGCGACGTCCAGGCCGTCGAACGGACGGAACGTCACGTTCGCGCGCATCCCGCCGTCCTTCGAGTACTGCGTGGGCAGCACGCCCTCGTTGTTCCCGAAATGGCCGGACAGGAAGTACGTGACGGCCTCGGAGCCGCCACGCACGGAGAGGCTCATCTGCTGGATCACCCCCTTCTCGATCCAGTCGCCGTCCTCCGGGCACGTCGGGTCCTCGAACATGACCTTGCTGCCGTCCTCGAAGTCGATCCCGTAGAGGTTCTCGACGGCGCCGCAGTTGATGAACAGGTTGGTCGGATCGCCCTCCGGGCCCCAGCGGCCGCTGGCGTTGACGCCGGTCGTGATCTCCGCGCTCCAGCTCGGCGCCCCGGCGAAGCCCTTCTTCGTGATGATGTTGATGACGCCGTTCGCCGCCTCGGTGCCGTAGAGCGTCGTCGCGGCGGCGCCCTTGATCACCTCGATCCGCGCGATGTCCTCGGCGTTGATGTCCTGGAGCGGCGAGGTGAGCGTCCGGCCGCCCCAGCCGTTGCGCGTCGGCTCGTTGAAGATGCGGATGCCGTCCACGTAGATCAGCGGCTCGGAGTCCAGCGAGACCGTGTTCGTGCCCCGGATCCGGATCGTCCCGCCCGCGCCAGGCTGACCGCTGTTCTGCATGAACGTCACGCCCGCCGCGCGGCCCGCGAGGATGTCCTGCGGATTCGTGACCGGCGCGGCTTCGATGTCGGCCGCGGACACCGTCGCGACGCTGTTGCCGATCTCCTTGCGCCGCGCCACCGCCGCCGTGCCGGTGACCACGATCTCGTCGAGCGCGACCGCCGTCTCGGACAACGCGAAGTCGACGGTCACCGACTGACCCGCCGTCAGCGTGATCTCCCGCGACGCCGACTGGTAGCCGATCAGCTCGACCCGCAGCGTGTGCGTTCCCGCCGGCACGTTCAGCAGCAGGAACTGCCCCTGCTCGTTCGTGATGGTCCCGACGTCGGTACCCTGGATGTACACCTGGACGCCGACGAGCGGAGCGCCGGTACCGGATGCCGTGACGGCCCCGAGTACGCGCCCCGCCTGTTGGGCATGCGCCGGCGCCGCGACCCCGCCGAACACCACGGCGAGGAGTACGGCGAGCGCGACGCGAGTCGGTTGGCGAGGACTCATCGCGTGTGCCTCCTCCGAGGGAATGGTGAGTATCGCGAGGGACGGAACGGCACCCGTCCCGCGCGTGGCGGAATCCGACGCGCGGCGCTTGGGCTTACGCGCCGCCCCGACGACCGGATCCCGGCCCACGAATCCGCCCCGGCCCGGCCCGGAGCGGATGCAATCCTCTGGTGCCGCGCCTACGAAACTGCTTACGACCCGACCACGGCCGAAGAATGAGCAATAGGTTGGAAGGGATTGTACACTGTATACCGCCTGCGACCTGCTGTCAAGTTCGATCTTTATCCGTCACCGGACCGGGCGGGCCTGCCCGGAGGGGACGAGGCCGACGTACTCGATCACGCGCGGCACGCCGGGGCCGCCCGCGCCGATCGGGTTGCGGTACGGCCGGACCAGGAACGGTCGTTCGGTGAGGAGCGGCTCGAACTCGTCGAAGCCTGGCTCGATCGTGATGACGTGCGTCCAGACGGCGTCGCCGGTGGCCGGGTCCACGGCATCGACGGCGAGCGGCAGCGCGAAACCGCCCGGCATCTCGTAGCCCAGCCGATCGGTGGTCCACTCCTCGCCCGGCACGTCCTCGACGCCGCCGTTCACGTAGTCCACGTCGCCGGAGAAGACGCCGGAGCCCGTATTGTCGCGCGACGTGAGCAGCCCGTGGACATCGGGGCGGTACTTGCCGTAGGAGATCCAGAACTCCTCGGGCGTGCCGTACCGGTAGACGATCCATCCTTCGTAGATCCAGCCCGGGCGCAGGGGTGTGACGTGCACCTCGCGGGTCCCGTGGCGGTTGCGGCTCGGGATCAGGGAGAACAGCCAGATGCCGGCGTTCTCGTCCGAGGGGTAGCCCTCTTCGACGTTGTTGCTCGTGGTGAAGAGCGAGTGTGCGCCGGGCGCCTCCTCGAGGGGGCGGCCGGTCGTGAGTGCGCCCTCGATGCCGAGCGTCGCGGCGCCGTCGTGGAAGTCGCCGGCGAGGAGCGGGAAGGCCGAGGGCCGGTCGTCGTCGTCGCCGGGCGGCTCGAGCGTGACCACGACGCCGAGCGGGTCGTCCGCCGGCAGCGTGAACGGCAGGCGTACCGTGCCCGGCTCCCCGGCGCCGGAGAGGTCGAGGCGACCGGCGGCGATGGTGTCGCCGGCCGCGGTCGTGATCCAGAGCGCGAGCGTCCCCTCTTCCTGCGGGTCGAGCGGGCGCACGCCTTCCAGGACGAGCTCCATGGCGGTGCCGGCGTCGAGGGCCGTGGGCGCGTCGGTGCAGGCGGCGGCGATCCAGAGGACGCCGGCCGCGCCGATCGAGGCGAAGCGAGATCGGAGTCCACGCATGGCGCTGGCCTCTACTTCGGGATGGGGAGACCGCTCGGCACCCGAGCCGGGGCGAGGAAGAGCGGCTCCTTGATGGTGATCGTATCCGTCAGTGCATGGAGGAACGCGACGAGGTCCGCGATCTCCGCGTCCGTCAGCCCGAGCGGCCGGAACTCCGGTGCGAGGTCCTCGGGCGCCACCTTCTCGTGCTCGCTCCGGGCGACGTTCTTGAAGCGGATGACTTCCTCGAGCGACTCGGCGGTCCCGGCATGGAAGTACGGCGCCGTTAGCGCGACCTGCCGCAGCGGCGCGGTGCGGAACGCGTAGCGCGTGCCGCCGTGCTCGCCCCACCCCAGGTCGTCCTCGGGCGTGGTGTCGCGGCCGAGGCCTTCCTGGAGGACGCCGAGCACGTGGAAGTCGAAGTCGCTCAGGTTCGGCCCGCGGTGGCACGCCACGCAGTTCGCCTTGCCGATGAAGAGCTCGAGCCCGGCCTTCTGTTGCGCCGTAAGCGCATCGGCATCGCCGCGCAGGAACGCGTCGATCGGCGCGTTCGGCGTGACCAGCTCACGCAGGTACGCGGCGATCGCGCGGCGCAGCGTTGTCCGGTGGATGAGCATCGCGGGGTCGCGGCCGTAGACGTCGACCACGGCCGGGTACGCGTCCGCGAAGCGGTCCACGTACTCGGGGATCGCGCGCAGCCGCGCGAGCACGCTGTCCAGCGCCACCGCCTTGGCGTAGGTCAGCCCGCGCAACTCGTTGTCCGCGCTGATCGGGTTCAGCACCTGGTCTTCGAGGCCGAACGCGTTGCCGCCCCAGAACATCGCGCCGTTGACGGACGGCTCGGAGCTCATGCGCCCGAAGAGCCCGACGTTGAAGACGGTCGGGCTGTTGCGCGGCATGAGGCGCAGTGGCGGCGGCTCCGGGTCGGTCCGGCTCGGCCCGAGCCCGGTCGCGCCCGCGCCCGACGGGAACTGCCGTCCATCGGCGAAGGCGAACCGCGGCAGATGGCACGTGCTGCACGCCACGTCGCGGGGACCGGAGAGGATCGGATCGAAGAAGAGCAGGTGGCCCAGCGCGACGCGGGCCGAGTCGTACGGGTTCTCGACGGGTCGGACGGGCTCGGTCGGCATCGGCGCGAGGCCGGCGGCGAGGGCGCGGGCGAGCAGCGAGTCGTCCGCCGGGTCGGAACCCGTCGGCGCATCGGCGCACGCGGCCGCGAACAGCGGCGCGACGCACGCAAACGCGACGATGCGCCGGCCGGCGCGTCTCGACACGCCGCTCATACCGCCCCGCTCGCTCCCTCGAAGTCGACGTCCGCCGCCTGCCCGGCCCGGAGGTGGACGACGCGGTACGCCGGGTCGTACCGGCACGCACCGGACGCGGCGTGGAGCACGACGGTGTGGTAGCCGGTTCCCAGATCCAGCGCGCTGAACCGCCCCTGCGCGTTCGTCCGCACCACCGTGTCCGTTTCGCCGCCGATGACGCGCAGCTCCGCGCCCTCGACCGCCTGGCCGTCGCACCGGACGGTGCCGACCACGCGGGGCGGGATCAGGCCGAACGCCGAGAAGACGACGTCGACCACGCCGCCGCCGACCGCGACCTTCTGCTCCAGAGGCTCGAACGACGTGTGGCTCAGGCTCACGCCCGTCAGCTCCAGCCCGGTCAGCCGCACGGTGTACGAATCCGGCTCGACGGAGCGGAACGCGAAGCTCCCGCCCGCGTCCGTCGGCACCGCCTGGAGCACGCGGCCGTCGCGGATCAGCACGACGATCGCGTTCGCGACGCCTTCGCCCGTCTTCGCCAGGGCGACCGTGCCGGCGATGTCGACCGCGCCGGCGTCCGGCCCGGTCGCATCGTCGGCGCACGCCGCGGCGATCGAACAGAACAGCAAGGTGACGACTGCTTTCCGAAGCTCGTACGACCTGCGCATCCACGCCCCTGGTGAAGTGCCTGAAGGGAGTTCGCGGGCCGAACCCGCGGCCGCCGCGCGTCGCCGGCGCGCCGCGGCGACGGGAACACAGTATCGTGTATACAACTCCATCGATCAAGAAAAGACGCCATCTGGCGGTTGGAAAGCGGGGCCTCCCCGCTGCCGGCTCGAAATGGGGATTGGAACGCAACGAATATATTCGGCGGCGACGAAAACCGTCAAGTTCGCGCGGACCCCTTTCGTCGACGGGAAACGCGTGGCAAGTTTCCCGTGTAGCAGTGTGGCGACGCAGGAACCTCGACCAGGATGCCGGACGTGCCGATGCCGAACATCTCCGGGTGGAAAGCCCGTCTCCCTTCCCTGCGCGACCACCCGCGCGCCACCGCGACCGGAGTGATCGTGCTGTTCTCGCTGTGCGCCCTCGGCGGCGGCCTCGCGCTCGGGACGTGGCGCAACGTCTGCCACTCCTGCCCGTCGATCGCGCAGATCCACGTGTGGGAGCCGACCCAGTCGACGAAGATCCTGAGCCATGATGGCCGGCTCATCGACGAGCTGGGGCAGGAGCGCCGCACGCAGGTCGCGCTCGACGCGCTGCCGCCCTACGTGCCCCAGGCGTTCGTCGCCGTCGAGGACAAGCGCTTCTACGAGCACAACGGCTTCGACGTGTGGGGCTACGCGCGCGCGCTGCGGAACCTGATCCTGACAGGGGGGATCGCGGGCGGCGGCAGCACGATCACGATCCAGCTCGCCCGCTGGATGTTCATTCAGTCCGTGGGCTTCGACCAGAGTCTGGCGCGCAAGCTCCGGGAGCTCAAGGTCGCGCTCGACCTGGAGAAGATCTACACGAAGGAGCAGATCCTCGAGGCGTACATCAACCAGATCAACTACGGCACCGGCCATTACGGCATCGAGTCCGCCTCCCAGTGGATGTTCGGCAAGCCCGCGACGGCGCTCGAGCCGCACGAGGCCGCGCTCCTCGCGGCCGTGGTCAACCTGCCGGAGGTCTACTCGCCGTTCAAGCACCCGGACCGTGCGCTGCGGCGCCGGAACCTCGTCCTCGGGCTCATGGCCGAGCAGGGCTTCCTGAGCCGGGCGGAGGCCGAGCGCTACAAGGAGGCGCCGCTCCCCGAGGAGCCGCACACCAACGAGGCGGGCGACCTCGCGCCGTACTTCGTCGAATGGGTCCGCGGCATGCTCGACGACCGCTACGGCGCGGACCTGTACCGCAGCGGCTACCGCGTCTACACGACGCTCGACATCGAGCTGCAGAAGCGGGCGCGCGAGGCGATGGAGGCCGGCTGGCGCTACATCGAGAGCCGGCCGACCTTCGACCATCCCACGTACGACGAGGTGCAGGAGAAGGGCGCCGGCGCGACGACCGGCGAGACGCCGTACCTCCAGGGGATGTTCATCGCCATGGAGCCGGAGACGGGTGAGGTGAGGGCAATGATCGGCGGGCGCGACTTCGGCGATTCGAAGTTCAACCGCGCGACGCAGGCGCGCCGGCAGCCCGGCTCGGTCTTCAAGCCGTTCGTCTACACGGCGGCGATCGCGAGTCGGATCCCGCCGTCGCACGTGATCTTCGACGCGCCGTACGTCGAGGAGATCGGCGACACGGTCTGGGCGCCGAGCAACTTCAGCGGTACCTTCGCCGGCCCCGTCACGCTCCGCGAGGCGCTGCGCCGCTCGATCAACGTGGTCGCCGTCAAGCTCGGCAAGGAGGTCGGGATCGAGACCGTCGCCCAGTACGCGCGACGGATGGGGATCGAGACGCCGATCCCGCGGGTGCCGTCCACGGCCATCGGCGCGGCATCGGTCATCCCGCTCCAGATCGCGGAGGCGTACACGGCGTTCGCGAACCACGGCGTGCGCGTGCAGCCGCGCGCCATCCTCCGGGTCGAGGACGCCGAGGGGAACGTGATCTGGCAGACCGAGGCGGAGCGGGACACCGTGCTCGACCCGCTGGCGGCCGCGATCGTGACGGACATGCTGCGGGACGTGGTCGACCACGGCACCGCCTACTCGGCCGTCCGCGGGCGGGGCGAGACGCCGATCCTGCCGGCCGAGGTGCCCGCGGCGGGCAAGACCGGCACCACGAACGACTTCACCGATGTCTGGTTCGTCGGCTTCACGCCGGACCTGCTCGCCGCCGTGTGGTTCGGCTTCGACCTGCCGACGACGATCCTGCCCAACGCGACCGGCGGCGGTCACGCCGCGCCCGTCTGGGGCCGGTTCATGCGCTCCGTCTACGTGAGCGAGGACTCGTTGCCGCCGCTGCGCCCGGTGCCGGAACCGTGGGTCATGCCCGAGGGGCTGCGCGCCGTCGAGATCGATCGCGAGACCGGCAAGCTCGCCACCGAATGGTGCCCCATGGACCGCACCCGGGTCGCCATCGAGTACTTCCTCCCCGGCACGCAGCCGACGGAGGCGTGCGAGCTGGACCCCGGCGGCCTGTTCGGCGCGCCGATCCGCGGGTTCGGCCCGCCCCGCGACGTCCGGCCGTCGCTGCCGGGTTCACCCGCCCCGATCCTGCGGCCGGCGCCGGACACGGTGCCGCGGCCGGACACGACACGTGCGCGCCCGATCACGCCGATCACGCTGGACACGCTGAGGCGCCGGTAGGCCGGCACCCGGCCAGGCGGCCGACGGACGTCCTCGCGCCGCTCGGCGACGTGAACGCGACTTTCGCGAAGTCGGGATCAGCCCGGCCCCGCGCGCTCGGCGTAGAGGCGGAACGCCACGCCGGCCTCCCGCAGCGCGTCGCCGAGCGGCGCGGCGTCCTCCGGCAACGCTTCCAGCGCGAGGTCGCACTTCGCGTCCGCCCCCGCGGGCGCGGGCACGACCTGGGCCGCGAAGCCGCACTCCCGGGCGATCTCCTCGGCCCACAGCGCGTGGTGGGTGGTGTCGAAGAGGAATACGGGGTTCAACCGGCGGGACTCCATTCCTCGACGCCTTCGGCCGAGATCCGGTGGGAGACCAGCGGCAGCGGCGCGGGCGTCGCGTCGGCGGAGATCCGGATCGCCGCACGCAACGCGGCCAGCCCCCGCGCCGCTTCCGCCTCCGTCCGCGCGTACACGGTCGCGATCGGCTCCCCGCGGGCGACGGTCAGCCCCGGTTTCGCCGTGATGTGGAAGCCGACGCCCGGGTGGATGGGGTCGTCCAGGCGCGCCCTGCCCGCACCGAGCTCGACCGCCGCCCGGCCGATCTGCCGGGCGTGCACCTCCGCGACGACACCGGCGTCCGGCGCCTCGAACGTCCGCCGGACCGGCGCCTGAGGCAGGAGCGCCGGGTCCTCGAGCACGGCCGGGTTCCCGCCCTGCGCCTCGATCAGGCGCGCCATCACGGCGAGCGCGCGGCCATCGTCCAGCGCCGCGGCGGCCGCCTGGCGCCCCGCGGCGGGGCTCGCCGCCGCGCCGGCCAGCGCCAGCATCTCGCCGGCCAGCGCCACGGTGACCTCGCGCAGGTCCGCCGGCCCCTCGCCCCGCAACGCATGGATCGCCTCCTCCGTCTCCAGCGCGTTGCCGACGGCGTGGCCGAGCGGGCTGTCCATCGCGGTGACCAGCGCCACGACTTCGCGTCCGTGCAGCCGTCCGATCTCGATCATCGTTCGCGCCAGCTCGATCGCGCGATCCAGTTCCGGCAGGAACGCGCCGCTCCCGCGCTTCACGTCCAGCACCAGCGCATCGATCCCTTCCGCCAGCTTCTTGCTCATGATGCTCGATGCGATGAGCGGGATCGATTCCACCGTCCCGGTCACGTCGCGCAATGCGTAGAGCTTCCGGTCCAGCGGCGCGATCTGGTCGGTCTGGCCGATCATCGCGCACCCGATCGCCTCGAGCTGTGCGCGGTACTCGCTCAGGGAGAGATCGGTGCGGAACCCCGGGATCGATTCGAGCTTGTCCAGCGTGCCGCCCGTGTGGCCGAGCCCGCGCCCGCTCATCATCGGCACCGGCACGCCCAGCGACGCCACGAGCGGCGCCAGCACGAGCGAGACCTTGTCGCCGACGCCGCCGGTCGAATGCTTGTCGACCTTCGCGCCGGGGAGGTCATCGAGGCGGACGACCGCGCCCGAGTGGAGCATGACCTCCACCAGAACGCCGAGTTCCCGGTGCGAGAGGCCGCGGAAGAACACGGCCATGAGGAACGCGGCCATCTGGTAGTCCGGCAGCCGGTCCTCCGCGTAGGCACGGAAGAACTCCTCGATCTCGGCCGGCGTGAGCTCTCCGCCGTCCCGCTTCTTCTGAATCAACTGGTACGCGATCATGATCCTTTCCCGGTGGTCGGCGCGGCGTCCGCCGGACGCTGCACCGCCGACGCGTCGACCTTCCGCGCCCCGTGCGCGAGCGAGCCCCAGGCCCGGAAGATGTCCGCCATCCAATCGTAAATGCTGCGTTGCGACTTCAACAGCCGCTCGAGACGCGCCGTCCGCTCCGCCCGCGGCAGCGTGAGCGCGTCCCGGATCTGCTGCGCGAACGCCTCCGGGTCGTACGGGTTGACCTCCAGGTACCCGTCCATGACCTCCGATGCGCCGGTGAATCGGGACAGCAGCAGGACGCCGGGCTCGTCCACCTGGCTCGCGGCGAATTCCTTCGCCACGAGGTTCATCCCGTCCTGCAGCGAGCTGACAATGCAGAGATCGGCCGCCCGGTACAGCGCCGCCAGCCGTTCCGCCGGGAGCGAGCGCTTGATCAGATGTACCGGCCGCCATCGCCGCGTGCCGTAGCGGTCGTTGATCTCCCAGACCAGTCGCTCGACCTTGTGCGTCAGCTCGTCGTACGCCTCGATGTCCGTTCGCGACGGCACCGCCACCTGCACGAACGTGAATCGCTCCCGGAACTCGGGGTACCGCTCCCAGAGGATGTCCAGCGCCTTCAGCTTCTCCGGAAGCCCCTTCGAGTAGTCCATCCGGTCGACGCCCACGCCGAGGCGGCCGTGGCCGATGACGTACCGACTGCGCAGCCGCTTCGCCTGCGCCTCCGCCTCCGGCGCGGCCGCGGCGCGGCGGAACGCCTCGAGGTCGATCGCGATCGGGAACGCCCGCACCACACAGCGGTGCCCCCGGTACGTCGCCGTGCGCTCGTGCCAGTCCACCTCCGCGCCCAGGATCTCGGCGGCGCAGTGCAGGAAGTGGTTCGCGAACGACGGCAGCTGAAACCCGACGATGTCGTTTGCGAGCAGGCCGTCGACCAGGTCGGCCGCCTGCGGCGCGACACGGAAGATCTCGAGCGGCGGCCAGGGGATGTGCCAGAAATGCGCGAGACTCAGGTCCGGGCGACGGCTCCGCACGAACCGCGGCGCCAGAGCCACGTGGTAGTCCTGGAACCACACGGCCGCCGACGCGCCCCGCGCCTCGTCCAGCACCGCATCCGCGAAGCGCCGGTTGACCCGTCGATAGCGCTCCCAGTGCCGCGCCCGCAGCCGGGTGAGCCCCGGCCGCAGGTGGCACAGCGGCCAGAGGAACTGGTTCGAGAACCCCAGATAATACCCGTTGACGTCCCGCCGATCGAGCCAGAGCCGGCGCAGCGTGTAGCGCGGCTCCTCCGGCGGCACGCCGACCCGGTCCTGCGGGTCCACGACGACCGCGTCCGCATCGCCGCTGCCCCACGCGATCCACACGCCGCCGACGCCCTGCATCAGCGGATCCAGCGCCGACGTCAGCCCACCGGCCGGCCGCCGGATCTCGATGTCGCCGACGTCCTCGGCCCACCGATGCTCGTACGGCTCCCGATTGCTGACGACGATGAAGCGCTCCTCCGGGAACGCATCGCGGAAGAGCGGCCTCATGTCCGAGGCGCCGAGGCGGGTGAACGACGGGTCGCCGGGCTCCTCCATCGCCTCAGAAGCTGAACCTTCGACGGCCGGCGCTCAGCGCGGCACGGACATCGTCCGCGAGGTCGTCCCAACGCCCGCCGAGATCGTCGCGCGCGCCGGACACCGCACGCACGAGCCGTCGCCGCATCCGGCGCCCGCTCCGCGGCGCGGTGAACAGCACCACGCCGCCGCCCAGCGCCACGCCCAGCGCAAGGCCGGCCAGGAAGTTGAACGTCCGGGTGTTCGCTCCGTAGTACATTTTTGCCGTCGCTCCAGGTGGGCGGGATAGACCCGCCCCGGCGGCGCAATCCGCGTGCCGGCCGGCGCTTCAGCGCCCGTCGACCGGGGCGGACTCCGCCATCACGGCCACGATCTCCGCCGGCCGCGGCGCCGCGCGGTGCGCCTCCAGCGCGGCCGGCTCGACGCGGCCCGGACCCGCGCCCGGCGACGCGAGATCCGCCTCGATCCGCTCCGCCGAGCGAAGCAGCGCCACGCCGCTGTCAATCCGGTCCAGCAGCGCCGCCCGCCGCGCCGCCAGTCACGCCGACGAACGCCAGCCGCAGAAGGATTTTCGTGATCCGTTCCGTCGTTTCCCGATCGCGTCTCCGGGGGTCGGGCGCGCGGAACCGTTGCGATGCACGCCCGCCGACGCCTAATTTACCGCCTCCCGCCGCCACAATCGAGCCCCGCCGCGCCGGACGCCGCACGGCCCGGGCCGGATGTGGCACCTGTCGTGCAAGCGATTCCAGCGGGTATCCACGCATCGGGAACGGCCCCTCCAATGCGAGGTGCGGATGGACCAGCGGACCGTCTTGCTCGTCGAGGACAACGAGGACAACCGGATCGTGTACGCGACGATCCTGGAGCACCGGGGTTTTCGCGTGCACGCGGCCGCCGACGGCGAGGAAGGCATCCGCCTCGCGCGGAAGACCCGGCCGGACGCGATCCTGATGGACATCTCGATCCCGATCATCGATGGCTGGACGGCGACGGAGACGCTCAAGCGGGATCCGGCCACGGCGCACATCCCCATCATCGCCCTCACGGCGCACGCACTGGCCGCGGACCGGGAGAAGGCGCACGCGATCGGCTGCGCCGGCTACCTGGCCAAGCCGTGCGAGCCGCGCAAGGTCGTCGCCGAGGTCGAACGTGTGATCGGGAAGAGCGCGACGCCGGCGAACTAGGCGATGAGGCCGGCGCCCGACAGAGAGTCCGGCGCGCCGCAGGGGCGCATCCTGGTCGTGGACGACAGCCGGGACAACCTGGAGGTCCTCGCGACGCGGCTGCGCTTCCGCGGCTACGGCGTGGACACCGCGACCTCGGGCGAGGAGGCGCTGGACCGCGTCGCCGAGAGCCCGCCCGACCTCATCCTCCTCGACGTCATGATGCCGGGCCTCGACGGCTACGAAGTCGCCCGCAGGATCCGGTCCGACCCGCGGATCCCGTTCATCCCGATCATCCTGATCACGGCGCGCGATTCGACGCAGGACAAGGTGGCCGGGCTGGACGCCGGCGCGAACGACTACCTGACGAAGCCGATCAACTTCCCCGAGCTCGAGGCGCGGGTCCGGTCGATGCTTCGCATCAAGGAGTTGCAGGAGGAGCTGGAGGAGAAGAACAAGGAGCTCGCGCGGCTGAGCATCAGCGATGGCTTGACGGGGCTGTACAACCATCGTCACATCCAGGACGTCGTCCGCGAGGAGTTCGAGCGCGCGAAGCGGACGCGCGAGCCGCTGGCGGTGGTCATGTTCGACTTCGACCATTTCAAGAAGGTCAACGACACGTACGGCCACCAGGTCGGGGACCGGGTGCTCCAGGAGATGGCGAGGATCCTTCGGCGGACGGCCCGCGAGATCGACAAGCTGGGCCGGTACGGCGGCGAGGAGTTCATCGCGGTCCTGCCCGACACCGGGATCGACGATGCGGCGATCTTCGCGGAGCGGGTCCGCGAGCGCGTCGAGCGGCACCCGTTCGCCGTGGGCCGCGCGAAGCCGTTGCAGCTCACGGTCTCGGCCGGCGTGGCGACCTACCCGCACCCTGCGGTGTACAACCCCAGGACGCTGATCCACCGCGCCGACCAGGCGCTGTACACGGCGAAGAACGAGGGGCGCAACCGCGTCGCGCGGTTCGAAAACGGCGTCGCCTGATCCGATCCCACACGAGACGAGCCCGATCATTGATGGAGATGAGGGAGTGAGCGCTACGGACCTGGCGAGCGCGGCCCAGCGGGCCGCGGAGCTGCGGCACGTGCTGAACGAGGCGAGCTACGAGTACTACGTCCTCGACCGGCCGACGCTGTCGGACGCCGAGTACGACCGCCTCTACCGGGAGCTGAAGACGATCGAGGCGGAGCACCCGGAGCTGGTCTCGCCGGACTCGCCGACGCAGCGGGTCGGCGCGGAGCCGGCGTCGCAGTTCGAGAAGGTCCGGCACCTGGCGCCGATGCTCTCGCTCGACAACGCGTTCGACTCCGGCGAGCTCCGGGCGTGGGAGGACCGCAACGCGCGCATCCTGAGCGAGGTCCGCGAGGCCGGCTACGTGGTCGAGCTGAAGATCGACGGCGCCGCGGTCGCGCTGCTCTACGAGGACGGCGTGTTCGTCCGCGGCGCGACGCGCGGCAACGGCGTCATCGGCGAGGACGTGACGCGCAATCTCCGGACGATCCGGGAGATCCCGCTGCGACTGCGGGACGCCGCGCCGATCCCGCGGCGCCTCGAGATCCGCGGCGAGGTCTACATGCCGTTCTCGGGCTTCACGGCGTTGAACGAGCGTCGGGCGGCGGCGGGCGAGCCGACGTTCGCGAACCCGCGGAACTCCGCGGCCGGCAGCCTGCGGCAGCTCGATCCGCGGGTCACGGCCGGGCGGCCGCTCTCGTTCTTCGCGTATCAGGTCCAGCTCGACCCGGATTCACGCGAGTCGCTGCCCGTCGAGTCGCAGGAGGATGTGCTCCGCCTGCTCGAGGCGTGGGGGCTGCCCGTCAACCCGGAGCGCCGCGTGTGCCGCGACCTGGGCGAGGTCATCGCCTACGCCGAGCACGTCGACCGGCTCCGCGGCGAGCTGGACTTCGCCATCGACGGCATGGTCGTCAAGCTCGCGCCGCTCAGGCTCTGGCCCGAGCTCGGCATCGTCGGCGGGCGCGAGCCGCGCTGGGCGATCGCCTACAAGTTCGCGCCGGACCTCGCCACGACGCGGCTGCTTTCGATCGAGATCAACGTCGGCCGCACGGGCTCGCTGAACCCGTACGCCGTGCTCGAGCCCGTGGAGATCGCGGGCGCGACCGTCCGCCTCGCCACGCTCCACAACTTCGAGGACATCGCGCGCAAGGACCTGCGCATCGGCGACACGGTCCTCGTCAAGCGTGCGGGCGAGGTGATCCCGCAGGTCGTCGGGCCGGTCACCGAGGAGCGGACCGGCGCCGAGACGCCGTTCCTGCCGCCCGACCACTGCCCCGTGTGCGGCACGCCGGTCGAGCGGCCCGCCGACGAGGTCATGCTGTACTGCCCGAACGGCTCGTGCCCGGCGCGGATCTACTGGGGCGTGGTGCATTTCGCTTCCCAGGGCGCGATGGACATCCGCGGGCTCGGCGAGCAGACCGTGCAGCTCCTGCTCGAGGAGGGGCTCGTCCGCGACGTCGCCGACCTTTACGCGCTCCGGCCGGAAGACTTGCGGGAGCTGGACGGGTTCGCCGACCTTTCCGCGCGGAACCTGGTCGCCGCGATCGCCGCATCGCGGGAGCGTCCGCTGCACCGGCTGCTCTTCGCGCTGGGCGTGCGGCACGTGGGCATTGTGGCGGCACAGCAGCTCGCTCGTCATTTCGGTACACTGGACGCGCTGCTGGCGGCGGGCCCGGAGCAGCTCGCGGCGGTGCACGGCATCGGCCAGACGACGGCGACGGCGCTGGCGGCGTACCTCGCGGAGCCGAGGAACCGGGAGCTGCTCGAGCGCTTGCGTGCCGCGGGGGTGAACCTGGAGGAGCCGGTCGAGCGCGAGGAGCACCGGCCGTTCTCGGGGCTGACCTTCGTGGTCACGGGAACGTTGCCGACGATGAGCCGTAAGGAGGCGACGGAGTACATCGAGCGGCGCGGCGGCCGGGTCGCGGGGAGCGTGTCGCGCTCGACGAGCTACGTCGTGGCCGGGGAGAGTCCCGGCTCGAAGCTGGACCGTGCCCGCGAGCTGGGCGTGCCGGTCCTGGGTGAGGCCGACCTGCACGCGCTCGCTTCGGCGCGCGCATCCGAAGCATCCGAGACATCCGAGAGGAGCTGAACGTCATGAGCCAATCGCCGAACCGTTCGCCGGAGGTCGGGCTGCCGGCCGCGTCGCTGCACGCCATGCGCCGTGCGCTCGAGGCGGAGGTGGGCGCCGACGCCGCGGCCCACGCGCTCCAGCACGCGGGGCACGCGGCGGGAGACGCCTTCCACGCGCTGCTGGCGGACGGGGCCGATCCCTCGGAGCTCGACGAGTCCGAGTTCTGGCGTCGACTGAACGACCTCTTCGCGGAGCGCGGGTGGGGGCGGCTGAGCTTCGAGCCGGAGCACCCGGGCGTCGGCGCGCTGGAGAGCGGCGACTGGGCCGAGGCCGATCCGACGGCCGG
The DNA here is from genome assembly GCA_036381255.1 of Longimicrobiales bacterium. Lineage (GTDB taxonomy): Bacteria > Gemmatimonadota > Gemmatimonadetes > Longimicrobiales > RSA9 > CALBZE01. The sequence goes on along the minus strand of DASVDG010000112.1, from coordinate 23,481 downwards.
CACGCCGCGGCCGAGCTGCTCGTTCACGGCGGGGCTGCTCGCGAACGTGCTGGGCCGCACGGCCGGCCGCGACGTGGGCGTGCTCGAAGTCGAGTGCCGCTCCCGCGGCGACCTGCGCTGCCTCTTCTACTTCGGCGGGGCCGAGGCGCTCCGGCGGATCCACGCCGCGCTCCAGTCGGGGCGGAGCCCCGATGCGGCGCTGGAAGAGCTGGCGTGAATGCCCCGCATCCTCGGCGTGGATTACGGTGAACGACGCATCGGCCTTGCGGTGAGCGACCCGACGGCGACGATCGCGCGGCCGCTCCCCACGCTGCTGCGCCGCCGCGGCAAGCGGCCGCCGGTGGCGAAGGTCGCGGAGCTCGCCCGGGAGCACGAGGCCGACGGCATCGTGCTCGGGCTGCCGCTCACGCCCGAGGGCGAGGAGGACGCCTGGACCCGCGAGGTCCGGGACTTCGGCGAGAAGCTCGCCTCACGAACCGGACTGCCGGTCGAGTACATCGACGAACGCTTCACCTCCGCGCGTGCCGAGCGCGCCATCCGGTCCCTGGGCCTCAAGCGCGGTGCGCGCGAGGAGAAGGGCCGGGTCGACGCGGCGGCGGCGGTCCTGATCCTGCAAGCTTATCTCGATCGGCAGACGCATGACTGAGCATTTCGTACCCACCCGTCGTACCGCCTCCACGCGTCGGAGGCGCCGCCTGATCGGAACCGTGCGTTCCATCGCCCTCGCCGCCATCCTCGCCGCGACGGCGTCGGCATGCGGGGGGGACGGCGACGGCGACCTCATCCGCGTCCGGGTCCCGCGGGGCGCCAGCTTCTCGGCGGTCACCGACTCGCTCTCGAAGAAGGGGATCATCCGCGCGCCCACGCTGTTCCGCGTCTATGCCCGGCTCACGGGAGCGGACCGGAACATCAAGCCGGGGACGTACGGGTTCCGGAAGGGGACGGGGTGGAAGCGCGTGCTGGACGACCTCCACGCCGGCCGCATCCTGAGGATCCGGCTGGTGATCCCGGAGGGGTGGGACCTGCGCAAGATCGCGCCGCGGGTCGCGGCGGTGACGGGGCTGCCGGCGGACAGCGTGTTCGCCGCGATCTCGGACCCCGCGGCGGCCGAGCGATACGGCGTGCCGGGGCCCACCCTGGAAGGCTATCTCTACCCCGCCACGTACATCTTCCCCGTCGACGGGCCGCTGGACGCCGTACTGCGCCGGCTCACCACCGAGTACAGGAGGCGCTGGACGCCGGCACGGCAGGCGCGCGCCGACTCGATCGGCATGACGGAGCGGGAGGTCGTGACGCTCGCGTCGATCGTGGAGAAGGAAGCCAAGGTCTGGGACGAGATGCCGCTGATCGCGGCCGTGTATCACAACCGCCTACGCATCGGCTACCCGCTCCAGGCGGACCCGACCGTCCAGTACGCGCTGGGCGAGCACCAGACGCGGCTGCTCTACGCGCACATCGACAGCGTCGCGGACAACCCGTACAACACGTACCGCCACCCCGGGCTGCCGCCGGGGCCGATCGCCTCGCCGAGCGAGCGGGCGCTCGACGCCACGCTCTACCCGGCCGACGTGAACTACCTGTACTTCGTCGCCCGGCCGGACGGGCGGCACGTGTTCACCCGGTCGCTCGCCGAGCACAACCGCGCGAAGGCGGCCGTGCGCCAGAGCCGCAGGGTCTCCGCGCCGCCGACCGCCGACGCCGCGCAACCCGGCCAGGAGTGAGCGCGGATGGCCGCGCCGTCGCCCGACCTCCGGCTGATCGTCATCACGGATGGCCGGCTCGCCGCGCCGCGTGCGGTCGAGGACGTCGTCCGCGCCGCGCTCGAGGCCGGCGCGCCCGCCGTGCAACTCCGAGACAAAGACGCGACCGGGCGTGAGCTGTTCGAGCAGGCCGTTCGCCTGCGGGCGTTGACCGCGCGCTTCGGCGCGCTCCTCTTCGTCAACGACCGGCTCGACGTGGCGCTCGCCGCCGGCGCGGACGGCGTCCATCTCGGACCCCACGACGTTCCGCTCCACGCCGCGCGCCGCGCCGCGCCGCGACCGTTCCTGATCGGCGTCTCGACGGACGACCCGGCCACGGCCGCGCGCGCCGCCGCCGACGGCGCCGACTACATCGGCTGCGGCGCCGTCTTCGGCACGCGGACGAAAGCCGATGTCGGTGCGGAGCGTATCGGGCCGGAAGGGGTGGCCGCCGTCGCCGGCGCGGTGTCGACCCCCGTGGTCGCGATCGGTGGGATCACGCCGGACAACGCGTCCGCCCTCGCGGGGACGGGCGCGGCCGGCGTCGCGGTGATCGGCGCGGTGATGGGCGCCCCGGACCCGGGCGCCGTCGTGCGGCGGCTGCTCGCATCGTCGCCCGGCGGCGCCGCCACGCGCACCGGCGCTGCGTCGAGCGCCGCGTCGCGCTCGCGGGCGTAGCCCCGGGCCTCGGCCCGGCGCGACGCCCGTTCGGTCAGTCGCCGTCGCCCGCGGCCACGCCCGGCACCGCGACCGTGCGCTCGAGCCGCACGTGGATGTCGTACTTCTTCAGCATCCGGTGCACCGTCTTGCGGTCGATCCCGGCCTGGCGCGCCGCCTCCGAGATGTTGCCGTCGTGGCGCACGAGCAGCGCCTCGAGGTAGGCCCGCTCGAACGCCTGGATCGCCCGTTCCTTCGCTTCGTGGAACGGCTGGCTGATGTCCGCCGCGAGCACCGCCGGCGACGCACCGACGCTGGACAGCTCATCCGGCAGGTCGAGGAGCGTCACCTCCTGCCCCGGCGCCGCGAGCGAGACGATCCTCTCCATCAGGTTCTGCAGCTCCCGGACGTTGCCCGGCCAGCTGTGCGCCATGAGCGCCCGCATCGCATCGGGCGAGAGGCGCAGCGGCATGGCCGCGTCGCGATCGTACTTCTCCGCGTACCGGCGCAGGAAGTGCTGGGCGAGGAGCGGGATGTCCTCCCGCCGGCTCCGCAGCGGCGGCACCCGGATCGGCACGACGTTCAGACGGAAGAACAGGTCCCGGCGCAGCGTCCCCTCGGCGACCGCCTCCTCCGGGTCGCGGTTCGTCGCCGCGATCACCCGGATGTCGATCGGGATCTCCGCCTCGCCGCCGACACGCCGGATCTTCCGCTCCTGGAGCACGCGCAGCAGCTTGGCCTGGAGCTCGAGATCCATCTCGCAGATCTCATCCAGGAAGAACGTCCCGCCGGACGCCGCCTCCATGAGGCCCCGCTTCTGGGTCATCGCGCCGGTGAACGCGCCCTTCTCGTGGCCGAACAGCTCGGACTCCAGCAGGTTCTCCGGGAACGCCGCGCAGTTGACGGCGACGAACGGCTGCTCCGCACGCGGGCTGTTCTGGTGGATCGCACGCGCGATCAGCTCCTTGCCGGTCCCGCTCTCCCCGCTGATGAAGACGCTCGCGTCCGTCGAGGCGACCTTCAGGACCAGCGCGAACACCGGCTGCATCGCCTCGCTCACGCCGATAACGTTCTCGAGCGAATAGCGTTCGCGCAGCTCCCCGCGCAGCCGTTCGTTGTCCCGCGCCAGGCGCACCTGGCTCGCCGCGCGCCCGACTAGGATCTGGAGCTGCGTCGCCGTGAACGGCTTCGGGATGTAGTCGTACGCGCCGGCGCGGATCGCCTCGATGCTGGAGTCGACCGTCGCGAAGCCGGTGATCATGATGACCAGCACCTGCGGATCCAGTTGACGCGCCTCGCGCAGCAGCTCCATCCCGTCGATGTCCGGGAGCATCAGGTCGGTCAGGATGATGTCCGGCCGGCCGCGGCGCACCAGCTCGAGCGCGTCGCGCCCACGATGCGCCGTGAGAACCTGATAACCCTCGTGCTCGAGCAGGCGCGAGCAGCTCTTCACGAGGAGCTCCTCGTCGTCCACCAGCAGCACGGTGAGCGGTTCGGTCTGCGTCGACGAGTCCATCGGTCAACCTGCGTGTCTCGGAGGGACGATGCCGCGATCCGCAGCGGCGAGGCGAGCCAGGATAAGATACCCGTCAAGGCCCTCGCGGGCAACTGAAACGGTGTGCATCGAGGTCGCTGCCGGTCCGGTGGCGGCCCGGGCCGTCGCGCCGATCCGGCGGCGGGTCACCGCTCGATCACATGGAGAAGCACGACGCGCTCGCCGCCGGCGAGGCGTGCGGTCGCGCGGATCTCGGCGCGGATGCCGGTGCCGGCCGCGTCGGCGGTGGAGACGATTTCGACGTCGCGGGGGCCGAACGCCGTACGCTCCTCGAGCGTGCCGATCACGCGGACGGCGGCGTCGCGGCGGCCGGGCGGGAGCGCGTCGAGGATGTCGAACACGGAGCGAAGCGGCGCGACCCGACGCCGCAGCGCGAGGCGTCTCGCGGCGGCCGAATCGATGGCCGGCAGCGTTCGCAGCACCGGTTCGGCGGCGCTGTTGACGTTGATGCGTCCGTCGCCGGTCGACGTGACGTAGGCGGCGAGCTCGCGGAGGAGCGACGGCGCGAGCCCCGGGATGGCGCGCAGGTCGTCCGGGGAGCGGTACGTCCCCGCGCCGTCGGCGATGCGTTGCGCGGCGGACGCGGCGACCGGCCCGGGCACCCCGAGGGCGCGCAGGAGCTCGATCCACTCGGCCGCGCCCGCGCGGTTCAGGTGGAGCCGCGCACGGGCGTCGCGGACGCGGACGCGGGTCGTGGTCGGCCCGAGGGCGAGCGTGGTGTCCGGAACGACGGCATCGCCGGCGCGGGCGAGGTCCAGCGCCGCGGTGGGGCCGGTGGTGCGGCGGTCGAGCTCGGCGACCGCGAACGCGAGCCCTGCCCGTGCTGCCCACTTCGCCATCGTGATGGCGCGCAGGTTGGCGGCCGCGCGGCGGTCCGCCCGGGCCGTGACGTGGAACTCGGCCGCCAGTGCGCCGACCACGACGAGCGCCCAGAGCACGACGACGAGGGCGTAGCCGCGCCTCATGGTCCGCTCCAGCGGGCGATCGGCGCGACGATCGGCGCTCGGAGCAGCGGCGCCAGCGGCACGCTGTCCGCGAGCACGTCGTACGGCGCCGGGACCAGCCGGATCTCCACCGCGCGCGGCGCCTCCTCCTCTTCCCACGCGTGCAGCCACCGGTCCCGCCCACCTTCGCGGACGAGGAACCGGAGCGCCATCCCCCCGGCGCCCGGCGCGACCACGAGCGTGTCCGGCTCACGCCCGCGACCGCGCGCCGGGGATCTCCGGCGGTGCTCCTCCTCGGCCGGCGCGTCGTCGATCGGCGTGAGCGCCGCGAGCAACCCGGATCGCGCCGCGCCGGGCAAGCGCCCGATCCACAGGTGCACGCGGTGCGGCCCCGGGTGCAACCCGCCGGCGTCCCGGACCCGGAGCACCAGCTCATCCCGAGGCAGCCCCCCGAGCGATCGACTCGTCCCGACAACCGCCGGGCTGTCCGCCATCGCCGTCGCGGCACGGATCCAGTCGCCGAGCAGGATGCGCGCGTTCGCCGCGCCGAGCGTGCGGCTCCGCGTCCGATTCACCCGGGTCCAGGCGTCCGCCGCCGTGCGCGCGGCATCGACGGCGGCCAGCGCGACGAGGCCGGTGATCGCGAGCGCGACGACGAGCTCCAGCAGGGTGAAACCGGCGCGACGGGCGGCGCCGCCGGCGAACCTCCCGCGCCGCGGCGCCGGCTGCCCGGCCCGGCGGCCCGCGCGCCGCGCCCGCCCGCGGCGAGCCTCCCGCGCCGTCGCCGTCACGGTCCCCTCCGCAACGCGCGGGGCAGCGGGTCCGGCCGGTAGACGATCGTGGAGAGACCGTACTCGCCGTCCGCCCAGGTCACCCGCACGTCGAGCGCCACGAGGCCGTCCGGCCCGCCATGGATCGGGCGCACGCGGGCCGCCCACGCGTAATCGGCGAAGGGCGCGGCGAACACGCCGTTGCGCCCCGTGGCGTACGCCAGGAGTGAGTCGCGCGGCAACGCGTCGAGGCCGGCCATCCGGGATTCTGCCAGTGCGACGGCGGTGATGTGCGCATCCAGACCGCTCCGGGCGTAGAGCCCGGCGCGCAGCGCGCCGATCGCGCCGATGACGGCGGTCCCGAGGATGGCCAGCGCGACCAGCGCCTCGAGCAGTGTGAACCCGCGCTCAGCGCGGACGCACCCGTACGTTCGCGTTCCAGGCATCCGTGGTCACTTCGTAGCGCTGCTCGTCGTCGACGACCTCGATCGGGGCGCCGCGCACGCGGCGAACGGGGTCGAACGTCACCACGCACCGTGCACGGCCGCACCGCACCGTCGCCGCGCCGCCGCCCAACGGGATCCGTCCGGTGCCGACCGTGTCCGGCGCCTCGAACGGCGCCGGGACCGTGACGACCGCGTACTCGCCGGTCCGCGCGTCCAGGTGGAACGCGACCGTGCGGCCGCGTTCGGCCGCCGCGTTCCGGGCGTCGCGCAGCGCCACGGCGAGCGCCCGCGCCACCGAACCGGCATCGTCACCGCGTCCGGTCCGCAGCGCGGGCACGGCGACCGCCGCGATGATGCCGATCATCGCCACGACGACGACCGCCTCGATCAGGGTGAACCCGGCCGGCGCGAGCGGCCGGGCACGCCGTTCTCCCTGCGCACCGCTCCGTACGTGAGCGCTCCGTACGTGAGCGCGCCGTGCGTGAGCGCTCCGTGCGTGGGCGCGTCGTGTGTAGGCGCTCCGTGCGTGGGAGCGCCGTGCGTGAGCGCGGCGTACGTGAGCGCGGTGTGCGGACCGCAGCCGGAGCGCCGCCCGCGAGGCGGCCGCATCCACCGGCACGTTCACCGCCCGCCCCGCGGGCCCCGGCCGGACGCGCCGGCCGAATCCGGCCTCGGCGCGGGAGCCGCCTTCGAATCCGGGGCCGGTATGGTGTCCGGCGGCAGCAGCGGCACGGGCACCGGCAGCCGGTCCTTCAGGATCTCGGTGCTCTCCTGGAGCTCGCGCGTCGTCTCTTCCAGTTCCGCATCGGTCCGGATCACGTACGGCGTCAGGATGAGGAACAGCTCGGTCCGGACGTGGCGCGTCTGCGAGGAGCGAAACAGCGCGCCGAGGATCGGGATGTCCTTGAGGATCGGGATGCCGCTCTCCGTTCGGTCCTCCTGCTCGTCGATCAGCCCGCCGATGATGACCGTGTGCCCGTCGCGGACGAGGAGCCGCGTCTCCGCTTCCCGCGTGCTGATGACCGGCGCGCCGAACTGCGTCTCGGACGTGGCCGTGCTGACCTCCTGGAGCAGCTGCAGGCTGATGAACCCGTCCGGGTTGATCGTCGGCCGGATCGTCAGCTGCGTGCCCACGTTCCGGTACTGCACGATCTGGTCGCGGATCGCGGCATCCGTCGGCAGGGCGCGGAACAACTGGATGAACGGCCGCTGGTCGCCGACCAGGATGCGGGCGCGCTGGTTGTTTTCCGCCAGGATCAGCGGCCGCGAGAGGATGGTCACGTCGGCGGAGGAGGCCAGTGCGCGCAGGACGACATCGGCGCCGGCGGCGCCGAGCTCGCGGAACCGGAGCACGACGTCGCCGGCGTCGGAGCCGAGCAGACTGCCGCCGATCAGCGCGCCGGTCTCGGAGTCGCGCTGTTCCGGCACGTCGACGCCGATCCCGAGCCCACGCTGGTCGCTGTGCCGGACCTCGGCGATGAGCACGTCGATCAGCACCTGTAGCGGCCGGGTGTCCAGCTTCTCGATCGCCGCGCGAATCGTCGCGTAGTCGACCGGCACGGCGCGGATGAGCAGGGCGTTGGTGCGCAGGTCCGGCACGATCTGGACGGGCGCGATCAGGCCGGCGGCGAGCCCCGACCCGCCGCCGCCGGCCGCCGGTGGCGAGTCGACCTGCACCGCGTTCGTGAGTCGCAGCTCCTGCTGGCCGCGCAGCGCCTCGGAGAGGGGGCGCGGTCCGTCGCCCTCGATGCCGGCGTCGGCGCCGGGGTCGCCGCCGAACAGCGCGGCCAGCGTCTCGGCGAGCGCGTCGGCCTGCGCGTGCCGGAGCCGGTGCACGTAGAGGCGCGGGACGTCCTCGGCGCCGGACGCCTTCCGGAGCGAGGGATCGCGCGCGGCCGGCGCGGCTCCGGCCGGAGCGGCGGGGGCATCCGCGCCGCCCTGGATCCGGACCAGCGCCCCCTCCTGGACCATCTCCAGGCCGTGGGACTCGACCACGCTCTCCAGGTACTGGCGCACGACCTCGGGCGGGATCGGGCCGGGTGTGCGCAGGGTGACCGTCCGGTTCGGCGGCAGGTTGGCGTAGAGGACGTTCAGCCCCGCGAGCTCCGCGAGCGCGCCGATCACGACGCGCAGGTCGGCGTTCTGGAAATCCAGGACCACGCCCTCCTCGCTGCGCCGGACGCCCTCCGGCTCCTGGCCGGCGGCCGGCGACGCGATGGCTGCCGAGAGTGTCAGCGCGATCGTTCCGATCCACGTCCGTCGCACGATGGATGCTCCTGGTTCAGGGTCGTTCCGGAAGCCGGAGCACGATCGTCGTGTCCGGCCCGGCGAACGTGGCGGAGCCGCGGTCCACGCGGAGCAGCTCGAGCCCGTCCAGCACCTGGCCGACGCGCAGGATGCGGAGCTCGCCGCCGCTCGAGACCGCGGCCAGGCCCCGGCCGTCTTCGTACGACGCCGTGCCCAGCAGCCGCAGCGCGGGCAGTCGCGGCGCGGGCTGCGCCGGCCGCACGTCGGCGGCGCGGCGCCCCGGCGGGCGGTACCGCTCCGGCGGCCGCCGCCGGTCCCGCCGGAACGGGTCACGCGCGACGACGGCCGAGATCGCCTGCTCCGTGCGCCCCGGGCCGCGCGTGCGCAGCACCGGCAGCGGCTCGACGGGCGTCGGCGCCGGCGCGGCCGGCGGCGCCTCGATTCGCCACGCGTCCCACACCGCCGCCGCGCACGCGACCGCGGCCGCCACCACGGCGGCCGCCGCCACGCGGTTGCCCGGCGTCCAGGCGCGCCATCGTCTCATCGCCCCCGCGCTCCCCGACCGTTGAGCCCGTTCGCGTCCTCGCCCCCCGCCGCGCCGGCGCTCGCCGACCCACGGAACGCGAGGCCGCGCACCGTGAACTCGGCCGAGAGGACCTCGGGGCCGCCGAGCGGCGCGCCACGCGACGCGTCGATGCGGAGCCCGTCCACGCGGACGAGCTTTCCGCCGTGGGCGAGGGTCGTGAGCATCGTGAGCAGCCCTTCGAGATCGGACTCCGCGACGACGTGGAGCCCGACGTCCGCGAGCCCTCCCTGCTCCTCCGCCTCCAGCGGCGCGACGCGGACCAGCAGCACGCCGGCGGCGCCGGCATGCTCCCGGACGTAGCGGGCCAGCGCCGCGCCGCCCACGGCGTCGTCGTTGCCGGGGAGCAGCCGCGGCGCGATCTCCACGAGCCGTTTCGCGCCCTCGTCGAAGAGTGCGGCGTAGTCTCCGGCCCGGGCGACGAGCGCCCGTTCGCGCTGCAACAGCGCCCGTTCGGCCTCGACCCGGGCGCGCAGCTCCGCGACCATCGCCAGGTACGGCCGCGCGCCGAACGACCACAGCAGCGCCGACGCCACGACGGCGCCGCCCGCAATGAGGGCGCGGCGGTCCCGTGCGGTCAGCGCGTCCCGCCTCACAACCCCTCCCGCGGCGCCGGGGCGGCCGGGCGCGGCGGCGGCGCACCGGACGTTCCGTCGGTTCCGCCGGTGGCCGGCTCCTCCACGACCGCGGCGACCGTGAATCGCTCTCTCGGCTCCTCCGCGACGCGCACGACCGGCGCGGCGAGCTCCACGTCGCGGAACCAATCGGACGAATCGAGCGCCAGGACCACGGCGGACGCGGACTCCGCCAGCCCCTCGATCCGGAGCGTGCCGCCGTCCGCCGCGAACGTCCAGAGGTGCGCCGAATCGGGGAGCGCGGCGGTGAGCGTCGCGAGCCGCTCCGCCCAGGCGTGCCTGCCGGCTTCCGCCTGCGCGATCGCCTCCAGGTGCGCGCGGACCACGCCCACGGCATCGCGCGCCTCGAGCGCCCGCGCGACCTGGCTCCCGATCGCCCGCCGGGCGGCGCGCACCGACTCCAGCTCCCGGGCGAGGCCCCACGCGTAGGCGCCGCACGCGGCCACGGCCAGTGCCGCGGCGGCCGCCGCGAGCCGCGCCGTGCGCCGAGTCGAGCGTCGCCGCCACGTCTCCCGGACCTGCTCCGGGACCAGCTGCGGCGCGGCGCCGGCCAGCAGCGCGGCGCCGAACGCGGCGAGCGCCGCCGGCTCCCTCGCGAGTCCCCGCGCACCGGGCAGCTCCGCGCCTTCCGGGCCGAGCGCGATCCGGACGTCCGCGCCGCCGGCGCCGGCCGACGCCGCTCGCGGCTCCGCGTCCCCGGCTACGCCCGGCGCCGCGACAGAAGGCACCGGGTGCACCTCGCGGGGCTCGCCGTCCTCGAGCCGTACGCGTTCGCGCCAGTCACCGTCGACGATCCCCAGCTCCACCGTCCCGCGCCGCAGCGCGGGGGCCGTGCAGAGCGCGGCCTCGACCAGCGCGACGACGGCTGTGGTCACGCCGCCGACGCGGCACCCGGCGCCGTCGAGCTCGGCGATCACGGCCTCGACGAACCCGGTATCGGCGACCGCGGCCAGCGCGCGGGCCGGCGCGCCGGCGCCGCGAAGCCGCCGCGCGTCCGCGAAGCCGGCGGACGGGGCGTCCAGGAAGAATCGTCGGATCCCGCCGCCGACCAGCGCGCGCAGCTCGCTCCGCCTCACCGGCGGCACGCGGAGCACCTTCGTCCTGCCGAACGGGTGGAGCAGCGCGACGTGCACCGTCGCGCCGGCGATCGGTGCGATCTGCCCCAACTCCTCGAGCGCCGCGCCGAGGGCGGGCCACCGCCCGGCGCTCATCCCGGTCGCATCCAGCGCGCGCGTCCACGCCCGACCCGGCCGGACGACGCCGAACCGGCGCACGATCTCCACGGCCACGACCCGGTCCGCTCCGACCGCGAGGCCGATGGGACGCCGGCGCCGAAGGCGCGGCCGTTCGCGCGGCCGGCGCGGCGTCGGCGCCTGCCGCGAGCGTTCAGAATGCATCCGCCTGAATCCCGTAGATCGCCTGGAGCATCGCGAGCGCCACGAATCCGACGGCGCCGCCGAACAGGAGCACCATGGCCGGCTCGACGAGCCGGACCATCCGGTCCAGCCGCTGCTCGAGATCGCGCTGCATCGCCGCGGCGGCCCGGGCGAGGAGCTCCGGCATGCGGCCACTCGTCTCGCCGACGTCGATCATCTGGAGGAACAGGTACGGGAACGCGATCCCACGGCCGAGCGCATCCGTCACCCGTCCGCCGGCGCGCACCTCCTCGCGGGCGCGCCGCACCTCGGCGGCGGCCGCCTCGTCGCCCAGCGAGTCGGCGCCGATGTCGAGCGCGTCCAGCACCGGCACGCCCGCGGCGAGCAGCGCGGCAAGCGCGTGGCCGAACCGCGCGGCGACCGCGCGCCGACGGATCCCGCCGATCCCCGGCAGTCGCAGCAGCACCGCGTCGACGCGCTGGCGTCCGGCCGGCGTACGCAACTGCGCCGCCGCCGCCGCGACCGCCGTCGCGCCGATCAGCAACGCGAACGGCGCGGCCGCACGGGCGGCATCGCCGACGCGCAGCAGCAGCGCGGTCGACGTCGGCAGCCCCGCGCCCGTCTCCTCGAGCAACGCCCCGAAGCGCGGGATCACGTAGCCGAGCAGCACGGCGAGCGCCGACAGGCTCCCGACGAGCATGATCGTCGGGTAGAGGAGCGCGGAGGTCAGCCGGCCCCGCAACGCCTGCCGCGCCTCCAGCAGCGTCGCGAGCCGATCGAGCGAGGCGGCGAGCCGCCCGCCGCGCTCCCCGGCCCGCGCCATCCCGACCGCCAGCCTCGGGAAGATGCGCGCGTGCTCGCCGAGCGAATCTGCCAGCGTCGCGCCCGCCCGGACGCGGGAGCGGACGGCCGCGACCGCGTCCGCCACGTCGGCGCGCGCGGCCACCCGGCTCACGGCCTCGAGCGCGCGGTCCAGCGGGAAACCCGCGTCCAACAGCGTGGCGAGGTGGCGCAGCGCCTCGACCGTGGCCGCGCCGCGCGATTGGAAGCCCGACCGCCGGCGGCGGCGCGCGTGCGGCGCCGCACGGGCGACCTCCAGCGGATAGAGACCGCGCGCGCCCAGCGACCGCTGCAGCGCGAGCGCCGTCGCCGCCTCCTCGACGCCCTCCAGGACGCCTCCGTCCCGCGCCGCCGCGCGGTACCTGAAGACGGGCACGTCGCCTACTCCCAGTTCGTCACGTCGGCGTCTTCGCCCTCCCCTCCTTCGACGCCGTCCCGGCCGAAGCTCGCCAGGTCGAAGCCCCACGGGTTCCGTTCGCCCGGGCTGCGGTACAGGTACGGCCGATCCCACGGGTCCAGCGGCACGGACTTCCGGAGGTACGGTCCGTTCCACCGCGTCGGCCGCGGCTCGGAGAGCGGCTCCCGCCGCAGCGCCTCCAGCCCCTGCGCCGTCGTGGGGTACCGGTCGTTGTCCAGCCGGTAGGCGTCGAGCGCCGCGCCGAGGAGCTCGAGCTGCGACCGCGCGACCGCCTGTTTCGAGCTGCCGACGTGCTGGAACACGTTCGGCGCGACGAGTGTGGCCAGCACGCCGAGCACGACGATCACCACCAGCATCTCGATGAGCGTCAGCCCGGGCATCCGTCCGCGTGATGTCGAGCGCATGTGCAGTCCCCCGTGATCGTCTCATGCGATGCGGGCGGCGGGCGCATCACTCGCCCGTCACCCGCAGCACCTCTTCGGGCGTGGTCACGCCTGCGGCGACCTGTCTCCACCCGTCCACGCGCAGCGACCGCATCCCCTTCTCCAATGCGATTTTGCGGATCGCGCGCGCGTTCGGCCGACGCAGCAGCTCGCCGCGGATGTCGTCGTCGACGACGAGCAGCTCATAGATCCCGGCCCGGCCGCGGTAGCCGGTCTGGCGGCATGCGTCGCAGCCGCGGCCGACCCGGACGCGGCGCACCTCCGCGCCGTCCCGCGCCATCTCGCGCCGGACGGCGGGTTCCGGCGCGACGGACCGCGCGCACGCATCGCACACGACGCGCACCAGCCGTTGCGCGAGGACGAGCTCCACCGTGCTCGCCACCAGGTAGTCCGGCACGCCCAGGTCGAGCAGTCGTGTCAGCGCCGAGGGCGCATCGTTCGTGTGGAGCGTCGAGAGGACGAGATGGCCGGTCAGCGCGGCCTGCGCACAGATCTCGGCCGTCTCCGGGTCGCGCATCTCCCCGACCAGCAGCACGTCCGGGTCCTGGCGGAGGATCGACCGCAACGCCCGCGCGAACGTCAGCCCCGCGGCCGCCCGGACCGGGACCTGCGCGACGCCCTCCAGCTCGTACTCGACCGGGTCCTCGACGGAGATGATCTTCTCGCGCCCGGTCCTCAGCCGCTGGACCAGCGCGTACAGCGTCGTGGTCTTGCCGCTCCCGGTCGGACCCGTGGCCAGGAGCACGCCGTGCGCGCGCGCCGCGAACGCGTTCAACGACGCCAGCGTGTCTGCGCCGAGCCCCAGCCCGTCGAGCCCCATCACCGCGCGCCGGCCGTCCAGGATGCGCAGCACCACGCTCTCGCCGAACAGCGTGGGGAGCGTGCTCACGCGCAGGTCCAGCTCGCGGTCCTCCATGCGCAGCCGGACCCGCCCGTCCTGCGGCAGCCGGCGCTCCGCGATGTCCAGCTCCGCCATGATCTTGAGACGACTGATCACGGCGGCCCTCATGTGCGCCGGCGGCGCGGGCGCGTCGTGCAGCACGCCGTCGAGGCGGTACCGCACCCGCATCCCGGCGGGCTCCGCCTCAAGGTGCACGTCGCTCGCGCCCGCCGCCACCGCCTCGGCGAGCAGCAGGTTCACCAGGCGCACGACGGGCGCCTGGTTCGCCATCTCCTCGAGGTCGTCCGCGAGCGCGTCGGCGGCGGCGTCGGCGCCGGCCGCGTCCAGCCCGGCAATGAACTCCGCCGCCGTCTCCGGCTCCCCGCCGTAGGCGCGCCGCACCAGGGCGAGCAGCCGGTCCTCCGGCAGCTCGGTCAGCTCGACCGGCTCCCCGAAGTACGCCGCCAGCTCCGCCAGTGCCTGCGGATCCGGCGCGCCGGCGTGCGCGACGATCAGCCGGCCGCCCTCCCGCGACAGCGGCAGCAGCCGGTGCTCCTCGAGGTACTCCTGCGCCACGGCATCCGTGGGCAGGGCGGGGGACGACGCGTCGTCGCGCCGCCCCTCACCGGGTGGCACGGCCGGCCTCGGCCGCGACCGCCCGCACGACGAGCGGCGGCCGGTCTCGCACCGTGATCCCACGCGACGGCACCGCGAAGGACACGTAGTACACGCCCGCCGAGGGCACGCGCACCCGCATCTCGTACTCGCCGCCGCCGAGGGGCGCGGCCACGACCTGCGTCCGCCAGCCGGTCGTCGCCGCGAGCTGCAAGACCAGGTCATCGACGTCGGCTGCCGGCTCGCCGGTGAACGCGTCGAACAGTCGCAGCCGCAACGTCGACTCGCCGACGCGCAGCATCGTGCCGGCCACGGGCTCGATCCTCAACGCGACCCGCGCCTCGCCGATGGCGGGATTCTCGACGACGGTGAACGGGAAACAATGCACGACGCGCGGCTCGGGGAGGAGGAACGCCACGTCGTATTCTCCGGGCCGGTCGAGGCGGATCGTCGCCTCGTAGGCACCCGGCCCCGTCTCCCGCAGCTTGCGGCCCACGAGCATGACGCCGGTCGGGACGAAGCCGTACGTGCTCAGGCTGCCGCTCGGCGTGGGCATGCCCTCCATGTAGTGGTAGTAGTAGATCGCGTTTTCACCGGCGTTCGCCACGAAGACGGCGTCCGGCATGTCCGGCGCCTGCACGATCGCATCGGCGACCGATGCCGCGCCTTTCACCGTGGGGATCGCCGAACCCGCCGGGAAATGGTCGAACACGCCCACACCGCCCGAGGTCGGATCGCTCAGCGGCACCATCGTCACCTCGGGGCTGCCGGACGAGCGGATGTACGCGAACGACGACGAGAACGCGATCTGATCCGGCCCTTCGAACACGGCGACCGTACGCAGCAGTCGTCCGTTCTCCACGTCGTACACGTGCACCAGGTGCTCGCGGCCGTTCGTGATGAACGCGATGCGCCCCGCCACCGGGTTCGCCGCCGCGTGGCCGTGCCCGTGGCCGCCCTCCACGACCGGGACGATCCGGATCGCGTTCAGGCCGGGTTCGAGGTCGTCCCGACCCCGCATCTCGAGCGTGGCGGCGTTGATCGCCACGATCGAGCCGTCACGCTCGTGAACGACGAACACGCTGCCGAGCACCGGCGAGTACGCCAGGTCGGATGGACCCGCGCCCGTCCGGATCTCCGCCAGCACCTCGAGCGTGCCGGTGTCGATCACCGTGACCGTCTCGCCCTCCGAGCTGGCCACGAAGAGACGGCCGTCATCCGTGAGCGCCATCGTGTGCGTGCCGCCGCCCGTCCGGAACGTCGCGGCGACGCTCCGCGACGCCACGTCGATGGCGGTGACCCCGCCCGCCGCGCCCGGCGCATCGTTCGCCACCCACAGCCGCCGGCCGTCCGGCTCGAGCAACAGCCGGGTCGGCGCCGCGCCCGCGGCCACGCTCTCCGTCACTTCCCATTCGTCCGTGTCGACGAAGGCGACCTTCCCTTCCTCGGGCAGGCTGACGTACACGGTCCGATGGTCGGGGCTGCGCGCCCAGTCCGCGCCGGGCGCGGGGAGCAGCACCGTCGTGTACAGCTTGCTGTTGCCGAAGCCGAGCATGGGGTCGATCACCGCGATCTGCGGCCCGCGCGTCAGGGCGAGGACGTAGTAGCTGTTGAGGTCGACCTCCGGCCTGAACTTCAGCGTGCCGCTGACGTAGCGCGCAATCTTGTCGCCGCACACGTCCGCGGGCGTGGCCGCCTCGCCGCGGCGCCAGTCGACCCAGGCGGCGGGGATCGCTTCGGTCACCGGCGCTCCGGTCTCCGCATCCTTCACCGTGACCGAGAGCCGCGCCTCCTCGAGCCGCCGCGGAAGCCCCGGCGAGCCGTTCGCCCGGCGCACGTCGAGCGAGATCGTGACGCCCTCCTTCGTGATGCGCTGCGACGCAACGCCTTCCGCCGCACCAGTCCCGCCATGCGAAGTCCGCTGGACCGGCCGGACCGCCGGCGGTGAACCCGACGATTGCTGCGCGGCGCGCGCCGCGTCCGGCGCGAAGGCGAGCCGCAGCGACGCCAGCACCAGCGCCGTGGCGATGCCGCTGCGCCCACGCCACGGCCGCGATTGCACTTCCTTTCGTCCGATCATCGTTGGTCTCCAGAAACGGCGGGTGCGCCGGTGGACGGTACGGCTCGTCCGCCCACCGGCGCTTCGCACCCGCACGGGTAGCGTCGTGCGTCGGATCACTGCGTGCCGAAGACGACCCTCATGATCCCCCACAACCCGCCATCGAACTGGAACGACGGCAAGTCGCGGTAGAGGTAATCGCCCACGACCCCGAACGCGCCACCCGCCCCGTGCTCGAGCACGTAGTCGAAGTGGTTCGTCGGGCCGTGACCGCCGCGCGAACCCTTCCACTCCGAGAGCGGGTTGTCCCCGATCCTGGTGGAGCCGGCCACGTACGGCTGCTCCTGGAACACGTGGCCGTGGATCGACAGCGCGTGGTTGCGCGAATGGCCGCCCGGCTCGAGCACGCGGAACCGGACCGGCGTGCCGACCTCCGCCGTGAAGATCGGGGTTTCCGGATCCCCGCCGACCTGCGCGTTGCTGAGCACGTTCGTGAAGTCCTTCCCACGCGTCGAGCCCAGCGCCTCGTTCGGCGCGAAGCCCATCCGGAACCACATCGGCTCGGTGCGGTAGTTGAACGCCTTCTGGGCCGAGTCCTCCGGGTCCTCCGACTCCGCCGTGTTCGGCACGGGGTCCCCGGCGGCGAAGGACGGTGTGATCAGCTCGCCCGTCTCGTCGTCGATGAAGCCCGGCGGCGTGAACGCGCTGCCGAACCGCAGGTTGATGTCGTCCTGGTAGACCACCACGAAGTCGCGGAACTCCGAGCCGTCGGCCAGCGTGACCGTCGCCGAGGCCCGCGTGTCCGCATCCTCGACCCACGTCGCACCCTTCGGCTCGATGATCATCACGCCGATCGCACCCTTGTTGCTGTGCTGGATCGGGTCCGACGACATCAGGTTGATCGCGCCGTACTCGACCGGCACGCCGACCTGGATCTCGCCGTTCGCGTTGGAGCCACACGTCCCCAGCGACGAGTCCGAATCCGACGTTTCACCGGTCGTCTCCGTGGTCGATGTTTCCGTGACCGGCTCGCAGTCGGACAGCTCGCCGGTGTTCGGCCGGTAGATGAACCGACCCGCGTACCACTGGTACGTCACCGTCTTGCCCGGGTCCGCGAGCTGCGCCTGGTTCACGCCGACCTGCGCGCCGTCGCTGCGCGTCACGTCGTACTCCAGGAGCTGCGGATGCAGGCCGACCTTGCGCGACGGCACGATGTGGTTCGCGTTGAACTGGTCGATGATCATCGGCAGCGTATTGTAGCCGTCGAGATCCGGCATCGGCGTGCCCGACGTCGCCAGCGCGTTGCGCAACGTCAGCTCGATGCAGTCGCCCGCGTTCGCCCGCAGGATCAGCGGCTCGACCGGAACGCCCGGCTTGAGCATGCCGTTCGCATCCAGGTCCGAGGTCCGCACGTACAGGATCGCGGTCGGATCGTGCAGCGGCCCGCCGTTGACCGTGCGGGAATTGTAGACCAGCGTCCCGCCCGGCAGCGCGTTCTGCGCGAGCACCGCGGTCACGTCGAAGTGGCGGACCGGCGCCGCGACCGGACACACACCGTTGAAGTCCGCGTTGTTCGCGACCTGCACCTTCGCGTCCGTGTTGCTCGGCAGCGTGAGCAGGTTCGTCGCGCTGTTGCGGTACACGCGCATCAGCCCCCACATGCCGTTCCACAGGTCATCGGTCGACGAGCCGGCGCGGTACAGGAAGTCCGCCTCCGACTTGCGGCTCAGACCCGGGACCTGCGGGATGTCGAACTCGAAATGCTCCGAGATCCCCATCGCCTGGCTGTTCCGGAAGCCCGAGTTGCTGTCCGCGGGCTCGAACAGCCAGCGCTGGCCGTGGATGCTGAAGTTGTGGCCCTCCTCGTGCGCGCCGACCAGCACGCGCACCTGGACCCGGTCGCCCTCGAACACGCGCATCATCGGCGTGAACGGGTCGCGCGGCAGCAGCCCCGACGTCAGCGCCGGATAGAAGCCCGGCTGCACGTTCATGTCCGGGTCCGCGCGGCTGATGTTGCTCGAGAACGACAGCGAAAGGTCGCCCGCGGGCTCCGGCGCCTGCGTGTTCGTCGCCGGATCACGCACCCGCAGCGCGATCGGCTCGTTGCGGTAGTTCACGACCATGGTCCCCGGGTCGTCCGCCGAGATCATCTCCGGGCACGGCGCCGGCGTCCCGTTCGGGCACGCGCCCGCCACCGGCGGCCGCCGCAGGTCCGGCAAGATCGGGTCCGGCTCGAACTGCCCCGGCGGGTTGATCGCGTTCTCCGGGTCCGGGAAGCCGTTGTTGTCCGCCTGATAGGCGAGCGTGAAGTCCGCGATCGCGAAGTTGAATTCGCGATAGCTCGAGTCCGGATCGGCGGTCTCGATGATCGCCTGCCAGCTCGTCGGCCCGCCGTCGGCACGCGTGCCGAACAGCTCGCCCGTCTCCGGGTGACGCCACGCAGAGCCCGCCGGCTCCGCGACCAGACCGGCGTACAGCCCGTTCTGCTGGTGCGTCGACGGGCCGAAATGGTCGTGCGTGAAGATCGTGCGCAGCGTCCGGTCCTCGCCCTGCGCGTTCAACACGTCATCGGTGTACCAGCGCTGAACCGTCTCGACCGCGCCACGCCAGTCCTCGCCGTTCGGGCCCGTCGCACCGAAGAACGGATGCGCCTCCGGGACCGGACACGTGAACGTGCCGTCCCGCGGGTCGCCCGAATCCAGGCCGGTGCACCCGTTGAAGCGACGGATCGCACGGATCCGCTCGACCGTCTCCTCCGGCGAGAAGCTGCCGTCCTCGTAGTTGAAGCCGTTCGCCGCGCCATCCGACGACGTGACATCGAACTTCACCAGGTGAATGTGCTGCCCGATCACGTCCGTCGGCGTCTGCACCTGGAAGTCGTCCAGGTCGTACTCGTTCGGGATCAGGTTCACCAGGTGGTAGGTGATGCAGTCGCCCGTGTTCGTGCGCAGGAACATCGGCTCCGGCGCGCGCTGCTCCGTCAGGTAGGGGAGCACGTCCTCCCACAGCGCGAACATCCGGTGCTGCGGGAAGTGCCACCCCTTCTTGTTGAACTTCGCGTCCAGCTGGATGCCCGCCGCCTTGTAGACCCGCGACGCGCCCGTCGGATTGCCGAGGTCGTCGACGCAGGGGTCGGCGTACGGCGCGCCCGGCGCGCCCGGCAGACCGTTCGTGATGAACGTGTCCGGATGGACCATCAGCGTCTGCGGGTCGACCATGTACGTGGGATGGTGCCGCACCGCGTGATAGTTCATCGCGGCGACCTCGGTCGCGGTCCCCGTCTCCGGGAGCTGGACCGCGTCCAGCGTCACCGCTTCCTTGTGGAAGTCGAACAGGTTCACGTCGAGGAATTCGGACTCGCCGCCCTGCACGACGTGCCGCGGCAGCCCCCCGTCGAACACCGTCTCGAGCGGCGGCCGCGGCGGGCGGTGGCCGGCGATCCCCGGGATGAAGAACGGATAGCCGGGATTGCCCATCGTGCCCGGCATCGGGGCCAGCGCCTTGCCGGGCAGCGGCACGATCGCGGGGATCGGCGTGCCCGCGGCGATCTCGCCGTCCGGCAACGCCCGCGCCCCCGGTACCGGCCGCCCGTCCGCATCCAGCTCGGTGCCCTGCTCGAACACGTCGTGCACACGCCACAGTCCCCACATCCCCATCGCGAAGTGCGGGTAGAAATGGCAGTGGAAGATCGCGTCGCCCGGCGTCTTCGGCCGGTTGCCGCCGCCGTCGTACACCTGCTCGTACGTGTACGCGTCGCCGGGCCCGATCTCCTGGCTGTCCAGGTACGTCGAGTTGTCGCTGTCCGGCGTGTGCAGCCACTGATGCGCGTGGAGATGGAAGATATGATGCTCCTTCGGCCCCGCGTGCAGGTTCCGGAACTTCACATGGTCGTTGATGTAGCTGTGATACACGTTCGACGGATCATCCGGGAACAGCGCCTTCGTCGCCTTCGGCCCCGGGTCCGGCTCGCCGTCGCCGTCCAGGTCTGCATTCGCCGGCACGTCCACCACCATCGCCGGATCGCCGACCGCCCACGAGCTCAGGAACATCTCCTCGTACTTGCAGTCGTTGCAGTCCCACATCGGGCCGACGCCGAACCGGTTCGCCAGGATCTCCGCGCCGATCCCGCCGGTGCCGTAGTTGATCGCGAACGCGTCGCGACCCGAGTGCAGCGTGTGCTCGAAGAACGGATCCTCGAAGACGTCGAACGCCTGCACGATCCCGATCTCGTCGTGGAAGATGATCGTGAACTCACGGAACGGCTCGTTCCGGTTCCGCTCGACGACCACCTCGGGATACGTGCCGGCCGGAAACTCGCCCTTCCCCGGCCCCGTGATCAGCGCCGTCAGGTCCGTGTGCACGATCTCGCCGTCGTCCAGCATCCGCAGGATCGGCAGCCCGGCGAACTCGTGCCCCGCCGGGTACACCGCGTCGTAATCGATGACCGGATGCCCGTCGGGCGTCAGGACCGGGTTGCCGAACGCGTCCCGGACCGTGGCCAGGTCCAGGTCCGCTCGCGTCACCTGGCTGCGGTACCATTCCGCTCCGCGCGGCTCCACGTTCACGGCCCCGAACAGCCCCCGCGCCAGCGAACCGCCATCCCCCTCACCGCCCGTCGTCGCCGCCATGCTGTACAACAGGTAGCCGCCCTCGCGCTCGGCGTAATACGTGTACGTCGCCGTTCCGCCGGGGGGCACGAGGCCGCTCGCGTTCTGCCCGACGTACGAGCCGTCGTCCGCCATGCCGTTCACGAGCTGGAGCCCGTTCACGTGGATCGACGCCGTCCGCGTCGCCGGCTGCTGATCGTCGACCGGCGACGGCGCCAGGAGGTTCTGGAAGTGGATCGTGAGACAATCGCCCACGTTCATCCGCAGCACGATCGGCCGCGGCCGCTTCCCCTCCCGGAGCTCCACGTTTCCAGGCGCCAGCGCACCGCCGTCCTTCGAGACCACGTCCCGCCGCAGGGCGTACATCATCCCCGCCGGATCGAACGCACCGAGGCGGTTGTAGAACAACGCCTGGTCCAGCGCCACCACGTCCGCCGTGATCTGTCGCTCGCACACCTGCGCGAACGCCGCCATCGGCGTCAGTGACAGCGCGAGCGCGGCCGACAACCGCCACACAGCCCGGCCGGCCGCCGCCCTCCACGAGTCCTGCGCATGCCGTACTGCTCTCATCACAGTACCTCCGTGCATCGGGTGGACGCATCCTGCTACCGGACCGACGGCCGCGACGTGCGCGCCGCCCACCGATCGTCTCGCGATCGGTGCCTCAGCCGATTGGCGATGGGACAGGAGTACGGGATGATCGCCGGCTGGAGTCCACCCTGAGCCAGGGGCAACCGGCGTACCACGACTGGCCCGATGGATGATCTGACTCTACCGCAAGCGTTTGGCGCGATCGGCGGTGGCCGGCCTCAGCGGCGAGGCCGCACCGTTTCGGTGCGCTGGTGGGCACCGGCGAACCAGAATGGTGCGCGACGCGACCCGCGACGTTCGCGCCCCGGTTCCGCCGGTGCGGCGGCTCCCCGCGGCCGCGACACGGCACCGGCGTACGTCCGGCGCGTCGCGCCGGAGCGCGCGGTCGGTGCGTCATGCTGACTTCGCGTGAACCCTTTGCGGTCCCGGCGGCGAGTCGCGCCCCGGTCGCGGCCAACGAGCGAAACGGTTCCGGCGAATTCCGTATCAGCCCTGATGTTCCTGGAGCTTGCGGCGGAGGGTGTTGCGGTGGATGCCGAGGATTTCGGCGGCGCGGGCGAGATGCCCGCCCGTCAGCTCGAGCGTGTGACGGATATAGCGGTATTCCAGCTCCTCGAGAGGCAGGAGGCCGTCGGCGAGCCAGCCATCGGCCGCGGGCTGCCAGTGCCGCTCGTCGCGGACTTCGGGAGGGAGGTGGCGGGGGAGGAGCACGCTCCCGTCGGCGACGAGCACGGCGCGCTCGATCACGTTCTTGAGCTCCCGGACGTTGCCGGGCCATGAGTATCGCTTGAGCACATCGAGGGTATCGGCAGCGATCGCGTGGATCCGACGGTTGTCGCGCGAGGCGAACATCGCCGCGAAATGCGCGGCCAGGAGCGGGATGTCGTCGCCTCGCTCCCGGAGCGGCGGCAGGTGAATGACCGCCACCGCCAGGCGATAGTAGAGGTCCTCCCGGAATCGCCCCTCGGCCACGGCCTGCCGCAGGTCCCGGTTCGTCGCGGCGACGACACGGACATCGACGCGGATCGACCCCTCGCCCCCGACGCGCTCGACCTCGCCCTCCTGCAATGCACGGAGGATCTTGGCCTGCATCGCCTGACCCATGTCGCCGACCTCGTCGAGGAACAGTGTCCCCTTCGACGCCCGCTCGAAACGCCCCAACCGCCGCCGCACGGCCCCCGTGAACGCACCCGCTTCGTGCCCGAACAGCTCGGATTCCACGAGCTGGTCCGGGATCGCCGCGCAGTTCACCGGGATGAACGGACCGCGCGCCCGCCCGCTGTGACGGTGCAGGTCCCTCGCGAGCAGCTCCTTGCCGGCGCCGCTCTCGCCGGTGATGAGCACCGTGGCGCCGCTGACCGCGATCCTCGCCGCGGCCTTGAACGCCGCGAGCATCCCCGGACTCCGTCCGATCAGCGCACCGGCGGGGCCGATCTCGCGGACTTCCACCGCACCCCGCACCGACCCGCTCACGTCCGCCGCCGCGAGGAACTCCCGGAGCTTCGCCGCATCCGGCGGGAACGCTACGACATCGTGCGCACCCTCTTCCAGCGCCCGCGCCGCCAGCTCGATCGACACCGAGCGAGCCATCACCACGATCATGCCCGCGCGGATCCTCGACACCAGCTCCAGCCCCGCGCCGTCGTTGAACGCCGTGTCCACCAGAACGAGCGGCCATTCCCGCTCGCGAAGGCGCACGAGCCCCTCCGCCGCCCGATTCTCGATGATCCAATCGGCCGACCCCAGCCCGTTCACGATAGGCGTTAGCTCATCCGAGTACGGCGTCAGTGCCAATGCACGCATGGTAGACGCGCCGCTCGGGAGAAGGACGAACGGAGGGCCCCCAAGGATTAATGCGGCGCTCCGGCTTATGCAAGTTTCTTCTTGGCTTCCCCTCAAACCCGCCGCCGTCCGCGGCTCGTGATCGCGCTGGGCGGTGCGGGTGCGGGGTGGAGGGGGCAAGAAAAAGAGGACGCCGGCCACACGCGGCGGTGTGGGCGGCGTCCTCCTGGGGTGCTTGGGGCCGGCGGCGACGTACTCTCCCACCCGGTCTCCCGGGCAGTACCATCCGCGCGG
>DASVDG010000111.1:0-95143 GCA_036381255.1 Longimicrobiales bacterium | reverse complement strand
ATGCGAGCTTCGCGCTCGTGCCGGTGCCGCACGGCGAGCGGTCGTACGCGTCGCCGGGACAGAGCACGAAGCCGCGGGCGCCGCGCCGGCCGCCTGCAAGCGGCGATTGAACTTCGATGTGATCGATCGCCGCGCCGTCCGCGCCGCGCACGCCGGCCGCGGCGAGCGCGCTGCGCACCGCGCGCGAGAATGCAGTGAGCCGCCCGACGTTGGGCGGCGCGATCTCGATGCCGGGCGAGGCGACGAGATAGAACCAGTTGCCGCCCCAGGCGACGTCGCCGACGACGCGTCCGAGCCCCGGCACCTCCACGGCGACGTCCAGCGCATGGCACGACGCCGGGACGTTCCGGATCGTGACCGCGCCGCCTTCGCCGAGCTCCGCGCCGACGGTGCCGACGGGCGTGTCGATCCGCACCGGCCCGGGCGCCAGCCGCCCGAGGTGCTCGAGCGTGCGGACCACGCCGATCAGCCCGTGGCCGCACATCCCCAGACACCCCACGTTGTTGAAGAAGATGACGCCCGCCGCGGAGCCGGGCTCGACCGGCGGCGTCAGCAGCGCGCCGACGACGGCCTCGTGCCCGCGCGGCTCGCGCACGACGGCGCTGCGCAGGTGGTCCTGGCGCGCGATCAGGTCGGCGCGCCGCTCGGCCATGGTCCGGCCGGCGGGCATGGGCCAGCCGTCGATCACGACCCGCGTCGGCTCGCCCTCCGTGTGCGAGTCCACGACCGTGATCGCATCGGGAAAACGGGATTCGTCTGTCACGGCAGTCTTCGACTCCGGCGTCAGCCCTGGACCTGGACGGTCTTGATTTCGGTGTAGAACTCCCGCGCCGCCGGCCCCTGCTCGCGGCTGCCGGAGCTCGAGGCCTTGAACCCGCCGAACGGCGCGTGCGGGTCGACGCCCGTCGTGTCGCCGTTGACCCGGACCAGCCCGACCTCGATGCGGTGGATGTAGTCGAGCGCCGAGCGCAGGTCCCGCGTGAACAGCGACGCGCTCAGGCCGTAGCGCGTACGGTTCGCGAGCGCGATCGCCTCGTCCGGATCGTCCGCGGCCATCACGGCCAGCACCGGGCCGAAGATCTCGTCCTGCGCCAGCCGGGAGTCGGGGTCGACGCCCCGCACGAGCGCGGGCTCGATGAAGTAGCCGGCCGAGAAGCGCGGATCATCGGGGGCGCCGCCGCCGACCACCACCTCGCCGCCCGCGTCGGCAAGCGCGGCCCGCACCCGGTCGAGCGCCGGCGCGTCGATCAGCGGGCCGACCGCCGCGGCCGGATCATCGACCGGGCCGAGCGGCAGCGCGGCGATCGCCTCGCGCAGCTTCTCGACGAACCGCGCCTCGACTTCGCGCGCCACGACGACGCGGCTCGTCGCCGTGCACTTCTGCCCGGCGTACCGCATCGCGCCCGCCGCGGTCAGCCGCGCGGCGTGATCGAGATCCGCGTCCGCGGCGACGATCGCCACGTTCTTGCCGCCCATCTCCGTCTGATAGCGGATGTTGCGCTCCGCCGCGATCGCCGCGACGCGCGCGCCGACCGCCGTCGAGCCGGTGAAGCTGATCCCCTTCACCGCCTCCGCCCGCGCCAGCGCCGCGCCCACCACCGGGCCCGCGCCCGGCACGACGTTGAAGATGCCGGGCGGAAGGTCCGCTGCCACGGCGGTCTCCGCCAGCAGCATCGCCACGTACGACGAATGCTCCGCCGGCTTCAGCACGACCGTGTTGCCGAACGCCAGGGCGGGCGCCGCCTTCCACAGCGGGATCGCGAGCGGGAAGTTCCACGGTGTGATCAGCGCCACCACGCCGAGCGGCTCGCGCAGCGTGAACTGGAGCACGCCCTCCGCCTGCGCCGGGATCACCTCGCCCGCCGCCCGCACCGCTTCGCCCGCGTAGTAGCGCAGGATCACGACGCAGCGCCGGACCTCGCCGCGCGCCTCCGCGATCGGCTTGCCGACCTCCCGCGCGACCGCCCGCGCCAGCTCCTCCTGCCGCGCCTCGATCGCGCCCGCCCAGCGATGCAGATGCTCCGCCCGCGCCGGCCCCGGCAGCCGCCTCCACGCCGGCAGCGCCTCCGCGGCGGCGTCCACCGCCCGCACGACGTCCTCGGGCGCGCCCTCGGGGACCCGCGCCACGACCTCCGCCGCCGCCGACGGGTTGAGGCTCGCGAAGGAGCCGTCCGACGCACTCTCACGGAAGTGGCCGCCGATGAACGGCCTGACCTCGACGGTCCCGGCTACGGTCGCCATCGTTCCTGCCCGCGATGTAAGGGGGATTCCACGCGAAACTCCGACCTGCGCTAACTCTCCGACGCGCGATGCTCCCGCAGGAAGGTCAGCAGCGAGCGACCCGCGCCCGTGATGTGCGCCGCGAGAAGCGCGCAGGCGCGGTCCACTTCGCCCTCCCGAACCGCATCCGCGATCGCGTGATGCTCCTCGTTCGCCCGCGTCTGTGCGCTCGTCAGCGACAGCTGCAGCCGGATGTACCGGTCACTCTGGTTCTGCAAGCTCTCCACCACGCCCATCGTCAGCGGCCGGCCCGCCGGCGTCAGCAGCGTCGAATGGAACTGCCAGTTCAACGCGCCCCACTCGGAGACGTCGCCGGCGCGGAACGCCTCCTCGTACTTGGCCAGGATCTCGTCCGCCCGGTCCAGGTCGGCCGGCGTCAGGTGCGGCACCGCCCGCCGCAGCAGATCCGACTCGATCAGCGCGCGCAGCTCGAAGAGCTCGCGCACCTCCTCGATCGACAGCGCCGACACCGTCGCGCCATGGTGCGGGTTGATCGTCACCAGACCCTCGGCCTCCAACTGCCGGAGCGCCTCCCGCACCGGGATCCGGCTCACCCCGAATTCCGCCGCCAGTGCGTCCTGCCGCAGCGGCGCGCCTTCCGGATAATCCCCGCGAAGGATGCGCTCCCGCAGCGCCTCGAGCGTCATGGTCGCGACCGTCTGCCGTCGAAGCGGCGTTCCGGCGCTGCCACCCGGCCGCGGTCCGTTGCCGGTGCGTGCCGGATTTCCCGTAGACCCCGCCATTCATCGCCTCGCTGTTGCCGATTGGATCTCCGCTTCCACCCCACGCTCTGGCCGCGATTCCGCCTCCCGTAAGCGGTCAGCGCCTACGGGACATGGGCTCCGTCGGGCGTCGAAGTATAGGCCGGCGCCTCTGCGCCCGCTACCACCGGCGCGGCTGCCCGTGACGCTGTGGGATGCCCATATTGTATACACGGGCGGGAGATGCGGGTTCACGGGGCCGGGCCTCGCGCCCGGGGCCGGCAGCGCCGGGCGCGAGGGGTCCCCGCGCCCGGCGGCCCTGGACGCGCCGCTACGGCAGCGACCGAAGCGTCCCGATCATCATGTTGTAATGCCCGGGGTAGAGACAGACGAACAGGTACTCGCCTGCGGGAGGTGCGACGAACGTCATCTCGACCGTCGAGCCGGGGACGGCGAGATCGCTGTAGGCGATCATCCGGTCCTCGTAATCGACCGGCACGTACCCGGTCTCGCTCGCCTCGAACGCGGCCATGCCCAGCATGTCGATGTCGTCGGCATCCTTCGTCACGACCACGTTGTGCGGCAGCGTTCCATCGTTGACCAGGCGGATGCGGACGCGGGTGCCCGCCTTCACCGTGATCTGCGACGGCGAGTACTCCAGGTTGCTGCCGGTCGTGCGCAGCGTGATCGTGGTGTCGACGGGCGCCTCGGCGACCGCCGCGTCCGCGGGCGGCGCCTGCGCGTGGAGCGCGCCGTGGCCCAGGAGCAGCAGCGCCGCGGCGAGCGGCGGCGCCCACGCGCCGCCACGGCTCGACCGCCGTCGCAGGGGACGGTTCCCTTCCGATCGCTTCATCTTCGAATCCTCGTTCTTCTGCTCGATTGCGGAGTCTACCGCTCGCTGCCTGCGGCGAGCAGGTCCTCCAGACCCCAGCGGGCGGCGACGCGTGCGAAGCCGTCCGCGAGCTCGGCCGGCGCGCTGCGCGCCGCCTCGACCAGCACGGCCCGCTGTTCGGCCGTGAGCTCGGGCGAGATGCCTTCCGGCCAGCCGCCGCGCCCCCCGCGGCGACGCCCCTGCTCATCCTCGGGGCCGCCCGCGATGCCGGTCAGTACTCCGGCCGCGATCCGGGTGTTCGCTCCGGGCGTCGCCGCCAGCAGCGCGAGCAGGGCGTCGACGTCCTGCTTCATCGCGAAGTGGTACGTCATCATCTCGACCGTTCGCCCGAGGCCGGCCAGGTACGCGGAATCCTGCGCGAGCCGCGGGTGGATCTCGCGGCCGAGCAGCGCGAGCGCAACGTCGGTCCCCTGCTTCACGCCCGCGATCGCGGCGGCGTCCGGCAGCCAGCGGTCCCGCGCGTTCCGCGGCGTGGTGATCAGTTCGACGATCGCCGTCGCGGCCCGCGGCGAGGCGGGCAGCTCGGAGAGCGTAAGCAGCGCCGTGACGCGGACGTGCGCGTCGGCATCCTGGAGCACGCCGGAGCCGACCGTGTAGTCGACCTCGTGCGGCGACGCCCGGTCGGGGAGGATGCCTGCGGCGAAAATGTCGTCGAGCAGTCGGGCATCGCGGGGGAGCACCATCAGCGCGGCACGGCGCAGCGACGCCGCCGGGTGGTGCAGCGCGCGCCGCGCCGCCTCGAGCGCCCGCGGGTCGCTCTCGATGGCGCCGAGGCCCTCGAGCGTCCAGAGCGCGTGCAGCGCGCCGGGGTTCAGCCCCAGCTCGTCGATGGTGTGGTCGTTCACGAGCTCGATGAGCGCGGGCACGACGTCCGTCTCGCCCCGCTCGACCAGCAGCCGCTGCGCCGTGAAGCGCCAGAACATGTTGTCGTCGCGCAGCGCCGCGACCAGCTCCGCCGGCGTCGCGCCCGCGAGGCTGGTGATGTCGGGCTCCGGCGCGCGCTCCCACACGACCCGGTAGATGCGGCTCCGCTCCGTGTCGCGGTTCGGCGTCTCGTACGCGTTGCCCGGGCCGCGCTCCATCCCCTCCGGCGTCGGGTTGTGCTGCACGACGAGCGCGTAGAAGTCCGAGATCCAGACGGCGCCGTCGGGGCCGACCTTGACCTGGATCGGCGACTGCCACGCGTCGCGGCTGGCGACGAAGCTCCAGCGGTTCTTCGCGCGGTACCCGCTCCCGTCCGGCGTCAGCTCGAACATGCCGACCGCGTGCGCCGTCGGGTCCGCGACGAACGCGATGCGGTTCCAGTACTCGCGCGGGAACGCGCGGGCCGTGTAGATCTCGTGCGCGGCGCCCGCCGTGTACATCCCGAACTGGTCGACCTGGAAGATCGGGCGCAGCGGGAAGACGTCCTGCCGGTCCGCGATCCTCGGCAGCGTCGGCGTCCGGTCGATCAGCTCGCGGTAGTAGCGGCCGGGGATGTGCACGTAGTTGCTCGCGTTGCGGTTCGCCGTCGAGCCGAAGACGTGGCCCTCCTCGCTGAACGCCACCCCCCACGTGTTGTTGCTCGTCCGGGCGACGTAGTCGAGGAACGCGCCGTCCGGCGCGAAGCGGAAGTAGCCCGCGCCCATCAGGATCTCGTCCGAGCCGCGGCCGAACTTCACGCCGCCGACCTCGCCCCGGAAGCCGTTGTAGCCGACGGAGCCCCAGACGTTGTTGTCGAAGCCGTAGCGCAGGTTGCTGACCGAGCCGTGCGTGTCGCTGCGCGGGAAGCCGGAGAAGAGCGTCGTCTTCTCGTCGGCCCGGTCGTCGCCGTCGGTGTCGCGGAAGAAGAAGATGTGCGGCGGCTGCGCCACGATCAGCCCGCCGTTCGCGAACGTCAGCGACGTCGCCAGGTTCAGGCCGTCCGCGAAGACCTTGCGCGTGTCGGCGCGGCCGTCGCCGTCCGTGTCCTCGAGGATCAGGATCCGGTCGTGGCCGGGCTCGCCGTCCGGCAGCACGACGTTGGGATAGTCGACCGATTCGACGACCCAGAGCCGGCCGCGCTCGTCCCAGGTGAAATCCATGATGTTGCTGATCAGCGGCTCCGCGGCGAACAGCTCGATCCGGAAGCCGGGGCGCACTGTCGTAAGCGCGACCGACTCCTCCGGCGAGAGCGGGACCTGAGCCGTGTCGACGAAGCCGGCCAGCGTGTTCCACGGCGCCGGCGGCCGCTCGTAGAGCGGGAGCGGCACCTCGAGCTTCGTCGTGGCCGGCGTCGGCTCCGCCGCCTTCAGGTTGAACGCCCAGTCACCGGCCGTCCACTTGATCGCCTGCGTCAGCAGCTGCTGGAACCCTTCGTTCCCCCACGTCCGCTCATCGTGGCCCCACGCCGTGTAGAAGATGCGGCCCGCGCCGTAGCTGCGGACCCAGGTGTACGGCTCCTCGTGGCCGTCCTGCACGCGGACCTCGAGCACCGTGCGGTCCGGGTTGTGCTTCGTGTGGATGTACGTCTCGTCCCACGTCTCGAAGTTCGGCACGCCGCGCAGCACCGGGTGCTCGGGCCGCACCCGCTTCGCCCGGAACACGCCCGTGCCGTGGCTCTTGAACGCCGCGCCCACGATCCGGATGAACTCGTCGGAGTTCTGGAAGGACGCGGACGCCGAGTGCAGCACCACGAGCCCGCCGCCGTTCTCCAGGAAGCCGGTCAGCGCCGCGAGCTGCGAGCGCGAGATCCGGGGCTGGTTGTTGTAGAACACCAGCGTGTGATACTGGCTCAGCACCTCGGGCGCGAGATCCGCCGGGTCGTCCGTGTAGAACAGGTCGATCCCGTTGTGCGCGAGCACCGGCAGCACCGACTTCGCCCGTTCCGTCGGACGGTGGTGACCGTTGTCGCCGAGGAACAGGACCCGGACCCGGGCGTCCGGCGCCGCCGGCCCCGGCTCCCCGGCCACCGCCGGCATCGACTTCTGCGCCGGCGCCGGCGCGTCCGGCCCCGCGGCCGGCGCACACGCGCCGATCAGGAGCAGGGGCAGCAGGCCGCGGAACGTCCCCGCGATCCACCGGCGTGCATTGGGCTTCACGATCTCCGTCATGGCCTGACTCGCTTGGATAAGGAAGAAAACGATTCCGCGCCGCGCCCCGTCAGTCCGCCGGCACGGCGTCCGCGGCCTGCTCGAGCCGCACGGCACGATAGCCCCCGCGCCGACGGTCGTTCGCGTACATGATCCCGAACACGACGATGAGCAGCAGCGCCGCCGGCGCCACGTAGCGGAACGACACCTGCCCGCCGTACGCCTCCGCCGGCCGCAGGATCGCGCCCGCCTCGGCGATCAGCGGCTCGCCCGGCAGCTGGGTTCCCACCACCGCGCGCAGCGCGTTCGCCGTCTGGTCGCCCGGCAGCTCGCCCGTCGCGCGGTACGACTCCAGCGCAGCCGTCACCGTCGCGAGCGCATCGCTCACCTCGCTCGCCCGGTAGCCGAGCGCCGCCGGGTCCTCCGCGGTCTCCGCCCGCGCGATGTACTCCGGGAACCGCTGCTCGACCCGCTCCAGCACCGCCACCGTCGCCGCCGGCTCCAGCGCCGCCGCCAGGTTCTGGTCCGCGACCTTCCCCATCGCCGGCACGCCCACGGCGCCGGCCGTCCCCAGCCCGACCCCCGCCATCAGCACGATCCCCAGCGACCCCGTCTTCGGCCACCGCTCGCTGACCGTGCCAACCATCGTCGGGAAGAAGAAGGCGACGCCCCACGCGAAGACCGTCGCCACCGCGAACGCCGCCCACGTCGACTGCGCGTAGCTCAGCAGCATCAGCCCCGTCCCCGTCAGCACCGCCGCGCCGAGCAGCATCCCGGGAGGCGACAGCCGCTCCACGAAGTGGCTCGCCAGCAGCCGCAACACCACCATCCAGCCGCTGATCCACACCAGCACCAGGATGCCGTGCACGCCCACCGTCTCGAGCACCGCCGGCACCCACCGCATCGGGCCCAGCTCCATCGACGTCGTGATCGCCATCATCGCCAGCATCAGCAGAACCAGCGGATGCGTCAGCGTGTAGCGGAACATCTCGCCGACCGGGATCCCCGCCTCCGCGTTCTCCGTCTTCGGGAACCGCTGCGGCAGCAGGAGATAGCCGTAGATCGCCACCGGCACGTAGATCACCGCGAGCTGGAACGGCCAGTACGACAGCGGCCCGCCCCAGTTCGCCAGCACGAAGCCGATCAGCCCGCCCGCCACCATGCCGAGCGGGAAGAACGCGTGAAACCAGTTCAGCCGCGTCGTCTTCTGCTCCGGGTACAGCGCCGCCACCAGCGGGTTGCCCGTCACCTCGATCATCCCGTTCCCCATCGCCAGCGTCGCCGCACCGGTCATCAGCAGCCAGAACGCCGAGGGATCACCCACCCGCGTCACCGCCGAGATCATCAGCGTCGTGCCCAGCACGTGCGCGCCGAACGCGACCCGCGCCGCGTTCTTCATGCCGTACGCCTCCAGCAACGGCCCCAGCACCAGCAGCGAGATCGCCATCCCCCACAGCGCCGCACCCGAGATCTGGCCGACCTGGTAGTTGGTCAGGATGAACTCCTGCTTGAGCTGGATCAGGATGTTGCTGACCAGCGCGAAGGACGCCCCCGTCGGCACCAGCGCCAGGCAGATGCCGGTGAAGAGCCTGCCCCGCGCAATGCCGGTCCGTTCCGATTCGCTCGTGATCGCCATGACGCGTCTTCACTGTTAGGGTGGATCTGGCGTTCCCGCCGGTGCCCCGCCGCTCCGGACCGCGGAGCTCATCTTTATATAATATCCCCGCGCGGCCGGGGTTCAACGATCGTCGCCGTCGCTGACGCGGGCCGGCGCATTGTCGGCGAAGCGCCACCGCGTGGTGTAGTCCGGGGTCAACGGCGCGCCGGTCAGCCGCGCACGCACCATCTCGACCGGCATGCGGCCGCCCATCAGGATGGCGTCGTGGAACTCGCGTTCGGTCATGCGGCCGGAGTCCACGAGCTCGCGGCGCAGGGCGTAGAACTGCATCCCGCCGATCATGTAGCCGACCTGGTAGAGCGGCGAGTAGGAGCCGTTGAACGAGCGTCGCACCTCGGCCTCGGCGTTCGCTCGCTCGTGGCCGACGCGCTCGACGAGGAGGTCGACCGCCTCCTGCGGCGTCATGCGTTCGAGGTGGAATCCGAGCGAGAAGATGATGCGGGCGGCGCGGTGCATGCGCCAGAACAGCATGCCGATGCGGTCCTCGGGGCCGCGCGGGAACCCCTGGTCCCAGAGCAGCAGCTCCCAGTACAGCGACCACCCCTCGCCCCAGAACGGCGTGTTGAAGATGGAGCGGTGGGCGTTGAAGCGGCGGGTCATGAAGCCCTGGAGGTGGTGGCCGGGGATGAGCTCGTGGTGGACGGTGGCGCGGTTGAAGTGCGGGTTGTTCCCGCGCATGCTCATCAGCTTGTCGTCGTGAGCCATCCCGTTCGTCGGATACGAGATCCGGATGACCTCGCCGCCGAGGAAGAACGGGTTCACGAGCTGCCGCTCCGGCGACATCATCTCCATGCGCCAGATCTCACGGGCGAGCGGCGGGATCGTGATCGCATCGCGCTCCTGGACGAATGCGACGGACTGCGCCTCGAGCTCCCTCACGACCGCGGGTTTGCCCCCCGGCGGCACCGCGCGGTCCTTGACCGCCTCCATCGCCGCGCGCCAGTCGTCGCCGTAGCCCATCTCGCGGGCGGCCTTGACCAGCTCGGCCTCGCACCACTCGAACTCGGCCTCGGCGATCTCGATCAGCTCCTCCGGCGTGTAGGGGATCATCTCGTGGGCGAGGTGCGCGCGCAGCCCCTCGACCCCGATCGGCTCACCGATGACCTCGAGCGTCGCGCCCTCCGGCGGACGCAGCCACGTCTCGCGGATCGCGCCGCGGTACGCCTCGAGCGACTCGACCAGCGCCTCGTACGGCGCCTCCGCCCACCACGTGAAGAGCGGGTCGTACCCGTAATAGAACGTGTACCACGAGTCGAGCGTCCGCAGGAGCGAGCCGAGCAGATCGTTCGCGCGCGACGCCGTCACCCGCGAGATCGCCGGGAACGCCCCGGCGCCCTCCCGGCGAAGCGCCACCGTGAGTCGCCGAACCTCGTCGTTCGCGTCCGCGAGCGTCTGCGCCGCCGCCCTCGCGTCCACGTCCTGCCGCTCCCGCCGCCGCTCCTGGAGCTGCTGGAGCGAACGCGCGAACGGGACAAGCGGCGCCATCTCCTCCAGGTGCCGCTCGCGCTCCCGGAGCATCTCCAGCTCGAACTCGATTCGATGGCGCAGCAGCACGTAGTCGACCTGGCCCTCGCGGTTCAGCGCGTCGAAGTCCAGCTCCTCCAGACGGCGCAGCCACGACTCCTGGAACTCTCGCTGACGCTCGAGCAGCACCGGCGAATAAGGGAAGTCGTAGCGACGGCGCAACGCGTCCCCGTCCGCGTCGTACCGCTCCACGGCAAGACGCAGGTCGCTCACCTCCCGGCCGATCTCCACCAGGCTCGTCAGCGACGGCGCGTCGGCCGCCCACGCCGCATCGCCCGGCACGCGCGCCCCCGCCGCCTTCGTCGCTGGCGCCTGGTACGCGGCGGCCGCCGCCGGTACGGTGAGCAGTCCGGTCACGATGGCGGCCATGGCCAGTGGTCTGCCGCGGTGGGCGTTGCGGCGCATCATCGGCGTCCTCCTCGAAGCGTGGCGGTCGGTCCGGCGGGGCGGCCTCTCCGGCCGCCGGCGGTCGTGGCGGGCGCGCGATGCGCCCGTTCTCCGCGGCCGGCCGACCTCTCCGCCGGCCGGCCGCACGGTTGGCTGATGGATATAATATAAAGACGTCCGCTGATGCGATGTCAAGTCGACCGCGAACGCGACCCCCGGCACCACGCCATCCGCTGGTGACGGCGCCTCCGCCAGCCGGCGACGCCGCCTCCGCGAGTCGGTGTCGGCGGCGCCGCCGCCGGCCGGTGTCGGCCCCGCTACCGCCGGACCGGACGCCCTCGAAACAAGCCGCCTCGCCGGCGGCTTCGATGTCGCCGCGATCTTGTCTCGCGCCCGTCGTGTTGCGGCCCAGCCCCGTGCCGCCGCACACCCGACGTAGGGACGAGGCGAGAATCGCGGCGTCCCTTCGCGTTGCGGCGGCCTTCAAATTTGGATAATATATCCAATCTGCGCGGCCGTACGCCGCGTCACGACGTTTTTCCAACCGGAGGCGAGTTCATGAGCATCGTTGTCGCGCGCGCCCCTGTAGCACGGGGCGGCGAGATCCTTTCTCCCGAGGCCGTCGCGTTCGTCGAGGAGCTGCACGGCCGTTTCGGCGCCCGTCGGAACGAGCTGCTGCGTGCACGGGCCGAGCGGCCGGCGCCGGCCGGATTCCTCGAGGAGACGAGGGAGATCCGTGAATCCGACTGGCGTGTCGCGCCGCCGCGGCCGGATTACGCGGACCGTCGGGTGGAGATCACGGGTCCGCCGGACCGGAAGCTGGTGATCAACGCGTTGAACTCGGGCGCGCGGGGGTTCATGGCGGACTTCGAAGACGCGACGTCACCGACGTGGAAGAACCAGATCGAGGGGCACGCGAACCTGATCGACGCGATCGAGGGGACGATCACGTACGATGGTTCGGATGGGCGGCACTACGAGCTGAAGCCGGAGGTGGCGACGCTGCTGGTGCGGCCGAGGGGGTGGCACCTTCCGGAGCGGAACGTGACGGCCGGCGGGGAGCCCGTGGCCGGCGCGCTGGTGGACTTCGGCCTGTACGCGTTCCACAACGCCCGTCGTCTGCACGGGAAGGGGAAGGGGCTGTACCTGTACCTGCCGAAGCTGGAGCACTATCTCGAGGCGCGGCTCTGGAACGACATCTTCACGTTCACGGAGGACGCGCTGGGCGTGCCGCGCGGGACGATCCGGGCGACGGTGCTGATCGAGACGCTGCCGGCGGCGTTCCAGATGGACGAGATCCTCTACGAGCTGCGGGACCACTCGTACGGGCACAACGCCGGCCGGTGGGACTACATCTTCAGCGTGATCAAGTGCTACCGTGACGATCCGACGTTCGTCATGCCGGACCGCAACGACGTGAAGATGACGGTTCCGTTCATGCACGCGTACTGCGAGCTGCTGGTGAAGACGTGCCACGCCCGGGGCGCGTTCGCGATGGGCGGGATGGCGGCGCTGATCCCGTCGCGGAAGGATCCGGCGGCGAACGAGCGGGCGATCGCGGCGGTGCGTGCGGACAAGAAGCGGGAGGCGGAGGCCGGGTTCGACGGCACGTGGGTCGCGCACCCGGACGTGGTCGAGGTCGCGCAGGCGGAGTTCGACCGCGTGCTCGGCGAGCGGCCGAACCAGATCGACCGTCGTCGCGACGACGTATCGGTGCAGGCGGCGCAGCTCCTGGACGTCGCGTCGACGCCGGGCGAGATCACCGAGGCCGGGCTGCGCAACAACGTGAACGTCGGCTTCCAGTACATCTCGTTCTGGCTGAGCGGCCGGGGCGCCGCGGGGATCAACAACCTGATGGAGGATGCGGCGACGGCCGAGATCGCGCGTGCTCAGGTCTGGCAGTGGATCCGGCACGGCAAGGTCACGCGTGAGCGCGTGCTCGAGGTCCTCGACGAGGAGATGGCGCGCATCCGCGCGCAGGTCGGCGAGGCGGTGTGGCAGGCCGGCCGCCCGGAGGAGACGCGCGCGGTGTTCGAGCGCGTCGCGCTCGCGGAGGACTTCCCGGAGTTCCTCACGCTGCCGGCGTACGAGTATCTGAAGTAGCCGGCGACGTTCGCGCGGCGGGTGCGGCCGGTATCCGGCGCGAGACGGATACCGGCCGGTCGCCATCGCGCGGAGGAGGCGCTCGCGGGCCGACCGCGCGGCGCCGTCCATCCCGAGGGCCACACCGGCGCCGACGTCGCCGGCGCCGGTGTGGCCCTCCCGCATCCGGTCGATCCCCACGCCCATCCCGCCCGCGGGTCGCGGTTCCGCCCGGGGTTCCCGCCTCCGGTCACCGGACGAACGTGAACGGATCCGCCGGGTCCGGCGTCAGAACCTCACCACGACCCGCGCCCCGTCGTACTGCACCGTCTTCGTCCGGCCCTCCGGGAGCAGCTCGACCCGGAACGTGCGCGGCCCGCGCACCACGTTCGTGGCGCCCGCCGGCGCGCCGGGCTCGATCGTGAGCCGCCGTGCGTCGTCGTCCCAGGTGAAGCGCGTCCACGTGCCGCGGCCCTCGAGGTAATCCAGGCTGATGCCGTCGTCCTCGTACATCGTGAATTCGCCGTCGGCGCCGCGGAAGATCTTCAGCGTCGTCGGCCCTTCGACCGGCTGTGCCATGAACTGGCGCACCGGATCGACGGGGATGATGGCGCCGGCGCGGACGTAGATCGGCATCGTCGCGAGGTCGACGGGGCGGGTCACGCTCCGGCCGCCCGTGCGGCGCTCGAGCGTCCACCAGTCGTACCACTCGCCCTCGGGGAGGTACACGTCCCGCGACGTCGCGCCCTTCTCGTAGACCGGCGCGATCAGCAGGTCGCGGCCCCAGAGGTACTGGTCGCCGATCCCACGGGCGCGCGTGTCGTCGGGGTAGTGCAGCCACAGCGCGCGCATCAGCGGCATCCCCGTGTCCCGCGCCTGGCGGGCGAGCGTGTAGGTGTAGGGGATCAGCCGGTACCGTAGCTCGGCGTACTTCCGGGCGATCGGCTCGATCGCCGGATTGTTCATCTCGGACGGGCTCGGCCGCTCCCGCTGGCCTTCCGGGTAGCCGTAATCGTCGAGGCCCCACCCCCACGGCAGGCGCAGGCGCCAGATCCGGCCGTGGGAGCGGAACGACGGCGTGAACGCGGAGAACTGGAACCACCGCGCGTACAGCTCGCCGGTCAGCTCATCGGTCGTGTAGAAGCCGCCGG
Organism: Longimicrobiales bacterium; assembly: GCA_036381255.1. Lineage (GTDB taxonomy): Bacteria > Gemmatimonadota > Gemmatimonadetes > Longimicrobiales > RSA9 > CALBZE01. The sequence continues at coordinate 81,398 of DASVDG010000111.1, read as the reverse complement.
TGTCGGAGCCCCAGTACGGGCTCAGGCTGAGCGAGTGGTTGATGCCGACGGCGATCTGGCCCTCGAGCGTCTTCCACGTCGCCTGGGTGTCGCCCGACCAGATCCACCCGCCCCACCTCGCGACCCCGAGGTGACCGTTGCGGTGCAGGCTCCAGGGGCGGACGTTCGGCGTCGTCGAGAGCGGGCCCTGGTAGTAGAGCTGGTGGCGCTTGATGCGCTCGAAGAGGTCGAACCAGTCGCCCTCGTCGGGCCACCACGCGTCCACGCCCGCCCGCACCAGCCCGACGTGCTGCTTCCAGTACTCGGCGATGTGCGAGGCGTCCAGCGTCTCGCCCGGCGCGGGCGGGATCGAGCCGCGCAGCGTCGGCAACCTGTCGCGGTGCCACGGCACGATGTGCGTGATCACCTCCACGTTGCGCGCGTGCAGCTCCGCGATGACCTCCGCGGGGTCGCGCCGGAAGACCTTCGGGTTGAAGTCGAACGACGGCTGCTCCGTGTTCCACCCCGTCGGCGTGAAGCCGGTGCCGAGATAGATGACCGCGTCGATCGGGATCCGCTTCTTTCGGAACGTGTCGACCACATCGAGGATCAGCTCCTCGGGGTGCAACGAGTCGTCGCGCAGCTCGCGGTGCGACTGCATGTAGCCCAGCGCCCACTTCGGCGGCAGGACGGCCGGGCCGGTGATCCGCGCGACGTCCTTCATGAACGCCGCGGGGTCCGACGCGTCGAAGACGAAGACGTCGAACACGTCCGTCGGCTGCGACGCGGGCGGGCGCCCCTGCACCTCGCGGGTGTACGCGCGGGCCGCATCGCGCGCGTCCTCGCCCTCGCCGGGCTCCGGCGGCTCCGGGCGCTGCCAGACGTGGAACGTGCCCCGCGCCGGGTCCCGGAGGTCCACCTGCACCCACGGCGTGGCGACGAAGAGCCCCCACCCGTCCGTGCCGATGAGGAGCGGCACGGGGTTGCGCGAGCCGTAGGCGTTCGACTGCCAGCGGGGTCGCATCTCGTGGAAGCGGCCGCGGCGGTCGAACTCGATGGCGTGCCCGGTGCGCCAGCCCCGTCCGGGCTGCGGGCCGCCCTCGCCCATCCCGAGCACGGGCGCGTCGCCGAGGTCGAACGCGACGTCGCCGTCGTCCTCGAAGACCAGGCGCTGGACCGGCTCGCCCGCGGCGTCGCGGACCTCGACGGAGAGCGGCTCGCCCCGGACGGTCACCCGGAGGCTCCCGACGCGGCGCGTCACCGGCGCGCCGACCTCGCGCAGCGAGATCGCGGGCGCCGGATACGTGTGGGCCGGGTCGAGCGCGGGCGAGAACGGGAAGTCCGCCTCGAAGCTCTGCGGCTTGAGCGTGACCCGGATGGCGTGCTCGCCGGCGGAGCGGACCTCGAGCCGCGCCGGCTCGCCGTTCCGGGTGATCGGCACGGGCCGGCGGGCCGAGGGCGCGCCGGCGCCCCCGTCCGCGCGGCCCGCGCCGGCCGCCGCGGCGCGCGGACGGACGTCCCTCGCGGCCGCGCCGCTCGAGCCGGCGCCGCTCGAGACGCAGCCGATCGAGACGGCGGCCAGCGCGAGCGCGAGCCCCGTCGTGCGTGTCCAGTGAGCCATCATCGAGCTCTTCTCTCCGTTCGTGGTGTCGTCGTTCGGCGGCGCGGCCGTCGCATCCGTGCGGCGTCGGGAGCCGCGGCGCGTCAGCGTCCGGGGCCGGAGGCGCCGGGCGCTGGCGGGCGGTACCGCCCGTCGCCGGCCGTGCCCATGTAGCCCGCCCAGCTCCGGGCCGGCGGCGGCGGCGCGTCCAGGTCCAGGCGCAGCAGCTCCCAGCGCAGGTTCCGCCAGTCGGGCGGGCCGTCGGTCTGGACGATGTGCCAGGTCGGCTCGATCAGCTCGAGCTCGCCGGCGCCGCGCGGGTCGGCGATCGCCGGTGTGCTCGCCATGTTGCCGGCGACGTCGTGCGTGAGCACGGAGCGCGTCGGCACGTGCAGGACGTGGATCCGCCCGCCCCGGGCGATCGGGTAGCGCGTGGAGAAGAACACCGGCTCGTCGACGGCGTCGCCGTTCAGGTCGACGGCGAGCGGCGCGCCGGCCGGGAAGTGCGCGTCGCGGAACTCGAAGAGGAGCTCGCCGCCGGCGGCGTCGTACAGGCGGTGGATGGTCCCGACGTACCGGGGGAACGCGCCGATCCCGCGCGAGAGGAACAGCCCCAGCCGGCCGTCGGCCGAGAGGCGCACGACCGCCGGCGGGTGGTACGCCTCCTCGCCCTCCGAGCGCCGCTGCCACAGCACCCGGCCGGTCGCGCCGTCGAGCACGATCAGGCGGCCGTCGAACGTGCTGACGGCGATGTCCGGCTCGCCGTCCGCCGTCAGCTCGACGATCGTGGCCGGCGCGATCACGCCCTTCTCGCCCGGCTCCGTCAGCCGCTCGACCCGCTCCGCGAAGCTGCCGTCGAGGACCGACGCGACGGGCGCCCGGTACGCCGCGCCGCCGTGCGTCTCGCCGCCGGTCCCGAAGACCAGCCAGTCCGAGCCGTCGGCGCGCGTGTAGACGACGATCGACGCGTAGCTCTCCGCGCCGTCCGGCGTCCGCCGCGCGGCGAGCACCGCGCCGTCCGCGCCCGAGATCGCGACGATGTAGCCGGCGTCGCGCGGCGAGCCGGGGAGCCGCGTGTCGTCGCCGCCGTAGACGACGAGGAAGTCGACGACGCCGTCGCCATCGGCGTCGTCGATCGCCGCGGGCGTGAGAAAGTTGTACGGCACGGGGGTGCGTGCGACGCGTTCCGGCGCGACGCGCCACAGGAGCGCGCCGTCGGCGCCGCTGCGCGCGGTGAGCGCACCCTCGCGGCCGCCCATGACCACGTCGGGCACGCCGTCGCCGTTCAGATCGGCGAATCGCGGCGTCGTGAACGCCTCGCCGCCGTTCGGCGCGCGCCAGAGCACCTCGTTCGTCGCGCCGGACACCGCGACGGTGTAGCCGGGGACCTCGGGCTCGCGCCCGAAGGTGTAGCGGCCCCGGCCCGGGTCGGGGCGGACGCGGTCGATGCCGGTGCCGAACACGATGTCCAGCGCGCCGTCGCCGTCGAGGTCCGCGAGCGCGGGCGAGGATTGGGTCATGAGCGGGCCCGTGACCGCGGGGAACAGCGCCCGGAACGAAGGCGCCGGCGGCTCGGGCGCATCGCCGCAGGCGGCGAGCGCCACTGTGCCGGCCGCGACGAGGAGGCGCGCGGAGCGTCGCGGCGACTGGAAGGCCCGTCGCGCGTTCCGGATGCGCGGCGAGGAGACGGCCGGGACGGCCCCGGGCCGAGGTCGCGGGTTCGGTGCGTGGAGGATGCTGCGTCGCATGAGTCGGTTCAGCGTGGGTGGCCGTGGAGCCCGCGCGCGGCGGCCGGCCGCCGCGCGCGGTTCGGCGCGCTACCTGCGCGTCGTGATGATGATGACGCCGCCGGCGCCGCGCAGGCCGTAGATGGAGGTCGCGGATACGTCCTTCAGCACGTCCACCTGCCGGATGTCGTCGGGCGTCAGCCCGGCGAGCGCCGACTCGAGGTTGTCCGTCGCGATCGGCACGCCGTCGACGATGACGAGCGGCTCTTGCGACGTCTCTGCGGAATCGATGCCGCGGATCCGCAGCGTGAAACCGCCGTCGGCGCGTGGAATGATCATCAGCCCCGGAACGCGTCCGCGCAGCAGCTCGTCCAGCCGCATCGGCCGGCTGCCGGCGATCTCGTCCTCGGAGACCGTCGTGACCGCGCCGGTCACGTCCTCTTCGTCCTGCGTATCGTAGCCGATCTCGACCTCTCCGGGCGCCGGCCCGGCGGGCGGCAGCCCCGGCCCGCCGCACGCGGCGAGCGTCGTCAGGCCGACTCCGGCGAGGAGTACGGTGAACCCTGCCGTCCTGGACATGCTTCCCCCTTTGCCGCGCGATGCGGCGTTAGAGCGCTGCGAGCCCTCACGGAAGCGTCGGTGCGCCCGGTCGGGATCCATTATGGGCTCGCGCCGATGGTCTCCGCTACCGTCTGCGTAGCGGGGAGCATGCACATGCCGGGCCCAAGGTGCGGCGGAGCGGGAGGATGCACCGGGCCACCGCGGGGAGCGCCGGACCGTCGCAACGACGTTCGGGTGCCGCCCGAACCGGCGGGCGGCACCCGAACGCGACGTCGCTCACGGTCCCTGGGAAAACCGGGGGACCGTCAGTAACCCGGGTTCTGCTTCAAGTTCGGGTTCGTTTCCAGGACCCAGTTCGGGATCGCGAAGATCGTCCGGTGATCCCCGTTCGGCGTGTGGTTGAACCACGTCTTCGTCGTGAAGACGCCGAAGCGGATGAGCTGCTGGCGGCGGTGCCCCTCGGCGGCGAACTCCCACCCCAGCTCGTCCAGGAAGCGGCCGTACTGGATGTCGGCGCCGCCATCCGTGACCGGCGTGCCGCCCGGACCGGTCTTGACCACGCCGTCCGTGTCGTACCAGCCGTAGTTGTACGAGCTGCCCTGGAGCAGCTCCGCGCCGGTCACCGTCGCCTTGGACGGGTCGGTCTCCGCGAACGCGCGCTGCCGGACCTCCGTGACGATCAGCGCCGCGCCGTCGGCGTCACCGGTCCGCAGCAGCGCCTCGGCCTTCATCATCAGGACCTCGGCGAAGCGGATGATCGGGTAGTCCACGTCCGACGACCCCGTCATCCCCGCGTAGATCTCGTACTTCCACACCGGGAAGCCGTGGTAGAACTCGGTGTCCGTGATCGACGGGACGTGCTGCACGAAATCGTAGCCGCGCCCCTGGTCGTCGAAGTGCGGCCCGATCAGCCACGTGTCCTCGAGCCGCGTGTCGTCCGGGTCGTACGTGTCGATCCACTGCGGGTTCGACGCGCTGCCGCCCCACGGCTGCGCCGCCATTCCGAAGACGAAGCGCAGCTCCGGCTTCAGCGTCTTCATGTGGAAGTTGCTGCCCGTGGCGTACACCATGTCGTAGGGGACGGCCCAGACCAGCTCCGGCGAGTTGTGGTTGTTCCTCGCGAACGGCGCCCGATAGTCCTCCTCGAGCTGGAACAGGCCGGAGTCGATGATCTCCTGCGTCAGCGTGATGACCTCGTCCCAGTGCGGCGTGCCGGTGTAGACTTCGGCGTTCAGGTAGACCCGGGCCAGGATCCCGAGCGCGGCCCAGTAGTTCATGCGGCCGTAGGTCGCCTCCCCGGTCTCCTGCGAGAGGTTCGGCAGCGCCGCCGTCAGCTCGCTGGTGACGAAGTCGAAGACCTCCTGCCGCGTCGACTGCTGCGGCGGCTCCGTCGCGGTGAAGTCCGTGACGATCGGCACGTTGCCGAAGTTGTCCAGCAGGAGCGAGTAGTAGTAGGCGCGCAGCGCCTTCAACTCGGCGACCACGGAGGTCCGCGTCGGCTCTTCGACCGGCACGGTCTCGGACTCGAGCTGGTAGATCACGCGGTTGGCCGCGTTGATCCCGTCGAACGCGCGGCTCCAGAGGGAGCCGGGCTGGCCCTGCCCCACGTCCCAGCGGTGCTCGTGCAGGCGGATGTACGTGCCGCCGTCGTACCAGCCGTTCGGCCGGACGGGCGTGATCAGGATGTCGGCCGTCTCTTCCTGGAAGTCGACCATCCCGTACCACCCCATCCACATCCCGCGCAGCGGCGTGTACGCCGGCGCCATGAGGGAGGCCAGGTCGCTCGCCGTGGGGTTGAAGTTGGCTTCCGTCACCTCGGTGTACGGCACCTCGGTCAGGTCCGTGCACGCGGGGGCGGCAAAGGTCGCCCCCAGGAGGGCGAGCGCCGCCAGGCGCTTCGATGACATGGTCTTCATGGTGTTCCGCGCTTCCTGTTTGGCGCTTTGTTCAGCGCGTGAATCCGTCAACTTTCCGTCTCACCGTCGGGGGTCCGGCCCGGCCCGACACGGCCGGGGCCGGCCCCGCGCCTTTCGATCGCTCAGAACGTCGCGGACACGCCCAGCGAGAACGTCCGCGTCGTCGGGTACTTGTCCCGGTGGTCGATCCCCGGATCCCACCCGCTGGTGGAGACTTCGGGGTCGATCCCCTTGTAGCCGGTGATCGTCAGGAGGTTACGGCCCGTGAGGTACACGCGCAGGTTCGACAGCGCGTTGCCGAAGAAGCCCAGCGCGGACGAGCCGAACGTGTAGCCCAGCGTCGCGTTGTCGACCTTCCAGTAGTCGCCGTCCTCGACGTAGTAGCTCACGTACGCGAGGTCGTAGTCGAGCAGCCGCTTGCCGTACACCGGCTCGAACGCGGACTTGAGCATGTTGTACTGGAGGATCGTCGGGTTCTCGTAGAACATCCGCTGGAAGTTGAGGATCTGGAAGCCGAACGCCCCGCGCATGTTCAGGCTGAAGTCGAAGCTGCCGAACTGCACGTCGTTGTTCCACGCCGCGTAGTGCTTCGGCAGACCGTTGCCGAGCACGTGGCGGTCCTCCTCGGTGACGTCGCGGATCGAGATCGGCTCGCCGTCCCTGTTCAGGACGATCCACTCGCCGTTCTCGTCAATGTCGACCGACTTGTAGCCGTAGAAGTTGCCGATCGGGCCGCCGATCTCGATCCGGTGCGTCGACATCTGGATCGGCTCACCCGTGTAGCCGGCGTAGATGTAGTTGGAATCGGTCTGATACAGGTCGTTGGAGAGGCTGACCAGCTTGTTGGAGTTGGTGGACCAGTTCACGCTGGTCGTCCAACGGAAGGAGCCGTTGTCGATGACGTCGTAGCTGAGCATCGCCTCCATCCCGTCGTTCCGCATGTGGCCGACGTTGGCCAGGATGCTGCCGTAGAGGTACGGCGGAACGGGGACGTCGTAGTTGTACAGCATGTCGTAGGTGTTGCGCCGGTAGACGTCGAACTCGCCCCGCAGGCGCTCGCCGAAGAGGGCGAAGTTCATCCCGACGTTGATCTCCTCCTTCTGCTCCCACCGCAGGTCCGGGTTCGGGTTCCGCGCGGGCTCGATCCCCTGGACCCAGCGGCCGTTGTAGAGGAACCGGCTGCCGTACTCGTAGCTGGTGAGCGACTGGTACGACGACGTCGGCGCGATCCCCGTGACGCCGTACCCCGCGCGGAGGCGCAGCTCGTCCACCCACGGCAGGGCGTCCATGAAGGACTCCTCGCTCAGCCGCCAGCCGGCCGAGACCGCGGGGAAGAGGCCCCACTTGTGGTCGGCGCCGAACCGCGAATTCCCCTCGTACCGCACGCTGGCCATGAAGAGGAAGCGGTTCTGCCAGTCGTAGTTCAGCCGCCCGAAGAAGCCGATCAGCTTGTAGCCCGACTTGCCGCTATCCATGTCCGCGCGACCCTCGTTCAGCGCGTTGCCCTCGCCGAGCTGATGGTAGCCGAACAGGTCCGTCGGGAAGTCGAAGTTGTCCGCGTTGAACCACTCGTCGACGAAATCCTGGTAGCTGTAGCCGCCGAGCAACGTGACGCTGTGGTCGCCGAGGGCCCGGTCGAACGTCCCGGTGAGCTCCAGGATGCGGTCGACGCCCGACCCGGCGCTCCGCCAGGCCGTCCCGTTGTTGCCGGACTGCGTCGTCTCCACGTGCTTGAACGTGGTCGCGCCGCCGCTGAGGTCCGACACCCGCGTGATGCCGCCCATGACCGAGAAGCGCAGCCCCTCGATCGGCGCGTACGCCACCGTGCCGTGCAGACGCTGCGTCCGACGCTCGAACTCGCCGTTCGTCTCGTTGATGAGGCCGAGCGGGTTCGTGTAGAAGTACGTGCCGCGCTCCTGCCACATCCCGTCCTCCGTCTTCATCCGGTCGGTCGGGTTGCGGATCAGCGCCTGGCGCCAGGCGTAGTTGAAGCTGGCGCCCGAATAGTTGTTCCGCGTCCGGCTCAACAGATTGGCCTCGACGGAAAGACGCCCGTCGAACATCGTGTGGCGAATGTTCGCACGGGCGGTGACGAGCTGGTTGTCGGAGCGGAGGAAGATCCCCTGCCGATCCTCGTAGCTGAGCGACGCCGTATAGTTCGTGTTCTCCGCCCCGCCGCTGATCGTGACGTTGTGCCGCTGGCTCAGCGGATTGCGAAGCACCTGGTCCACCCAGTCCGTCTCGTAGCCCAGGTCCTCGAACTCGTACCCCTCGGCGATCAGCCGACGGTAGTCATCCGCCGTCAGGAAGTCCGGCCGCTTGTAGATTGTCGAGTAGCTGACGTCACCCGTGTAGCGGATCGTCGCACCCTGGCCCTCGTGCCGCTTCGTCGTGATCAGGATCACGCCGTTCGACCCGCGCGTGCCGTAGATCGCCGCCGCCGAGCCGTCCTTCAGCACGCTGATCGACTCGATGTCCTGCGGCGCCACCGTGTTCAGGCTCCCCGGCACGCCGTCGACCAGCACCAGCGGGTTCCTCGACCCGTTCAGCGTCGTGATCCCCCGCAGGTTGATCTCGGTCTCCTCCGTCGGATCACCGCTCGGCACCGAGACCGCCAGACCCGGCAGCTTCCCCGCGATCAGCGCCGCCGCATCCCGCGCCGGACCCTGCACGAACTGCTCCGACTGGATGCTCGCCACCGCGCCGGTGATCGACTCGCGCTCCTGCGTGCCGTAGCCGATGACCACGACCTCGTCCAGCGCGAGCGCCTCCACCGAGAGCTGGAAGTCGGCGATCGCCGGCGCGCCGGCCACGACCGTCACCGTCTTCGTCTGGGTCGCGTACCCGATCAGCGTCACCTCGAGCGTGTACTCGCCCGCCGGCACGTTCAGGATCAGGTAGCGCCCGTTCGCCTGTGTCACGGCTCCCAGCTCCGTCCCCTGGACGGCGACCGTCGCGTTCGGGAGCGGCGCACCCGCCGCCGATGTGACCACCCCCGTAATCTGGCCTGCCGACTGCGCACGCAGCGCCGGTGGCGCGAGGAGGCCCAGGAGGAGTACACAGAGGCAGTGTTTCGCTCTCATGGCTTTGACTCCGTGATGCGGGTTGGAATGCACCGGGTCCGCCGAGCGGACGGGGGATCCGGGGTCGAAAACGCCTAGCAGCCGGCGATAAACGCGTCGTCGCGTCAGATTCGGAGTCGTGACTGATTCAAGTTGGATATAATATGCAGAGCGGTTGACCTGAGGACAAGAGGTCCGATGTGCGCACGACGGAATTCCCGGCCGCACAACGTCGTAACCTCCGCGGCCGCGCGTTCTTGCCGGGCCAACGGATAATGTATATGATGAGCCGGAGCCACGCCGCCACGGCCCAGGACGCCTCGCGGCGGCCGCGCCGTTACCCTCGATGGAGCCACGCTTATGAGCACGGATGGACGCCTTCGTTTCGTGACGGATCGGGAGATGGAGGTCGAGACGCTCCCCTGGGGGCCGCACGAGTGGCTGTGCCGGCCGGGGCTGACGGAAGCGAAGGATCTCCAGCTGGTGCGGGTGCGCATGCCGCCGGGCGCGGGTCACGCGTTCCATCGGCATCCGACGATGGAGGAGATCATCTACGTGGTCTCGGGGACGGCGGAGCAGTGGGTGGGTCGGGAGTCGCGGGTGCTGGGTCCGGGCGATATCGCGCACATCCCGCGGGACGAGGTGCACGGCACGTACAACGCCGGGGAGGACACGCTGGTGTTCCTGGCGATTCTGTCGCCGGCGGTGAGCGAGGGGCCGGCGCTGGTGGACGTGTCGGGGGAGGAGCCGTGGCGGATGTTGCGGGCGCCGGCGGACGGTGCCGGTGCGCCGGCGAACTGAGGAGGCGGCCGTGGCGCGGACGATCCTGCTGGTCGGGACGCTGGACACGAAGGGAGCGGAGTACGCGTACGTGCGCGACCTCATTGTGGCGCGCGGGCACGACGTGCTGCTCCTGGACCTGGGGATCCTGGGCGAGCCGGAGATCCCGGTGGACATCGGCGCGGAGGAGGTGGCGGCGGCGGGCGGTTCGACGCTGGCGGAGCTGCGGGCGCGGGGGGACCGGGGCGCGGCGGTGGAGGTGATGCTCGCGGGCGCGCGGGCGATCGTGCCGCGGCTTTACGCGGAGGGCCGATTCGACGGGGTGCTGGGGCTGGGCGGCGGCGGCGGGACGGCGATGGTGACCGCGGCCATGCGGGAGCTGCCGGTCGGGGTGCCGAAGCTGGCGGTGTCGACGATGGTGTCGGGGAACACGGCGCCGTACGTCGACGTGAAGGACATCACGCTGATGTACTCCGTGGTGGACATCGCGGGGCTGAACCCGCTGCTGCGGCGGGTGCTGGCGAACGCGGCGGGCGCGATCTGCGGGATGGTGGAGCAGGAGGTGGGCGCGGCGGAGGACCGGCCGCTGATCGCGGCGACGATGTTCGGGGTGACGACGCCGTGCGTGACGGCGGCGCGGCAGCGGTTGGAGGAGGCCGGCTACGACGTGATGGTGTTCCATGCGACCGGCTCGGGCGGCCGGGCGATGGAGGGGCTGGTCGACGACGGCTACTTCGCGGGCGTGCTGGACGTGACGACGACGGAGTGGTGCGACGAGGTGGTGGGCGGCGTGCTGTCGGCGGGGCCGGATCGGCTGTCGGCGGCGGGGCGGGCGGGGATCCCGCAGGTGGTGTCGGTCGGCGCGCTGGACATGGTCAATTTCGGCGGGATCGACACCGTACCCGAGTCGTTCCGCGGCCGCACGCTGTACCGGCACAACCCGTCGGTCACGCTGATGCGGACGACGGCGGCGGAGTGCGAGGAGATCGGCCGTCGCATCGCGGCGCAGTTGAACCGTGCGCGGGGTCCGGTGGTGCTGGTGCTGCCGCTGCGGGGCGTCAGCATGATCGACGCGGAGGGTCAGCCGTTCCACGACCCCGAGGCGGACCGGGCGCTTTTCGACGCGCTGCGCGGGAACGTGGGGCCGGGCGTGCGCGTCGTCGAGGTGGACGCCCACATCAACGACCCGGAGTTCGCGCACGCGCTCGTGGACGAGTTGCTGCGCATCATGCCAAAACCGGAGGATTGAGCGAGCCATGCCTTTCATCGGCTACGAAGAGAGTCTGCGCCGGCTTCGTGCGCAGGTCGAGGCGGGCGTGCCCATCGTGGGTGCGGGCGCCGGCACGGGGATCTCCGCGAAGTTCGCGGAGCGCGGCGGCGTGGACCTGATCATCATCTACAACTCGGGCCGCTACCGCATGGCGGGGCGCGGGAGCCTGAGCGGGCTGATGCCGTACGGCGACGCGAACGCGATCGTGGTCGACATGGCGCGGGAGGTCCTGCCGGTCGTGAAGGACACGCCGGTCCTGGCCGGCGTCTGCGGCACGGACCCGTTCCGCATGATGCGGACGTTCCTGCCGCAGTTGAAGGAGCTGGGCTTCGACGGCGTGCAGAACTTCCCGACGGTCGGGCTGATCGACGGCGAGTTCCGGCGCGCGCTCGAGGAGACGGGGATGAGCATCCGTCTCGAGGTCGAGATGATCGCGCAGGCGCACGAGCTCGGGATGCTGACGTGCCCGTACGTCTTCGACGAGGAGACGGCCACCTGGTTCACGGAGGCGGGTGCGGACGTGGTGGTCGCGCACGTGAACACGACGGTCGGCGGCTCGATCGGCGTGACGGACTCGGCCATGTCGCTGGACGAGGCGGTGGACCGCGTCCAGGCGATCCACGACGCGGCGAAGAAGGTGAACCCGGCCGTGATGGTGCTGTGTCACGGGGGTCCGATCGCGCACCCCGAGGATGCGCAGTACGTCCTGGAGCGTACGCGCGGCGTGGTCGGCTTCTTCGGCGCCTCGAGCATCGAGCGCCTGGCCACCGAAGCCGCGATCGAGGAGCAGGCCCGCAAGTTCAAGGCAGTGAGATTCAACGCGTGAGTTGCAGCATGATCGAGCATCGATTTCGGGCCGCGGCGCTGGGTGCCGCGGCGATCTTCATGGCCGCCTCGGCGCTGGCCGGGCAGACGCGGGCCGCGCGCGACACGGCGCTGACGCTGGACGAGGTCGTGGTCACTGCGGACCGGGTCCGGACGCCGCTGGTCTCGTCGGTTGCGTCGGTGTCCGTGCTGACGGCGGAGCAGCTCGTGCGGCTGCCGCAGGCGACGCTCGCGGACGCGCTGCGGCAGGTGCCGGGCTTCGCGATCCTCGACACCGACGGCCTCGGCGACGATCCGCAGCTCGTGGTGCGCGGCTTCTACGGCGGCGGCGAGGCGGAGTACGTGGTCGTGCTCGTCGACGGGATGCCGGTCAACGACGTGCAGTCGGGGCTCGTCGCGTGGGACGCGATCCCGCTCGGCGCGGTCGAGCGGATCGAGATCGTGCGCGGCGGCGCCTCCTCGCTCTGGGGCGACGCGGCGATCGGCGGCGTGATCAACGTGGTGACGCGCCGGCCGCGCGGCTCGGCGCTGCGCTGGAGCCTCGGCGGCGGGTCGGAGGGGACGTGGCACGCCGATGCGAACGTACAGGGCACGATCGCGGGGCGCGGCGCGACGGCGTTCGGCAGCTACGACCAGACGGCCGGGTACCGCGACCACGCGGAGCGCGCCTCGGCCCGTGTCGGCGCGGCCGTCGCCCTCGCCGCCGGCCCGAAGGGCTCGCTGCGGCTGTCGGCGTCGTCGCACTGGCGGGAGTACGAGGAGCCCGGCCCGGTGCTCGAGGCCGACCTCGACGTCGACCGCACGGCGTCCGACGTCTTCTACCGCTTCGACGAGGCGGAGGACCGGCAGCTCCGGGTCTCGCTCGACGGCGACCGTGTGCTCGGCCCGCGTGCGCGGCTCACCGCCTCGATCGGCGGCGCCGTGCGCGACCGGGACAGGGTGAGCACGCTCGCGCTCGCACCCGGCTTCGCCGACACGAAGGCGCGGGAGCTGGGCACGGAGCGCGCGGCCGCGTCGGCGGTGCTCTCGATCGACGGGACCGGCCTGCCGGTCGAGGATCGGCTGACGCTCGGCATCGACGCGTCGTACGGCGCGGCGGACTCGAAGTACTACGCCGTGCTGACGGGTGACGCGGACGCGTACCGCAACGCGACGGGCGAGCGCGGCGCGCTGGACACGAGCGGCCGGTCCCAGCGGATCGGCGGCGCGTTCTTCGCCCAGTACACGCTGCTCCCGGCCGACCCCGTGCGCCTGACGTTCGGCGTGCGGACCGACTGGCTGCGCGACGCGTACGAGCCGGGCAACGCGGACTCGGGTGAGGCGCAGGAGGCGTCGCACACGGCGGTGAGCCCGCGGTTCGGCGTGAACGTGCGGTACGCCGATTCCGGGCGGCACGAGGGCCATGTGTACGTGAGCGGCGGCCGTTCGTTCAAGGCGCCGACGCTCGACCAGCTCTTCGACCAGCGGCGGATGCCGGTGCCGTTCCCGCCGTACGCCATCACGCTGTCGAACGGGCTGCTCGAGCCGCAGCGGGGCACGAGCGTCGAAGCCGGGCTCTACCACCAGGTCGAGCTCGTCCCGGGCGGCCTCACCGGCGAGCTCTCGGTCTCCGCGTACCAGATGGACATGGAAGACGAGATCGACTTCGACATCGCGACGCTGCGCTACGTCAACATCGGGCGCAGCCGGCACCGCGGGATCGAGGCCGGTTTCTCGCTGCGGGCGCTGGCCGGCTCGGCGTTCCTGAACTACACGCACCAGAGCGCCATCGCCCGGGTGGGTGAGCTGAAGGGCAAGCAGCTCAAGGGGATCCCGCGCCACGTGCTGAGCGGCGGCCTCACCGTCACGCCGGTCGAGCGGTTGGAGGCCGGGCTGGTCGTGAGCCACACGCGCGGGGCGTACCTCGACGATGCGAACACGACGGAGATCCCGGCGTTCACGCGCGTGGACGCCCGGGCGTCGTACCCGCTCTTCCGCGGGATCCGGCTGTACGTGGATGTGCGCAACCTCTTCGACTCTGAATACAGCACGACGGGTTTCCCCGACCCGTCCGGCAGCGGTGCGGCGTACTACTACCCGGCCGCGGGTCGGACGCTGGAGATCGGGATCCGGGCGCGGTGATGGAGCATCCGGAACTGCTGCGCGGGCTGCGCGCGATCGTCCCGCAGCAGCGCCTGCTCCTGGACCGCGCGCAGCTCGCCGCGTACGAATCGGACGCGTTGACGGCGTTCGCCGTGGCGCCGCTCGCCGTCGTGGTGGCGGAGTCGGCCGATGAGGTGGTTCGTACGGTCCGGCTCTGCCACGAGCTCGGCGTGCCGTTCGTGCCGCGGGGGAGCGGGACGAGCCTGTCGGGCGGCTCGCTCCCCGTCGAGGGCGGCGTCGTCATCGCGCTGAACCGGCTCAACCGGATCCTTGAGCTGGACCCGGACCGCCGCATCGCGGTCGTCGAGCCGGGCGTCGTCAACCTCCAGGTCAGCCGCGCGGCCGCCGCGTACGGGCTGCACTACGCGCCGGACCCGTCGAGCCAGCAGGTGTGCACCGTCGGCGGGAACATCGGCTTCAACTCCGGCGGCGCGCACTGCCTGAAGTACGGGATGACGGCGAACCACGTCCTCGGCCTCAAGGCGGTGCTGCCGACCGGCGAGGTCGTCGAGCTGGGCGGCGACGGCCTCGAGTCGATCGGCCCGGACTGGACCGGCCTCTTCGTCGGCAGCGAGGGGCTGTTCGGGATCGCGCTGGAGATCACGCTGCGCCTGCTGCCCGTGGCCGAGGCGTCGTACACGGTGCTGGCCGGCTACGCCACGATCGAGGCGGCCGGCGACGCCGTGGCGCGCATCGTCGCCGCCGGGCTGCTCCCGGCGGCCATGGAGATCATGGACGCGACGGCCATCGAGGCGGCGGTCGCGGCGGTCCGGAGCGAGTATCCGCCCGGCGCCGAGGCGGTGCTGATCGTCGAGCTGGAGGGCGCCCGCGACCTGATCGACGCCGACCGGCGCCGACTCGACGCGCTGATCCAGGATTCCGGCGCGATCGGCGTGCACCGGGCGACATCGCCGGAGGAGCGCGCGACGATCTGGAAGGGCCGCAAGAGCGCGTTCTCCGCCGTCGGCCGCCTCAGCCCCGACTACATCGTTCAGGACGGCGTGGTCCCGCGCAGCCGGCTCGGCCCCGCGCTGCGCCGCATCGGCGAGCTGGGCCGCGAATTCGGCCTGCGCATCGCGAACGTGTTCCACGCCGGCGACGGCAACCTGCACCCGCTGATCCTCTACGACGGGCAGCGCGAGGGCGAGTTCGAGCGGGCCGAGGCGCTCGCCGGCCGCATCCTCGACCTCTGCATCGAGCTGGGTGGCTCCATCACGGGCGAGCACGGCGTGGGGATGGAAAAGCGGGCGTACCTCTCACGCATGTTCAACGAGGACGACCTGGACGCGTTCCATCGGCTCCACCGCGCGATGGATCCGAAGCAGGTGGCGAACCGGGGCAAGATGTTCCCGCCCCCGGCGGAGGCCGCGGCGGCGACGCCCTGGCCGGGCGCCGGCGCCGCCGCAGCCGGCGCGGCGCGCGCCGTGGAGGCGACGTGACGACGCTTGCGCCCGATCGCATCGAGGACGTCGTCGCCGCGGTGCGCGGCCACCTCCGGGTCGCGCCGCACGGCGCGCGCACGAAGCGGCCGCTGGTGCCCGATGACGCGGACGCGGTGCGCCTCGACCTGACGTCGCTCGCGGGCGTGGTCGAGTACGACCCGGGCGAGTACACGTTCACGGCGCTCGCGGGCACGCGCCTCGCCGAGATCGAGGCGCTCCTCGCCGGCAACGGGCAGTACCTGCCGTTCGACCCGCCGTTCGCCGCCGCCGGCGCGACGCTCGGCGGCACGGTCGCCGCCGGGCTCAACGGTTCCGGGCGGCTGCGCTACGGCGGGATCCGCGACTTCATCATCGGCGTGCGGCTGGTGGATGGCACGGGCCGTCTGGTCCGCGGGGGCGGGAAGGTGGTCAAGAACGCCGCAGGCTTCGACCTGCCGAAGCTGATGATCGGCAGCATGGGCCGCCTCGGCGTGATGGTCGAGCTGTCGTTCAAGGTCTTCCCCGCTCCGCCGGCGTGGCGCACGCTGCGTGTCACGTGCGCCGACATCGGGGACGCGGCCGCGCTCGTCGCGAGGCTCGGCCGGCTCCCGCTCGACATCGAAGCGCTCGACATCGAGCCGCCGGACACCGTCGTCCTCCGCGTCTCGGGCGACGACGCTTCGGTCGACGCGCACGCGGCGCGCGTCGGCACGGCGACCGGGCGGCCGTACACGGTCGAGACGGGGGAGGCGGAGGCGCGGTACTGGCGCGAGCAGCGCGCCTTCGACTGGGCCCCGTCGGACGGGAGGCTGGTCAAGGTGCCGATCTCGCTGCGCCGGCTGGTCGAGCTCGAGCGGACGCTGGCCGCGCTCGACGTGCCGCGGCGGTACGGCGTGGCCGCGAACGTGGCCTGGATCGCGTGGCCCGCGGACCGGCCGCTCGCCGAGCTGGAGCTGCGCGGGCTGAACGGGCTCGTCGTGCGCGGGCCCGAGCCCGACGGCGCGTCGCCGTGGGTCGGCCCCGCCGCGACGGGCGCCGCCGTGTTCGCGGAGCGCGTCAAAGCCGCGCTCGACCCGCACGGGCGGCTGCCGGCGCTGGTGTAGCGGCGGGCCGGGCGCCGCGGCCGCGACGGACCGCGCACGCCTGCGAGCCATCGCCCGCGCCGGCGCATGACCGCGCCCGCCGTCGTGGAGGCCGTTCGGAATCATCGATCGCCGCCCGACCCGAGCGGATCGGATCGGGCAGACGTCGTCGTCCTGGAGCATCATCGAATGCAGCATCGCATCCCCGTAGAGGATCTCGGCCCGTACGGCCGCGCGATGGCGGACGCCGCCACCGCGTGCGTGCACTGCGGCTTCTGCCTGCCGTCGTGCCCGACGTACCAGGTGCTGGGCGAGGAGATGGATTCGCCGAGGGGGCGGATTTACCTCATGAAGGGCGTGCTCGAGGGACGGCTCGAAGCGCGGGCCGTCGCCGAGCACGTCGACCGCTGCCTCGGCTGCCTCGCCTGTGAAAGCGCGTGCCCCTCGGGCGTACAGTACCACAAGCTGCTGCTGCCCTACCGCGCCGCCGCCGGCACGGATACGCCGCGCTCGCCGATGGCGCGGCTGAAGCGCTGGCTGGCGCTGCGGACGCTGCCGTACCCGCGCCGCTTCCGCCTGGTCGTGCACGCCGGCCGCCTGACGCGGTGGCTGCGCCCCGTGACGCCGCCCGCGCTGCGCCCCATGCTGGACCTCCTGCCGGCCGAGCTGCCGGCCGCCGCGCCGATCCCGGAGACGATCCCCGCGGCCGGCACCCGGCGCGCGCGCGTCGCGCTCCTGACCGGCTGCGTGCAGCAGGCGCTCGACCCGAACATCAACCAGGCGACGATCGACGTGCTCACCCGCAACGGCGTCGAAGTCGTCGTCCCGCGGGCGCAGGGGTGCTGCGGCGCGCTGGCGTGGCACATCGGCGAGGGCGACGCGGCGCGCCGCCATGCGAGGGGCATCCTCCAGGCGTTCCCGGACGATGTCGACGCGATCATCGTCAACGCCGCGGGGTGCGGCTCCGGGATCAAGGAGTACCCGCTCGTGTTCGCCGGGCGGGAGGAGGAGGATGCGGCGCGGAAGCTCGCCGACCGCGTCGTCGACGTCTCGGTCTTCCTCGACCGCCTCGGGCTCGTGCCGCCGCCGCCGCTCCCGTCGCCGCTGCGCCTCGCCTATCACGACGCCTGCCACCTCTGCCACGCCCAGGGCGTCCGCGCCGAGCCGCGGCGGCTGCTCCGCGCCATCGACGGGCTCGAGCTCGTCGAGCTCGGCGACGGCGAACGGTGCTGCGGCTCCGCCGGCACCTACAACATCGACCAGCCGGAGATCGCCGGGCAGCTCGGCCGGATGAAAGCCGAGGCGGTACGCCGCACCGGGTGCGACGTCGTCGCCACCGGCAACATCGGGTGCATGGTCCAGATCGGGACACACCTCGGCGACGGCGTGCCGGCGGTAATGCACACGATGCAGGTGCTGGCGATGGCGTACGCGGGGACGTTGCGCGGCCACGGCGACGCCGGGCGCAGCGCGCCCGGTCGGTAGCGCGGCGCCTCCGAAACGCGCAGGCCGCCCGGGCCGTCGGCCCGGGCGGCCTGCGGTCGACCGCACCCACCGACGCCGGGATCGCGAAAACCCGCGCTTCGCGGCTCCCGGCGGATGCCGACCGTTACGCCGCCGCGACCGGCAGGCTCGGGCGGGTGTCGATGGCGCGGTGGATCATGGCCAGGACCCGCTGGCGCTCCTCGCCCACGAGCGCCAGCCGCGGCGGCCGGACGCGCTCGCTGCCGTAGCCGCATTCCTGCGACAGCAGCTTCATGTACTGCACCAGCTTCGGGTGATCGTCGAGGTGGAGGAGCGGCATGAACCAGCGGTAGATCTCGCGCGCCTTCTCCCACTCGCCCTGCTGCGCCAGCTCCCACAGGTACACCGTCTCGGCCGGGAAGCCGTTCACGACGCCGAACACGGTGCCGACGGCGCCGAGCATCACGCTCTCGAGCACGACATCGTCCAGGCCGGCGAAAAGGATGTAGCGGTCGCCGACGGCGTTGATGATGTCCGTGATCCGACGGGGATCCCCCGTCGCTTCCTTGATCGCGACGATGTTCTCCACATCCGCCAGCTCGACGAACGCCTCCGGCGCGAGGTCCACGCCGTACACCTTCGGGTTGTTGTAGCACAGGATCGGGAGCCCGGTCGCGGCGGCAACGGCGCGGTAGTGCGCCACCGCCTCCCGCGGATCCGCGCGGTACGCGATCCCGGGGAGCACCATCAGCCCGTCGACGCCGATCTTCTCCGCATCCGCGGCGTATCGGCACGCGGTCGCGGTCGTGAACTCCGAGACGCCCGCGAGGACCGGCACGCGGCCCCGCGCCGCCTCGACGGCCGCGCGCAGCACGTCCCGCTTCTCCTCCGCCGTGAGCGAGTTGTTCTCACCGATCGTGCCCAGCATCACCATGCCGTGCACGCCCGCGTCGATCATCCCCTCGAGGTGGCTCGCCGTCGCATCCAGGTCGACGGACAGGTCCTCCTTGAACTGAGTGGGAAGGGCCGGAAACACGCCCCGCCAATCCGGTGTCATCGATCCTCCTGCTCTCTCAGTACCCGTGTGATCGTCGTTCAGGGGCCGCGCCCCCGTCTACAGGCTCCGCGACACCAGATGGGCGGCCGCGAGGTCCGCGAGCGCCGTGCCCACGGACTTGAACAACGTGATCTCGTCATCCGAGCCGCGCCCCGGAACCGCGCCGGAGCACAGCTCCGACAGCTCGCCCAGGACGCCGTCCTCGGTGAAGCGCCCCTCCGCGATCGGGATCAACAGATCGCCGGCCTCCGCGAGCACGTTCACCCGGCTGTCCACGTAGACCCGCGACCCGGCGACCAGCTCCGTGTCGCACTCCCGACCGTCGCGCTCGTGATTGCCGAAGAAATCCGTATGCGTGCCCGGCCGGACCCACCGGCCCAGGATGATCGGCTCGTGCGACGCCGTCACACAGCTGATCACGTCCGCCGCGCCCGCCTCCGTCTCCAGGTCCCCCGCCACCCGGCAGCGCAGCTCCGGCCGCTTCTCGAGGATTCGCTCGATCGCCCGCTCCGCCTTCGCCGGGTTCCGCCCCCAGATCACGACCTCCTCGATCGGCCGCACCGACGCGTGCGCCAGCGCCATGTACGGCGCCAGGTTCCCCGTGCCGCAGACCAGCAGGCGACGCGCGTCCCGCCGCGCCAGGTAGTCCGCCGCCAGCGCCGCCACCGCCGCCGTCCGCCAGAACGTCACGCTCGTCCCATCCACCAGGTCCAGCGGCTCGCCGGTCCGACGATCGAACAGGATGATCTTCGAATGCAGGATGTCCCGGCCCTCGGCCGCGTTCCCCGGCAGGTACGTGAACGCCTTCACGCCGATCACATCGCCGTTCCACGACGGCAGCAGCGCGAACGCATCCCGCGATTCGCCCGCGCTCAGCGGGAACATCATCCGCTGCGGCGTCCCCGCCGGTGAGCCGAACGCCTCGCGCAGCGCCTCGACCAGCGGCGGAAACTCCAGAACTCGATGGACGTCGGTCGCTTCTATCACCCTCATGGATCCTCTCCGTTGAACTGCGGGCCGCACGGGCGCCGTCCCGGCCCGACGGGTGCCGAACCGGACGGTCCGGCGAGCGCTCGCACCGCGTTCGTCGCGCCGCCCGGCCGCCCGTTCGGCACGTCACCCGGCCGTCGCCCGGTACGTTTCGGCGGTCGTTGTTGGATAAAATATACTGGTGCGGGCGTTCGTGCACCCCCTTTGCATCCGAACGCCGCCGTGAACGGCGGCAGCGACGACGCGACGGCCGGGGGTCACGGACGCCGAACGCGCTCCCGGGCGCCCCCGACCCGGGCGCGCGGCGCGACGCCCCGCGCACGCGCGCGACTCGCACGGCACACGCTCCTGGCCTGCGCGGCCGCTGCGCGGTGCCGGCACCCGGCATCGGCGCGATCCTGCCGGGCGATGGCGCTTACGGCGGCGCGGAGTTCCGGTCGTCCCGTTCTGCTTCGACCCCGCGGCGCCAGGCCCGGAGTCCGAGCACGCCGCCGATGGTGAGCGCGGTCATGAGCGCCGCCACGGCGGGCGAATCGACCCACGGCTCGACCGAGCGCGTCGACGGGAGTGATCCGAGCGCGAGGGAGAGACCGTTCCAGGTCGCGTGCATCACGGTGCTGGCCCAGACGGTGCGCGCGACGCGGGCGGCGTAGCCCCAGAGCATCCCGAGTGCGAACGGCTGGAGCGTCCATGGCCAATCGTGGAAGTGGAGGATCGCGAACAGCGCCGCGGCGGCCGGGATGGCGACGGCGGCGCCGAACCGTCGTTCGAGCGATCGCTGGATCAGCCCACGGAAGTAGAATTCCTCGATGATCGGCCCCTGGACCGCGACGAGGAGTGCGACGCCGACCCAGCCGAGCGGCGTGGCGGCGTACTCGGCGATCGGGTCCCACTCCCGCGACTGGAAGGCGTCGGGCCCGGCCCAGAGCGCGACGAGCCAGCTCACCCCGGCTCCTGCGAGCACGACCGACGGCAGCGCCGTCGTCAACAATCGCTGCGGTCGGGCGATCGGCCGCACGCGGAACGTCGCGAGCGTGTGCCGCCCTCCCCGCCGGCGGGGCCGCCAGACGTGCAGCCACAGGAAGAGCGCGGTGACGGCGAGGACCCAGGGCGCACCGACCGCCGGCGGCATGAACAGCATCGGGAACCCCGCCAGGAGCCAGACGACGGCGAGCGGCGTGCCGAGGAGGAGGTTGCCGTACCAGGTGCCGGTCATGGAGTCGACGGAAACGGGGCGGGTACGGCCGTCGGGCGCGAATCGCGTTCGGATGCGCGCCCGGCGCGGACGGTTCGAGACGGCGCGTCGTTGTCCGGGGCGCCGTGGCGGGGCGTAGCCGTCAATCCTCCTTCAGCACGAACGAGTTCGAGACCCTGTACGCCAGCTCGAGCGGCTCGCCGAAGCCCGGGCGATCCGCGTCGTAGTCGTGCACCACGCTGTGCCAGACGAGCCGATAGACCCCGTCGACCGGCGCGACCTGGAACTGCGGAGCCAAGCGCGTCGTTGGGAGGCCCGCATAGACGACAAGTGTGTCCGCGTAGGTCGCCCCGGGCCCGATCTCGATCGGCTCGCTCAGGCACTGGGGGACCACGGCGGACCAGGCGTGCACCCACCGGTCGTCCACCCGCTTCTCCAGCGACGGCGGAGCGATCCCGTCGCAGTGGACCACGAAGACCGTCTCACCGGTGACGTTCGTGTAGGTGAAGGGGATCTCGACCTCCAGCCGCTGGTCCGTGCGACGCAGCTCATACTCGGAGCGATCCGTCTGGAGCGGACCGCCCGACTCGATCGCGTCCGACTCCAGCGGAAGGTCGCACGAAACGAGGAGCATCGCCATGATCAGGATCGGGATCTTGCGCATGCTTTCACTCCCGGCGTTCGGGTGATAGATCGCCGGCCGATGTCCTTCATCGGTGCGCTCGACCCATTCAACGCCCGTATGCGCCGGTGCGTGACGTCGTTCCCGAGGTGCCGGTGACCGGTGCCGCGCCGGCGCGTCTCGGCGAGCGCCGTCGCGGTTCCGGCCGCATTACGCGACGGCGCGCCACGTTCGGCCATGCAACCGTGCCCGGTCGCGCCGAGCGGCCCCAAGGTAAATGCGACCGTGGCGCACGACAACGGTTTTCTCGCCGCGGCCGTGTGGCGCACCGGAGCCGCGCGGCAGGAGCTCCGGATTCGGGCGATACCTCGCCGCGGGCGTGTGGCGCACCCTGGCCGCGCCGCGCGAAGTGCTGTACCGTGGAGACCGGACGAACCGATTACGGAGAACGCAATGCCGCACACCGCCGCCGACGCGCGCATCGCCGCGCCGACCCCCGCGCAGGAACGGACGACGCACGGATCGCGAACGCCCGCCCGTGCCCCGTGGAGCCACGGCGTCGCCGACGGCCGGACCGGCCGCACCGCCGGCGCGCGCCCGCGCCGCCGGCCGCTCGCGCGGGCCCGCACCGCGACCCGCGCCCTCGCGCTCGCCCTCATCGCGGGCCTCGCGCCCGCGCCCACGCTCGGCCAGCAGCCGCCCGAACCGCCGCCGATCGAGCCCGGCCAGGCGCCGCCGCCCGGCCCCTACGCCCCCGGCTTCGACGCCGTGCACTACGACCTCGCGCTGACGCTGCCGGACACGGGGTCGACGATCCGGGGCATCATGGCCGCGCGGATCGCGGTGGTCGCGCCGCGGCGGGACACGCTGGCGCTGGACCTGAGCGGGCTGGCGGTCGAGCGCGTGCGGGTCGGCGGGCGCGACGTCGCCTACCGGCACGAGGCCGGGAAGTTGTACATCCCGGTCCCGGCCGGAGCCGGCGTCGGCGACACGCTGGCGGTGGAGGTCGCGTACGGCGGCCGGCCCGACGACGGGCTGATCATCGGCAAGAACGTGCACGGCCGGCGCACCGCGTTCGCGGACAACTGGCCGGACCGCGCGCGCTTCTGGTTCCCTTCGATCGACCATCCGAGCGACAAGGCGACGGTCGCGTTCGCGGTCAGCGCGCCGGCGCCGTGGACGGTGCTCGCGAACGGCGAGCGGATCGACCGCGTCGCCGTGGAGCCGCCGGCGCCGCCGCCGGGCTCGACGGCGCGGCGCACGACGTGGCGCTGGGCGACGGCGGTGCCGATCCCGACGTACACCATGGTCGTCGGCGCGGCGGAGCTCGCGACGAATCGCGCGGGCGCCGCGTGCGCGCCGGCCGGCGACGGGCGGTGCATCGAGACGACGTGGTGGGTCTTCCCGCCGGACACGGCGCACGCGGCGCGGGTCTTCGGCCGGGCGGACGAGATGATCGCGTTCTATTCGCGGCTGATCGCGCCGTTCCCGTACGCGAAGCTGGCGCACATCCAGGCGTCGACGCGCTTCGGCGGGATGGAGAACGTGAGCGCGATCTTCTACAACGGGCAGGCGATCGCGCGCGGGCGGGACATCGAGGGCACCGTCGCCCACGAGACGGCGCACCAGTGGTTCGGCGACGCGGTGACCGAGGCGAACTGGCACGAGCTGTGGCTGTCGGAGGGCTTCGCGACGTACTTCGGCGCGCTCTTCTTCGAGCACGCCGACGGCGTGGAGCGGTTCCGCGCGATCATGGAGGGGAACCGCCGGGCGTACCTCGACTCGGACGTGGTCGGCCGGCCGCTCGTCGACCCCGCGGAGGACGACCTGTTCGACCTGCTGAACGCGAACAGCTACCAGAAGGGCGGGTGGGTGCTGCACATGCTGCGCGGCGAGCTCGGCGACTCCGCGTTCTTCGACGGGATCCGCCGCTATTACCGCGCGCACGAGCACGGCACGGCGCGGACGGAGGACCTGAAGCGCGCGCTGGAGCGGGCGTCCGGCCGCGAGCTGGACGGCTTCTTCCGCCAGTGGGTCCACTCGCCCGGGCACCCGCGGCTGCGCATCGGCCGGGAATGGGATGCGGCGGCGCGCACGGCGGTGATCACGATCGAGCAGGTCCAGCCGGCAGAGTGGCCGACGTTCCGGTTGCCGCTCGAGCTGGAGCTCGCGACGCCCGCGGGGCCGGTCCGGCACACGGTCGAGCTCGACGCGCGCCGGGAGGTCGTCCGCGTCCCGCTCCCGGCGGCGCCGACGGCGGTCCGCGTGGACCCCGAGGTGCGCGTGCTCGTTGAGGTCGTGCGCGGTTGACACGGGCCTGCATCCGCCCCACGTTCAGGCGTTTCGCGGCGGCGCGCCGCCCACGGACGCCGGCGCGGCCCGACGCGTTCGCGGCCGCGCTCGATCGCGGCGCGTGCGGCGTCGCCGCCGCGTCGTCCGGCAGGAGGTCGATACCCTTCTGAACGATTCCGAGGATGCCGGGCATAGCCCGGCGACGATCCTCACCACACCGATTCTGGATCGTGGAACGGCCCGCAGCGGCCGACCCACTCACGCGGAGGTTGCGTTTTGCGGATGCTTGTGCTGGGCGCCGGGTTGCAGGGCTCTGCCTGTGCGTACGACCTGCTCCAGAACGGCGCGGTCGAAAAGGTCACCGTCGCCGACCTGAACATCGATGGGCTGCCGTCGTTCCTCGAGCGGTACCGGGGCGATGCTCGGCTGGAGCTCGTGAACCTCGATGCCCGCGACGAGGACGCGGTGCTGCGGGTCATGGACGGGAAGCAGGCGTGCATGAACGCCCTGCCGTACTACTTCAACCTGGACATGTCGCGGCTCGCGATCCGCGCGGGGCTGCACTACTGCGACCTCGGCGGGAACACCGAGATCGTCTTCAACCAGATCGAGCTGGACGGTGCGGCGCGGGAGCGCGGCGTAAGCGCGATCCCCGACTGCGGCCTCGCGCCGGGGATGGTCAACATCCTGGCCGCGGCCGGGATCGCGGAGCTGGACGAGCCCGCGACCGTGAAGATCCGCGTCGGCGGGCTGCCGCAGCACCCCGAACCGCCGCTGAACTACCAGATCGTCTACTCGATCGAGGGCGTGCTCGATTACTACACGACGCTGTCGTGGGTGCTGCGCGGCGGCACGCCGACGCAGGTCGAGGCGCTGACCGAGATCGAGCCGGTCGAATTCCCCGAGCCGGTCGGCACGCTCGAGGCGTTCCACACCGCCGGCGGCCTCTCGACCATGCCGTGGACGTACGAGGGCAAGCTGCGGAGCATGGAGTACAAGACGCTGCGCTACCCGGGCCACGCGGAGATCATGAAGACGATCCGCGACCTCGGCCTGCTCGACCTCGAGCCGATCCGCGTCGGTGACCAGGAGGTCGTGCCGCGGCAGGCGTTCATCGCCGCCGTCGAGCCGAAGCTGCGCAAGCCCGAGGGCCGCGACCTCGTCGCGCTGCGCGTCGAGGCCGAAGGCCGCAAGGACGGCCAGCCGCACCGCATCGTCTTCGACCTGCTCGACTACTACGACGAGGCGACCGGCATCAGCGCGATGGAGCGCACGACCGGCTTCTCCCTCTCGATCACCGGCCAGATGCAGGTGCGCGGACAGGTCACGCGCACCGGCGTCTGCACGCCCGACCAGTGCGTGCCGGCCGACACGTACATCGAAGAGCTCGGCCGCCGCGGCATCCGGATCCGGAAGACGACGACGGAAGCGACGGCGTCCGCGTCCCGGAGCTGACCGCCCGGCCGTAAGCACCTCGCCGCCGAAGGTCCCGGGAGCCCCCCACGGCTCCCGGGATTCGCGCCGGATCCCGCACGGCGACGCCGACCGCGGAATCGAAGCGCCTCGCACCGCTGATCGGGCGGGGACAGCCGGGTTGCACACCCTCCTGGCGGCGCCCGTCGCGAGGATCGTTCCCGACCCCGCGACGTTAAGCCTCGGGCGGCGTGCTCCATCGACCATCGACCACTCACCACCCGACCGCCGGAACCGGGCTCCGTCCGCGTGCCCCGGCACCCGGCGCCTCCGCGCTTGCGCCCGCCCCCTCGAATCACCGTAACACTTTGAAGCGACACGACATCCGTGCAGGGAACGCAATTTGCGACGTTCACACCGTGGCCGGGCCGCCGGGATCCCGGCGAGAACGGAGCGAACGCGGAAGGAGGTACGCTGACATGGCGGACATCAACGTCGAACGCAAAGGGCCGTCGATCTGGCCGTGGATCATCGGGCTGCTGGTCCTGGCGTTGCTGATCTGGGCCATCGCGGAGATGGTCGACACCGACGAGGAGCGGATGGCCGGCGTGCAGCCGGTGGAGGAGGTGCGGGAGCCCGCCGCCGTTCCGGCCCCCACGCCGATGCCGCCGGCGGGCGAGGCGGCGGAGCTGCGTACGCTGCTGCCGCTCGGCTCGGACGACATCGGCCGCTCGGTCATGCTGGACGGGCAGGTCGTCGGCCAGCCGACGAACGAGGGCTTCTGGGTCGCGGCCGAGCTGAACGGCGAATTGCACGCGATCTTCGTTCAGACGCCGGCCCGGACCCGTGATGGCCAGATGCTCCGGATGGCCGACATCCAGACCGGTCAGGACGTCCAGCTCATGGGCACGCTCCAGCAGGCGCCGTCCGGTCAGGCGTCCACCTGGATCCAGCAGTCGCAGCTCCAGCAGGAGCCCGACTTCCAGCGGTGGAACGTGCACCGGGACCTGATGCTCTCGAGCGCGCCGGCGGGCCAGCAGCCCGGGATGCAGCCCGGCCAGCAACCGGGCATGCAGCCGGGGCAGCAGCCAGGCATGCAGCCGGGCCAGCAGCCGCCGACGCAGCCGGGCGACACGCTGCCGACGGGGACGTACTGAGCGGCACCCGGGGCGAATCGCTGAAGTCGAGCGCTCCGCCGTCGGCGGAGCGCTCGACGCGTTCGTGGCGCGGAGGCGGTGCCGTGGCGCGCAGGGCGGCGCACACGGCGTGGCGCGCCGACGCCGCCGGGCGCGACTCTTGCACCCCCCACGCGCCGGGCGGGCGGCCGGACGGGACATGCCGGGCCCGCTGGCCCCGTCCGACGGCCGGGCGCCGGACGGCTCGGGGAACTCCGATCGCTCGGCGATCGATTCTACACGGTGACCGCAGCGGCCCGAACGCTCCGGCGTGGCGCGTGAGCGGGCGGGCCGGACGGACCCTTCGCCGGAGGGATCGGTATGAAAGTGCGCCTGCCGTGCGTCGCCGTCGCCCTCGCGCTGCTGCTCCCCGCCGCCGCATCGGCCCAGGACCGGGATGCCGATGTGGTCCGTCGGGTGTACGCCTTCCTCGGCGACCGGCTGACCGTCCGGATCGAGACGGAGCTGCCGGGCACGATCCGGTTGATTCGCGGCGAGAAGGGCCGCCTCGAGGTGGCCGGCCGGGCGCCGGACGGGATCCCCGGCTTCGGCCTCGCCGAGCGCAGCGGCGGCGAGCTCCAGCTCACAGCCATCGGCGCCGACCGGGTGGAATACCTGGTCGTGGTGCCGGAGGAGGTACACGTGAAGGTCCGACTGCCGGACCGGCCCGTCGCCGAGGTGTTCGGCGCGTACGACAGGACCGCGACGTTCCGCTGGGAGTGACCGCGCCCCGGATTTGACCCCGACCGCGGTCGGGGTTACGGTGTGCGGCGGAGAGACCGGAACCGATTCACAGGAAGAAGGAGGACATCATCACCAGGACGCGCACGAGAATCAACGAACAGATCCGCATCAGTCCCGTCCGCCTCATCGACCCCGACGGCGAGCAGCTGGGGGTCGTCCCGCTGGGCAAGGCCCGCGAGGCCGCCGAAGAGCACGGCCTCGACCTCGTCGAAGTCGCCCCGAACGCCCGTCCGCCCGTCGTCCGGATCATGGACTGGGGGAAGTACCAGTACGAACAGCAGAAGCGCGCGAAGACCGCGCGGAAGAAGCAGCACACGGTCGACGTGAAGGAGGTCAAGTTCCGCCCGAAGACGGACGACCACGACTTCGACTTCAAGCTGCGCAACGCCCGCAAGTTCCTGGGCAAGGGCAAGAAGGTGAAGGTCACGCTGATGTTCCGCTGGCGTGAGCTGCGCCGGCCGGAGCTCGGCCACCAGGTGCTCGACCGGATCGTCGACGAGGTCGGCGACATCGCGCAGGTCGAGAGCCGGACGGACCGCGTCGAGGGCCGTCGCCTGGTCATGGTGCTGGCGCCCGACGCCAGGGCCGACGGGGCATAGCTCTTGCGCCGCCGGGGCGGTGCGGATGCCGTCCCGGACCAGGAGTCACCGACATGGCGCAGGAGATTCGCCCCCCCGAGCGGGTTCTCGAACAGCTCTACGAGACGGGCCGCGAATGGATGGCCGCCCGGGCGCAGCAGCGGGCGCACGGGCCGCCCTCCGACTGGGGCCGCGGCGACAACCCGCCGGGGTGGGAGGAGCCGGGCCCCGAGGACCGCGCGGCCTCGGAGGCGCAGGCGCTGCGCCGGCGGTTCCGCAGCCTCGTCGACGAATTCATCCAGCGCGTCGAAGAGCAGTAGCCGACCGCCGGCGGCGCCGTGGCGCGCGCCGCCGGCCCTTCCTACATTGCACCGGCCCATCCCCTTCACGACATCCGGAGAACCGCCATGCGACGATTCCTCGTCCTCGCCGGTGCGCTCACGATCCTCGCCCCCGCCGGGCTGGCCGCCCAGCAGCCGGACGCGGAGCCCGTCATCGCCATCCGCGCCGGGCGACTGATCGACACCGCCACCGGCCGCGTCGTCGAAGACGCGACGATCGTGGTCCGCGGCGAAACGATCCAGGCCGTCGGCCGCGACGTCGACATCCCCCGCGGCGCCGAGGTCATCGACCTCTCCGACTACACCGTCATGCCCGGGTTCATCGACACCCACACGCACATCACCGGCGACCCGAGCGGCGGCTACGCCGACCGCGCGCTGCACCAGTGGCCCGGCTACGCCGCCCTCGTCGGCGCGAAGAACGCGCGACTCACGCTGCTGGCCGGCTTCACCACCATCCGCGACGTCGGCGCCGGCGAGTGGGCCGACGTCGCGCTGCGCGACGCGATCCGCGACGGCCTCGTCCCCGGACCTCGCATGTTCGTCGCGACCCACTCCATCGGCATCACCGGCGGCCACTGCGACACGAACGGGTTCCGCCCCGACCTGCTCGACGAGCCCGGGCCGATGCAGGGGATCGCGAACGGCGTCGACGAGGCCGTCGAGGCCGTGCGCTACGCCGTGAAGTACGGCGCCGACGTCATCAAGATCTGCGCGACCGGCGGCGTCCTCTCCGCCGGCGACGCCGTCGGCGCGCAGCAGTTCACGTTCGAGGAGATGCGCGCCATCGTCGAAACCGCCCGCATGGCCGAGCGCAAGGTCGCCGCCCACGCCCACGGCGCCGACGGGATCAAGGCCGCCGTCCGCGCCGGCGTCGCCTCCATCGAGCACGGCTCCATCCTCGACGACGAGGCGATCCGCCTCATGAAGGAGCACGGCACCTACCTCGTCCCCACGATGATGGCGTTCGACGCCGTCGTCAAAGGCGCCCGCGCCGGCGTCCTCGCGCCCTGGGCCGCCGCCAAGGCCCTCGAGATCGCGCCCCACGCCCGTCGCTCCGTCCAGAAGGCCATCGCCGCCGGCGTGCCCATCGCCTTCGGCACCGACGCCGGCGTCTTCCCGCACGGCACCAACGCCGGCGAGTTCCGCCTCCTCGTCGACGCCGGGATGCGCCCGATCGACGCGATCCGCAGCGCCACGCTCCACGCCGCCCGGCTCCTCGGCCAGGATGACCGCCTCGGCACGCTCGAACCCGGCAAGCTCGCCGACATCGTCGCCGTCCGCGGCGACCCGCTGGACGACATCCGGCTGCTCGAACGAATCGACTTCGTGATGAAGGGCGGAACCGTGTACAAAGGCCCGGGCGCAACCGCGCCGATCACGGCGCTCCGCGGCGGAGCCCCATAACTTCAACGGTCATTGGAAACTACAAAAGTTTGCCCGCCGGGACCCTTGAGTTCAGGGGCGATCTTTTGTATGTTATCACGTCGATTTTGCACGACGACGAAGGGGTCGGGAACCACTCCCGATTTTCGTTGATTTGGATCGTGATCGCGGCCGGCGGGAGTACGTACGTGCGCTCGTCGCCCCTGGGAAAGGAGACCAATGGCCACGACGACCGTGAAGCCGCAGACGGGGCTCCGCGCCCCGCTCCACGAGCTGGACGACGGCGAGCTGGTGGCTGCACACCTGGAGGGCCATGCCGGCGCGTTCTCGGAGCTGTACGACCGCTACCGGGACAAGCTGGTGCACTTCATCGCGCGGAAGACGGGCGACCGGGACCGCGCGGAGGATCTGGTGCAGGAGGCGTTCATCCGGGTGACGCGGCACCTCCATCGGTTCGACCAGTCGAAGAAGTTTTCGACGTGGATCTACACGATCTGCTCGAACCTGTCGAAGAACGAGCTGCGGAACCGCTCGCGGAGCCCGCTGGTCCTGTTCCAGAAGCTGACGACGCACTGGGAGCCGGAGCACCGGCCGTTGCAGTTCGAGGATTCGTCGATGCGTCCGGACGACATGTACCGGAAGCGGTACTTGCGGGATCTGGTCGAGCGGATGGTCGACGAGTTGCCGGAGCATCATCGGCTGGTGTTCAAGCTTCGCGAGCTCGAGGGGAAGAGCTACGAGGAGATCGCGGAGATCACCGGGGTGAACCTGGGCACGGTGAAGTCGCGGCTGCATCGTGCGCGGACGAGCTTTGCCGAGCGGATCGAGCCGTACCTGAATTAGGTCCGGGCCTGCCCGTGCGGTAGCGGCGTCGCTTCGGCGCGGCGGGGGCGCGGGCGGCGCCGGCGCGTTCGGGCGGCGGGCGGCCCGCGCCGCGCTTCGCAGTACGATTACTCCAGCGTCGCCTCGAGCGCGATGTCGACGTTCCCCGCGAGCGCCCGGGAGATGGGGCAGCCCTCCTTGGCGGCGTTGGCGGCACGGAGGAACGCGGCGGCATCGGCGCCGGGGACGCGGCCGCGGACGTAGAGCCGCATGGCCGTGACGCGGAAGCCCTCGCCGACCTTGTCGAACGTGGCGGTGGCGCGGACGTCGAGGCGTTCGGGCGGGTGGCCGGCGCCGGCGAGCTCGTGCGACAGCGCCATGGCGAAGCACGAGGCGTGGGCGGCGGCGAGGAGCTCTTCGGGGCTGGTCTTGCCGCCGGGCTGCTCGGTGCGGGACGCCCACGTCACGGGCATGGCGGTGGCGAGGCCGCTGCTCTTCAGGTCGATCCTGCCGTTCCCCTGTGCGAGATTCCCTTCCCACGTCACTTCTGCGGTGCGATCCGCGGCCATCTCTCCCTCCTCATCGCTGGTTCCGTCGTCCCTGGCCGGTGTGCGCAAGTTGTCGGGCGCGCGGGGGCCGGGCAAGGGGGCGCGCTCGCCCGGGCGTCAGTCGTGATTCTCCATCGCGGGGCGCTCGCCGCCGTCCGCGAGCTCCCGTCCGAGCGCGAGCGCGAACTCCGCGTAGCGTTTCAGCCCCGCGAACGGGAAGTCCTCGGCCCATTCGTCGCCGGGCTGGTGATAGCGGTCCCAGCGGGCGTGGAGCGCGTCGCGTTCCGCGCGGGTCAGGCCGTCCCATTCGTTGCCGGGGATCAGGAACACGGCGGGGACGCCGCGGCGCAGGAGCGGCCAGTAGTCGGAATTCGGCCGTGCGCTGGAGGGCTCGGCCGTCCAGCCGTGCGCGGCGGCGACGCGGCGCGCGATGTCGCCGAGCGTGGACGCGGTCCCGCCGGCGATGCGCCAGCTCCGTGGCGGCGCCGGCGGCGCGCCGGCGTCGAGGTTGATGACGGCGACGGTCTGCTCGAGCGGGACGACGGGCGCGGCGGCGTAGTACGACGAGCCGAGCAGCCCTTTCTCCTCGCCGGTGAAGAACAGGAACAGCGTGGTGCGGGCGGGCGGCTCGTGGGCGAGCGCCTCGGCGATCGCGAGGAGCATGGCGACGCCGGCGGCGTTGTCCGAGAAGCCGTTGTAGATCGAATCGCCGCTCTCGTCGGGCGCGCCGATGCCGAGGTGGTCGTAGTGCGCGGTGTAGACGACGACTTCGTCGCGGCGCGCGGGGTCGCGGCCGGGGATCCGCGCGGCGATGTTCGCGGCGTCGACGTCGCGGACGGTCGTGCGGATCGTCGCGTGGACGGTGCGGTCGAGCGGGAGCGCGTGGAACGGCCGGCGGCCGTCGAGCGCGTTGGGCGCGAGCGGCGCGCCGGCCAGCAGCGCGGCGGTGAGCCGCGGCCCGGCGACGAGCGTCGGGAGCTGCGGCTGCCAGACGGGGTCGTCCACGTCGGCGTCGACGTAGAGGCGGGTGTCTCCGCGGGCGCGGGCGAACGCGCGGAACCGTTCGGCGTCGGGGATCAGGAACACGATCCCGGTGACGCCGCGGCGGATCCAGTCGGGGACGAGCGTGACGGCCTCGTCGCCGAGCATCCCGATCAGCACGAGCACGCGGCCGTCGAGGCGGTCGACGCCGGCGAGGGCGTCTGCGGCGAGGCCGGCGGTGCCGACGAAGAGCGCTTCGCCGGCGAAGTCGTGGAACGCATCGCGCCCGCCGCGCTCGACCACGAAGTCCTTGCCGCTCTGGAACTCCGTGCGGCGGCCGTCGCGTTCGACGACGATGCGGGTCGCGGCGTGGTCGATCGTCGCCTCGCGCAGCGGGATGGGCTGGAGGTACGCGCCGTCCGGTGCGGCGCCGGGGATGCCGAGGCGCCGGAGCTGGTCCTGGATGTACGCGGCGGCGAGGCGTTCGCCGGGCGTGCCGGTGCCGCGCCCTTCGAGCCGGTCGTCGGCGAGGTAGCGGGTGTGGGCGCGCAGGGCGAGCGTGTCGATGCCCTGGGCCGCCGCGGCGGCCGGGGCGAGGAGCGCGGCCGCGGCCAGGAGCGGCGGGGCGAGGAGCCGGCCGGGGCGCGCGGTCCGCCGGCCGCGGGATCGTGTGCATCGCATGGTGAAGGCGAATCCGGTGTCGTGGGTTCGCGTCGGCGCCATGGTGGGGGGCTACCCCGCGGCCGCCGCGTAGGTGCCGCTGGCGCGAAACTTGTCCGGGATGCGGCGCCCGGCCATATTGCCGGCGACGTGCTCTCGAACGGGAAACGAGCCGTGCGGATCAGCGAAAACGTCATCGATCTCGAGCCATCCGCGACCATGGCGGTGGCCGCGCTCGCGCTCGAGCTGCGGGCCCGGGGTCGGGACATCATCGATCTTAGCGCGGGCGAGCCGGACTTCCGGACGCCCGAATTCATTGCGGAAGCGGGGATCGCCGCGATCGCGAACGGGCAGACGCGGTACACGCCGCCGGCCGGGCTGCCGCGGCTGCGGGAGGCGATCGCCGGGAGTCTCGAGCGGCGCTACGGCCGGGCGATGGACCCGCGGGGCGTTGTGGTCACGGCGGGTGCGAAGCAGGCGCTCTTCAACGCCTGCTTCGTGCTGTTCGGCCCCGGCGACCGGGTGCTGGTCCCGGCGCCGTACTGGACGAGCTATCCGGAGCTGATCAAGCTCGCGCGCGCCGAGCCGGTGATCATCCGGGCGCGGGAGGAGCGCGGGCTCAAGCTCGGGCCGGACGAGCTGGAGAGCGCGTACGACGAGCGCGTGCGCGGGCTGATCCTGAATTCGCCGTCGAACCCGACCGGCGCGGTCTACACGCGCGACGAGCTGGAGGCGATCGTGCGCTGGGCGGCGGAGCGCGAGGTCTGGGTGCTGAGCGACGAGATCTATTCCCGGATCCATTTCAACGGGGACGCGCCGGCGCCGGGGCTGCTCGACCTGGATCCCGCGCTGCTCGAACGGGCCGTCGTCATCGACGGTGCGTCGAAGGCGTTCGCCATGACGGGTTGGCGGATCGGCTTCTCGTACTCGGCCCCGGCGCTGGCGAGCCACATGGCGGCGCTGCAGAGCCACACCACGTCGAACGCGGCCGCGCCGTCGCAGCATGCGGCGATCGCGGCGTACAGCGCGGAGCCGCTCGAGGAGGAGGCGATCGCGAAGATGGTCGAGGTCTTCCGGCAGCGCCGGGACCTGCTGGTCGAGCTGTTCCGCGAGCGGCTGCCGGGGATGTCGTACATCCGCCCGGACGGCGCGTTCTACCTGTTCTTCCGCGCCGACGCGCATTACACGGGTGCCATGGCCGACTCGGTCGCGTTCTGCCGCGAGATGCTGGACCGCGTGGGCGTCGCGCTGGTCCCCGGCGCCGCGTTCGGCGACGACCGCTACGTGCGCCTCTCGTTCGCCGCATCGGAGGCGGCGCTCGAGCGCGGCGTCGCGCGGATCGCGGACGCGCTCGGCCGCTAGCCGATCGCCGCGCCGCCGATCCGACGCCGGGCGGGCGCGGGCGGGCGCGGCCGGGCGCGCGCGAGCGCGATGTTTCCGGATCCTTCAGGGCAGGGCCGAAGACGATGCGGCCGTCCGATCGCGACGTACCGGACGCGGTCGCGCATCCGGCCGGTGCTGCGTGCGCGGGCTGCGGCGCACCGCGGTCCGGGCGATCCGGCCGCGCGAACCCCTACACGGAGTGCACCATGCCGATGCGGATGCTCCTCCCGCTCTTCGTTGTCCTGCTCGTACCGGCGGCCGCGGCCGGGCAGGCGGCCGACCTCGTCCTGACCGGCGCGCGCGTCTGGACCGGCGATGCGGACCGCCCGTGGGCCGAGGCCGTCGCCGTGCGCGGCGACCGCATCCTCGCGGTCGGAACGGCGGCGGAGATCGCCCCGCTCGTCGCGCCGGACACCCGGCTGTACCGGCTGGACCCCGCGAACCTGGTCGTCCCCGGTTTCATCGACAACCACACGCACTTCGCGTCGGCCGGCGCGCTGCTCGTCGGCGTGAACCTGCTGGACGTGGCGGACGAGGCCGGGCTGGTCCGGCGCGTCCGCGAGGCGCGCGACCGGTTGCCGGCGGGCGCGTGGATCGTGGGCGGCGACTGGGGCGCGTACGAGGCGTGGGCGATGGGGTCGACGGGCGCTGCGGGCGCGGGCAAGGGAGAGGGAAAGGCCGGGGGAGGGCGCGAGGGACGGGCCGAGCGGGAGTTCCGGCCGCATCGCGGGATGATCGATTCGATCACGCCGGCGAACCCGGTGCTGCTGTCGAAGTGGAATCGGTCGGCGTATCTCGCGAACGCCCGGGCGCTCGAGGAGGCGGGCGTCGACTGTACGTGGGACGGTGTCGAGTGCGAGCGCGGCGTGCCGACGGGTCGGCTGTCGCCGGCGGCGGCGGCGCGGGTGCGCGCGGTGATCCCGCCGAAGCGGCTCGAGCAGCGGCTGGTCGAGGCACGGGCGGCGCTGGCGCGGCTCCGCGAGTTCGGCGTGACGACGATCCACGACATCACGGCCGCGGAGCAGCTCCACGTATTCCAGGAGCTGCGCCGGCGCGGCGAGCTGACGGTCCGGGTCGGGGTCCGGCCGACGCTGGACAAGTGGGACGAGCTGCGCGCGGTCGGGATCCGCCACGGCTTCGGCGACGAGTGGATCCGGATCACGGGGCTCAAGGGGTTCGCCGATGGGATCATGGGCAACTCGAGCGCGCGCTTCTACGAGCCGTACCTGACGACCGGCGTGCGCGGGAGCTGGCGCGACTCGACGAACACCGGCGCGACGAGCGGGCCGGGCTCCGGGATGGAGCCGCCGGGCAACATGCTGCGGAACCTGCTGGGCGCGGATTCGTCCGGGCTCTCGCCGCGCGTCCACGCGATCGGCGACGAGGCGGTCGACACGATCCTCGACCTGATGGAGCACGTGATCGAGACGAACGGCCCGCGCGACCGTCGCTTCGCGGTGATCCACGCGCAGGTGCTCCGGGGCCCGGAAACTGCGGCGCGCATGGCGCGGCTCGGCATCATCGCGGAGATGCAGCCGTACCACACGATCGACGACATGCGCTGGATGGAGGAGCGGATCGGCGACCGCGCGCGCTGGGCGTACGCGTTCCGCACGCTGGACGAGGCGGGCGTGCTCCTCTCGTTCGGCAGCGACTGGCCCGGCACGAACGCGAGCTGGTACACGGTCAATCCGCTGCACGGGATCTACGCCGCCGTGACCCGGCAGACGCTGGATGGCGAACCGGCGGGCGGGTGGTTCCCCGAGGAGCGGATCGACGTCGAGGCCGCGCTGCGGGCGTACACCGTGAACAATGCGTGGATGGCGGGCGAGGAGGCGTTGAAGGGCGCGATCCGGCCCGGCCTGCTGGCCGACCTGGTCGTACTCGAGCGCGACCCGTTCCGGGTCGCGCCGTCGGAGATCAAGGACATCCGCGTGCGGTACACGATCCTGGGCGGCGAGGTCGTGTTCGCGCGGGGGGAGCGGGCGGCGCTACGGTGATGCGGGGCGCGGCGCGCGGAGCCGCTGGCGGCCGCGCTCAGCCCGCGGGCTGACTCCGTGCGGGCGGGCGACCCGGTGGCATCCGGGGCGCGGGCGCGCCCGGCGTCCCCGAGCGCCGGCGATCCCCCGGCGCGGCGCGTAGCGGCGCGGGTGTCCGTGCGCCGGCCGGAGCCGCCGGGCGATCCCGCGACCGCGGCGCGTGGCGGGGCCGCTCGCGGGGTCCACGGAGGAAAGGCGGGACGATGAGCGCAGACACGGAAGCGGGAACGCCCGAGCCGATGCCGGAGCCCACGGCGACGAGCGCGTACATCGAGCGGCTGTTCGCCGGCGAGGATGAGCTGCTGCACGCGCTGCGGGCGGAGATCGGCCGG
The DNA here is from genome assembly GCA_036381255.1 of Longimicrobiales bacterium. Taxonomy (GTDB): domain Bacteria; phylum Gemmatimonadota; class Gemmatimonadetes; order Longimicrobiales; family RSA9; genus CALBZE01. Next base: position 45,011 of record DASVDG010000111.1, on the reverse strand, counting down.
CGCGGCATGCCGGAGATCTACATCTCCGCGGAGGTCGGCCGGCTGCTCCAGGTGCTGCTCACGGCGGTCGGCGCGCGCCGCGTGCTCGAGATCGGCACGCTGGGCGGCTACAGCGCGATCTGGATGGCGCGCGCGCTACCGCCGGGCGGACGGCTGCTCTCGCTCGAGATCGAGGAGGCGCACGCGGCGCTGGCGCGGGAGTATGCCCGGCGCGCGGGGCTCGAGGAGAAGATCGAGGTCCGGGTCGGCGCCGCGCTCGACCTGCTGCCGGCGATCGCCGGGGCGGAGCCGCCGTTCGACGCGTGCTTCATCGACGCGGACAAGGAGGGCTACCCGGAGTACCTGCACTGGGCGCGCCGGCTCGTGCGGCCGGGCGGGCTGATCCTCGCGGACAACGCGCTCTGGCACGGCCGCGTTCTGGCGCCCGCGCCGGGGGACGCGCCGACCGCGGCGATGCAGCGATTCAACGAGGAGCTCGCGGCGGCGGAGGGGCTGGTGTCCACGATCGTGCCGGTCCGTGATGGGCTGGCGGTCGCGGTCGTGGCCGACGCGACGCGCCGGCCCGGCATCGAGGAGTAAGCCCCGGCGAGCCTCCGGCTGCCGGCCCGGGAAATGCAACCTGTGCTTTCCCGCAGGCCGGCGGACGAGCGGCGAGGGCCGGAGCGGAATGAGCCACCCAACCGGACCGGGCGGACCGGGCGATGCCCGCGCGGCCGGCGACGTTCCCGGGCGGATGCCTGCCGTCCGGCGTGGGCCGCCGTGGCACCCGTACCCGATGCGCGTGGCGCTCCGCCACGCCCGCGTCGACGCGCGGACACGGTGGCTGCTGGCGGCGTGGACGGCGACCACGCTCCTCTCGATCGTGCTCGGTGTGGTCCAGGCGCGCGAGGGGTGGAACGCGTTCCCGATCCAGGTCGGCGACACTCGCGTCTACTTCACGTTCTACCCGCCGCTGATCCTCTCCGTCTGGCTCCTGTTCTGGCTCGGCGTGACGTGGGCGGCGATCCCGGCGTACCTGGCCACGTTCCTCCTCTCGCTCGACGCCGGGATCGAGCTCGGGGCGTCGCTCCTCTTCGCGCTCGCGGACCCGCTCGCGCTCTACGCCTACGCGATCATCTACCGGGCCGTCCCGCTCCGGATCGACCTGCGGTCGTTCGGCAGCTTCTTCTGGTACGCCGCCGCGTCGCTGGTCGGCGCGCTGGCCGGCTCGTCCGCGTCGTTCATCTGGAGCTGGGCGCACGGGCTCGGCACCGAGGAGACGTTCGCGATCTGGCAGGGGTGGTGGATCGGCGGCTTCTTCCAGGCGACGCTGATCAACGCGCCCGTGCTCGCGGCGCTGACGCCACGCATCGAGCGCGCGAAGCAGGAGCATTTCCCGCTGCCGCCGCGCCCCGCGGCGACGCTCGGCTGGCTGGTCATGGCGGTCGTGGTGTGCGCCGGGACGATCGACGCGTTTCTCCTCGTCATGACCGAGCAGGCGCGGTACCGCACGGCGGTCGCGCTCGCGTCGGGCGTGCCCGGGTACGTCGTCCGCGCGATCTGGACCGCGGCCGAGAGCTGGCGGCTGATCGCGTGGACAGCGCTCGCGCTCGTCGGCGCGACGGCGGTCGGCGGGATCCTGCTGGCCCGCCGCTGGCACGCGTCGCTGCTCCTCGCGGTCCGCAACCGCACCGCCGCGCTGCGGCTCGTGCAGGAGCGGCTGCGGCGGATCCTCGAGATCGACCCGGCGGGCGTCCTGCTCCTCGACCGCCGCGGCCGGATCGTGTACTCGAACGCGGCGGCGCAACGGATCCTGGGGCGCGACCGGGAGGCGTTGCGGGGGCGCACGCTGGGGCCGCCGCTCTGGCGCGTCACCACGGCGGACGGGCGGGCGCTCTCCGGCGAGGGCGGGCCGATCGCCCACGTGCTCCGGACCGGCCGCCCGGCCGCCGAGACGGAAATCCGCCTCGACGACGATCGCTCGTTGTTCCTTTCGCTCGCCGCGGCGCCGATTCGCACGCCGGAAGGCCGGTCGACGGGGATCGTCGCCTCGTTCATCGACGTGACCGAGTCGCATCGCGCGCTGCGCAAGGTCGAGGAGAGCGCGCGCCTGCTTCGCCAGATCGCGGAGAACATCCCCGGCGTCTTCTGGATGACCGATGCAAAACTGCAGCAGGTCCTGTACGTGAACCCTACCTACGAGAAGGTCTGGGGGCGGAGCACGGACGAGCTCTACCGCGACGCGAAAGCGTGGATGGCCGCGGTGCACCCCGCCGACTACGATCGCGTCGTCGCCAACAACCGGGCGCTGATCGGCGGCGAGGATTCGTTCATCGACTTCCGCATCATCCGGCCCGACGGCACGGTCCGCTGGCTACGGTCGCACGGCACGCCGATCCGCGACCAGAACGGCGTCGTTTACCGCGTCGTCGGGATCACCCAGGATGTCACCGAGCGCCGGGCGGAGGAGGAGGCGGAGCGCTTCCTGTCCGACGCCAGCCGTGCGCTCGCCGGGTCGCTCTCGTTCGACCAGACGCTCGCCACGATCGAGGACCTGGTCGTCCCGCGCCTGGCCGACTGGATGCTGCTCCGCGGCACCGAGCGGCGCGCGATCGTTCCGCTCGCGATGGCGCACGCGGACCCGGCCCGGCGTGAGGTGCTCCGCCGCCTCGCCGGCATCGAGGTCGACCCCAGCCAACCGCACCCGATGATCGAGGCGATGCGAACCCGCGAGCCGGTCCTCATCCCGGAGGTGACGGACGAGTACATGCGCGAGATTTCGCCGAACCGCGCGTACCTGGAGGCGCTGCGGCAGCTCGAGCCCCGGTCCGGCGTCATGCTGCCGCTCATCGCGCGCGGCGACATTCTCGGCGCGATGGGGCTGGTCCGGTCGCGCCCGGGGCCCGGCTACAGCGCGGAGGACGTGGACTACCTGCGCGAGTTCGCGTACCGCGCCGCGCTCGCCCTGGACAACGCCCGCCTCTACGAGGAGGCGCAGGCGGCCAACCGCGCCAAGGCGGATTTCCTCGCCGTGATGAGCCACGAGCTGCGCACGCCGCTGAACGCGGTCATCGGCTTCGCCGACCTGCTGAAGGCCGAAGTGTCCGGACCGGTCAACGAACAGCAGCGCGAACAGCTCGAGCGCATCGTCGCCAGCGCGCAGCACCAGCTCCGCCTCATCGACGAGATCCTGACGTACTCGCGCACCGAAGCCGGCAAGGAAGAGATCCACGTCGAGCCGACGGACGTGCGCGCCGTCGCATCGAGCGCCGCGGGGGCGGCCGGGCCGCTGGCGCGCCGCAAGGGGCTGGAGTTCCAGGTCCACCTGCCCGGGACGCCGATCTCGATCCGGACCGACCCCGGCAAGCTCCGGCAGATCCTGCTCAACCTGCTCCTGAACGCCGTGAAGTTCACGGAGCGGGGGAGCGTGACCATGCGCGCGCGGCTCGAAGACCACGGGGCCCGGATCGAGGTCCGCGACACGGGGATCGGCATCCCGCCCGAGCAACAGTCGCGGATCTTCGAGCCGTTCGTCCAGGTCGAGGCCGCGCTGACCCGCGAGAAGGGCGGCACGGGCCTCGGCCTCGCCGTCGCCCGCCGGCTGGCCCGCATGCTCGGCGGCGACATCACCGTCGAGAGCCGGCCCGGCGCCGGCTCGACGTTCACCGTCCGGGTGCCGTCGCTCCCCGTGGAGCGAAAGCGCGCCGCCGATTGACCGCGGCACGACGCCGGCGGCGGCCGCGGGGTGTCGCGCTCGCGCGCCCCGTGCATCGTGGCGAGCTCCCGCTGCGGCCGCCGATCGGCGCATCGCGCCGGCCCATCCCCCCTCGCCGGAGCCGATGCGCGGACCCCGGCATCGGCCCGGCGAGCTGCCGGGGGCGCGCGTCAGACGCCGGCCTCGCCGAGCGCCCGGAGCGCGCCGCCCACGTACGCGGCGCCGAACAGGTTCACGTGGACGAGCAGGTAGTAGAGCTGGTACACGGCGCGGCGGCGCGGCCGGTAGCCCGGCTCGAGCGGCCACGCCTCGGCGTACGCGTCGAGCCACTCCGCGGGCAGCCCGCCGAACAGCTCGGCCATGGCGAGGTCGACCTCGCGGTGGCCGTGGTAACAGGCAGGATCGACGAGGGCCGGCTCGCCGCCGGCCATGACGTGCACGTTGCCGCTCCAGAGGTCGCCGTGCAGCAGCGAGGCGCCGCACGCGTCGGCGCCGGCCAGCGCGTCGTCGAGCGTGTCGAGCAGCCGGTCGAACCGGCGACGGTCGGCGGGCCCGAAGTAGCCGGCGTCGTACGCGAGCCGGAGCTGCGGCGCGAGGCGACGCTCGCGCCAGTACGCGGGCCAGTCGTCGTACCAGCCGTTCGGCTGCGGGAGCGTGCCGATGAAGTTGTCGGCCTCCGCGCCCCACCGGTCGGCGCGCGTGCGGTGCAGCGCGGCCAGCCCGCGGCCGAGCCGCGCCCACGTCCCCGGCACCGGGCTGCCGGGCTCGAGCCACTCGAGGAGCAGCCACGCCGTCGGCCGGTCCGGCGCCTCGTCCGGCCGCGCCGGGTCGAACACGTCGATCACCTCCGGGACCCGCAGCGCGCCCGCGGCGGCGAGCGCGCGCAGCCCCGCCGCCTCGGCCGCGAACACGCCCGGCGCCACGACGCCGCGCGGGCTCCACTTGACGAAGGCGACGTCGCCCGCCTCCGTCTCGATGCGCAGCGCGTTGTGGATGCACCCGCCGCCGACCGGCGTGACGTGGCTGATCGGGGATCGCTTGCCGGCACGCGCAGTGAGGACCGCCTGAACGCACGCGGCCAGATCCGTCGGCAGGCTCTGCGTCACAGCGTTCGCTCGAAGTTGATGTGTTCGAGCAGCCCGCGGCACGACCGCTCGATCATCTCGTGCACCCGCTCGAAACCCGCACGGCCGCCGTAATACGGGTCCGGCACATCGAGTTCGCCGCCGGCCTCGGGGTCGAACTCCCGCAACAGGTGGACCTGCGCACGCTGCTCGACCCGCTCCGCCAGCGCGGCCACGTCGCGCAAGTTCTCGGCGTCCATCACGATCACGTAATCGAAGCGGAGCAGGTCCTGCTCGCGGATCGGCCGCGACCGGCCGGTCAGCGTGATCCCCCGCAGCCGCGCGACCTCCTGCGCGCGCGCATCCGGCGGCTCCCCCTCGTGGTAGTCCGACGTCCCCGCCGAATCGATCTCGAAACGGTGCGCGACGCCCGCGTCCCGGACGAGCGCGCGGAACACCGCCTCCGCCATCGGGGAACGGCAGATGTTGCCGAGGCAGACGAAGAGGACGCGGATGGGATCGAGTTTCGTCGTCATCGCGTGGTTTCTTGCAACCGGAGACCGAAGCATGCCAGTTATCGTGCCCGTTCGGCTTCGGACGCAGGGGCCTTCCTACGCCGCCGCTCCAGGGTATCGCGACGCACCGCGTCCTCCGCCTTCTGGTAGTACTTAAAGATGGCCTCCGAGGATCGCCCACCGCCGAGCCGGGCCGGCACCTCGAGCGGAATCCCGTCCAGATCGGTCGCGAAGCGGCGGCGAAGAGCATGCCAGCCCACGCCCGTGACGCGCTGGATCCCGACCGGCTCCTCCATCGACGCGGGGTTTCCGGTCGTGCACCCCCAGGCCAACGGCGCGCCGATCGCCTCCAGTCCCCATCTGGGCGATTGCCGCACGACATCGGGGTCGACCTGCCACGCAGCCTCGGCCCAATCCCCGCCGTCGTCTGGCTCGCGATGAAACTCGTAGACCAGTAGCTCCGGCATCGCCACGGAAAACTGCGGCAGCGCGTTCAGCGTCTCGATGGCCTCGCAGAGGACCTTCCCTTCTTCGTCATCCTCCACCCGCACGTAGTATATCCCTTCGGAGTCATGGTCGCCCGCACCGAATCCGCCGACGACCTCGCCTCCGATCAGGTCGACCGCAGCTTGCTTCTCCGATTGCGTCGTCCCCTCCTGGAACCAGACCGCGACGATTCCTCTGAGCATCCGAGCCGTCGCGCACGCGGATCCACTTCGAATGTTGCTCTCGTCATAGAACCCGTGCGGGGCCGTATCCGGCGCCTGGGCCGGCACGGGCGGGCTCAGCTCCAGGTGCGTCTCGATCCGGGACCGGATGGGTAACGTGCGACCATTTGCTAGCGGAATGATTTCATCCGCTTTCACGTTCCTGAGCTTCTCGCCCCGGTCCACCGCCTGGACGTCTACGTATCCGATCGTGCGGTCCTCGAGGAGCACACGGATCCGGTACGTCGCTCCTTCGACGAGATCGAAGCGGTTCGTCCGCCAGTCGACGCCGTAGTGCTCGGCCGTCGTGTCCACGCGCACCGCATCCGGACCGGCCCCTCTTCCATGGTGAACCGCGCGATCACGTCTCCGCAGCCGCCCGCTTCCACGACGCAGATCTCGACCACGGGCCTGCGTGACGGGTCGAATTCGCCCTCGTAGTCCGGCGCCGTGACCAGCGGGGGCAGGAAGTAGAAGCCGGGCACGCCACGAGGCGGAGTGCCCACGATGGACGCCGTCGGTTCCGGCGCCGTCTCTGCGGCCATCGGGGTCTCCGCATCTCCGCATCCGAGCGCAAGAGCGAGGACCAACGCAATGGATGACACCAGACGCATCTCCTTTCCGCCGGCTCCGCGGAATCGTACCGACTGCGCTCGAACCGATCGTGGTCCACGAGGTAGGGTCCGCCTCGGCCGGACGGACCGGCGCGAACGATTCCGGCGAACTTCGCATCACACGCGAGCGGCGAACAGCGCGACATCCTGGGTCTGCCTGCTGGCATTCGACGGGAATATGGTTTGGATGTGGTGACGGCGGGGAGAGGACGCCGCGCTGACCGGCAGGTCGTCAGGAGGCCGGCCGGGTTGACGATCCTCGCCTCGGCCGCGCATCCTTCGGCGATGCCACGCGATACGGAGCACGGCAACGGAGGCGCGGTCGCACCCGAACGCGGCCGGGCCGGGGCGCGGCCCCGCAAGCCCGCGGCCGCCCGCGGCCGGCGCGCGCCGGTCGTGCTCGCGCTCCTCGTCCTCGGCTGCACCACGCGCGTGGCGGAGCGCGCCGTCTGCGACTCGCCGCGCCGCACCGGCACGCTGTCGGCCGACGTCGCGGAGTCGAGCGGGCTGGCGGCCAGCCGTCGCTACCCCGGCGTCTTCTGGACCCACAACGACTCCGGCGGCGACGCGGAGCTGTTCGCGATCGACAGCGCCGGGCGAGTCCTGGGCCGGGTCCGCGTGACCGGCGCCCGGAACCGGGATTGGGAGGATCTCGCGATCGGTCCGTGCGGCGCGGGCGACTGCCTGTACATCGCGGACACCGGCGACAACCGTGCGGACCGCGGCGAGGTCGCGATCTTCCGCATCCCCGAGCCGTCGCCGGACGACACGGCCTCGGCGCCCGCGGAACGGTTCCCGTTCCGCTACCCCGGCGCGAACCTCGACACGGAGGCGATCTACGTCCTCTCGGATGGCGCGGTGTACCTGATCAGCAAGGGGCGGGATGAGCCGGTGACCGTGTTCCGCTACCCGGGCCCGCTGCGTGCCGGGGAGACGGTCGAGCTGCGGCGGGTCGCCCGGCTCGGCGCGGCGCCCGTCGGGCTGCCGTACCAGGTCACGGGCGCGGCCGCCGCGCCCGATGGCCGCTGGGTCGCGGTGCGGACCTACACCGCCGTGCAGCTCTACCGTGTGGGTTGGCGGGGCCGTTTGCGGCCACGGCTGGAGGGCGCCGGGGTCGACATCGACGCGCTCGCGGAGCCGCAGGGCGAGGCGGTCGCGATCGCCGGCGATGGCTCGATCGTCCTGACGAGCGAGGCCGGGCCGGGCGATGTGCCGGGCACGATCTCCCGGATCGAGTGCCGGCTGGATTGAGGCCGATGCGGCCCGCCGGCCGGCCCGATGGAGAGGCCGGCGCCTCTCGCCGCGCGGCCGCGTCCGTGCGCGGCCCCCGCTCGGCGACGGCCGCGCCGCTCTGGGGAACACATCCGCCGCCGCGAAGCCCGGAGTGCGCGGCGCCGCGAAGCCGGGGGCGCGCGGCGGCTCCCTTGCTCATGGCCCGCGGAATCGCACCTGCTTGCGTATGTACCCGCGGCCGGCGGGGAAGTCGACCGCGAGTGCGGCGGTCCGCCCGTCCTGGCCGACGAGCGTGGCGCCGCGCAATCGGCGGAGCCGGGCGGCCGTCCGCAGCTCGAGCGGGTAGCTCCGGCCGGCCGCGCCCTCGAGCAGCAGCACGTAGTCCCGGCCGTCCCGCCGGAAATCCAGGATCCGCAGCCCGCGCGACGGCTGGCCGAGCCGGAGCCGCTCCGGCGGCGGCACGACCTCGACGCCGCCGCGGAACTCGATCTCGACGAGCGCCTCGTCCTCGAGCTCGAGCTCGACGACCGGGTGCACATCGGAGGCGGTTTCCTCGACGTGCACCGCGGCGTCGCGCCCGTTCACGGTGACGCGGACGACGCGCGCGCCGAGCGGCAGCGCCGGCGCGATCCGCGCCGCGAGCGGCGCCGCCACGCCCGCCTTGCGTGCCGGGTCCGTCGTGCGGCGTACGCCGAGCGCGTAGATCTCGCCCTCCCTGCGGATCGACACGTCGAGCCGGTCCGTCCCGACGCGGAAGTTCTCGACGCTCATCGTGTCCCAGTGGGCCGGCAGGTGCGGCTCGATCGCGACCGCGTGGTTCGGCGCGTCCGCCTCGAGGCCGAGCAGGCCCCGCACGAGCGGATTCACCAGCATCGACGCCGCGAGGAACCGCTGCGGCACCGTGGTGTCGAGGACCTGGTAGAACGCGCCGGACAGCGGCTCCGGATGGCGGCCGCGCGCGAAGTCGAACGTCGTGCGCGCCACGTCGCGGACGAGGTCGAACCCGGCCCACGGCCGATGGTAGCGGAAGTGCGCCAGCGCGGCGAAGCCGGTCATGAACGGCCAGACCGCGCCGTTGTCGTAGTGCAGCGGGTCGTAGCGCGGGTGGTCGCGCGACAGCATCCGCGTGCCCCAGTCCGTCGTGATCGCCGATGACGACAGCTCGCGCAACATGCGGGCGCCGCGCCGTGCATCCAGCAGCCGGAACGCCAGCGCCGTGCTCGGCCAGACCGTGAGCGCGTCGTCGGGCCGGACGCCGCGGCCCGTCGCCGTGGCGCCGGCGGCCGTCGTGCCGCCAGGCGGCGCGGTCCGCGCGGCGCCGGCGCCCGTCACCGTCCCGGCCACGCCCGCCGCGCCTCCGCCCCGGAGCGGCGCGAACGCGTAGATCCCGGCCGGGTCGAGCCAGAACCCGTCGTCGATCGACCGGCTCGCCCGCTCGAACAGCGCGTCCGCCTCGTCGGCCAGCGCGTCGTCGCCCATGGCGCGGGCCATCTCGCGCACGCCCTCGAGCGCGGCGACCCAGATGGCCGCCAGGTGGATGTCGGTGTGCGGCTCCGCGTCCAGCCCGCGGACCCGGACCGCGCCCGCGCCGGCGAGCGGGTTCTCGACCAGCCCGTCGCCGTCGCGGTCCGTCGCGGCGGACCAGCGGTATGCCCGCACGATCGACGGCCATCGGTCGCGGAGGAACGCGGCGTCGCCGCTCGCCTTCCAGTACTCGTAGCACGCCAGCACCCAGAACGGCGTGGCGTCCCCGTGGAACCGGGCGTACGGATCGTCGTGGAACGACGGCAGCCGCGCGGCGGCGTGCGAGATCTCGTGCGGGATCCTGCCATCCCCGCGCTGGTAGCGCGCCAGGAACTCGAGGCCCTCGCGCACCAGCCCGAACCGGCCGAGCGCGTCCATGCCGAGCGAGCTGATCGCCATGTCGCCGCCGGAGTACCGGTCGAAGCCCGGGCGAAAGCCGCCCGGCCCCGCGGGCCCGAACCCGGCGACGAGGCCGCAGCCGAGCTCCGGGTCGCAGACGAACGGCTGGTCGAGGTTCACCTTCGCCCATTCGAACGCGAGGTTCAGGCGATCGTCCGGTGTGGCGATGGCGAGCAGCCCGCGCCGCACGTCGCGGTAGTGCTCGAGCTTCTCCGCGTAGTAGCGCGACGCGTCGGCCAGGAGCCGGTCGTACACGGCGGCGATGGAATCGCGCGGCGCCGCGCCGCCCGCGATCACGATCGGGACGAAGTCCGCCGTTGCCTGGCCGGCGCCGAAGCGGAGCGTGAACTGGGCGGGTGTCGTGGACCCATCGTGCACCGGGGGCGACGTCCCGTCCACGGCGAACGGCGAGCCGATCAGCCCGTGGTAGTGCCGCGCGCCGCCCTGGTAGAGCAGGAACCGGCGCTCCCGGTCGAGCCAGGCGATAGAGCCGCCGCCGAGCGCGCCCGACCACGCCTGGTCGAAGTCGGCGCGCATGCGTACCAGCACGTCGAGCGGCCGGACGGTCTCGACCTCGAGCAGCATGAGCGCGCCGGGCTCGTCGAGCGGCACGAAGACGTGCTGCTTCACCGTGAAGGACGCGTGCGCGTACGTCAGCGTGAGCGCCTCGGGGCGCACGGTGACGCTGCGCATGACGCGCTCGCCCGCGATCGGCTCGTCGTACTCCGGGATCCGGAACGCGAGCCGGAGGTCGCGGACGAGCTGGAGCGGCCAGACCCAGGCCTCGAAGATGCCCCCCTCGTCGCCGAGCAACGCGGCGCGGCGGCCGACCTCCGCCACGTACGCGCCCGGGTGCGCGCGGCCGTGCAGCGCGAGCGGCCCGTCCTCGATCGGGAACCGCGGCACCCCGCGCGGCGTGGTCCGCGGCGCGCGCGCGGCCTCCGCTCCCTGCATCCCCCGCGGGGCCTGCGCCGCCGCGCCGGCGGGCGCGAGCGCCGCGGCCACCGCGATCGCGCGCACGAAAGCGGACGCGTGCGCCCGGCCGCATGTGCGAGGGGCGGCGCGGCCGGCGGCCCGGCGAAGCCGCGGCTCGGTGGCGGGCCTGTCGGCGCGGGCAGGCGCGGGACGGCGGATGAGGCGTCGCATGAAAGGGCTCCGACTCCGTGGGGCGCGGCGCGCGGCACGGAACGGGGAACGTAGCGCGTTGTCGCGTAACGCTCAAGGTCGGTCGAGGGCACGGATGCTGCACCCGATGCCGAGCGGCGGACGCCGGCGCGTCCGCACGACGGCCCGGGAGGAGAGCGCATGTACGGCCGACAGTACGACCCGCGAGGCGGGTGGCCTCGCGGCAAGCCCGTTCCGTACCGACGCCGCCATCATCACTACCGCCGCCGCGCCGGCGACCCGCGCGGCCGCCGCCGGCAGCGGTGGGACGACGGCGGTGGCGGCCCTGGTCGCCGGGCGTACGATGCGCCGCCGGCCGAGCGGCGCCGGGCGGGCCGGGCCGGCCGCGCCGGGTGGCGCGAACGCCTGGAACGGCTCCGCGAGCGCGAGCGGGAGCGCGGCTGGGCGGCTCGCGCACGCGAGCTGCTGCGCCGGTACCGCGAGCCGATCATCGGCCTGACCATGGCCGGCGCGGCGGCGCCGATCGCGAAGGCGGCGCGCGCGCCGGTGAAGCCGCCGCCGGGCGTCGAGCGCGAGGCGCGGGCGGCGGCCGCGGCGCGGCCGCGCGGCATCGAGGAGGAGGTCGGCCGGGAGTGGGCGCGCCGCGAAGCCGAGATGCTCCGCGAGGACACGGTGACCGGCGCGCAGATCCGGTACGGCATCTCCCGCGACCTGGCCGAGGACATCTACGACGCCGCGATCGAGAACGACATCGACCCCGACGTCGCGTTCGGCCTGGTCAACACCGAGAGCTCGTTCGACCACCGGGCGGTCAGCAACGTCGGCGCGCGCGGCCTCACCCAGGTCATGCCCAGGACCGCGCGGTGGCTCCGCCCCGGGACCACCGCCGACGACCTGTTCGACCGGCGGCTCAACCTGCGCCTCGGCTTCGGCTACCTGCGCAGACTCGTCGACCGGTACGACGGCAACCTGCGGCTCGCGCTGCTCGCGTACAATCGCGGGCCGGGCACGGTCGACCGCGTGCTCGATCGCGGCGGCGACCCGGACAACGGGTACGCGGACCGGGTCCTGTCCGGTTGAACCGCCGCCGGCGACGAAAGTCTTGACGCGCGGTCTGCGACGGTTGTATCCTGTGCGCCGGTTCGCAGTGGCCGTCCAGTATCCATCGTTCCAGATCCTTACGCCGGGCCGCACGCGGCATGGCCCGGGGCCGAGCGCCGAAACCGTCCAGCCTCACTCCCGCGGCGCCGGACGACCGTACGGGGTCTGAAACCTCTCCATAACGCAACGAAGCGACGGGCCTCAACGCCCCCGGTGTCGGTTCGATGCCGAACCGCCGCGGTGAGCGCGACAGGTCCCGCATTTCCTCGCATCACAGCGATGCTCCGGCCGCGGCCGTGAGCTTCGGCCAAGATTGCGCCGCCCGGCCTCGCGGTCCCTATCCTGGAGGTTGCCGCATGGCTCCGACGACCGTGGTCTCGGCCCCACCGGCGGGCGTCACCGGCTCGGGCCCGTTCTCGCTGAACGAAGTGCTGCTCGAGGAGCTGCGCCGGCTCCGCCCGGAGGTCGAGGAGTTCCGGCAGCTCGAGGCCGAGCCGATCCGCGACCCGGCGCGGCCCAAGGCGAACCGCGAAGAGCGATCGCGGAACCTGAAGCGTATTTACCAGGCGATCGCGGGGCTGGACGGCAAGGACGGCGAGGCGCGGCGGCCGCTCTCCGCGCTCTGCCTCTCCGGCGGCGGGATCCGCAGCGCCACGTTCAACCTCGGCGTGCTCCAGGCGCTGGCAAGCCTGCACCTCCTCGATCGATTCGACTACCTCTCGAGCGTCTCCGGCGGCGGATACATCTCCGGATGGCTGAAGGCATGGATGCGCCGGAGCGGGACGGCGGCGGTGGTGGAGGAGCTGCGCCGCCGCACCCCGGACAATCCGCTCGCGCCGGAGCCGCGGCCGATCGACCGGCTGCGCGAGTACAGCAACTATCTCACGCCCCGGCTCGGCCTCTTCTCCGCGGACACCTGGACCGCCGCGGCGCTCGTGCTGCGGAACCTGATCCTCACCTGGCTCGTCATCATGCCCGCGCTGGCCGCGCTGATCGCGGTGCCGCAGGCGTACGTGCTCTCGCTCCAGCTCCAGACGATGCCCGTGATGGTGGCGCGCGGGATCCTGGCGCTCGCGCTCGCGCTCGGACTCGCCGCGTCCCTGGCCGTGCACCGGTGCCGCCATCCGTGGGACGGGAGCGGCGCGACGCCGCTGCGCGTCATGATCAGCGCCGTGTCGCCGCTCGTCCTCGCCGCGTTCCTGCTCGCCAGCTTCGCGGCCCACGTGCGGCCGTCGGCCATCGGCCCGCTCGATCTCGCCGCGTTCGCGGCGCTGTGGTGCATCCTGCTGCCGCTCGGCGGCTGGTCGCTGCACGAGCCGTTCTGGCACCTCGAAACGGGGCGACGCTGGCCGTGGCAGGAGCTGCTCGCGATGGTCGGCGCCGGCGCCGCCGCCGCGGTCGTCCTCGCGCTCCTCGCGCTCGAAGTGCACCCGCTCCTCGTGCACCGGCCGGTGCTCTACACGATCTTCGCGGGGCCGTTGCTCCTCGGCGTGTACCTGCTGGCGCGCACGCTGTTCGTCGCGCTCGCCAGCGCCGGCCGCCGCGACTCGCCCGATACCACGGCCGGCGCCCGCGAAGACGCCGACCGCGAATGGTGGGCGCGCTACTCCGGCCTCGTGCTCCGGTTCGCCGTCGGCTGGCTGGCGCTGAGCGCCATCGCGTTGATCGGCTGGCACTTCGCGGTACGACTGGCCAGGCAGCTCCTGCCGGCCGCGCTCGCGGCGATCGGCGGCGTCTCCGGCATCGTCGCCGTGCTCATCGGCAAGAGCGGCAGGACGGGGGCGAGCCGGTCCGCGGCCGGAGCGGGCGCCAAACCACGTGCGCACTGGTCGCTCGCCGCCGCGGCGCCGGTCTTCGTCGTCGCACTCGTGTTGCTGCTCGCGCACGGCACGGTGCTGCTCGGCCGCTGGGCCACCGGGAATCCCGGGCTACTCGATTTCCCGGACACCCTCGCCCGCTACGAGGGCAGCGTCATCGCCGACGGCGAATTCTTCCGGTTCGTCCTCGCGGTGCCGCTCGGGCTGCTCGCGTTCTCGTTCGCCGCGGGGTGGGTCGTCAACACGAACCGCTTCTCGCTCCACGGCCTGTACCGCAACCGACTGATCCGGGCGTACCTGGGCGCGTCGAATCCGGACCGGACGCCGGACCCGTTCACCGGCTTCGCCATCGACGACAACCTGAAGCTGCACGCGCTGTGGCACGAGGCCGACGGCGCCGCGGACTGCCGTCGCCCGCTCCCGATCTACAACGCGACGCTCAACCTCGTGCGCGGCGAGCGGCTGGCATGGCAACAGCGCAAGGCGGAGTCGTTCTCGATGACGCCGCTGTTCTGCGGCAACTTCTACGAGGGGTACCGCCGCACGCGGGAGTACGGCGGGCGCGGCGGGATCACGCTCGGGACGGCGATGACGATCTCCGGCGCGGCGGCGAACCCGAACATGGGGTACCACTCCGCGCCCGCCGTCGGCTTCCTCCTGACGCTGCTCAACGGCCGGCTCGGCGCGTGGCTCGGCAACACGAACCACAACGGCCGGCGCACGTACCGGGATTCGGGCCCGAAATGGGCCGTCCGCCCGCTGTTCGCCGAGATCTTCGGGCTGACCAGCGCGCGAACCAAGTACGTGAACCTCTCGGATGGCGGCCACTTCGACAACCTCGGGTTGTACGAGGTCGTCCTGCGCCGCTGCCGCTGCATCCTGGTGAGCGATGCCGGCCGCGACCCCGACGCGGGGTTCGAGGACCTGGGCAACGCGATCCGGAAGATCCGCATCGACTTCGGCATCCCGATCACGTTCGATGCCCCGATTCGCATCCTCCCCCGCGACGACGACGGCATCGGGTTCTACTGTGCGCTCGGCACGATCCGCTACTCGGCGGTGGATGGCGACGTACCGGATGGCACGCTGGTCTACGTGAAGCCGACGCTGCGCGGCCGCGGCGAGCCGCTCCCGTACGACGTGTTCAGCTACTCCCGCCAGGCCGCCGACTTCCCGCACGAGCCGACGCGGGACCAGTGGTTCAGCGAGTCGCAGTTCGAGAGCTATCGCGCGCTCGGCCGCCACGCGATCGAGCAGATCGCCGGCGGAGCGGCGGCCGCCGGCCCCCCGCCGCGCTTCGAGGCGTGGACGCTCGACGATTTCGTGGCCGCGGTGCGCCGGCACCTCGCGCCGGCAAGCCGACCGGAACCCGAGCCGTCGCCGGCCATCGCGACCGCCCGGCCCGAACGGTAGCGCGGAACGACACACCGGCTCGACCCTCCCACCTCTGAAGGAGGTCACCATGAAAGGCTCTCCCCAATCCTCCGGCTGGAAGCGCTACGCGTCGTACGCGCTGCTGGCCGTCGTCGCGCTCGGGCTCATCGGCGGCATCGTCGCGATCTGGCCGGAAGCCCCGGCGGAAGACTGGAACCCGTACGCCCTCACCCCCGCCGACATGACCGAAGTCGCCATCGACCTGTTCCAGCCGATGGATGGCGGCATCCAGCTCACGGAGAACGAGATCAAGGGCCGCAACACCTGGATGCTCTGGACCGGCGGGAACGAAGACTTCTGGAACTGGCTCGCGCAATACGGCTTCGGCACGAACGACCTGCTCAAGACGCTCGACTCGCGGCACCGGCCCACGCGCTTCCGCGACATGGGCCTGATCAACGAGCCCGGCTTCCGCCAGGCGACGGCGCCGGACAGCTTCGGCCTGTGGCTCGACGAGCGCGTTGCGCCTCCCGAGCCGGTCGACGAGCGGGTCTACGGCCGCGCGTCCGGGATCGTCGGGCTCCGCTTGTTCCCGAACCCGCGGTTCGATCCGGAGGCATGGGACCCGGAGCGGTACTACACCGACCCGAACTACTACAACGACCCGGAGCTCGAGCGGCCGTACCTCGTCGGGATGACGTGCGCGTTCTGCCACGTCGGCATGCACCCGCTGAATCCGCCTGCGGACCCGGAGAACCCTGGCTGGGAGAATCTCTCCACGAACATCGGCAGCCAGTACTTCCGCCCGGCGACCGTGTTCGGCGTCGGCATGGGACCGTCGAGCCTCGTCTACCAGCTCCTCCTCGCCATGGCCGACGGCACGCTCGACACCTCGTTCCTCGCCTCGGACAACATCTTCAACCCGAGCAACATGAACGCGATCTTCGAGGTCGGCGGGCGCCTCGAGGCCGCGGCGCACAATCCCGAGGAGACGATGGGCGGCGGCACGCTGAACATCCGCGGTCAGCAGCAGCGGATGCACGTGCCGCACATCCTGAAGGACGGCGCGGACAACGTGGGGCTGATCGGCGCGCTCAGCCGCGTCTACGTCAACATCGGCGAGTTCCACGACGAGTGGCTCCGCAACCACAACGTGCTGATCGGCGGCAAGGCGCAGACCCCGTTCGAGGTCGCCAAGGCGCAGGAACGGTCCGTGTACTGGAAGGCCACGGAGGAGCGGGTCGACAACCTGGCGGCGTTCTTCCTCAAGGCGGCCGGCCCGATGCACCTGGCGGACGCGCCCGGCGGCGCGGCCTACCTCACGACGGACCAGACCGTTCTGACACGCGGCAAGATCGTGTTCGCCGAGAACTGCGCCTCGTGCCACTCGAGCAAGCAGCCGCCCGCCGGGATCGAGCCGGATTCCGAGGAGGGCCGGGCCTGGTTCCGCGAGGCGATCCTGCGGCCGGACTTCGCCGAAGGCAACTTCTTCTCGGATGACCGCCGGTACCCCGTCAGCCTGATCCAGACGAACGCCTGCCGCGCGCTGGCGACGAACGCGATGCGCGGGCACATCTGGGACAACTTCTCGTCCGAGACGTACAAGAACTCGCCGCCGTCCGGGCCGATCGAGGTGTACAACCCGTTCGACGGCACGACGAGCACGTTCCAGCCGCGAGGCGGCGGGCCGGGCTACTACCGCACGCCGTCGCTCGTCAGCATCTGGGCGACCGCGCCGTTCTTCCACAACAACAAGCTCGGCATCGACACGCACGACCCGTCCGTCGAAGGGCGCATGCGCGCGTTCAACGACGCGGTCGAGAAGCTGCTCTGGCCGGAGAAGCGGCTCGGTCCGGCGTCTATCTACCGGACCACGGAGGAGAGCTGGCTGCTCATCCCCGCGCCGTACCTGCCGGACTTCCTCGAGCCGCTCGCCGAGGACGGCTACCTCCGGATCGGCCCGATCCCCGAGGGCACGCCGGTCAAACTGCTCGCCAACATCGACCTGACGCTCGAGACGCCCGACCTCGACCGCGCGGACGCCGAGAAGGTGATCCGGCTGGCCAACCTGGCGCGGAAGCTGAAGAACGCATTGCTGCGGATCCAGCTCGAGAACCTGGACTCCGAGCAGAGCCGCGAGGTGCTGCGCGAGCTCGTGCCCGACCTCCTCGCCCACAACAAGTGTCCGGACTTCATCGAGGACCGGGGGCACTACTTCGGGACCGACTTGCCGGATGCGGACAAGAGGGCGCTGATCGAATACCTGAAGACCCTGTGAACGCCGGGACGGGAGGCGACCCATGAGCCACGCAACTTCCGCTGGTGCCGATTTCGACTACATCGTGGTCGGCTCGGGCGCGGGCGGCGGCCCGCTCGCCGCGAACCTCGCGCGCGCCGGGTACCGCGTGCTCCTCCTCGAGGCCGGCGGCGAGCACGAGAACGACCTTTACCGCGTCCCGGCGTTCCACGGGCTGGCCACCGAGGACCCGGACCTGCGCTGGGACTTCTTCGTCAAGCACTACGCCGACCCGGAGCGCCGCCGCCGCGACTCGAAGTACTCGCCCGAGCACGACGGCGTGCTGTACCCGCGCGCCGGCACGCTCGGCGGATGCACGGCGCACAACGCGATGATCACGATCCGGCCGCACGCCAGCGACTGGGACGGCATCGCCGACGCCACCGGCGACGAGAGCTGGCGCGCCGAGAACATGCACCGCTACTTCGAGCGGCTCGAATGCTGCCGCTACGAACGGCGCCCCGGCGCGCCGCCGGACAACTTCCTGCTCCGGCTGCTGTGGTACCTCGGCCGCCCGTTCCGCGGCGGCGGCGCGCCCGCGAACCCGAGCGGCCACGGCTTCGACGGGTGGCTGACCACGAACCGCGCCGATCCGAAGCTCGCGCTCCCCGACGAAGAGCTGCTCGGGCTCCTCGGCGCGGCGGTGAAGACCGCGGTCCGCGAAGGTCTCGAGCCGTCGATCCTCGAGCTGCTCGACCTGGACGACCACTACGACCCCAACGACCTCCGCGTCGCGCGGGACAGCCCGGAGGGGATCTGCTTCACGCCGCTCGCCACGGCCGGCGGCCGCCGCACCGGCACGCGCGAGTACATCCGCGCGGTGCAGCTCGAGCACCCCGACCGGCTGATCGTCCGCACCGGGTGTCTGGTCACGCGGGTGCTGCTGGACGACGACAACGCGGCGATCGGCGTCGAGTACCTCCAGGGCCCGCACCTGTACCGGGCGGATCCCCGGGCGAACGACGAGCCCGCCGGGCCGCCGCGCACCGTCCTCGCCTCCCGCGAGGTCGTGCTCGCCGGCGGCGCGTACAACAGCCCGCAGCTCCTGATGCTCTCGGGGATCGGGCCCCGCGACGAGCTGGAACGGCACGGCATCCCCGTGCGCGTCGAGCTGCCCGGCGTCGGCAGGAACCTCCAGGACCGCTACGAGGTCGGCGTCATCAGCGAGATGCGCGACGACTTCGAGCTGATCTCCGAGTGCTCCTTCGCGCCGCCCATGCCCGGGCAGCCGATCGAGCCGGCGTACCGGGACTGGCTGCGCGGTCGGGGGGTCTACACCTCGAACGGCGCGGTCCTCGGGATCGTGCTGCGCTCGGCGCCCCAGCGGAAGGACCCCGACCTGTTCGTCTTCGGCCTGCCCGGCCTGTTCCGCGGCTACTACCCGGGGTACTCGAAGGAGCTGGTCCGGAAGAAGAACATCTTCACGTGGGCGGTGCTGAAGGCGCACACGAACAACACCGCCGGCCGCGTGCTGCTGCGCTCCGCCGACCCGCGGGACGTCCCCGAGATCGTGTTCCACTACTTCGACGAGGGGAACGACGCGTCGGGCGAGGACCTCGAGTCCGTCGTGGAAGGCGTGCTGTTCGCGCGGCGGATCATGCGCGCGGCCGGCGACCGGGTCGTGAGGGAGCTCGTCCCCGGCCCGCACGTCGACACGCGCGACAAGATCCGGCAGTTCATCCGCGACGAGGCGTGGGGCCACCACGCATCGTGCACGAACAAGATGGGCCCCGCGGACGATCCGATGGCCGTCGTGGACAGCCGGTTCCGCGTACACGGCACGCGCAACCTGCGCGTCGTGGACGCCTCCGTGTTCCCCCGCATCCCGGGCTTCTTCATCGTCACGGCCGTGTACATGATCAGCGAGAAGGCCAGCGACGTGATCCTCGAGGATGCGCGCGCCGCGGATGCGGCGGCCGGGCGCGGCCGTCCCGCCGTCCGCGTGCCGGCCGGAGGCTGAGCGCCGCCCGGCGCGGCGGCGCTGCCGGACGCGGGGGGCGCCGCCTGGCGCGGCGGCAAGGCGCGGGTCCCGCGCCTTGCCGCCGCGCCAGGCACCTTCCAGATTGTCGGCCGATCCGAGGACGGTACACTGCTGGACGGACGGACCATGGCCGACTACGAACGGATTACCGCGGCGACGATCCGCGAAGTGCTGCGGACCGCGGAGGAGGTGCTCACGGCTCGCCTGCCGATCGAGAAGGTGGGTGAGGACCGACACTCGATCACGCTGAAGGGCGGTGACGGCACGGTGACCATCGAGGCGCATCGCCACGGGCCGGACACCGTCGTGCACGCCCGGACGGACCAGCTCCGGACTTCCCGTCTCGACCTCGAGACGCAGTACTTCCTGAACAAGCTCCCATACCAGCCCGGGGACACGGCGCGCGCATCACGGGGCGCGGCGTAGCCGGGGAACCCGCCGGCCGGGCCGGCCTCGTGGACGGCGCCCGGGCCGGCCTCCCCGCGGACTCCCTTCCGCACGGCCCCGCTCGGTCGAGATGCGCTGGTACGGCCGCGCCTCGTCGCGCAGGCATCTCCGACACGGCCGACTTCGTCGCGTGAATCGGGGAATTCGCGGCGGGGCATCGTGCTCCGTCGTGCGCAGCCGCGACGATCGCGAAGCCACCGATGCGTTCGGCGACGGCGCGAGGCTCTCGCCCCGGCTTCGTTCGCGGGCGCGGCGCCCCGCGACGGCTACGCCTCCGGCTCCTCGACCACCAGCCCCTCCGCCGTCTCGCGCCTGCCGAAGAACATCTGTGTCTCCCGGGCGACGACGCCGGAGAGGAGCACGAGGCCGACCAGGTTCGGGATGGCCATGGCGCCGTTCAGCACGTCGCTGAAGTCCCAGACGAGCCGGAAGCCGGCGGCCGGCGTCGTCCCCATCTGGAGTGCGGCGGCACCGAAGAACGAGGCGATGATGAACAGGATGCGGTACGGCGTGATCGCGCGGACGCCGAACAGGAATTCGATCGTGCGCTCGCCGTAGTACGCCCACCCGAGGATCGTCGAGAACGCGAAGAGCGCGAGCCCGATCGAGACGATGTAGCCGCCCCATTCGCCGGGGAGCCCGGTCTCGAACGCGGCGACGGTCAGCGGCGCGCCCGTCAATGCCTGGCCGGTCGTCGGGTCGGCCCGCATCCACGCGCCCGTGGCGACGATGACGAAGCCCGTGATCGAGCACACGACGATGGTGTCGATGAACGTCTGCGTCATCGAGACCATCGCCTGGGCGACGGGGGAGCGGGTCTGGGCGGCCGCGGCGGCGATGCCGCCGGTGCCGAGCCCGGACTCGTTCGAGAAGATGCCCCGGGCGAGGCCCCAGCGCATGGCATCGCGGACGGTCGCGCCGAGGAAGCCGCCGGCCGCCGCCGTCGGCCGGAACGCGTCGCGGAACACGAACACGACCAGGTCGGGGATGCCGCGCCAGTTGATCGCGAGGACGACGAGCCCGCCGAGCAGGTAGAACGCGATCATGAGCGGGACGAAGAAGCTGGTCACCCGCCCGATGCTGCGGATCCCGCCGAGGATGACGAGCCCGGCCAGCACCGCGATGGCCGCGCCAGTCCAGACGGGCGGCACGCCGAACGACGTCCGGAGCGCGTCGGCCACCGAGTTGGACTGGACCATGTTCCCGATGCCGAACGCGGCGATCGACGCGAAGAGCGCGAAGAGCCCGCCGAGCAGCCGGCCGAAGCCGCCGCCGAGGCCGCGCGAGAGGTAGTACATCGGCCCGCCCGCCATGTTGCCGCGGGGGTCGACCTCGCGGTAGCGGATGCCGAGCACGGCCTCGGCGTACTTCGTCGCCATGCCGAACACGCCGGTGATCCACATCCAGAAGAGCGCGCCGGGGCCGCCGGAGGCGATCGCCGTCGCCACGCCGGCGATGTTGCCGACGCCGACCGTCGCGGCGAGCGCCGTCATCAGCGCCTGGAAGTGCGAGATGTCGCCTTCGGCGCCCTCCTCCCGGCGCTTGACGAACGCCAGCCAGAGCGCGTGCTTGAGCTGCCGGAACTGGAGTCCTCTGAGCAGCAACGTCAGGTAGACGCCCGTGCCGAGCAGCAGCACGATCATCGGAATGCCCCAAACGACGCCGCTCGCGCCCGCGAGCCAGGCCTGAACGCGTTCCATGGTCGTGGCCGTGCCGGTCCCGGATCCCAGGTTCCGGATCGCCGGCGCCTGGTCCCTGGTTCCTGGTCCCTGGAAGAGGACCGAACGTACACGACTGGGCAACGGGCTTGCAAGGCCGTATATTCCCGCGCGCAATTCGTTGACAACACGCGTGCGAGGGTGGGCATGGCAGACGGATTCGGGGATCTCGGGCTGCGTCCCGGGCTGGTCCAGATCGTGGAGTCGCTGGGGTATGAGGCGCCGACACCGCTGCAGCGGGCCGCGGTGCCGGTGTTGCGTCGGGGGGGGAACGTCGTGCTCCATGCGTCGGCGGGCGCCGGCGTCGTGGGTGCGTATGGGCTGGCGCTGGTCGACCGGCTGGCGGGCGGAGAGGCGGCGGAGCCCGGGGAGGAGGCGGGCGCGCTACGCGCGCTGGTGCTGGTGCCCACCCCGGAGGTCGCCATCCGGACGGCGACGTCGCTCGCGCGGTTCGCGGCGGGCGCGGGACTCGACGTGGCCGCGCTCGGGCCCGGATGGGGCACACCGGCGAGTGCGGCGGCCATCGTCGTCGGGACGCCGGCCGCGGCGCTGGACGCCGTACGCGCCTCCGCGCTCAAGCTCGGCGGCGTCGCGACGCTCGTGCTCGACGGACTCTCGACGCTGTTCGCGCTCGACGCGCAGGAGGCCGTCGAAGCGCTCACCGACTCGACTCCCCGCGAGGCGCAGCGCGTGGTCGTCACGGCCGAGCATACGCCGGCCGTCGCCGATTACGTCGAGCGCCACGTCCGGCGCGCGCTCCACATCCCGCCGATCCCGACGGAGGTCGAGGCGACGGCACGGCCGGAGAAGCGGCCGCTGCGCTACGCGACCGCCGACGACGCCGGGAAGACGGGCGTGCTCGCGGCGTACCTCGCGCGCCGCGAGGCGGCCGGCCCGGTCGCCATCTACTGCCGGACCGGCGCGCGGGCGATGGCGGTCGCCGAAGCGCTGGCGTTGCGCGGCTTCCGCGCATCGCGTGGGACCGCCGAGGACGCGGGCAGCATCACGCTCGCACCCGACGAGGCCGCGCCGGAGGGCGCGTTCGTCATCAGTTACGACGTCCCGTTCGATGCCGACGCGCTCGAGTTGCGCCACGCCGACGGCGGGCTGGTGCTGGTCGAACCGCGCGAGCTGCCGCACCTGAAGCAGATCGCGGAGCGCGCGGCGTTCGAGCCGCGCGCGCACCGTCTGCCGCTCGAGGCCCCGGCCGCCGCCGGGCTGGTGGCTTACCGCACCCGCCTCGAGCGCGCCCTCGCCGAGGAGGACCTCGGTGCCCAGCTCCTCGTGCTCGAGCCGCTGTTCGAGCGCTTCACGCCCGCCGAGGTCGCCGCCGCGGCCAGCGCGGTGCTCCGGCGCCGCCCGCCCGCCGCCGAGGCGCCCGCCGAGTTGGCCGAAGCGCCGGCGCGGCCGCGTGGCGTGGCGCCGCCGCCGGCGCCGCCCGCGTACGTCCGCCTGTTCTTCGGCGTCGGCGCGCGCGACGGCGTCCGCCCCGGCGACCTCGTCGGCGCGATCACCGGCGAGGCGAACGTCACGGGCGACCGCGTCGGCCGGATCGAGATCCGCGACAACCTCTCGATCGTCGAGGTCGACAGCACGATCGCCGACCGGGTGATCCGCGCCGTCAACGGCACCACGCTCAAGGGGCGCAGCGTGCGGGTGGACTACGATCGTCGTGCGGCCGGCGGCGAGCGGCTGCGCCGGCGGATGCGGGAGGGAGGGCGGTAGGGCGGCGCATCACGGCCGCGAGCCATCCGTTCGGGCGCGACGTGATGCGCAAACGGCGGCCCTGACGGGGCGGCACGCGTCGATCGCGCGGCCCGGGCGGCGCGCGGCCGGGATCGACGCCGGGAGCGGCCGGTTCGGCTACGCCCGTGCAGGGCGTCCCGACGCGGACGGGTCGGTCGCGATCGCCGCGACCGACCCGTCCGTCTGCCAGCGGGATGCGGGTCTTACTTGATCGCGTCCTTCAGCCCCTTGCCCGCACGGAACGACGGGCTCGTCGTCGGGCCGATCCGGATCTCCTTGCCCGTGCGGGGGTTCCGGCCCGTGCGCGCCTTGCGCTTGCGCGTCTCGAACGTGCCGAACCCGGTGATCTGGACCTTGTCGCCCCTCTTCAGCGCGGTGGCGATCACGCCGCTCCCCGCGTTGAACAGGGCGTCCACGGCACGCTGCGCGTCCGCCTTGGAGATGTTGGCCTTGCTCGCCAGGTTCTGGACCAGCTCGGACTTGTTCATGGACTCGCTCCTCTCGAAGTGAATCTGGTGAAGAGACATGCCGACCCACACCCTCGCGGGCGGCGAACTTCGGACCTGCTGGCCCGGTGCCGCGCGGCGCCGAACCGGGAGCCGCCCTTGCGCGGCTCCCCTGAAGCGTTTCAACTTGATCTTCAGCGACGCCGTTCGTGAGCCCCCGCGGGGATCCCCGATTGCGACGCTCGAAAATTTCTCGGGTACAGTAGAGCGGGACCGGAACCGCGTCAAGGGAGTTATTCGCGCAGGGACGGACATTCCGCGCCCCCCTCCCGTCCGTGCACTCCGAAAAAAATGCGAATTGTGAGCCCCCAGCGTCCTTCCGGCCCCGATGCGCCGGGCGCGGCCGATCCGCCGGAATCATTGCAGCAACGCGAGTTGCAGGTCGTCCGTGACATCGCGCACGCGTTCCTGACCGCGACACGGCCTGTCGAGGTTTATCGACTTGCGTTGGCCCGCGTGACGCCGCTCGTCGGGGCGAGCTTCAGCTCCGTGTTCCTGCGCGACACGACGGACCCCCAGCTCCTGAAGCTGGTCTGCGCCCAGAACTGGCCCCAGGCGTCGGCGCGCTATCTGGGCCAGTTGCGGATCCGCGTCGGGCGCGGGCCGACGGGGCGCGCCGTCGCCGAGCGGGCGCGGATCACCGTCGAGGACATCTTCGCGGACCCGCTCCAGCGCGAGTGGTGGGACCCGGCGCGGGAGCTCGGCTTCACGGCGCAGGTCGCGCTGCCGCTCGAGGTCCGGGGCGAGGTCGCCGGGGCGTTGAGCTTCTATTTCGAGGCGCCGCACAGGTTTACCGCCGACGAGGAGCGGCTGCTGGGCGTGGTCGCGGACCAGCTCTCCGCGACGGCGGAGAAGGCGCACCTGATCGAGCACCTCCAGGCGGCGAACGAGCGGCTCTTGCGGAAGAACGAGGAGCTCACGCTCCGCGCCGAGGAGGCGGAGGAAGCGAAGCGGCTCAAGAACGAATTCCTGGCCAACATGGGCCACGAGCTGCGCACGCCGCTGACGGCGATCCTCGGCTACACGTACCTGATCGCGCAAGGCCACGCGGGGCCGGTGACCGCGGAACAGGCGCAGTCGCTGGCGAAGATCGAGCGCGCCGGCACCGCGCTGCTCCGGCTGATCACGGACCTCCTCGAGCTTTCGGACCTGAAGCTCGGGCGCACGCCGATCCACGAGACGCGCGAGGAGGCGACCGCCCTCGCCCGCGCCGCCGCGGCCGAGGCCGGAGCACCGCCGGATGGCATCGACTTCGCGATCGCCGCACCCGACGGCGAGATCCCGATCCGCACCGATCGCGCCAAGGTCGTCAAGATCCTGGAGAACCTGATCAGCAATGCGTTCAAGTTCACGCCGGCGGGGCGGGTGACGGTGACCGTGCGGCGGCAGCCCGGCGGCCCGCCCACGCGCTGGAACGCCGGATGGATCGAGTGGCTCGTGCAGGACACCGGGATCGGGATCGCCGCCAACGACCTGAACGCGATCTTCGACGAGTTCCGCCAGGTGGACGGCTCGTCGACCCGCCTGTACGGCGGGACCGGCCTCGGCCTGGCGCTCTCGCGGCAACTGGCGCACATGCTCGGCGGCGAGATCCGCGTCGAGAGCCGGCCCGGCGCGGGCTCGACGTTCGTCCTGGGCCTGCCGAACAACGTCCCGGCCGCGCCCGCGCGCGCGGGTGACTGATACGCGCTTCGCATGAACCCTTCGCGGTCACGGCGCCGAGTCGCACCCCGGTCGAGGCCAATGAGCGACACGGTTCCGGCGGATCCCGCAAGAGCCCGACTTCGCTCGAACCGGTCGTGGTCCGCGAGGGATGCTTCGCCTGGGCCGGGCGGGTCGAGGTTCGCCCGGGCCGGGCGGACCGGTGCGAGCGTTGCCGGCGGATTTCGCATGAGCCCGGCCCGCGCGATGCCTCAATCCGCGGGCACCTCCTCCTGCGCGTCGAGCCGGCCGCGCAGCACCGGCATCGCGCGCGGGCGCGTCATCGCTGCGGGGGAGAGGATCTCGTCCAGCTCCTCCCGGCTGAGCCAGCCCTTCTCGAGGACGAGCTCGTAGACGCCGCGGTCGGTCTCGAGCGCCTCCCGCGCCACCGCGCTCGCGCGCTCGTAGCCGATGTACGGGACCAGCGCGGTCACGATCCCGATGCTGCGCTCCAGGAAGTGCCGGATCCGCTCGCGGTTCGCCGTGATCCCGAGCACGCAGCGCTCGCGCAGCACCACGCACGCCTGCCGCAGCGTGTTGATCGACTGGAAGATGTTGAAGGCGATCACCGGCTCGAAGACGTTGAGCTGTAGCTGCCCCGCCTCCGCCGCCATCGTCACCGTGAGGTCGTTGCCGACGACCTGGAAACAAACCTGGTTGACGACCTCGGGGATCACCGGATTCACCTTCCCCGGCATGATGCTCGAGCCCGGCTGCATCGGCGGGAGGTTGATCTCCGCGAGCCCGGCGCGCGGCCCGCTCGAGAGCAGCCGCAGATCGTTGCAGATCTTCGAGAGCTTGACCGCGATCCGCTTCAACACGCCCGAGAGCTGCACGAACGCACCCGTGTCCGGCGTCGCCTCGACGAGGTCGGGGCTCGTGACCAGCGTGAGCCCGGTCACGCTCGAGAGATGCTCGCGGACCAGCGGCGCATAGCGGGGATCCGTGTTGATCCCCGTCCCGATCGCGGTCGCACCCATGTTGATCTCACGGGTGAGCGCCGCCACCTCCCGCAGCCGCTCCAGGTCCTCGGCAATCGTCACGCCGTACGCGTGGAACTCCTGCCCGAGCGTCATCGGCACCGCGTCCTGAAGCTGCGTACGGCCCATCTTCACGATGTCCGCGAACTCGCCCGCCTTCAGCAAGAACGCATCGCGCAGCTCCGCCAACGCCTGCTCCAGCCCCTGGAGCGCCCAGTTGACGGCGATCTTCACCGCCGTCGGGTAGACGTCGTTCGTCGACTGCGAAAGGTTCACATGGTTGTTCGGGTGGACGACGGCGTACTCGCCGCGCCGACGGCCGAGCAGCTCCAGCGCGCGGTTCGCGATCACCTCGTTCGCGTTCATGTTCGTCGACGTGCCGGCGCCGCCCTGGATCACGTCGACCACGAACTGGTCGTGGAGCTTGCCGGATCGGATCTCCCGGCAGGCGCGGACGATCGCGTCGCCGACCTGCGCGTCGAGCAGCCCCAGCTCCATGTTCGCCCGCGCCGCCGCCTCCTTCACCGCCGCGAGCGCGTTGACCAGCTCGGGGTACTGTCCGATCGCGATCCCCGTGATCGGGAAGTTCTCGACCGCGCGCAACGTCTGGATCCCGTAGTAGTTCCGGTCCGGCACGTCGCGCTCGCCCAGCAGGTCCTTCTCCCGGCGCAGCTCCCCCGACAGATACATCTGGCCGCGGCCCACCAGCTTCGCGTTCGCCGCCCGCAAACGGCTCGAGATCACCTGCGCCGCCCCGGACACCAGGCGCGCGTACACGTTCGGCCGCTCCGCCGCGATCCTGTCGATCGCCTCGCGCGCGATCTCGACCACTTCCGTCGGCTCGGTGACGTACGCGGACGTCGAGTGCGGATAGTTGTCCAGCAACGCGCCCTCGCCGTACGACTCGCCCGCCGTCAGCACGTACAGGACCTCCGGCCGGCCCCGCGCGCCCTTCCGGATCTCGATGCTGCCCCGCCGCACGATGCCGAACTCGCGCCGCGGCTGACTCTCGTGGAAGATGTAGGTGCCCGGCAGATAACACGCCTCGCGGGCGAACGAGGCCACGTACTCGATCTCTTCCGCGTTCAGCGCGTACGTGAGCACGTGCTTCCGCAGCGTATCCAGGATGCTCGCGTCCATTCGATGTCCCGGTGTGGTCCAATAATTGAGCCCGCCGGGGGCGGGCTCCATTCAATCTAACACCTTCGGCCGGAATTCGCTCCACACCCGGTTCGGACCGTTTCTTGCACGGCACCCGGTGCGCTCGCACGCCCGTATCGCCCCCTGACCCGGAAGGACGCCCATGCCGGAAACCCATCCCCCAACCCGCGCGACGGAGAACCCCGATACGCCCCACTTCAAGGATGCCGGGGAGGCGATGCGGCGCCACGGCCCGCGCAAACGTCGCGGCGACGGCCGCGTCCGCGACCCTCGCGCACACGACGTCGGCCGCGACAGCCCCGAAACGCTCGCGCGCGGCCGGGGCGTCGGGTTCGCGGACAAGATCGGAGCGCGGGACACGGAGCACAAGACGGGAAGAGACGACGGCGGTAGCGCAACCTGACCGGAGCAACCCCAGGAGGAGCCATGCCACGCTACGAGCTGCAGTACGGCACGCGTCCGGATTACGGCAAGAGTTACGGTCCCGACTACGTCGAGCGCGAACGCTTCGAGCCCGAGCCGCGCCCCGGCCGCACGCGCGGCCGCGCCAGAGTCGGCCGACGCCCCTGGACCATGCGCCGCGCCGAGCCCGCCTACGGCCCGGAGTTCGTCGGCCGCCAACGCATGGAGTACGGCCGGGAATACACCGGGCGCGAGCGGCCGTACTACCGCGGCGCCGGCTACGGGCGCGAGTACATGGGATACGGCCTCGGCTACGGCGCCTACGGCGAATACGGCGAGGAATACGGCGCCGGGTACGGCCGCGAATTCGAGAAGAGCCGCTGGGAGGTCGACTACGGCGATCCGTTCCGCGACCGCGTGCGCGGTACGCCCACGCGGATGGTCCGCGGCGAATACGGCGCGTACGGCGAGGAATTCATCGGACGCCCGCGAGGCCGCCGCTACGGCCGCACCGCCGGCATGGGGTACGCGACCGAGTACCGGCCGCGCCGCCGCTACCGCTATTAGGAAGGCTCCTCCATTCGCCCCGCCACCGCAACCCCGCCGCTCTCCGGTGCCGTGTCGGGGCGCGGCGGGCGCGGCGGGCCCGCACGTCGCGCCGACCGGCACGGCATCCCATCGTGGCCCGGCGCGCGGCCGTTCACGCGCCGGCCCACGACCACCCGGCACGGCCGACCAGCCGCAGGCGGCAGAGCGGGTAGAGCAGGAGCAGCAGCCAGGCCGAGACCAGGACCCGGCCGGCGAGCGGCAAGAGCGAGGCGTAGATGAGCCGCTCCACGTCCAGCCCGAGCGCCGCGACGACGACCGCCGGCCCGGCCACGGCGTGCCCGATGACGAGCACCGCGACGAACGCGACGAACACGAACGCCGCGGGGTACCGCGTGTCGATCGCGAGCTCGACCAGCGCGACCGCCGGCAGGAACAGCAGCGCGACGAGCGTGAACAGCGCGGTGTACCACATCGCGTAGGCCGCGTCGCCGGCGCCGAGCAGGCACGCCCAGAGGAACGCGCCCGCGCCGAACACTGCCAGCACCGCCGCGACCGCGACGAGCTTCCCCAGCGCGTACCGCGCGGGCGTCACCAGGTTCGCGACGAGGAATTCGTCCAGCACCAGCTCCCGGTCCTCCGCGAAGCCGAAGCGCAGGATCCCGCACATCGCGAGGATGTAGCCCCAGCCGAACAGGCGGTCGTCCGCCGGACGCGGCGGGAGCGCCGTCCAGTACGACCAGTGGCCGACGCCGAGCAACGCGACGAACGCCAGAACGCCGAGCCACGCGCCCGGCGAACGCGCGAGCCGCCGCAGCTCGAACGCCGCCACCGCACGGACCGGCGCCGCTACGAACCCCATGGCGCCTCCTCCTTCCGCAGGTCGATCACCGCCCGCTCGCCGTCCAGCCGCACGATCGGGCCGCCCGCGTCCACCGGCACGGGCTGGTTCGTCGCGACGACCACCACCGAGCGCCGCGCGCGGGCGACGAGAATCGCCGTCAGACCGTCCCGCGCGCTGCTCGACAGGTGCTCGTACGGCTCGTCGAGGAAGAGGAACGACGCCGGACGCCCGAGCAGCGCCTCCAGCATCAGCCGCTTCGCCTCGCCCGTCGAAAGCCGGTCCAGCCGCCGGTCCGGCGGGACATCCGGGCGCAGCAGCGCCATCGCATCTTCCGGCGCGACCGGGTGCTCCCCCGCGCCCCGCCCCTCCGGCGCCGCCGACACACCCGACACACCCGACACACCCGATGCTCCCGGCACTCCTACGCCCCTGTCGACCCCGCCGCCGAGGCGCTCGATCAGCCGGCGCCATTCGGCCACCGTGATCCCGCCGGGGAGGCGCATCGCCGGGCGGTAGTACAGCCGCGCGCCCGTCGCGCCGGACGGGTCGACCAGCGTCACCACGCCCGCCGCCGGGCGCGCGCGGCCCGCGAGCGCCCGCAGCAGCGAGCTCTTCCCCGCGCCGTTCTCGCCGATCAGCCACGCGACCCGGCCCGCGCCGTGCCTCCACGTCAGGTCCCGCACGACCCGGCGCCGTCGGTGACGGATCGCCACGCCCTCGAGCCGCAGCTCCGGCACGGCCGCCGTCACGCCGCCGGACATGTGTACCACCGGTCGAGGTCGTCCACCACCGCCGCCACCCCCCTGGCCGCCAGGTACGCCATCCGGATCGCGTTCACGTCCAGCACGTAGGATCCGCGGTAGCGCAGCTCGCGATCGAGCCGCACGATCGCCTTCTCGAGCGTGCCATCCGCCGTGGTCCGGCCGCTTCGCGTCAGGTAGACTAGGTCGCCGGTCCGGACGTCCGGCGCGGCGGAGAGCACCGCCACCGGCAGGTCCGCCGGCGCGGTCTCCTCCAGCGTGCGCACCGGCGGCCGGCGCAGCGCCGAGCCGACCGCCTCCGGCAACGGGATCGGCACCCGTCGCACGGACTCCTCCGCATCGACGCGGAAGCGGTGCGCGAACGGGACCAGGAACTCGTGCGTCACGACCACCCCGCCATCGGGGAACACGGAGACGACCGCCGTGTTCGCCAGCACGTTCATCCCCGGGTCGGCGTACGCGAGCGTCGGGATCGCCAGCGCCCGGACCTCCTCGCCCTCCACGCGGAACACGAGCCGGTCCGGGTGACGGCCCAGGACGAACGGCGTCACGTACACCCCACGCCCGACCGCCTGCACCCGCTGCGGCGGGAACGGAAGGCGCACCGCCCCGAGGTCCCGCCCATCCAGCCCCAACCGCTTCAGCACCTGACGGTACTGGTCCGCGACGTACAGCAGCGTGTCTCCCACCAGCGCCGCGGAGACCGGCCGCCGGACCCCCGTCGGCCCGTCCTCCGTGAACGGCACGACCCACCGCGGCGCCAGGTCCGGCCCGACCAGCACCACCTCGCGGTCCTGCCCGTACAGCACCAGGAACGTACTGTCGCTCACCGTGACCACGTCCTCGACCACCGACTCGCGCGCGCTCAACGCCGGCGCCGCCTCGCAATGGACCGCCGCGGATCGCTCCAGGAAATCCTCGATCAACACCGGCTCGGCCGCGTCCGATGCGGCGCACGCGGCCAGCAGCGAAACCAGGGGAAGGGGGAGGTGTCTCATGGGACGCTCGTGTTCGTGTCGATGCCGTACCGCAGCCGCCCGGCGCGGACGGCGCGGTCCCTACCATCACCAGCCCGCTACAGCTTCCTGCGCACGCAGCCGATGTACTCCGCCAGGCACTCCACGTCAGCCAGGAAACGCAGCATCCCGCGCGTATCGTAGCTGTCGTTCAAGCACCACATGTAGCTCGTCGTGCACGACGCCAGCGCCCGACGCGGCAATCCCCCGATCGCCGTGAACAGCAGCGCCAACGGCACGATCCAGCGCGTTCTCTTCGACATGCCGGCCTCCGTCGTGAAGGTGGTCGCGCCCCGCCGCACCCCGCCCCGCTCCCCGCCGGCCGGACGCCGCGCCCGGCCGGCGCCGCATCAGGAGGCACGTCGCGGGCCGGAACCAGCGAAAGGCGCAAACCCAAGTGACATCACGCGTTACGCGACCACCCCGCGCCTCCGGAGCCACCCATTCCGTCCGGCACTGCGCGGAACCGTCCGCGCAATGACCGGCGCTACGATGCACGCGACGCCACGGACAGAGCGATAGCAGTTTGGGACGAATAGCGCCGCCCGCCGGCGTGGGGGGTCGGGCGGAGGCGCGGCGTTCTACTCGGGCGCAGGCGCGGTGTTCACTCTGCCGGGCGGCGCGGGCGCTCGCCGTCGATCCCCAGCGCGCGCAGCTTGTGCCGCAGCGTGTTGCGCGCCATCCCGAGCCGCGCGGCCGCGCGGGTCTTGTTCCCGTGGCAGAGGCGGAGCGCCTCCTCGATGCGGCGGCGCTCCTCGGCGGGCGGGCCGTGGAAGGAGTAGCGGCCGTGGGGTCGTTCGGCGCCGGCCCCGGGTTCCGGCGCGGGTGTGGGCGTGCGCACGCTGTCGGGGAGGTGGCGCAGGCGGATGCGGCTTTCCTCGCAGGCCAGGACGGCGGCTTCGATCGCGTGGGCCAGCTCGCGGATGTTGCCGGGCCACGGGTGCGCGTGCAGGCGCGCGTGCGCCGCGGCGTCGAAGTCACGCACCCGTCGGTCGTAGCGGCGCGCGAACTGTTCGACGAAGTGCCTGGCCAGGAGGTCCAGGTCGTCGCTCCGCTCGCGCAGCGCCGGCAGGCGGAAGGACAGCACCAGCAGCCGGTGGTACAGGTCGCGGCGGAACCGGCCCTCGGCGACGAGGCGCTCGAGGTCCGCGCCCGTCGCCGCGATCACGCGCACATCGACCCGCACGACGCGCTCCGACCCGAGGCGGCGGATCTCCCCGTCTTCGAGCGCCGTGAGGAGTTTGGCCTGGAGGCCGGGCGGGAGGTCCGCCACCTCGTCCAGGAACAGCGTGCCGCCGTGCGCCTGCTCGAACAACCCCCGGCGCGAATCGTGCGCGCCCGTGAACGCGCCGCGCGCGTGCCCGAAGAACTCGCTCTCGAACAGCGTCTCCGGCACGCCCGCGCAGTTGACCGCGATGAACGGGCGGCCCGACCGCCGCGAGGCGCGGTGGATCGCACGGGCCAGCAGCCCCTTGCCCGTGCCGCTCTCGCCGGTCAGCAGCACCGGCGCGTCGACCCGGGCCGCGCGTCTCCCGAACGACCGGATCGCCTCGGCCGCGTCGCTCGTGCCCAGGATGCAGGAAAAGATCGGCATGTTCGCTCGGCTCGGGTCCCGCGCGAGGGTGCGTTCGCGTCGCGGGCGGCGCCATGGCCGGATGCGCCGGTCGAACGTCAGGGTGGTCTTTGTGTATGCTAACCATTAACATGCATCGTATTTTGTCGATCCGTTCCGCCGAGGCGGAAGCGGTGCCACCCATCCTGGAAGGTGTGGAATGACGAGAGACCCCAACGGACGAGTCGCCGGCGGCGCGGCCGCGGCGAGGAGCGACGGGGTCGTGTCGGGGAAGACGTTCTTCGGTCATCCGCGCGGCCTGGCCACGTTGTTCTTCACGGAGATGTGGGAACGGTTCTCGTATTACGGGATCCGTCCGCTGCTGGTCCTGTTCATGGCGGCGGCGCTGCTGGAGGGCGGGTTCGGCTTCGACCGGGACCAGGCGTCGGCGATCGTGGGGATCTACGCGGCGAGCGTGTACCTGGCGTCGCTCCCCGGGGGCTGGGTCGCGGACCGGCTGCTGGGGCTGCGCCGGGCGATCCTGTGGGGCGCGATGCTGATCTCGGCGGGGCACATCTCGATCGGGATGTCGGCGTTCGCGCACGGGAAGGTCCCGTTCTTCCTGGGGCTGGTGCTGATCGTACTCGGCACGGGGCTGCTGAAGCCGAACATCTCGGCGATCGTGGGCGATCTGTATCCGGAGGGCGGTGCGCGGCGGGATGCGGGCTTTTCGATCTTCTACATGGGGATCAACGTCGGCGCGTTCTTCGGGCAGCTCGTGACGGGCTTCCTGGGCGAGATGATCGGATGGCACTGGGGCTTCGGCGCGGCGGGCGTGGGGATGCTCGCCGGGTTGCTGGTGTACGTGGCGACGGCGGGCCGGACGCTGGGGGACATCGGGCTGGAGCCGACGCGCCACCCGGACCCGGAGGTGCAGGCGCGGCAGGAGCGCAACGGGTGGAGGATGCTGTGGCTGGGTCTGGGCGTGCTCGCGGTGGTGTTCCTGCTCGCGGCGACGGGGGTGATCACGCTGAACCCGCAGGCGATCGGCCAGTCGATGACGTACGTGATCGTGGGGTCGGCCCTCGTCTATTTCGCGTACGTATTCCTGTTCGGCGGGCTGAACACGGATGAGAAGAAACGGATCCTGGTGATCGCGGTGCTGTTCCTGTTCGCGGCGGCGTTCTGGTCGGCGTTCGAGCAGGCGCCGACGTCGCTGAACCTGTTCGCGGCGGACTTCACGGACCGGATGGTGGGGTCGTTCGAGATTCCGGCGACGTGGTTCCAGTCGGTGAACTCGTTCTTCATCATCCTGCTCGCGCCGGTGTTCGCGTCGCTGTGGGTGGCGCTGGCGCGGCGTGGGGTGGACCTTTCGAGCCCGGCGAAGTTCGCGCTCGGGCTGGCGTTCGCCGGCGTGGGCTTCGCGCTCATGATCGTGGCGTCGAACACGGTGGTGGCCGGCGGCGCGGGGACGCTGGTCTCGCCGTGGTGGCTGGTGTTCAGCTACTTCTTCCAGACGGTCGGCGAGCTGTGCCTGAGCCCCGTGGGGCTGTCGTCGATGACGAAGCTGTCGCCGCGGAAGTACGTGGGGCAGATGATGGGGATCTGGTTCATGGCGTCGGCGCTCGGCAACCTGATCGCCGGGCTGGTCGGCGGCCACGTGGATCCGGAGAATCTCGCGGAGATGCCTCGGCTCTTCACGACGACGACGGCGTCGCTGTTCATCGCGGCGGCGGTGATCGGGCTGATGGTCGTGCCGATCCGCCGGATGATGGCCAAAAGTGCCGATGGCTCGGTGAAGGCTGCGGCCGCGGGCGGCGTGTAGGCCCCGCGCGCGCGAGCGGGCCCTCGGCGCGGGTCCGGCGCGCGGCGCGGAGGGTGGGGCGGTTCGCCCGGCGCCGGGCGTTCCCCTGGACGGGGGCGCCCGGCGCGTTTTTTGTCGGCGGAGCGCCGGCTTCGGACCGAGTGCGGAGGACGATGGCGCGATTCCGGCGCGTGCGGGTCCACCCGGCGGCGGCGGGGGCGTGGCTGCTGTTCCTGGCCGCGCTGGTGCTCGTCCCGCGCATGGCGCCGGACGCGGCGGCGGTGCGCGGCGCGCTCGATCGGCTCGGCGCGCT
Source organism: Longimicrobiales bacterium (assembly GCA_036381255.1). GTDB lineage: Bacteria > Gemmatimonadota > Gemmatimonadetes > Longimicrobiales > RSA9 > CALBZE01. The sequence goes on along the minus strand of DASVDG010000111.1, from coordinate 10,070 downwards.
CGCGCCGGTCGCGTTCGCCCTCGCGGAGGCCGTGCAGGTCGTGGTGATCCCGATCCCGGGGCAGCCGATCGAGATCCCCGGCGGCTACGCGTTCGGGCTGGTCGGCGGCGCGGTGCTCGCGTCGCTCGGGGCGGTCGCGGGCTCGATCATTGCATTCGCGCTCGGCCGCCGCTACGGCCGGCCGTGGGTCGAGGCGCGCGTCGCCCCGGAGGTCCGGCGCCGTTTCGACGACTGGCTGGGCCGCGGGCGCCGCGCGGAGTGGGCGGTCTTCTGGCTGATGCTGGTCCCCGCGTTCCCGCGGGACCCGCTCTGCTACCTGGCGGGGCTGACCCGCCTCTCGCCGGTGCGCTTCGCGGCGATCGCGGCCGTCGGCCGGCCGGCGGGGCTGGTGCCGTGGGTCGCGCTCGGCGCCGACGGCGTCGCCGTCGGATTGCGGCTCCAGCTCTGGCTCGCCGCCGCCGCGGGCGCGGCGTGGCTGCTCCACACCCTGTTCACGCGCGTCGCTCGCCGCAGGCGCGGCGACCCGGCCGGCGGGCCGCGCGACGGAATCGAGGCCGGCTGATCCCCCACGCACGGAGAGCCCCATGCGCAAACTCGCCACGCTGAAGCGCCTGTTCGACGACCGCGCGCTCTACTGCCAGCTCGTCGTTACGCGGCGCTGCAATCTGGCCTGCGGCTACTGCAACGAGTACGACGCGGTGTCGAAGCCGGTCCCGTTCGAGACGCTGGTCCGGTGGATGGACCACCTGATCGACCGGCTCGGCGTGACGATCATGGACTTCCTGGGCGGCGAGCCGCTGCTGCACCCACGCATCGCGGACCTGGTCCGCCACGCGCACGACAAGGGGTGCTGGACGAACATCATCACGAACGGTCTTCTCCTCTCGGACGCGCTCGTCGACGCGCTGAACGACGCGGGGCTGGACTCGATGTGCGTGTCGATCGACCGGATCGAGCCGACCGAGTTCACGCACAAGGCGCTGCGGCCGTTGCGGAAGAAGCTGGCGCGGCTGCGGGAACGCGCCGGCTTCCAGGTCGAATGCAACGCCGTGCTGTGCGAGGAGACGCTCGACGAGTTCGAGGCGCTGGTCCTCGAGCTGAAGGCGCTGGGCTTCCCGGTCCGCTGCGGCGTCCGGCACTACGACGGCCGGCTCGAGCTGAACGAAGCGGTCCGGGAAAAGCTCGACTGGTTCCATTCCCACTTCCGCCACTGGCGGATCGCGCCGATGATGGACCTGCACCGGGCGCGCGTGGAAGGGAAGCAACCGCAGTGGAAGTGCACCGGAGGGTACAAGTTCCTGTACGTGGACGAATTCGGCATCGTGAAGGCGTGCAGCCAGGTCCCGTTGCGGGAGCCGAAGCACGTGCTCGCGATGACGGTCGCGGACCTGCGGGCGAACGACCATCACAAGCCTTGCGAGCGGGATTGCGGCGTGAGCTGCGTGATCCAGACGTCGTTGATCGCCGCCGCTCCCGTGGCGTACGCGCTCCGCTGCGTGTCGCACCTGATCCGGACGCGGGGGCAGGGCGTCGCCTACGGCGGCTGGCTCCCCGCGGCCGACCTCCGGTACCGGCGCGCGCCCGCGGCGTCGGAGGCGAGCGCGGGGCGTTGAGCGGCCGGCGGACGGGCGGACGGGCATCGGGGTCGACCGGCCCGGCCGGGGCGGTGGCGACGCGGTCGCGAGCCTTGCCCGGCGGCCACGAGCGCGCCGGGCGCGGCCCCGCCGCGCGACGAGCGAAGCCGGCGCCCGGCCGTGCCGGGCGCGCGCCGCGCTCAGCGCATTCCGCGTTTCAGCTCTTCCAGGCGGCGCTCGGCCTCCCGCTCCCGCGCCCTGCGCTCCATGCGGCGGAACTCGCGCTCGGCCGCCTCGTCGCCGGCCGTCGCGGGATCGTCGACGCCGCCGACCTCGGGCGCGGCCGCTGCGGAGCGCACGGCGCGGAGCGCGGACTCCATCTCTTCGACGTCGCGGCGCCTTAGCGCCAGCTCGTCCTCGATCGCCCGCACCTTCCGGTCGAGCACGCCGGCGCGCTCGGCGTGGCGCGCGGCGTACTCGGCGGCGATGCGCGCGGTCTCGTCGTCACCGATCCCACGGGCCAGCCGCTCGCGGCGCCGGCAGCTCTGCTCCGCCTGGCGCTCCTCCGCGAGCTGGTCGCGGGCGCGCCCGAGCTCGGCCGCGACCCGGTCGAGCTCCGCGCGCGCCGCGCGCACGTCGCGCCGCATGGCGGCGATCCGCTCCGCGTCCGCGGCGGCGCCGCCCGCGTCGTCGAGCTCGCGCCAGAAGTTCGCGACCGCGTCCCGCCACGCCTGCTTCCAATCTTCGAACATGGTGTCAAGCTAATCCCCGGGGGCGCCGCGCGGTAGCGTGGCGCGGCCCGATCCTTGCTCCCTGGCGGCGCACCCCGGCTCTGCCGGGAGCATCGACATCACGCGGTACTCGAGATAGACGCATGGACAGGCTACCCACCGGGACGCTGTCGCCGGAGATGGCGCACCTGACCCGGGAAGAGCAGAAATCGTTGACGCACGGCGAGTTCTGGATCCCGGAGGCGGAACGCGGCGTGTACCAGCACGCGCTCCGCACGCTGAACGAGTCCGGGATCCCCTACGTCGTCAGCGGACTGTACGCGATGTACGAGTACGCGGGGATCTACCGCCAGACCAAGGATCTCGACCTCCTGCTCGAGCCGCGCCACCTGCTCGCCGCCGCCCGCGCGCTGCGCGCCGCCGGCTTCCACACCGAGCTGCACCAGGCCCATTGGATCGCGAAGGCGCTGAAGGAAGAGGCGATGATCGACCTGATCTACGGCATGGGCAACGGACTCCAGCTCATCGACGAGGGGTGGTTCCGCCACTCGCGCCCGGGGATCCTGGCGGCGGTCCCGATCCGCGTGGCCGCGCCCGAGGAGCTGATCTGGCACCGCCTCTTCGTCTCCGAGCGGCACCGCTCCGACATGGCCGATATCGTGCACCTCATCCTGATCCGCGGCGCGGAGCTGGATTGGGAGCGGCTGCTCAACCGCGTCGCCGAGCACTGGCGCCTGCTCCTCGCCCAGATCCACCTGTTCGACTACGTGTATCCGGGGCACCGGGCGCGCGTGCCGGACTGGGTGCGCGAGGAGCTGTACGAGCGCGCGTTCGAGGAAATGCACGCGCCCGGCGACCCCACCATCTGCCGCGGCACGTTGATCTCCCGGTTCTCGTTCGCGATCGACGTCAACGAATGGGGGTTCCGCGACCTGCGCAAGCAGGCGGTGAACGCCGCCCGCTCGCTCCCGATCATCCGCGAGATCCGCGACAGCGAGCTGTGGGACGCGCCCCCCGGACAAGGCGCGTAGGATGGACGAGGACCGCTACGTCCGCATCGCCGCGGTCGGGGACCTGCACTACGAGCCGGGGCGCGGGTCGATGGCCGACCTGTTCTCGGCCGCGAACCGCAGCGCGGACATCCTCGCGCTGTGCGGCGACATCACCACGCACGGCCGGCGCGAGCAGGTCGAGGCGTTCATGGGCGACCTCGCCGGCGTCGCGATCCCGATCGTCGCCGTGTTCGGCAACCACGACCACGAGGCGGAGATCACCGACGAGCTGATGACGATGCTGGCGGAGCGCGGCGTGCACGTGCTGGACGGCGAGAGCGTCGTCATCGACGACATCGGCTTCGCCGGCGTGAAGGGCTTTGCCGGCGGCTTCGGCCGCGGGACGCTCGCGCCGTTCGGCGAGCGGCTGATCAAGGACTTCGTGCAGCACGCGATCGACGAGGCGCTGAAGCTCGAGAACGCGCTGCGCACGCTCGACACGGAGACGAAGGTCGTGCTCATGCACTACTCGCCGATCGAGGAGACGCTCGAGGGCGAGCCGGAGATGATCTATCCGTTCCTGGGCACGTCGCGGCTCCTGCCGCCGATCGAGACGCACGGCGCCGACGTGGTGTTCCACGGCCACGCGCACAACGGGACGCCGGAGGCGCGGACGCCGGCCGGCATCCCGGTCTACAACGTGGCCCTGCCGCTACTGCGGCGGACGGGGCAGCAGTTCCGGATCTTCCGCGCCCGCGCGCCGGAGCGCCGCCACCGGGTCTCCTGAACGCGTTCCGGCGGGCGGCCTCCGCCGGGCGATGTCCATCCCGCGCGTTTCGGAGCGCCTGCTCCCGTTGTATGTTGCACACCGGGTGGCAGCGTTCCATCCCGTTACCGACATCCGCATGGTCCAGATCTCGAGGACGGACCCGCAGGATCCGAGCACGGCCGCCGACCCGGTTCGCGCGGCTCGCCTGCTCGCGTACATCGTCGATGAGTCGGACATGCGCGTCGCCGCGGTCGACGCCGATTACCGGATCACGGCGGTGAGCCGGGCGTATTGCGAGGATTTCGAGCGTCGCTTCGGCGTGGCGCTCGAGGTGGGTACGGATCTGCGCGAGGCGCTCGCGGCGTGGCCGGAGGAGCGGGATCGCGTGATCTCCCACTGGGCGCGGGCACTGGCGGGCGAGGAGCACTCGGTGGTGGTCCCCGTGGGCGGGCCGGGGCCGCGGCGGGCGTACGACGAGTCGCGGTTCCGTCCGCTGTGGGCCGCCGACGGGCGCGTCGAGGGCGCGTGGCAGATCGTGCGCGATGTCACGGACCACGTGACGTCGGCGCGCGAGCTGCGCCGGGAGCGGGAGCTGATCGAGCGGATCGTCGACGCGATCCCGATGATGATCGTGATCTACGACCCGATCTCGCGCGCGTACCGGGTGAACCGCGAGTTCGGGCGGCTGCTCGGCTGGACGTCGGAGGAGCTGGCCGACCGGGACCTGCTGGAGGCGTGCTTCCCCGACCCGGCGGCCCGGGAGGAGGTGCGGCGGTTCATGAAGTCGTCCGGCGGGGCGTGGCGCGACTTCGCGCTTGCGACCCGGGACGGTGCGCGGCTGGAAACCTCGTGGGCGGGCATCCGGCTCTCGGACGGTACGCGGGTCGGGATCGGGATCGACATCCGCGAGCGGCGTCGGACCGAGCGGGCGCTCCGATTCCTGGCGGATGCCAGCGCGGCGCTGGCCGGCTCGCTCGACTACGAGGAGACGCTCCGCCGCGTGGCCGAGCTGGCCGTCCCGGAGATTGCCGACGGCTGCGCGGTGGACCTGGTCGACGAGGACGGCACGATCCGACGGGTCGCCATGGCGCACCGGGATCCGGAGCTGCGCCGGCTGCTGGACGCGCACGTGCGCTACTCCCCCCGGCGACTGGACTCGCCCACCGGCGTCGGCGCGGTGGCCCGGACCGGCCGCTCGCTCCTGCACCAGGGCATCCCGGAATGGGCGTGGCAGCGGGCGGCGGACGACCCCGCGCGGCTCGAGCTGCTGCGGGCGCTCGGGCTCCGCTCGGTCCTGATCGTGCCGCTCGAGCTGGGCGATGCGCGGTTCGGCGCGATCACGCTGATCCAGGGCGAATCGGGCCGGCGGTTCACCGAGGCCGATGTCCCGCTCGCGGAAGAGCTGGCGCGCCGCGCGGCCGGCGCGATCCAGAACGCCCGCGCCTACCGGGCGGAGCGCCGCGCGCGCACGGCCGCCGAGCGCGCGAGCGAGGCCAAGGACCAGTTCCTGGCCATCATGAGCCATGAGTTGCGCACGCCGCTCACGGCCGTGCTCGGCTACGCCGACCTGCTCGCGAGCGAGGTGTCGGGCGCGCTGAACGAACGCCAGCGGGAGCACATCAATCGCATCCAGCAGAGCGCGCTGCACCTGATCACGATCATCGACGAGATCCTGATCTTCGCCCGGACCGAGGCGGGGAAGGAGGAGGTCCGGGTCGCCACGGTGGACGCGGCGGCGATCGCCCGCGACGTGGCCGCGTTGCTCGAGCCGGAGGCGAACGCCAAGGGGATCGTGCTCCGGACGGCGAAGCTGGATGCGCCGTTCCCGCTGGACACCGATGGCGGCAAGCTGCGGCAGGTGCTGGCGAACCTGGTGGGGAACGCGGTGAAATTCACGGACCACGGCGAGGTCGTGCTCGAGCTGGACGCTTCGGCCGCGGACCGCGTCGAATTCCGCGTCCGCGACTCCGGCCCGGGCATCCCGGAGGACCAGCACGAGCGCATCTTCGAGCCGTTCACGCAGCTCGACGGCTCGAGCACGCGCGAGAAGGGCGGCACCGGCCTCGGGCTGACCGTCTGCCGGCGGCTGACCGCCCTGCTCGGCGGCGCGGTCACCGTCGACAGCCGCCCCGGCGCGGGGAGCACGTTCACCGTGATCCTCCCGCGGCGGTACACGGCGCCGGCCGGGCCGGCCGCCGGCCGGGCCGGCGGCCAAGGATGCGCCTCGGCGGGGCCCGCGCCGGAAGGCGTGGGGCGCGCCCGGTGAAGTCCGCGCACCCCGGAGCTCCCGGCCGCTTCGACGAAGCTTCCCGTCAGCCGCCGTAGAGGCGGTAGGGCAGCCAGAGCGCGAGCGCGCCGAGGCGTTCCCGCCAGCGCTGGGCCGCGGGGCGCGCGCACCACTCGTCGAGCGCGATCTCCCGTGCGGCTTCCAGGTCGTCCATGAACTGGCGCTCGAGCGCGGCCGCGATCGCGGCGTCCTGGATCTCGACATCCAGCTCGTAGTTCCCGGTGAAGCTGAACGGGTTGAGGTTGCTGGAGCCGACCAGGGCGAGCGAGCCGTCGGCGACGACGGTCTTCGCGTGCAGCATCGGGCCCTGCCATTCGTAGATGCGCACGCCGGCGCGGAGCAGCGCGGCGTAGTGCGCGCGCCCGGCCTGGGTCAGGAGCGGCAGGTCGGAGCGGCCGGGGACGAGCAGCCGGACGTCGACGCCGGCCCGTGCGGCTGCGCCGAGCGCCCGGCGCAGCGAGCCGGGGGCTAGCGGGTACGCGCCGGTGACGTACAGCGCCCGCTCGGCCATCGCGGCCAGGAGCTGGTAGAGCCGGTACGCGCGCGCGTGCGCCGGCGGCCCGTCGACGACGCGCACGGCCACGTCCCCGGCGATCGGGGCGGGGATGTCCAGCGGCGGCGGGCGGCCGCCGCCCGCCCGGCGCCACATCCGCGTGAACGCCCGGTCGAGCTCCCGGGCGACGGGGCCCTCGAGCAGCACGGCGGTGTCGCGCCAGCAGGCGGCGCCGTCGCCGCCCTCCCATTCGCGCCCGATGCACAGCCCGCCGATCACCGCGCAGCGGCCGTCCACGACGACCAGCTTGCGGTGGTCGCGGCGGAGCATCGCGTGCGGCCGCCGGAGCGAAGGCGGGCCGAACGCCCGCACCTCGCACCCTGCACGCCGCAGCCGCGACCAGAACGAGCGCGCCGTCCCGACCGAGCCGAACCAGTCGTAGAGCACCCGCACCTCGACGCCCGCGCGCGCCCGCTCGATGAGCGCATCCGCGAAGCGGCGCCCGACCGCGTCGCCCCGGAAGATGTAGTTCTCGAAGTGGACCCGGCGCTCCGCCCCGGCGATGCGCTCGAGCATCGCGGGGTACGCCCGGGGGCCGTCGATCAGCAGCGTCCCCGAGTTGCCGTGCACCAGCGGCGCCTCGGCGGCCCGGCGCAGGCCGCGCTGGACGGCGGCGCCGATCGCCGGGCGCCGGTGCGCCGGCCTCCCGCCCGGCCCGCGCGCCCGGCGCATCAGCCGTAGCGCTCGAGGAAGCGCATCAGCGCCGCCTCCTCGGGGTAGTACGCGGCCGCAGGTCCCGCGGCGGCCGGCGGCTCCGATGCCATCAGCGGCTCGATCGTCCGGCCCTCGAGGTAGCCGTCGAGCACCGCCGGGTGGACGTACGCGGCGCGGCAGATCGCCGGCGTGTTCCCCAGCTCGATCGCCACCAGCCGGCAGCACAGGGCGACGTGCCGCCGCGCCTCCCGCTCCGACGCCGCGGGGCCGAGGTCCGCCAGGATCGTCGCCGCCCGGACCGTGCCGCCGAACGTCCGCAGGTCCTTCGACGTGTACCGCCCGCCCAGCACCTCCCGGATGTAGCGGTTCACCATCTCCGCGGTCACGTTCCGCACCCGGCCCGCGCCGTCGATGAAGCGGAACAATCGGCTCCCGGGGAGCGAGAGCAGCCCCTCGATCACGCCGACCAGCGGCGTGTCCGCCACGACCCGGCGCTGGTCGACCCGCCGCTTCCCCACGTACGTGAAGATCAGGTCGTGACCGCGGATCTCGAGGTGGCTCTTGCGCAGCGTGCAGATCCCGAACGTCCGGTTCTGCACGGCGTACCGCTCGCTCCCCGCGCGAAAGAACGCGCGGCTCATCAGCCGCACCACCGTCGCCAGCACCTTCTCCCGCCCCAACCCCTCCGCCCGCAGGTGCTCGTTCGTGGCCGCGCGCAGCCGCGGCAGCACGCGGGCGTACCGCAGCACCCGCCCCCATTTGCGCCGCTCCCGATGCGCCACGTGCTCCGCGCTGTAGATGTACTGCCGCCGCCCCGCCCGGTCGAACCCCCAGGCCTGCACCTTCCGGCTCGGGTCCGGCGCAATGCGCACGTCGACCCAACCGGGCGGGACCGCCAGCGCGGCGATTCGCTTCAACGCACACTCCGAACGCAGCGGCGAGCCGTCCGCCCGCAGGTACCGGAACCCTTCCTCCGGCGCGCCGACCCGCCGCCACCACGTCACCGCTCGCTCCGTCATCGCGTCCCCGCCGGTTCACGCTTCGTGCCAGCCCCGGGAGCGCGCGCACCCCTGTGCCGCCGGCGCCGCGCCGATCGCGACGCGCGATCCGCGCCCAGGCGCAAGCCGAACCGCGGATCGCGCCAGGTCCAATGCCGCGGCCTCGCCCACCCGACCCGCGCAGCCGGCGCGACGGCGACGCGAACCTGCCGTTGCGCTCCGGCCGGCCGAGGTTGGCCCGGCGTCGAGCGGAACGGCGCCCCGGCGCCCCTCGCCCCCTCCCCGACGGATCGCCGGCTTGCCCGAGCACCGGGTCGCGCCGCGCGCCGGCCCGCGACGGCATCCGGCAGCGGACACGCGGCCGGCGCCGCGCGCGGCCGCGGCGGACCCCCGCGGGCGGCACGGATGTCGCGCATCCATGCCATCGGGCCACGCCTCGCACCGCGGAGACTGGATCGGATGGACACGGCCGTCGCCCTCATCGGCGCTTACCTGCGTTTCAACGGTTACATCTCGATCCCCGAACAGCCGATCCTCGTGGGCGAGGGACGGCCGTGGCGGTATCACACGGCCACCGACCTCGACATCCTGGCCGTCCGCTTCCCCCACGCGGCCGTCATCGTCCCCCGCGACGGAGGCGGCCCCCCGTGGGAGAACGACGACCTCCGCCTCGACGTCGACCCCGTCCTCGACCTGCAGGAGGGCACCGTCGACGTCCTCGTCGCCGAGGTCAAGGAAGGCCGGCCGCGCCTCAACGACGCGCTCCGCGACCCCACCGTGCTCCTCGCCGCGCTCAGCCGCCTCGACGCCGGCTTCGACGACCCGCTCGAGCGCATCATCCGCGCGCTCATCGACAACGGCGAGGCCCGCTCCGAGGCGGGCGGCCGCCGCTGGAGGTTCCGTCTCGTCGCGTTCGGCGACGGCGAGCCCGTCGCCGAAGGCGGGCCGTTCCGCGCCATCCCGCTGCGCCACGCGGCGATGTTCCTCATGCGGACCATGGCGGAGCACCGCCAGGTCTGGAAGGACGCGCAGTTCGGGGACACCGTGCTGAATTTCTTTCATCTGCTGGACAAGCTCGGGTTGGGGATCCGCCGGGTCGAAAGGCAGGAGGTGGAGGCGACGACAGACGGTGGGCACGCGCCGGACCAGGGGACGGAGAGCGAGCCGGCCAAGGTGTGAGCGAGCGGCCGGGTCCGCGGAAAAAAGCTCGGATGATGTTGCCGGCGGTCTCCGATCCGACGCTTCTGGCGGTCCGGATCTGACGCATTCCTGGCAGCTCGAAGACCACCCGTCGCGGGTGTAACACGCACTTCGCGTGAACCCTTCGCGGTCCCCGCGGCGAGTCGCACCCCGGTCGAGGCCGGAGAGCGAGACGGTATCGGCGAATTCCGTGTGACCGGCCTCCCTGGCGGCGCATGCACGGTCGGCAGGACCACCACGCCTCCCCAACAACGCTACGAGGGGAGGGCATCAGGTTTCGCCCGGCGATGACGGGATGAAGGGGGAGCTCAC
>DASVDG010000110.1:0-12460 GCA_036381255.1 Longimicrobiales bacterium | reverse complement strand
TCGACATCGCGCTGCTGCCGGAGCATCGCGGGCGCGGGATCGGCACGGCGCTGCTCGAGGCGCTGATCGCGGAGGCGGACGCGGCGGGGAAGCCGGTGAGCATCCACGTGGAGCAGTACAACCCGGCGCGGCGGCTGTACGTGCGGCTCGGCTTCCGGGAGGTCGAGGACCGCGGCGTCTACGTGTTCATGGAGCGGCCGCCGGGGCCTCAGGAGAACACGGCCTCGTAGCGCATCCCTTCGGCGTCGGGGCCGACGGTGACGAGGAACAGCTCGAACGCGCCCAGCTCGTCGTGCTCCATCGGGTAGATCCGCTGGGGGAGCACGGCGTCGGCGGGGCCGCGGAAGAGCAGGGTGAACGGCGTGCGGTCGGTGCGGGCGTGGCGGGCGCGCTCCCGCACCTCGATGAGGCGCGTCTCGATCGCGTGCCCGGCACCGAGCCGGATCCGGAACACCTCGCCCTTGCGCCCGGAGAAGAGCTCGTGGGTGAAGGATTCGATCATGGTCGTCGCGGTCGTGGGTGGGCGGTGGCACGTCGTCGGGAGCCGCTTCCCGATCGACGGCACGAAGGTAGGGTGCCGGCGCCCGGTCCACAATCTGCACGACGGAGGTCGCCGGCGGGTCCGTAGCCGGCCGCGATCGTGCGGACACCGTCGAACATCAGTGCAACGGCGGGGCGTGAGGTATCCATGACCGGTGTGGACATACCGGAGGACGTGCTGGTGGCCCACCTCGACGGCGAGGCGGTGCTGCTGCACATGGAGACGAAGCGGTATTACCGGCTGAACGAGACGGGGCAGCGGATCTGGCAGCTCCTCGAGCGCGGGCTGGAGCGCGCTGCGATCGTCGGCTCGCTCGTGGCGGAGTTCCAGGTCGACGCGGAGACGGCCGGCGCGGCGCTGGACCGGCTCGTGGAGGAGCTGCGCAGCCATGCGCTGCTGGTCCGGCCCGGTGCCGGCGGTGCGGACGGCGGCGGCAGCGGCGGCTGACTGAACCGGGACCCGGCCGGCCGCGGTGGATCGGAAGGCCGGCCGCGGGCCCGACGGGCACCCACTCTCTCGGAAAGGAAGCGGAACATGAAGGTCAACCCAGACGAGCCCACCGTGTCGAAGCCGAAGGATGCATCCGGCGCGCGCCGACCGTGGGTGGCGCCGGCGGTGGAGCCGCTGCCGCCGCTGTCGGAGCTGACGCTGCAATCGCCGATCGGCCCGGCGATCGGGGGGAGCGGGGGCTCCGGCGGGACCGTGTTCTAACGGCCGCGGGACGTATTTCTTCAGCGGCTCCGGGCGGCACCGCATCGTGGCGCGGCCCGGAGCCGCCTCTGCCGCATCGTTCCCGGAATCGCCCGCCATGCTTCTCGGCTTCGCGATCACCCAGCACTGCAACCTGCGCTGTCCGCACTGCATCCGCGACGATGTGGAGACGGTGCGGGAGCTCGAGCCCGAGCTGATCGGCCGCGTCCTGGACGACGCGCTGGCGTTGTGGGGCGACGTCACGGTCAGCCTGACGGGCGGCGAGCCGTTGATCCATCGTCGATTCGACGCGGTGATCGAGACGATCGCGTCGCGGGGCGTGCCGTACCGGTTCGTGTCGAACGGCTGGCACATGAAGCGGATCGTGCCGCTGCTTCGTCGCCGGCCGGCGGAGTCGGTGCGGCTCTCGTTGTCGGGCGGCGACGAGGCGGTACACGACGCGGAGCGCGGCCGCGGCAGCTTCCGCCGCGTGTTGCTGGCCGCGGCGCTGCTCACGTACCTGCGGATCCCGTCGTACCTGTCGATGGTGGTCGACCGGCGGGATCGGCACCAGCTCCGGACGGCGGTCGACCTGGCGGAATCGCTCGGCTGCGCGGGGATCCACTTCATCCTGCCGCAGCCGGTGACGGGCAGCCTCAAGCGGGGCACGGACCTGGAGCCGGAGTCGTGGTGGGCGGTCGCGCGCGAGGTCCGCGCGCTGGCGCGCGAACCCGGCCGCCGCACGGAGGTCCGGCTGGACTATGGCGCGCCGTTCGAGGGCGAAGCGTCGCCGTGCGACACCTTCACGCACCGGCGCGTCTACGTCGATGCGCGCGGCCGGCTCTCGACGTGCTGCCAGCTCTCCGAGTACGGCTACAACGAGAACGACTTCGTCGCGGATCTGCACGAGGTGCGGCTGCGCGACGCGTGGCCGCGCTACGTCGAGCGGCTGGCGGCGCAGCGTGCCGCGAGCGCGCCGCCCGAGGACGGCGGCGACGCATTCGACGCGTTCCCGTGCATCCGCTGCGCGCGGGCGACGGGGAAGCTGGAGTGGGTGCGGGCGTATCCCGACAGCCGCTGGGCCGCCGCGGCGGGCGGCGGCGCTTCGTCGCTGGTACAGCTCCGGATGGGGTGATTCCGCGGTCGTGCGCGTCGTCCGTGACCGGTGCGCGCAACCCCACACGCACTGCATGAGACAGGAGCCAGAGGGATTCATGGAATCGACCGTGAGCGGCGTCGCGATGCCGACGGGCCCGATGTGCGGGTCCGGCCCGGTGCATCGCGTGCGGCGCCGGCGCAGCACAGCTCAGCGCCTCGCCGCGGTGTCGTGTGCGGCGCTCGTCGCGGCGTGCGGCGGGGAGGACGGCACGGGCCCCGATCCGGATCCGCCGGTGGTCCCGCTCATGATCGAGGTCGCCGGGCGAGTGGAGCGCGGGGCGGTGGTCGGCGTGCGCGCGTTTCGCGACGGCGCGACGGACCCGGCGGCCGGCGTGGAGTGGAGCGCGGAGCCGGCGGGCGCGGTCGAGTGGGTCGCCGCGGACAGCGCGCGCCTGCTGCGGGCCGGCGCCGTCACGATCCTCGCGGAGACGACGGACGCGCGGGGCGAGCGGGTGGTCGACGTCGCCGTGCCGCCGACGGTGGTCTTCGACCGGCTCGTCGACGGCAACCGCGACATCTACCGCGTCGCGCTGGACGGCGGCGACCTCGTACGGCTGACGTCGCACCCCTCGGACGACCGCGATCCGACGGTGGCCGGGGGGACGGTCGTGTTCGTCGGCTACCGCGACGGCAACGGCGAGCTGTACCGGTTGCCGCTGGCGGAGGCGGGCGCGGCGCCGCAGCGGCTGACGGCGACGCCGTCGGCGGAGTCGGCGCCGTCGCTCTCGCCGGATGGCGCGCGGCTGGCGTACGCGAGCGACGGCACGGGCGTGTCGAAGCTGTGGACGGCGGCTGCGGATGGCGGCGGCGCGGCGCGGGCGACGGAGGGCTTCGGCCACGGCGGCTCGATCGAAGGCAGCCCGGCGTGGTCGCCGGGGAGCGACCGGGTGGTGTTCATGGCGACGAGCGAGGGCACCGCGGACCTGTACACGCTGGACGCGGCGACGGGCGCGATCGCGCCGCTGGTCGTGGCCGACGGCGCGGACGTGGAGCCGGCGTGGAGCCCGGACGGCGGGCGCGTGGTCTTCGTATCGAACCGCGACGGCCCGACGAGCCTGTACCTCCTTGAAGTCGCGACGGGCGCGGTCGTGCGGCTGACGCACGGCCCCGGACCCGACGGCCAGCCCGCGTGGCTCCCGGACGGGCGGATCGTGTACATCTCGTGGGAGCCGGGGACGCCGGAGTTGCGGTGGCTGGATCCGGCGGCGCCGGCGGCGGTCCACACGATCCCGATCGGCGCCGGTGAGCCGGGGCACCCGGCGGGGGCGGGGTGATGGGGGGCGATGACGCGCGAGGTCGCCGCGGCGCGGCCCCTTGAGAATCGCCGCACCCGCCCCCATCCTCCCCGGTAACGTCACGAGACGCGAGACGATCCGCCACACGGCGGCCGGCCCCGAAGGGGCGGACGAGCCCGGACCACCGGAGGAGCAGGGGATGCCCGAGACGGAGACGCACCGAGAGATTCGTGCGCCGCGCGGCGCAGAGCTGAGCTGCAAGGGGTGGCAGCAGGAAGCGGCGCTGCGCATGCTGATGAACAATCTCGACCCCGAGGTCGCCGAGCGGCCGGACGACCTCGTGGTCTACGGCGGCACGGGGCGCGCGGCCCGGAGCTGGGAGGCGTTCGACGCGATCGTGCGCACGCTGCGCGCGCTCGAAGACGACGAGACGCTGCTCGTCCAGTCCGGCAAGCCGGTCGGCGTGTTCCGCACGCACGCCGGCGCGCCGCGCGTCCTGATCGCCAATTCGAACCTCGTCGGCCGCTGGGCCAACTGGGAGTACTTCCGCGAGCTGGAGCGACAGGGGCTCATGATGTACGGCCAGATGACGGCCGGCTCCTGGATCTACATCGGCACGCAGGGGATCCTCCAGGGCACGTACGAGACGTTCGGCGCCGTCGCCCGCGAGCACTTCGGCGGCTCGCTCCGCGGCCGCTGGGTGCTGACCGGCGGGATGGGCGGGATGGGCGGCGCGCAGCCGCTGGCCGCGACCATGAACGAGGGCGCCGTCCTCGTCGTTGAGGTCGACCCGAAGCGCATCGAGCGGCGGGTCCGGACCCGCTACTGCGACCGCATGACCGACGACCTCGACCAGGCGCTCGCCTGGGTGCTCGGCGCGCGAGAGCACGGCGAGGCGCTCAGCGTCGGGCTCGTCGGCAACTGCGCCGAGGTGCTCCCCGAGCTGGTGCGGCGCGGCACCGTGCCTGATGTGCTGACCGACCAGACCTCGGCGCACGACCCGCTGAACGGCTACGTCCCCGCCGGGCTCTCGCTCGAAGCCGCGGCCGAGCTGCGCGCGCGCGACCCCGAAGAGTACGTCCGCCGCGCCCGCGCCTCGATCCGCATCCACTGCGAGGCGATGGTCGCGCTCATGCGGCGCGGCGCCGTGACCTTCGACTACGGCAACAACCTGCGCGGCGAGGCGAAGGAGGCGGGGTACGACGACGCGTTCGCGTTCCCCGGCTTCGTCCCCGCCTACATCCGCCCCCTCTTCTGCCAGGGGAAAGGCCCGTTCCGCTGGGCCGCGCTCTCCGGCGACCCGGACGACATCTACCGCACCGACGACCTCGTCCTCGAGCTCTTCCCCGACGACCAACACCTGCGCCGCTGGATCACGCTCGCCCGCGAGAAGGTCCAGTTCCAGGGGCTGCCCGCCCGCATCTGCTGGCTCGGCCAGGGCGAACGCGCCCGCTTCGGCGTCGCGCTCAACGACCTCGTCGCCCGCGGCGAGCTGAAGGCGCCCATCGTGATCGGGCGAGACCACCTCGACACCGGATCCGTCGCCAGCCCGTTCCGCGAGACCGAGGGGATGAAGGACGGCAGCGACGCCGTCGCCGACTGGCCGATCCTGAACGCGCTGCTCAACACCGCCTCCGGCGCGAGCTGGGTCAGCTTCCACCACGGCGGCGGCGTCGGCATCGGCAACTCGCTGCACGCCGGGCAGGTCCTCGTCGCCGACGGAACGCCCGGGATGCGCGAGCGCATCGAGCGCGTGCTGACGAACGACCCCGGGCTCGGCGTCGCCCGCCACGCGGACGCCGGCTACGAGATCGCGCTCGACACCGCGCGCGCGCACGGGATCCGCCTGCCCATGCAGGACCGCTGACCTCGTCCCCTCCCGTCGTAAACATTTGTCCACCGGGGAGGACAGGCGGAGGGTGGTGTATCGCCTAAGTTGCGGACGCCCAACGATTTAGGTGACGGCACCAGGGTTGCCCGGTTCGGGACGCGACCCCAACGTGTAGCAGGAGCAGGAGGGCGTCATGATCCTGAAGCGGGGAGCGGTACGGGTGGCGCTGGCGCTGCTGGTGGCGGCGCCGGGCGTGGCATCGGCGTGCACGCCGGTGGCCGGTGCGCCGGGCCTGCCGGGCGGCGTTTACGGCCGGAGCGCGGGCGTCGTGGGCGAGGTCCGTGCGGTGGACCGGCGTCGGGCGCGGATCTGGTTGAGTGTGGAGCACGGGCGCGTGCGCGCGGTGAACTACGGTCGACGGACGCGGGTGTACATCGGCCGGCGAGCGTACCCGGTGGCGGCGCTCCGGCGCGGGGACGACGTGTGGGTGCGGCTGGTCTACGACCGTCGGGGCCGGGCGTGGGCGGAGCGGGTTGTGCTGCGCCGCGGCGACCGGGACTGGCGGGACCGTGACCGGTGGGGCGACGACGATCGCTGGGAGGATGACGACCGGTGGGACGGCGACCGGTGGGGCGATGACGACCGGCATCGGGCCGTGTGGCGGGTGGCGCGCTGGGCGGGGCGGGTCCAGGTGGTGGACGTGCGCCGGCGCTATTTCACGCTGGACCGGGGTTTATCGCGGGTCGTGGTGGTGCGTTTGCCGTCGCGGTTGGACCGGGCGGATGCGCGTCGCCTCGGGCGGTTGCGCCGAGGCGAGCGCGTGGTCGTGGAGGTGCGCCATCGGGATGGGGACGTGGTCGAGCTGATCCGGTTCCGCTAGGCGCCGCGCCGCCCGGCGGTCCGGAGACCGTCGGCGGTGCCCATCGCGAAGATGGCGAGCGGGATGTGGAGCATGAGCAGGTCTCGCGTACCCATGTGGGCGATCGTGCCGGCGCCGATGGTGATGGCGATGGCGACGAAGAGCGTGATGCGGGCCGCGAGGGTGGAGGCGGGTTCGCGGACGGAGCGTCGGCCGACGAGGCCCGCGACGAGGATGATGAAGCCGAGCAGGCCGAGGGTGTGGCCGATGCCGGCGTGGAACGCGAGGGGGATCCGACCGGCGAGGAACCCGCCGGCGAGCAGGGCCTGGAGGAAGATGCAGGCCATGATGAGGCTGGCCACGGCGCGCGTGAGGCGCGGCGCGGCGATCCGGTCGGCGTCGGCCGCGGTGGCCGTGGCGGTGGCGTTCCTGGGAAGTGTCGTCGTTTCCATGGTTCCCTTCCGTCTTCGTGGGTGAGCGGCGGCGGTGCGGCGGCCGTCGTCCGCCGCATCGTCGCCCGCCGCGCGGGCCGGCTACCGCGATGCGGCCGGCCTGTTGCGTTCGAGAAAGATGTCGCGGCACGCGGTGGCGCAGAACGCGTACGTCGTGCCCTCGACCACGGCGGTAATGGCCGATTCGTCCAGCTCGACGGTCATGCCGCAGATCGGGTCGACGAGAGTGGCCGGCGTGTTTGCGCCGCCGGAGTCGGCCGCGCCTCCGTTGCCGGCGCGGGCGGCGATCGTCGCCGCGTGGCCGGGGTCGACGACCAGCTTGATGGCGTCCTGGGTGGACACGACCTGCCCGAACGCGCCCATGTGGCCGTCGGGCGCCTCGACGATGTAGACGCGGGCGTCGGCGGTCGCGTACAGCCGGCGCGGGTGATCCTCCAGCTCGGCGAGCACGCCGGTGATGCGGGAGATCGCCTCGGCGCGCATCGCCTCGCTCAGGTGCCCGCCCGGCACGGTCATGCGGACGACGTAGCGGGGCGGCTCGCCCGGCGCGACCGGGCGCCCGCCGATGGCCCAGAGCTCCGGCTCGTGGATGACGACCCACGTCAAGTCGCGGCCGCGCTGGATGAGGTCCGGCGGCCCGCCATCGGAGCGGATCAGCTCGGTGACGAGCCGTTCGCCGAGGCGGCGGCGCCGTTCTTCGTCGAGCGAGCCCTTCGGCGCGAAGAGTTCGATGAGCGTCATGGGGTGTTTCCTTTCCCTGCGTCCGGGCGTTCAGAGTCGAGTGGGGCCCGTTCGATCGTGCGACGGCCCGCCCGCGGCCTCCCCGCCGCGTGCATCCATGATACGGTCGAGCGGGGTCGTCCGTGTTGCGCAGGGCGGAGTTTTTCTTGCGCGGGCCGGATTATTTGCCAGTCGGCCCGGTGGAGGGTACACTGCGGTCGAGGCAGCATGAAGGCACCGGTGGAGCGCGTCGGGATGGAACACGGACACGAGGGCGTCGCGGCGGTGGCCGCGGGCCGGGTGGAAGCGCCGGGCGGCGAGTTCCGGGTGGACGCCGCGTTCTCGCTGCGCCGGACCGAAGCGCGTCCGGTCGGCGACCTCGAGCGCGCGACGTTCGTCTTCGAGACGGAGCTCGCGGACTGCCGGTACACGACGCTCGGCAAGCCGGACTACCAGGTCACGTGGGGCACGTACGGCTACCGGCCCGGCCTGGTCGTGTCGGCCGAGGCCGCCGAGCCTGCGGTCGCGCTGTACGTCCAGCTCCGCGGCGCCGGCGAGCGGGTGGTCGCCGCGGAGGGCCGCGTCCTGGAGCTGCTGGCGGGCGAGGCGGAGATGGCGGTGGTGCCCGCGGGGCAGGGGACGTACGAGACTCGCCGCGAATCGCAGGGCGTCTCGTTCGACGTGCTCTTCTCGCGATCGTACTTCCTGGGGCTGGCCGAGCGGCACGGGCACCTGCTCGGGCCGTTCGCCGACGCGCTCGTGGCCGGCCGCCCGTCGCGCATCGGCGGCGACGCGGCGCGGGTCACGCCGCGCATGTGGGGCGTCGTCCAGCGGATCCAGCGGCACGACGGCGCCGCCGCGGCCGGCTCGCTCTTCCTGGAGGCGGGCCTCCTCGAGCTGGTCGCGCACCAGGTCGCGGCGTCGCGGCGAGCGGGCGCCGCGAGCGGCGTCAAGCTCACGCGCGGCGATGTCGAGCGCCTGCACGCCGCGCGGGACCTGCTCCTCGAGCGGCTCGACGATCCGCCGACGCTGGCCGAGCTCGCGCGCTACGCGCTGACGAACGAGTTCAAGCTCAAGCGCGGCTTCAAGGCGCTCTTCGGCACGAGCCCGTACGCGTACCTCCTCGCGCACCGGCTGGAGCAGGCGCGCACGTACCTCCTCGAGACCGACTGGCCGGTGGCGGAGATCGCGCGGCGCGTCGGGTACCGCGACCCCGCGCACCTGACGAACGCGTTCCGGAAGCGGTTCGGCTTGCGGCCGAGCGACCTGCGCTGAAGCGGGTCGGCGGGCCTTGCGGTCGGGCCGCGCCGCCGACATCCTCCCCGGTACGCGTGATCGCCGCGCGCCCGGGTGCCACCGCTTCCGATCTCTCGATGCCGCCTAGACCCTACATCCTTGCCGAAACGAACTGGAAGGCCGTCTCCGGCACGCGCTACGACGTGGCGGTGCTGCCGTGGGGCGCGACGGAGGCGCACAACTTCCACCTGCCGTACGGCACGGACACGATCGAGAGCGAGGCGGTCGCCGCGGAGTCGGCGCGGCTGGCGTGGGAGGCCGGCGCGCGCGTCGTCGTGCTGCCGGCGGTCCCGTTCGGCGTGCAGACCGGCCAGCTCGACATCCCGCTGTGCCTCAACCTGAACCCGAGCACGCAGGCCGCGATCGTCGCGGACCTGGCCGCCTCGCTCGCGGGGCAGGGCGTGCGCAAGCTGGTGCTGTTGAACGGGCACGGCGGCAACGACTTCAAGGCCATCCTCCGCGAGCTTCAGCCGCGCGTGCCGGGGCTGTTCCTCTGCGCGCTCGACTGGTACCGCTGCGTCGACCCGGCCGCGTATTTCACGGCGCCCGGCGACCACGCCGGCGAGCTGGAGACCAGCGTGATGATGCACCTCGTGCCGGAGCTGGTGCTGCCGCTCGACCACGCCGGGCCGGGCCGGGCGCGGCCGTTCCGCGTCGCCGGGCTGCGCGAGGGGTGGGCGTGGGCGCCGCGCCGCTGGACGCGGGTCACGGACGACACGGGGATCGGCGACCCCTCCGCCGCGACGGCGGAGAAGGGGGCGGCGTTCGTTCGCGCGGTGACCGAGCGGATCGCGGGCTTCCTGGTCGAGCTCGCGGCGATGGACCCCGAGGACGCGTACGGGGAGGCGCCCGCGTAGCGCGTCGGGAGGCGTCCGCACGGCACGCGCGGCGGCGCCCGCCCGGCCGGACGATGCGCCCGGCGTGGCGCCGTCGACCGCGGACGGACGGCCGTTCCGCGGGCCTACGAAAGGAGGCGGCATGATGGCGACGAGTGGGAGCGAAGCGCTGCGGATCGCGGCGTTCCGCTTCGTGCTCGTCGGCGCGCCGGCCGTCGCATCGTCCGCCGCGCCGCCGTCGGCGCCGTAGGCGCGACCGCACGCGCCACGAGACCGCAACGGAGATCGTTGATCCGACGCCCAGGGGAGGAAACGTCATGATCCGGAACACGAAGCGCACCACCGGCTCCATCGTGGCGGCCGCGGCGGTCCTGTTCGCCGCCGTCGTACTCCCGGCCGCGCCCGCCGCGGCCCAGACGACGCGCGACCCGTTCCCTGTGCCGATCGTGACCGAGGACGCGACCGTCGTCGACGTCGCCGAGTTCGCGTCGATTCCGGACGCGGACGGCGAGCCGGCGCGCATGATGCGCCTCGTCGACGAGCCGGCGACGCGGCGGCTCTTCGTCAACGACATGCGCGGCCCGCTCTACAGCGTGAGTTACGACGGCCGCGACGTCCGGCTCTACCTCGACATCGACGACCCTCGCTGGGGCGTCGGCGTGCAGTCGCGCGGCCGGGAGCGCGGATTCCAGAGCTTCGCGTTCCACCCCGACTTCGGCCGGCCGGGCGCGCCGGGATTCGGGAAGTTCTACACGTGGACGGACGTGGTCGACACGGTGCCCCCGGCGGACTTCACACCCGGCGGCGGCCGCAACACGCACGACACAGTGCTCCTCGAATGGACGGCGCGCGACGCGGCCGCGGCCACGTACGACGGCGGCCCGCCGCGCGAGCTGATGCGCTTCGAGCAGCCCTTCGGCAACCACAACGGCGGGCACCTCGCCTTCAACCCCACGGCCGAGCCAGGCGATGCCGACTACGGCATGCTCTACATCGGCGTCGCCGACGGCGGCAGCGGCGGCGACCCGCTCGACCTCGCGCAGAACCTCGGCTCCGCGTTCGGCAAGGTGCTGCGAATCGACCCGCTCGGCTCGAACAGCGAGAACGGCGAGTACGGCATCCCGGCCGACAACCCGTACGCGAACGACGGCGACGAGAGCACGCTCGGCGAGATCTGGGCCTCCGGCGTGCGCAACCCGCAGCGCTTCGGCTGGGACCCGGCGAACGGCCGGATGTACCTGGCCGACATCGGCCAGAACACGGTCGAGGAGGTCAGCCTCGTCACGCGCGGCGCGAACCTGGGGTGGAACGACTGGGAGGGGAGCTTCCAGTACGCGGGGCGCGACGGCGTCGCCGTGTCGAACGCGCGGGGGAGCAGCGCGGTGACGTACCCGGTCGTCGAGTACGCGCACGGCGACCCGCTGCTGCAGCGCCGCGCGGCCGTGACGGGCGTCGTCGTCTACCGCGGGGATGCGATACCGCAGCTCCGCGACCGTGTCCTCTTCGGCGACTTCCCGAGCGGCGAGGTCTTCCATTTCGATGCCGACGACCCGCCCGAGGGCGGCAACCAGGGGTTCCGCCGCGTGCTGTTCCGGCCCGCCGGCGGCGTGCCGATGACGCTGCTCGGGCTGATCCGTGCGAAGAACGCCGAGCAGGGGCGGGGACCCGCCGAGCGCGCGGACCTGCGGTTCGGCACGGCCGCGGACGGGCGCGTGTTCCTGATGAACAAGCACGACGGGACGATCCGGGTGCTGGTGCGGCGGCGGAGGTGAGGCGGAACCGCGCGCAATCGTGCGGATGCCCGGCGTCGGCCGGCCGAGCGCGGCGCGGGCGGCCGCGGGTCGATTGAGTCAGGCGCGGACTGACCCCGCCGCACCGTCGAACCACCGCGCCAGGTAGCCGTCGATGCCGTCGAGCTCCCGCCCCGCCTGGCGGTAGGCGATGTAGCCGTCCGGGCGAACGAGGTACTGCGCGGCATCGTCCGCGCCCAGCCGTTCGAGCGCCGTGCCCGTCGCGTCGACGAGCGCGTCGCCCGTCGCAGCGTCGCGCGTCAGCCGGTGCACGTGGAGCAGGCCGTCATGCCGCGCCACGAGCGCGTCCAGCCGCGCGTCGTCCCATCGATCCGGCGGGCCACAGAGGAGCAGGTGCAGATGCGGGCCGGCGAGCTGCTGCTGAAGCCAGGTCGGCCGGCCGCCGCGCGTGACGCGAGCGTCCGGCATGCGGTCGCCGGCCCGCGGGCCGGCTGGCGGCGCGGGCGTCCCCTCCACGGCCAGCGGGCTGTCGCGGTACCGGATCCGCAGCTCCGAGATGAAGCCGAACGCGAAGCTGCGGATGCGCTCCGAGCGGAGCACGCGGCGCAGCACGCGCGGGACGACCACGCGCCGGAGCCAGGCGGCGCTCGCGCTCGACGCCATCGCCCGGGTGAACAGCCCGAACGCCCGATCGGTCGTGCGCAGCAGCGCGCGGCCGACGGGCCAGCGTTCGGCGTCGTACGTGTCGAGGAGCGCCGGGTCGGCCCGGCCGCCCGCGACCAGCGCGAGCTTCCAGCCGAGATTCCACGCGTCCTGGATGCCGGTGTTCATCCCCTGGCCGCCGACCGGGCTGTGGATGTGCGCCGCGTCCCCGGCCAGGAAGATGCGCCCCTGGCGGTAGCGCGCCGTCTGCCGGTGATGGAGGCGGAAGTGCGTGAGCCACGCCGGGCTGCGCAGCCGGACGCGCCCGCCGGTCGCGGCGTCGACCACGGACTGGATTTCGCCCAGCGTGAGCTCGCCGGTGGTCGCCGCGTCCGGCGCCGCGGGCACGCCGCCCGGCGCCATCGCGATCACGCGCCAGGCGCGCGGCG
>DASVDG010000109.1:0-32788 GCA_036381255.1 Longimicrobiales bacterium | reverse complement strand
GATCCCGGGCGGCGCTCCGGCGCGGGTTTCCTCTCCGGGTGCTTTGGCGCTATTCCGGCACCGCTCCGGCGTGGGTGTCCCCCTCCGGGATCTGCGGAACTCGCGGGGGCGCTCCGGCGTGGGTGTCCTTTCCGGGTGCTTTGGCGCTATTCCGGCACCGCTCCGGCGTGGGTGTCCCCCTCCGGGATCTGCGGAACTCGCTCGCTGCGCTCGCTCAGACAGTCCTCGATCCCTCCGGGGGACACCCACGCCTCCGCTCGTGGCAGGGCCACGGATACACGCTCGGGACACCCACGCCTCCGCTTACTGCGGGGCTGCCGGGGCGCTATCCGGGAGGGGACACCCACGCCTCCGCTTACGGCGGGGCTGACGGCACACCCACTGGGGGACACCCACGCCTCCGCTTCTGGCAGGGCGTCGGCAGACCGTTCGCGGGATACCCGCGCCTCCGCTCGGTGCGGCCGGGCTGCCTGTGCGCGGTCCGCGTGGGGCCGGGCGGCTCACGGTCCCGCGATCGGCGTCCTCAGGATGATGATCCGGGCGCCATCGCGGAGTGCGAGCCCGTCCTCCGACCAGCGCACCAGCCGGAACGGCCCGCGCCCGCCCACGAAGCCGGGGATGGGGACCGAGCCGAGGTGCTGCCGCGTGTTGAGGTCGTAGACCTCGATCGCGCCGTCGAAGTCGAGGAAGAAGGCGCGACCCAGCTCGGGGTCCGGCAGCACCGCGGCGCCATCGCCGAGCGGGACGGCGAACGCGCCGACGTTCACGCCTCGCTCCGCGTCGACGATGTCGCCGGCCGTCGCATACACGCGGCCGCTCGCGTACTCGATCCACTGGCTGAAGCCCTGGATCGCGCTCTCGGTCACGTCCACGATCTCGACGCCGTCCGGACCGACGGCCATCGTGCGGAACCCGAACTCCGTCGTCTCGTTGTTGTAGCCGTACAGGACGGAGTCGTTCTCGGCGAAGACGATCGTGTTGCTCCCCGTGTGGCCCGGCGTCCGGACCGGCCGGGCGACGCCGTCGTCGTAGACCGACACGCCCTCGTGGCGGGGGCTGCAGCAGTCGTTCCTCAGTGCGATCGCGACCGTCTCCGCATGGCCGGGCGCGACGCGCATGTCCTCCACGTACAGGCCGTCGAGCGAGTAGATCGGCCCGGCGGTCAGCGTCGCCGCCTCCACGCGACGCAACTCGCCCGTCCCATCCAGCGCGACCCAGAGCGTCGAGCCGCCGTCGGAGAGCGCGAGCCGGCCCGGGTCGCTCCCCACGATGACCGTGTCCGTGATCGCGCCCGTGCCCGGATCGATGGCGGCGACCGTGCCGCCCAGCCCCGCGACGCCGTCCGGGATCGACGCGTAGAGCCGGCCCGTGCCCGGGTCGTACGCCAGGTCGTTCGCCGGCAGCGCGACCGACAGCGAGTCGGTGATCGTCGCCGCGCCCAGCGCTCGGATCGTCATCGTCGCCGCCGCCGATGTGCCGCCGCCCGGCGCGGGGGTGTACACCGTGACCGCCGCGTCGCCCGCGCTCGCGACGTCGCCGGCCTGCACGGTGACGAGAAGCCGGTGCGGGCCGATGTACGTCGTCGGCCGGTCGGCTCCGTTCCAGCGCACGACCGAGCTTTCCACGAAGCCGCGGCCGTGCACCATCAGCGCGAAGCCCGGCCCGCCGGCCACCGCGCCGTACGACGGCAGCCGCTCGAGCACCGGCACGGCGTGGACCAGCGACAGCGTGTCCGCGTTCGATGTGCCGCCGCCCGGCGAAGGGTTGACGACCGTGATCTCGTACTCGCCCGCCGCCGAGAGCGCTTCGCCCGGCAGCGTCGCCTCGAGCTCGCTCGCGGAGACAAACCGCGTCGCGACAGCCGCGCCATCCAGGCGGACGACCGAGTTGCCGATGAAGCCGGCGCCCTCGACGGTCAGCACGAGGCTGTCCACGCCCGCCTCGGCTTCCGCCGGGCTCAGCGTCGCGATCGACGGCACCGGCGCAACCACGGTGAGCGAGAGCGTCCCCGACGTGCCGCCGCCGGGTTCCGGGTTCTCGACCTGCACCTCCACGATGCGCGCTGCGGCGAGGTCCTCCGCGGCGAGCTCGACACGGAGCCGCGTGGGCGAGTCGTAGATCGACTCGTGCAGCGCGTCGCCCAGCCGCACCTGCGACGCCTGCACGAAGCCCGTCCCCGTCAGCATCAGCGTCGCGGCGTCGCCGCCGGCCTCGACCGTGTCCGGCTCCATCGACGTCAGCGTCGGGTCGGGGTTGGCCGAGGGCGAGATCGTGAAGTCGACGCCCGCCGACTCGCCACCGCCAGGGGACGGGTTGAACACCGAAACCGAGACGACGCCGGGCTCCGCGATGTCCGCAGCCGCGATCGCCGCCACCACGGTGTCCGGCGCGACGAACGTCGTCGGCCGCGCGCTCCCGCCCCACCGCACCACCGCGCCCTGGACGAACCCCGCGCCGACCACGGTCAGCGCGAACGCGCCCGCGTCCTCCACGACGCCCTCGGGCTCGAGCCGCTCGATCGCCGGCGTCGGATTCGGCGTGGGCGATGTCGAATCGCCGCAGGCCCAGAGGAGCGCGATCGCCGCCGGCGCGAACAGCGCCGCGGCCACGGACCGGATGCGCATTTTCATCATGAGTCGGTGTCCCGGTTCGGAGGGTGGAGTCGGCGCAACGGCCGGGTGCCGATGGCCGCGGGAGGCCGCCCGCAACCGTCAAGCCAGGTGCGGCCGCGGGGAGTCGAGACGCGAACCATGCCACGGGCGAGCCGGATGCACAACCGTTTTCGCATCGACGATCGGCTGCGCCGGCTCGGCCAGCCTCCACCCGGTCGGGCCACCGCGTCGCCGCGGCGGCGCGCCTGGCGCCGCCGGCACGCGCGGCGTTCGATGGCCGGATTGGCCGGCGGCCCGCGTGCGGGATAGATTCCCCCGCGCGGGCGCCCGGAGCCTCCCGGCCCACCGCCGCCGAGCCCGTTGCGGCGCACGCCCGTGCACCCGGCCGCGCCGACGACCGTCGCGGCGAACGCCACCGCAGGAAGGGAGCGCAGCCCATGCCCGCGACCGCCGCACCCGCCTCGACCCCCACGCGCGGCGCCGCCGCGCGCCTCGTCCGCGCCGGCCTCGCGACCGCCATCGCCGACGGCCTCTTCTCAAGCGTCCTCGCCGCCGCGTTCTACGGCTCGACCGTCACGCGCCTGTTCCAGGGCGTCGCCAGCACGGTGCTCGGCCCCGCCGCGCTCGACGGCGGCGCGGCGACGGCGCTGCTCGGCGTGCTCATGCACTTCGGCGTCGCGTTCGCCTGGTCCGCCGCGTTCCTGCTCCTCGTCGCGCGCTCCGGCCGCGTCCGCGGCGTGCTCGGCTCACGGTTCGGCGTGCTCAAGGTCGCTGCGGTCTACGGGCCCGTGGTCTGGATGGTCATGTCGCTGGCGGTCGTCCCGCTGCTCACCCGGCGCCCGCCCACGTTCGGGTACCGGTGGTGGGTCCAGTTCTTCGGCCACGTGCCGTTTGTGGGCGTGCCGATCGTGGCCGGGGCCTGGAACGGCTTCGCGCCCGCCGCCGAGCGGTAGGCGACGGCTCGCGTTCCGCCTCCATCGCGGGCGCCCTGCCCACGGCGCGCCGACCGCGGCGAGCGGCTGACTAGATCCCGACGCCGCGACGGCCTGCATCCACCGATTTACGTGCCGGCGGGCGACGGGCGCCGCCGCGCCGGGCGGGCGCGCGCCGACGTCGCCGGCCGGCCGGCGCCCGCCGTGCCTCCCTCGCGGCCCGCCCCGCGGCCGTGGATTCAGTCCCATCGGCCCGACGTCCCCCATCCGCCGATTCATTCCGATCGACGCCCGGCGCACGACAGGTTGGGAGGCGCGAGCTCACGCGCGGGCCGGACCCGCGACCCGCGCCGACCACCGGGGCCGATGGCCGCAATCGAGATTCGCACCAGCCGCGTCGCGTTCCACGGCCGGGTCGCGGACGAGCTGACCCGACAGGACCTGGCGCCGGGGCGCTACCGCGCTTCGCTGCGCAACGGCCGCCGCGCGGCGGTTCAGAAGGCGGACGGATCCTTCGCCTTCGCGGACCTCGCGCCATCGCCGCCGGACCACGCCGTGCGGCTCGCGGGGCGGGAGTTCCGGACCCGCGACTTCGACGTGAGCTGGCCGGGCGGCGCGCCGCAGGAGGTCGCGTTCCCGGGCGAGGACGAGCTGCAGGTCATCGTCACGAGGGTCACGGGCCGGCGCGTGTCGTTCGCGACGATCCCGTTCCTGCCGACGATCCCGGCGGGCTCGGAGGTGATCGGGGAGAGCGGGTTCACGACCGCGCTGGACGAGGACCTCGAGGGCGTCGACGTCGATGGCGCGGCGCTCCAGGCGACGGGCACGATCGCACCCGGGCATGCGCTGCGCATCGTGCGCAGCCGCCGCCTCCTGCTCCGCCCAGGCCCGTATTACGAGTTCCCGCCGGGCTCGACGGTGGCGGCGTTCCGCGTCGTCGA
Source organism: Longimicrobiales bacterium (assembly GCA_036381255.1). Lineage (GTDB taxonomy): Bacteria > Gemmatimonadota > Gemmatimonadetes > Longimicrobiales > RSA9 > CALBZE01. Next base: position 28,303 of record DASVDG010000109.1, on the reverse strand, counting down.
AGACACGGCGGGCGACCCGCCGGTCGCCGACGCCCGGATCCGGATCACCGCGGTGAACGGCGCGGCCGTCACCTCGGTGACGGTCGGCGGTGTCGAGCTGTTCCGCGCGAACCTGCCGGGCCCGCCGCCCCCGCCGCCGTCGCCGCCGACCCCGTTCCTGCTCGGGACGGACGCGGCGCGCACCGGGCTCACCAACGAGCGAGGCGACGCCGTGTTCTACTACCCGTCGAACACGCCGGTGACGTCGCTCACGGTGAGCGTCGAGCGGGACGGCTACCAGACACAGACCCGCACGATCGCGGTGGTGCCGCAGCAGCGAACCTTCGACCAGGTCCGGCTGGTCCGGAGCTGACGCCCGCGCCGCGGGGGGAGACGCGAAGATGAACCGCAACGCCGAGGAGACGTCGTCCGTGCTGGCGCGGGTGCGCAACGAGACGCGCCGGCCGTGCTCGTTCCGGTGCGAGGGCCGGACGATCCGGCTCGGCCCGGGCGAGGAGGTGCGGATCCCGGAGCCGTGGCTGGGCAGCCTCGAGCTGCGCCGGCTGGCAGAGGCCGGACGGCTCGCGGTCGTGCGGCCCGCCCGCCGGACGCGCGGCGGCAAGACGCCGCGGAGCCGCGCGGCGAAGGCCCGGCCGGCGGCGAAGACCGGGCGATCGAAGGAGCGCCGCGCGCCCCGCACGGCGGCCGGACCGCCGGCGGCCGGGCCGGAGGAACGGCGACCCGCCGCGGACGAACCGGGACCCGGGACCGAGACGGGCCCGGTGACGGAAGGCGCGACTCCCGAATCGGAGGCGTAGGCCATGGCCACCTATCTCGCACCCGGCGTGTTCATGGAGGAGCGCTCGACCGGCGCCCGGCCGATCCCCGGCGTCTCGACGTCGACGGCCGCGTTCGTGGGCGTGGCGGAACGCGGCCCCGTCGGCCGCGCGACGCTGGTCACCGGGTTCGCCGAGTTCGTCAAGCGATTCGGCGGCCCGATCCCGGTCGTCCCGGGCGCGCGCGAGCACTACCTCTACTACGCCGTCCGGAACTTCTTCGAGCTGGGCGGCACGCGCTGCTACGTGGTGCGCGTCGCGCACTACACCGACATCGACGATCGCGGCTCGCTGACCGCGAAGCCCGCGTCGGCGGAGCTCGACGGCACGCAGCTCGACGGCACGGCCGTCGCCGACGCGCTGCACGTCGAGGCGATCACCCCGGGCACGTGGGGCACCGCGCTCGAGGTCGCGGTGTCGTCGACCAGCAAGTTCCAGCTCCTGCTGGCCGAGAATATCCCCGCCGGCCAGACGACGGGCATCAACCTGGTCGAAAACGACGACGTCGTGCCCGGCTCGGTCCTCTACCTGGTCCACGAGATCGTCGGCGTGGTCGAGAGCGTGGACGCCACGGCCCGCACGGTCAAGTTCGCGGGGCCGCTCATGGAGGGCGGCACGAGCTCGGCGGCGACGCTGGCCGCCGACGCCGTCGCGTTCAAGCCGGACTTCTCGCTCGTGACGACGGTCGACCTGGCCGCGGCGGTCGACCTGAGCGCGACCGACGCCAACCCGCCGACGGACCTGAAGCTCACGAGCGTGGAGGGCGTCGCCCCGGGCGACAGCCTCCAGTTCGTCGTGGAGCACGCGCTCGTCGTCGTCCGGTCGGTCGAGGCGACGACCGTGGGCGGCCGGCCCGCGACGAAGGCCGTGATCGCGCCGGTCAGCGCGCCGGTCACGCTCCCGGCCTTCCCCGCGGATCGCACGCGGGTCTACGCGCGCGACTTCGCGCTCCAGGTGCGGCTGGACGGGGAGGTCGTCGAGACGCATGCGTCGCTTTCGCTGGCCGCGACGAACGCCGCCGACTTCGTCGACGACCGGCTCGGCCCGGAGAGCGGCGGCTCGCAATACATCGTGGCCACCCGGAAGAGCTCCGTCACGGCGAACGACATCGTGATGCCGAACATCCCGTTCACCGCGCTCGCCGGCTCGGCGAACGACGGCCTCACGGACCTGTCGGTCTCCGATTTCGTGGGGAGCGCGCTGGCCGGGAACGGGCTCCATGCGCTCGACCCGATCGAGGATTTCAGCATCCTCGCCGTGCCGCCGTCGCGGCTGACGTCCACGGCCGAGCCGGACCCGGTCGTGCATCAGCGGAACCTGACCGCGGCGACGATCGCCTGGGTCGAGAACCGCAAAGACTGCTTCTACATCGTCGACCCGCCGCCGGCCGGCGGGACCGACCCGATCGGCGAGGTGCGCGCGTTCCGCGCGAACTTCAGCTCCAGCTACGCGGCGCTCTACTTCCCGCGGATCGAGGTCGTCGACCCCGCGAGCGGCCGGCGCATCGCCGTGCCGCCGTCCGGCGCGGTCGCGGGCGTGTTCGCCCGCAGCGACGCGCAGCGCGGCGTGCACAAGGCGCCGGCGGGGATCGACGTCGGCATCCTCTCGACGGCCGCCGGCACCGCGCATCCCGTCACCGCGGGCGAGAACGACGTCCTCTATCCCGAGAGCATCAACGCGATCCGCAGCCTGCGGGACGGGATCGTGATCTGGGGCTCGCGCACCCTGTCGGCCGACGCGCTCTGGCAGCAGGTCAACATCCGCCGGCTGTTCCTCTTCCTCGAGCGCTCGATCGAGCTCGGCACGCAATGGGTCGTGTTCGAGCCGAACGACCCGTCGCTGTGGAAGACGATCGAGCGGACGATCCGGGCGTTCCTCCGCATCCAGTGGCTGGACGGAAAGCTTGTCGGCGCGACGGAGGACCACGCGTTCTTCGTCCGCTGCAACGCCGGGACGAACCCGCCCGAGGTCGTGGCCGCCGGGAGGGTCGTGACGGAGATCGGCGTCGCGCCCTCTCGCCCCGCGGAGTTCGTGGTCTTCCGCATCAGTCAGTTCGCCGGCCGTCAGGCCTGAGGCCCCCACAACGAGCGACGAGCCATGGCTGAATACCTTTCGCCCGCGGTCTTCATCGAGGAGGTCCCCTCCGGCGCGAAGCCGATCCAGGCGGTCGGCACCTCCGTCGGCGCGTTCGTCGGGCACGCGCAGCGCGGACCGCTCGGCGTGGCCACGCTGCTCCACAGCTACGCGGAGTTCGTACGGCTCTTCGGCGGCCCCTTCGACAACGGCTACCTGCCGCTCTCGGTCAAGGCGTTCTTCGACGAGGGCGGCTCGAGCTGCTGGGTCGTACGCACCGCACACTACACCGCGCCGGGCACGTCCGCCGCCGTCGCGAGCGAGCACACGTTCGAGAACGTGACCTCGGCGACCGACGCGCTGACGGTGAGCGCGGCGTCGCCCGGCGAGTGGGGCGACGCGCTCGCGGTCGAGGTCGAGCTCGTCGCGCCCGACCGCTTCACGCTGGTCGTCCGCCAGGCCGGGGTCGAGGTCGAACGCATCGACGGGCTGTCGATGGACCCGTTCTCGCCCGACTACGCACCGCTCGCCGTCGGGCAGCGCTCCGCGCTGATCCGCGTCGAGGACAAGATCCCGTCCGGCTCGACGCTCAGCATCGCCGACCGCCGACCGCAGGCGACCGCCGCGCCGGAGCCGCTCACCGGCGGCGACGACGGCCTGAGCGGGCTCGTCGTCAGCGACTACATCGGCGATGCCGCCGCCCGGACCGGCCTGCACGCGCTGGACGAGATCGACGAGGTCAACATCGTCGCCGTGCCGGACGCGGTCGACCGCCAGGTCCACATCGAGGGGATGGCGTGGTGCCAGCGGCGCGCCGACTGCTTCTACGTCGCGGACGCGCCGGAATCGGCCGTGACCGCGACGGAGCTGCTGAGCTACAAGCGGGCGCAGGGCGTGTATTCGGGCGGCCCGGCGTTCAACTCGAAGTACGGCGCGCTGTACGCGCCCTGGATCGAGGTCGTCGACCCGCGCAACGGCGCCGCGATCGGGATCCCGCCGAGCGGCGCGGTCATGGGCCGCTACGCGCGCACGGACCGCACCCGCGGCGTCCACAAGGCACCCGCCGGCGTGGTCGACGGCCGGCTCGCCAGCGTGATCGGCCTCGCGGCGCGCTTCGGCCACGCCGACCAGGAGCTGCTGAACCCGCAGGGCGTCAACGTGATCCGGCATCTGCCGGGCGCGGGCCACGTCATCTGGGGCGCGCGCACCGTCAGCACCGACCCGGAATGGCGCTACCTGAACGTGCGCCGGCTCTTCCTCTTCCTCGAGGAGTCGATCGCCGAGAGCACGAGCTGGACGGTCTTCGAGCCGAACGACCCGTCGCTCTGGAAGTCGATCGAGCGCAACATCCGCGCGTTCCTTCGGCTGCAGTGGCTCGCCGGCGCACTCGTCGGCGCCACCGAGGACGAGGCGTTCTACGTCGTGTGCGACGAGACCACGAACCCGCCGGAATCCGTGAGGGCCGGTCGCGTCATCACCGAGATCGGCGTGGCGCCGTCCAGGCCCGCGGAGTTCGTGATCTTCCGCATCGAGCAGTTCGAGGGCGGCGCGGCCGTGACGGAGTGAGCCGCCCGACCATCCGGTACCGCATCCCGAGGAGGCGTTCCCCATGCCGAGAAGAGCCGAGGATCCGCTGGGCGGATTCAACTTCCTGCTCGAATCCGGCGGCCTGCTGCGCGCCGGCTTCTCCGAGGTCACGGGCCTCAACTCCGAGAGCGACGTGATCGACTACCGCAACGGCAACGACGACGCCACGAACCGGCGACTGGCCGGGCTGAAGAAGTTCGGCGCGGTCACGCTCAAGAGCGGCGTCGCCGCATCGCCGGACCAGGATTTCCTGGCGTGGCGGCGTTCCGTCGAGGACGGGAACATCCAGCGGGCCGACATCTCGATCATCCTGCTCGACGAGCAGCGGCAGGAGCAGGTGCGCTACAACCTGCGCAACGCGTGGCCGTCGAAGTGGATGGGCCCGGAGCTGAAGGCGGGCGCCAGCGAGATCGCGATCGAGCAGCTCGAGATCCAGCACGAAGGGGTGAGCCTCGGATGAACCTCCAGACCGAATTCGAGTTCACGCTGCCGAAAGGCTACGTGGATCGGGACGGCAACCTGCACCGCGACGGCGTGATGCGGCTCGCGAACGCCAAGGACGAGATCCTGCCGCTCCAGGATCCGCGGGTCCAGCGCAACGAGGCGTACCACATCGTGATCCTGCTGTCGCGGGTCATCACGCGCCTCGGCGACGTGCGGGACGTGAATCCCGGCGTGATCGAGAACCTGTTCGCCTCGGACCTGGCGTATCTCCAGGCGTTCTACAACGAGATCAACGGGACCGGCCGGGCCGTGCACGCGGCGGTGTGCCCGTCGTGCGACACGCGCTTCGAAGTGGAGCTGAACGGCCTGGGGGAATCCTGAGCTACCCCTTGGAGCAGCTCCACCAAGAGGTAGCGTACATCGCGTACCACTTCCACTGGTCGCGGGGAGACATCCTGGAGCTTCCCCACCCGGAGCGCCGCCGCTGGGTCGCGGAGATCGCGCGCATCAACACGGCCATGAACGAAGAGGGCTAGGGCATGCAGACGGGCCTCACGGCACCCGGTCTCTACGTTGCCGGCATCGAGACGCCGCCCGCGCCTCCGCTGGAGAGCGCGGTGACGGGGTTCGTCGGCATCGCCGAGCGCGGCCCGCTGAACGTGCCACAGCCGATCCTCGGCTGGAGCGACTACGTCGACACGTTCGGCGGCTTCGTCCCCTTCGGCTACCTCGCCGAGTCGGTGTTCGGCTTCTTCCGCAACGGCGGCGCGAAGTGCTGGGTGGTCCGGGTCGCCGACACCGGCCGCGCGGGCGTCGCGCCGGAGTCGGGCCGGTGCGCGCGCGTCGAGCCGCTCGCCGCCGCCGCGGCGGAGTTCGTCGACCACCGCGGCGACGCGACGCTCCGGGTCGTCGCGCTGGATCCGGGCGGCTGGGGCAACCGCCTCGAGGTCCGCGTCTCGGACTCGGCCGCGGCGCCGATCGCGGTCGGCGTGCTGACGCAGCCGACGACGGAGGCGGCCACGGAGCTGTTCCTCGATTCGGTCGTCGACCTCCGGCCGGGCGCCAGGATCCGGATCACCGCGCCGGACGGCGTCACGGGCGCGCGCGAGCTGGAGATCCAGCCCGGGGCGACGGCGCTGGAGCCGTCGCTCGGGCGGGTCGGCCTCACGACGCCGGTCGGCGCCGTGTTCGACGCCGGCAGCCCGGTCTTCGCGGCCGGGTTCCGGATCGAAGCGGCGTTCGACGGCCGCGTCGAGGTCTTCGACCGGCTGTCGCTGCGGCCGGCGCACGAGCGCTACTTCCAGCCGCTGATCAACGGTCTCGAGCCGGTGACGGACTACGCGGAGCGCCGCAGGCGCGGGCTCTCCACGCTGATCCGGGTCGAGCACCTGTTCGACGGTGGCGCATCGCACTTCCGCCCGGCCAGCACGCCGCCCCGCGCGCTGGCGGGCGGCGGCGACGGCTTCGTCCAGGCGACGGCGACGTTCCTCGACGCCGGCTCGAACCCGGTCCTCACGGTGGTGGCGACCAAGCTCCGCGGCTCGGTGGCGAACGGGCTCGAGGTCGTCGCCCGACCGTTCGCGGCGCGCACGGCGGTCCCGATCCCCGACGCCGCCGGCGCGCGCGACCGGATCGTCGTGGACACGATCGATGGCTTCGTGGCCGGCGAGACGGTGCAACTTGTCGACGACCTCGGGGACCCGCCGATCGAGACGGCCGTGCCCGCGCTCGTCGAGCCGGACGCGCACCGGCTCCGGCTGGGCGGCGACCTGGCCGCGCCGCACCCGGTCGGCCGCCGGGTCGCCGTGGCCGACCGCTTCACGCTCGTCGTGCGGCGGCCGGGCGAGCGCGAGCCGCTCGAGGTGATCCGCAACCTGAGCGGCGAGCCGGCCGCGGGCGACCGCTTCGTGCGGACCGCCCTCGCGGCGCAGTCGACGCTGCTCTGCGCGGACGCGCCCGCCGCGCCGTTCACGACCCCGCTCCCCGCGCCGGACGCGGAGGTGACGGTCGTGCTGGACGGCGGCGCGGACCCCGGCGAGATCGACGCGCGCTTCTACACCGGCTACGAGGCGGACGGCACGCGGTTCCACCCGCCCGGGCTGCCGCCGGGCTCGCTCGTGGGGTTGGCCGCCCTCGAGGCCGTGGACGAGGTGAGCCTCGTCGCCGTGCCGGACCTGGTCCGGCTCGGCGACGCCGCGCTGACCGCCGCGCAGCGGATGGTGCTGCGCCACTGCGCCCGCATGGGCGATCGCTTCGCGCTGCTCGACGCGCCGGCCGGGCCGAGCCCCACGCCGGAGGACTGGGTCGCCGGGCTGCGCGCCGCCGCGCCGGGCGCGTTCGGCGCCGCGTACCACCCCTGGATCCGGTCGAGCTTCGGGGACGCGACCCGTCTCACGCCGCCCAGCGGCTTCGTCGCGGGCATCTTCGCCCGCAGCGATGCGCTGCGCGGGGTGAACAAGGCGCCGGCCAACGAGCGGGTCGAGGGCGCGTTCGGCCTCGAGCCGGCGGTCGACCGCCGGCGGCACGGCGAGCTGAATCCGCTGGGCATCAACTGCGTGGTCAAGCTCGAGGACGGCGAAGTCCGGCTGATGGGCGCCCGCACGCTGAGCGACGCGGCCGCGTCGCGCTACGTGAGCGTCCGCCGCACGCTGCTGTCCGTGAAGCGGGCGCTCTCGCGGCGCATGCTCTGGACGGTCTTCGAACCGGTCGGCCCCGCGCTGTTCCGCCGCATCGAGGCGACGCTGACGACGTACCTCGAGACGCTGCTCGCGCGGGGCGTGACGGCCAGCCAGCGGCCGCGCGACGCGTTCTACGTCAAGTGCGACGAGGAGACGAACCCGGCCGGCCGGCTCCACGAGGAGCAGGTCGTGGCTGAAGTCGGGATCGCGCTGCTCGCGCCCGCCGAGTTCATCGTGCTGACCGCCCGGCGCACGCCCGATGCCGTGCAGGTCGTCGAGACGGAGGCGTAGCCGACGATGCGCCGCGCGAACGACCCGTTCCCGAGCTTCCGCTTCACGCTCGAGCTGGGCTCGCTCCAGGTCGCCGGGTTCCAGGAGTGCACCGGGCTCGGCGCGGAGACCCGGATCTTCGAGTACGCGGAGGGCGGCCGGAACGCCTCGACGCTGAAGTTCCCCGAGCGCGGCGCGGTCACGAACATCACGCTGAAGCGCGGGATGATCGACGGCCCGACCGCGAGGGCGCTCTTCGACTGGCACCGCGACGTGATGAGCGGCGCCTTCGACGAGGCCCGCAATCCGAACCTGCGGCCGTTCGATTCCGACAGCGACATCGACGAGCCGATCGCGATCGTGCTCCAGGACGAGGCCGGCGCCGAGGTGATGCGCTGGCGCCTGTTCCGCGCGTTCCCGGTCAAGTGGGTCGGGCCGGAGCTGAGGGCGAACACGAGCGCGGTCGCGATCGAGACGCTGGAGCTCGCCTGCGAGGGATTGGAGCTCGTCTGAGATGTCCACTCCGGTCAACATCATCGGCGACGTGACGCAGCTGCTCGAGACGCTGCTGAGCGGGCTGACGCCGTCGCTCGACTCGCCCGCGAACCTGACCATCCAGGGGAACGGCAACGCGGGGCGCATCAACATCTACCTGTACCAGGTCCTCGAGAACGCGCACGCGAAGAACCGGCACTGGCAGACGGCGCCGAACGGCGATCTCCGCTACCCGCCGCTCGCGCTGAACCTGTACTACATGCTGACGCCGTATGCGACGGACCAGCTGACGGCGCACCACATCCTGAGCGATGCGATGCGGATCCTGCACGACCATGCGCTGCTGCGCGGGCCGGATCTGCCGGCATCGCTGCGGCTGGCCGTGGAGCAGCTCGCGATCGTGCTGGTCCCGCTGTCGCTCGAGGAGTTGACCCGCGTCTGGAACGCGCTCCAGAGCGCGTACCGGCTGTCGGTCGCCTACGAGGTGCGGGTCGTCCTGCTCGAATCCGAGACCACGCGCACGCCGGCCCGGGTGCTGGAGCAGCGCGCGGCGTACGCGGAGCTGCCATGACGGCGCCGGCGATGCCGTTCACGAGCTCGCGGGAGCACCTCGCGGCCGAGCTGGCCTGGCTCGAGCTCGTGCTCCAGCGCCGCGCGCTCGAGGTCGCCGCTCACCGCGGCGCCGACGAGCGGTTCGACGCGTTCTCCGGGATGTACGTGACCGAGCAGGAGATCGCGCGCTACGGCGCGGAGCTCGAGCGGCCGGCGTCGCCGCTGGCGGACGAGCGGGCCCACCGGCTGGACCGGCGCATCGAGACGATGCGCCAGGAGCTGGACCGGCGCACGGCCGCCGCCGAGGCGGCGGGTCACGAGCTGCGGCTGTGTCGGTTCGGCCGGCGCTTCGGTCTGAGCGCCGCCGAGCTGCGCGTCCTCGTCTGCTGCCTGGCGCCGGATTGGGAGCTGCGGTTCCAGCGGTACTTCGCCTACCTCCAGAACGACGTCTCGAAACGCCGTCCGACCGTGCAGCTCCTGGGCGAGCTGTGGTTCGATCCCGGCGCCGGCGCCTTCGGCACGCGCTCCGTCTTCTCGCCGGAGGCCCCGCTCGTACGGGAGCGGCTGCTGATGCTGGCCGGCCGGGACGACGCGCCGTTCCCGGCGCGCCAGCCCGTGGTCGCCGAGGCCGTCGCGGACTATCTCGGCGGGGTCGACCGGCCCGACTCGATCTTCGCCGGCTTCGCCACGCTCTCGGTGCCGCGCGCCGAGATCCCGGCCGCCGAGTACTTCGATCGGCACCGGAAGATCGTGGACTCGCTGCTCGCCCCGCTGCGCGCGGAGGGCCGGCTGCCGACGGCGTACGTCGGCGGGCCGCCCGGCTGCGGCAAGCGCCGGGTCGTCGGCGCGCTGGCGGCCGCCGCCGGCGTCCGGCTGCTGCGCATCGACTGTCGCGCGTGGCTCGGCGCGGGCGCGCTCACGCGCGAGGCGCTGCGCACGCTCCGGCGCGATGCGCGACTGCACGGCTGCCTGGTCGAGCTGGCGCGCTGCGAAGCGCTGACCGGCGAGGCGGCGGCGGGCGCGTGCGCGGCGCTGGACGAGTTCCTGGACGAGCACGCGTCGGCCGGCATCGTGCTCACGGGCACCGTTCCCGCGGCGGAGCTGACCGAACACCTGGCCACGCCGCTGTGGATCTTCGAGATCCCGCGGCCGGGGCTGGCGGAGCGAACGGAGCTCTGGCACGCGGCGCTCGCCGAACGGGGGTGGACGCCCGAGCCCGGGCTGGTCGACCGGCTGGCCGCGGCGTTCCGGTTCACGCCGCTCGAGATGCGGCAGGCGCTCGACGGCGATCCGGCGGCGCTGATGAACGGCGCGCCCGGCCGCATCGACGGCGACGCTCTCCTCCGCCGCTGCCGCGAGGGTTCGAGGCACGCGATCCACCGCTTCGCCCGCAAGATCACGCCCCGGCGCGGCTGGGACGACCTCGTGCTGCCGCCCGACAGCCGGGCGCAGCTCGAGGAGATCTGCGGCGCCGCGCGCAGCCGCCGGCGCGTCTACGAGGACTGGGGCTTCGGACGCAAGCTCCCGCTCGGCGCCGGGCTCACGGTGCTCTTCGCCGGGCCGTCCGGCGTCGGCAAGACGATGAGCGCGGAGATCCTGGCCGGCGAGCTCGGACTCGACCTCTTCGTGGTCGACCTCTCCGGCGTGGTCAGCAAGTACATCGGCGAGACGGAGAAGAACCTGAGCCGGGTCTTCGACGAGGCCGAGACGACGAACGGCGTCCTGTGCTTCGACGAGTGCGACGCGCTGTTCGGCAAACGCACGGAGATCAAGGACGCGCACGACCGCTACGCGAACATCGAGGTCAGCTACCTGCTCCAGCGGATCGACCAGTTCGACGGGGTCGTCATCCTCACGACGAATCTGAAGACGAACCTGGACGCCGCGTTCACCCGCCGGCTGCGCTACACCGTCGACTTCCCGTTCCCCGAACCCGACGACCGCGAGCGGATCTGGCGGAAAGCGTTCCCGGACGAAGCCCCGCTCTCGGCGGAGATCGATTTTCCCTTCCTCGCGCGACAGTTCAAGCTGAGCGGCGGCAACATCCGCAACATCGCGCTCGCCGCCGCGTTCCTCGCGGCCGGCAACGGCGGGCGCGTCGGCATGGAGCACGTGATCCTGGCCACGCGCCGGGAGCTGGAGAAGATGGGGAAGACCTGCACGAAGTCGGACTTCGGACGCTACTACTCGCTCCTGCGCGAGGGGGCGGCCGCGTGAGCGCCGGGTCCGGCGGCCGGACCGGCGCCGGCGCGGCGCCCCTCTCCCGGCACCGCGCGTGGCACCGCATGCGGCGACGCGCCGCGGCGGCCGCGCGGTGGCGGACGAGCGCGGCGCGCGCCCGGCGCTACGCACCCCGGCGCACGCTGCGCCGCCCGTTGCGACGCCCGGCGCTCGCCTTCGAGCTCGCGCGCCCCGGCCGGCGCGGCGGCGACCCGCTCGGGATCTCGCTGCACGCCCGGCTCCGCCTGCGGCTCGGCGACACGCACGTCCACGTCCACCGCGCCCGACGGCCGGGGCGGCGCACCGTGATCGAGCGGCAGGGCCCGACACGCGAGCGGCTGGTCCGGCACACGGCGTCCCGGCTCCAGCTCCGGACGCTCGTGCGGCTCCCGGCCCGCGGCGGCCCGGGCGCGCGGCCCGCCCACGCCGCACCCGCCGGCCGCGGCGGTGCGCTCCGTTCCGGCCCGCCGCCGGCGCCGGCCACGCCGCGCGGGACGCCGACCCGCACCGAACGCCCCGCGCCCGGCCGGATCGCCGGGTGGCCGCGCCCGCCGGCCGTCCGTCGGTGGGCGGCGCCGGCGCGCCGGGTCCACGAGCCGGCGCGACGCACGCGTCGCGATGAGCGCGGCGCCGTACCGCCGGCCGCGATCACCGGCCCCGGCCGGTCCGCCCGCCCGCCCGCCGCGCCGCAGCCGCCGCAGCCGCCGGCCGTGCGCACGCTCGTCGTCCGCCCGCCGATGATGGCGACGGCGGCGCGGCCGGCGGCGCGGGCGGCTGCCGGCGCCCCGGCGCCCGGCCGACGCGCGGCGCGTGCCCCGGCGCCCGTCGCGCCGATCCGGATGGAGCCGCTGCGCCGCGCGCCGGCGGAGCGCACGCACCCGGCGCCCGGGCGGACCGCGTTCGCACCCCAGCCGCGCCCGCTGGCCGCGGCCGTGCCCGCGACGCGCGCGGCGCCCGAGCCGCCGGTAGTCGAGCGCATCGAGAAGACGCTGCGCGAGTCCATGCGGGTGGACGTCGAACGGACGGTCCGCCGCGAGGTCGAACGCGCCCTGCGGATCGACGCGGCGGTGAGCCGGCGACTGCGCGAGACGATCCGGTCCGAGCTCTACGACGACATCATCCTCGAGCGCGAACGTCTGGGAGGAGCGTGAACCCGTGAGCGGACGCCTGGAGAAGCTCTCGATTCGCAACGAGGACACGGGGGAGACGTTCTCCGTGCTGTTCAACCCGACCCAGTACTCGATCGAGGATGCGTCGAAGTGGACCGACCAGGACCGCATGGGCCAGAAGCCGGAGCTGCACTACACCGGCGGCGAGCGGAAGAAGCTGTCGATGGAGCTGTTCTTCGACACCTACGAGAGCCGAACGGACGTGCGCGAGCACACCAGCAAGATCGCCGGGCTGCTGGTGTTCAACCGCGAGGTGCACCGGCCGCCCAAGGTCACGATCAGCTGGGGGCAGGGCGCGCCCGGCGGGCCGCACGCCGACTTCCCGTTCACCGGCGTGCTGCTGTCGCTCACGCAGCAGTTCGTCCTGTTCCTCGGCGACGGCACGCCGGTGCGGGCGAAGCTCACGTGCGTGTTCCTCGAGTTCACGCTCCCGGAGGAGGAGCTCCAGGCGAACGAGCCGAACTCTCCGGACCACACCAAGGCGTACGTGGTCAAGGAGGGCGACACGCTGAGCGGCATCGCCGGCGTGTTCTACCGCGATCCGCGCCGCTGGCGGCCGATCGCGCGGCGGAACGGGATCCACAACCCGCGGGAGCTGCCCGCGGGGATGGTGCTGACGATTCCCACGCTCACGTGAGACGCGACGAGGCGGACCGCCCATGACCCAGGAGCGCACCAGCCCGGAGCGACGGATCCTCATCGACGGCGCGGAGATCCCGCCGGAGCTCGACGCCGACGTGCTCGAGGTCTCGGTCTGCCAGTACGCCGAAGGCGGCGACCGCTTCGAGATCGTGGTCGGCGCGCTGGACCCGGCCGACCAGCAGCTCCGCTGGATCGACTCGGTGCACGCCCGGCCCGGCAACCAGATCACGGTGGAGCTGGGCTACGCCGGGCAGCTCGATCGCGTGATGGTCGGCGAGATCACGGCGCTGCGCGTCGCCTACTCGAACGAGCAGGCCGCGCGGCTCCACATCCAGGGCTTCGACCGGCTGCACCGCCTGCGTCGCGGCCGCCGGACCCGGGCATACGTCCAGGTGAAGGACAGCCAGATCGCCGAGCAGATCGCCGCCGCGCTCGGCCTCAGCGCCGACGTGACCGACAGCGTGATCGTGCACCCGTACGTGCTGCAGAACAACCTGAGCGACATCGACTTCCTCATGCAGCGCGCGAAGCGGATCCGCTACGAGGTCGTGGTCACGGACCGCACGCTGGTGTTCCGGCCGGCCGCGAACGACCGGGCCGAGGCGCGCACACTCGAGTACATGCGCGACCTCAAGTGGTTCGACGTCCGGCTGTCGACGGCGCGGCAGGTCAGCGAGCTCGCGGTCCGCGGCTGGAACCCCGCGTCCAAGGAAGCGATCCTCGGCGTCGCGCGCACGGGCGTCGAAACGACGCTGATGAAGGGCACGGCCTCGGGGGCGCGCATCGCCGAGGACGCGTTCGGCGCGGCGGCCGACGCGACGGTCGACCTGCCGGTCGAGTCGCAGGCCGAGGCCGACCAGATCGCGCAGGCGCTGTTCAACGACCGCACGCTCGAGCTGGTCGCGGGCGTGGGCGAGGCGGTCGGCGACCCGACGATCCGCGCCGGCAGCACGGTCGACCTGCGCGGACTCGGCGAGCGCTTCAGCGGCCTGTACTACGTGGTCAAGGCCGAGCACCGCGTGACGCCCGACCTCGGATACATCACCCGCTTCGACGCCCGGAGGAACGCCGCATGAACGTCGCCGAACTCCTCGCCGCCGATCTGACGCTCGAGCCCACGGCTGGCCGCATCTACGGCGTGACCCCGGCCGTGGTCACCAGCACGGACGATCCCGACGCGCTCGGCCGCGTCAAGGTCCGCTACCCCTGGCTCGGCGACGACGTCGAGAGCCCCTGGGCGCGGGTCATGAGCCCCATGGCCGGCAAGGAGCGCGGCATCGTGTTCCGCCCCGAGGTCGGCGACGAGGTGCTCGTGCTGTTCGAGCACGGCGACGTGCGCTTCCCCTATGTGATCGGCGGCGTGTGGAGCGCGGCCGACCCGCCGCCGGAACACGGCCCGGACGGCGACAACCACATCCGCCTGATCCGCTCGCGCAGCGGCCACGAGATCGTGCTGGACGACTCGCCGGGCGCCGAGAAGATCGTGATCGCCGACCGGTCCGGCGAGCACCGCATCGAGCTCTCCTCGTCGGGGATCGTGATCGAGAGCTCGGCCATCCGCATCGGCGGCGCCGGCGCGTCCGAATCGCTCGTGCTCGGCGACGCGTTCATGGCGCTCTTCAACGCGCACACGCACCCGACGGGCGTCGGCCCGTCGGGCCCGCCGACGCAGCAGATGACGCCGGGCACGCACCTGAGCTCGCAGCACAAGACGGTGTGAAGATGGCGCTCACGAGGTCCACGCTCGCCGATGCGCTGGCCGACGTGTTCCAGTCCCGGCCGTCGACGACCGCCGAGGCGGGGCTCCGGTGGGCCCGGGCATACCACGCCTACGCGAGCGGCGCGCTGTCGGCGGCGGGGAGCCTGCCGGTGAACGCCGCGGCCGGTTTCGGCATCCTCGTCGGCGCCTTCACCGGCGCGCTCGCCGCGATGGACGCCGAGGCGGCGGCGGCCGCGATCACGGCGGGGGTGATGGTCTTCTGGCAGTCGATGGCGTGGGCCGGCCCCACGGCGGCCGGCACGACCGCGGCGCCCGGCAACTTCGCGCTCGTGCCCGCGCTCGCGGCGATCTTCGCGGACAGCGGCGGCGGCGCGAGGGAGAAGGCCGACCGCCTGGCCGACGCGTTCGACGCCGGCGCCCGGATGGTCATCGTCGTGGACGTCCCGTTCGTGCAGCCGGCGCCGCCGATCGTCGGCCCGATCCAGTGACCGGACGCGGATCCCATGGGCAAGGAATTTCTCGGCCGGGGGTGGAAGTTCCCCGTAGAGCTCGTCGGCGACCGGCTGACGTACGAGGCGGAGGAGGCGAAGATCCGCGAAGCGATCCTGATCGTGCTCGGCACCGCGCGCGGCGAGCGCGTCATGCGCCCCGACTTCGGCAGCCGCCTGCGCGAGCTGGTCTTCGCGCCGCTGAACTCCAACACCCGCGCGCTGGCCGCGCGCTACGTGACCGAGGCGCTCACCGCGTGGGAACCGCGCATCGACGTGCTGCGCGTACGCGCCGAGCCGCGCGACGCGATGGCCGGCGTGCTCGACATCGACATCGAGTACCGCGTCCGCGCGACGAACAGCCGCTTCAACCTCGTCTACCCCTTCTACCTCCAGGAGTCGGGCCGTGAAGGCGCCGCCACTTGATCCACGCACGCGCGACGACATCGTCGCGACCGCGGTCGACGACCTGGCGCCGCTCTATACGCCCGCGTGGACCGGCGCCGGCGACCCCGACGACCCCGGCCACCGCCTGATCGAGCTGTTCGCCCGGCTGGCCGAGCTGCTCATCGAGCGGCTCAACGGGATGCCGCGCCACAACTTCCTGTCCTTCCTCGAGCTGACCGGCGTCGAGCGGTTCCCCGGCGCGCCCGCGGAGGCGCCGGTCACGTTCGTCGTCTCGAAACGCGCGCCGCTGGGCGGGCGCGTCCCGGCACGGACGCAGGTCGCCACGACCCAGACGGAGAAGTCCGACGCGCTCGTGTTCGAGACGCGGCGCGACTTCTTCGCGACGCCGGCCGTGCTCGAACGCATCATCGCCGTGCTGCCGGCGGCCGACCGGTTCGTCGAGCTGCCGATCCCCGCCGTCCCGCCCGATGCCGATGCGCTGGCCTCGGCCGCGTCGGTCGCGGTCTTCGACGAACGCGAGCCCGAGCTCGAGGACGTCGACCACGTGCTCTACATCGGCAGCGCGACGCTGTTCTCCCGGCCCGACCAGGCGGACGTCCGCGTGACGCTCCATCTCGCCAGCGGCGCGTTCCCCGGCGACGTCGTCTGGCGGTGCTACGACGAGGAGGCGAAGGACTGGGTCGACCTCCCCGCGCCCGTCGTCGTCGCCGGCGCCGACCGGGTCACGTTCACGTTCCAGCGCCTGTCCGGCGTCGGCAAGACGACCGTCGACGGCGTCGAGGACCACTGGCTGGCCGCGCACTTCACGGGCGAGTTCGATGCCGCGTACCCGGCGCCGAAGATCTCGGCCATCGAGGCGAGCGCCGCCGCGCCGTCGCAGCCGCTGACCCGCTTCGACGCCGCGTTCTACAACGTCGAACCGATCGACCTGTCCCGGCCGTACCACCCCTTCGGCCGCAGACCGGCCTACGGCGACGCGTTCTACTTCGCGAGCGACGCGGCCTTCGCGCCCGACGTCGAGTCGGTCACGCTGAGCTTCACGATCCGGCCGCACACGACGGCCGACATTCAGGCGCAGTACGACGGCGTGCCGTCGACCACGCTCGTCACCCGCGCCGTCTGGCAGTTCCTGGACGCGGACGGCGCCTGGCAGGAGCTGGCCGAGGTCGTGCACGAGTTCGAGGTCACGACCGACCCGTCCGGCACCACCGTCACCGCCACGTCGACGACCGCGCCGCCGGGCGAGAACGCGTCCGAAGGTACGTTCCTCTACGGTAGCCCGGTCGCGTCCGTCGCGTCCGTCACCCGCTCCGGCTTCCAGGACCGGATCGGCCGCCGCGAGGTGCACGGCGTGAGCGGCCACTGGATGCGCGTGCTCCTGCTCAGCGAGGCGCCGTACGGCAGTGACGGCGTGCTCGTGGACGGCGCGTCGCCCCGGTTCATCGGGCCGCTCTTCTTCCCGCCCGTGATCGAGGGCGTCCAGCTCAGCTACGTGCCCCGTTCGGCCGCCGTTCCGATCAGGCACGTGAAGACGCTGAACGCGTTCGAGTTCGTCGACCACTGCGGGACGCCGACGCCGTTCGATCCGTTCCGCGACGTCGCGAGCCGCACGATCGCCGGCCGATCGATCTTCGGCGCCGACGCCGCGCTCTACCTCGGCTTCGACCGGGCGTTCGACCCCGAGCCGCTCAGCCTCTTCTTCGACCTCGCCGCGCCCGCATCTTCGCTCGACTCGCCGATCGAGGGCGGCGACCCGCGCCTCGCGTGGGAGTACTGGAGCGCCGACGCGGGGTGGGTCGCGCTCGGCGTCGTCGACGACACGCTCGAACTGACGACGAGCGGCACGGTCGCATTCAACGGGCCCGCGGATGCCGCGCCCGTCCAGCCGTTCGCCTGGCTGCGCGCGGACGGCGCGGCCGACCCGGCGGCGCGGCGGTGGCTGCGCGCGCGGCTCGCCGGCGGCCGCTACGACCACCCGCCCGCGGTCCGCGGCGTCTACCTCAACACGGTCCTCGCCGACAACCGGACGACGCGCGCGGAGCAGCTCGTCGGCTCCTCGAACGGCGAGCCGGACCAGGTCTTCACGCTCATCCGGACACCCGTCCTGGCCGGCGAGCTGTGGGTCCGCGAGCCGGAGATCCCCAGTCAGGACGAGCTGCGCGCGCTGGAGCGCGAGCACGCGGCGGCGCGCGCCGCGAACCCGAACGAATCCGCGCCGATCGCCGTCGTCGACGTCCGCACCAACGAAGCGGGCGAGCGCGAGGTCTGGGTGCGCTGGCGCCGCACGCCCACGTTCGCCGGCTCCGGCCCGCGCAGCCGCCACTACACGCTGGACAGCGTCGCGGGGATCCTCGCGTTCGGCAACGGCACGGACGGGCTGATCCCCCCGGTCGGACGCGACAACCTGGTGCTGCGCGACTTCCGGACGGGCGGCGGCGCGGAGGCGAACCACGCCGCGCCGGCGCTCGCGATCAAGGAGCTGAAGACCACGCTCCCGTTCATCGACGGGGTGTTCAACGTGCAGGCGGCCGCGGCGGGCGCATCGGCGTGGACGCTGGCGCAGCTCGAAGAGTTCGGGCCGCAGGTCCTGAAGAGCCGCGGCCGACCGGTCACCACCGAGGACTATGAGTGGCTGGTGCGACAGCGCTTCAGTCACGTCGCGCGCGTGCGCTGCCTGCCGACCACCGCGCCGGCGCCCGGCGGGCTCGCGTTCAAGGCCGGCGGCGTGACCGTCGTCGTGGTGCCCGCGAGCGCCGCGCGCCGCCCGCAGCCGAGCCCCGGGCTGATCCGCAAGATCCGCGAGTTCCTGGCGCAGACGGCGCTCACGAACATCGCCGGCGACAACCACGTCAAGGGTCCGGACTACGAGGCCGTCGACGTCCACGCCACGCTCGTGCCGACGCGCCCCGAGCTGGCGAGCGTGGTCGTGCGCAAGGCCACGGCCGCGCTCGAGCGGTTCCTCCACCCGCTGACCGGCGGCGAGGACGGGCGCGGCTACGGCTTCGGACGACCCGTGTACCTGTCCGAGGTCCATGCGCTGCTCGAGCGGATCGACGAGGTCGACTACGTCTTGAAGGCGGAGTTCCCCGCGCGGCCGGGCGCGGAGGAGTTCCGCATCGGCCCCGACCGACTCCCGTCGTCGGGCACCCACATCATCACCACCGTCTGAGCGCCATGGCGATCCGGATCCCCAGCCTGGACGACCGCACCTACGAGCAGCTCCTGGACGTGCTGCGCCGCCAGATCCCGCCCGGGGCCTGGACGGACCACAACGCGTCCGACCCGGGAATCATGCTCCTCGAGCTGTTCTGCTGGCTCGGCGAGATGGCGCTCTACCGGATGGACCAGGTGCCGCCCTCGCACCGGCAGAAGTTCCTGGACTTCCTGATCGACCCGCCGGAGCCGGTGACGGTGGAGGTCGAGTTCGAGGTGGAGTTCACCGACCCCGCCGGGCCGGAGTCCGTCACGATCGACGCCGGGACGCAGCTCGCGACGGACTACGTCGACGGCCGGCGCCACGTCTTCGAGACGTTCCGCCCGCTCGAGATCCGGCGCCCCGCGGTCGGGATCAAGGCGAGCGGCACGACCACGGCCCGGGCGATCCTCGAGGTCACGAACGAGCCGCTCGGCGTGAGCGACGGCACGCCGGACCAGACGTTCACGCTGCGCCCGCCCCGCGCCGCGCTCGGACTGGCCGCCGACGAGCCCGCGCCGCTCCTGACCGACTTCGTCCACCGCACGGCCGGGTACGAGCCGAACCCGCTGGTCCGGGTCGGCGGCGCCATCTGGACGCCCGTCGCCTCGCTCCGCACGGGGGCGTCCCGTGCGACGCCCTCCGGGGCCCCACACTACGCGGTGGAGCCGTCCGAGATGCGGATCCGGTTCGGCGACGGGACGTTCGGCGCGATCCCGCCCGAGGGCACGCTGATCGAGTGCGTCCGCTACCGGCTCCTCGAGGGCCCCGTCGCGCTCACCGTCCGCGAGGGCGACGTGCGGCACGTGCTGAACTACGTGCCGCCGCCGGGCATCAGGGTCGTCAACGTGAGCAACGGCGACGCCGAGGGCGGCGAGAACTTCTTCCCGCCCGACCGCCGCGAGGAGCTCGGCCTCGCCCGCTTCCGCGCGCCGTACCGGCTGGTGACGGAACGGGACTTCGAGCGCGCGGCGCTCGAGGACTTCAACGCGTTCCAGCGCCTGTCGAACCACCAGCCGGAGATCGCCCGCACGGCTGTCGTCTTCAACCGCCGACCGCCGTCGCCGCCCGAACTCGGTCTCGATGTGGATGCACCCGGATACGTCACCCTGGTGCTGCTCCCCGGCGCGCCGCACTTCGACGAGGCCGTCTTCCAGGACGAGACGGTGCCGCGCGCGACGAAGGAGGCGATGGTGGCGCTGCCGCCCGGGCTCTGGGAGCGGCTCAAGCGATTCCTCGACCGGCGTCGCCTGATCACCACCCGGCTCGTAGAGCGCGCGCCGACGCTGCAGGCGTTCTCGATCGATGCGACGGTCGCGATCGAGAACCACCGCAACGTGGCCGACATGGAGCAGGCGCTCCGAAAGCGGGTCTACGGCTTCCTGAGCCTGCTGACCGGCGGCGCCGACGGCCGCGGCTGGCCGCTCGGCCGCCACGTCTACCGCTCGCAGCTATACCGCCTCCTCGAGGACGCCGACGGCGTCGACCACGTCGCGTCGCTGCACCTCACGCCTGCCGACGCCGAAGGGAACGTCGCGCTCGGCCCGTACGACCTGCCGCTGCTCGAGCGGCTCACGCTCGCCCTGATCCGCGCCTAGGAGGGAGACCGTGGCGAACGGACCCAGCAGTTACCTGCGCTACCTGCCGGAACTGTTCCGGGCGGCCGGGCCCGGCGGCGAGCCGCCGTTCCTCGGCGAGTTCCTCAAGATCTTCGAGGCGCTGCTCTCCGGCCGCGCCGACGCGCGCGACCGCTTCGGCGTCCAGGGGATCGAGGAGACGATCGAGCGCTTCCCCGAGACGCTCGACCCCGCGCTCACGCCGGTCGACAATCCGAACGCGCCGGAAGGCGCCCCGCTGCGCTCCGCCTTCCTCGACTACCTCGCGTCCTGGGTGGCGCTCGCGCTCGACCAGAACTGGGACCTCGGCAAGCGGCGCGAGTGGACGCGACGCATCGTCCCGCTCTACCGCCGCCGCGGCACGCGCGACGGCCTACAGGACTACCTCAACACCTTCGTCGGCGACGAGGTCACGATCGACGAGCCCGACGGCGGGATCACACTCGGCATCGACAACACCACGGTCGGCGTCGACACGTTCATCGCCGATGCACCCGCGTACTTCTTCCGCGTGCGCATCCGCCACGGCTTCCCGCCGAATCCGTTCGACTTCGACGTCTGGAACAACCTGATCTCGGGAACGCGCGCGATCCTCGACCTCGAGAAACCGGCGCACACCTACTACATGCTCGACGCCCGCGCGCCCGGGATCATCGTCGCCGAGCGCTCGACCGTCGGGCAGGACACACTGATCTGGGCAAACTCGACACCCTGACCGAACTGGAGTCGCAACATGGAACCACCGATCCGGCGCGTCCGGTTCTTCAACGGCCAATTCCTGAGGCAGGAAGAGTTCAGGGAGGAGCAGGCGTACGGCATCCACATGCGCCGTCGGATCAACTACGTCCTCTTCGAGGACGGCGTGGTGCAGGTCACGTCCTCGGACCTGACGATCGCGCCGGAATCGCCGGGCAACCCGGCCGACAAACGGATCCGCGTCCTCCGCGGCATGGCGATCGGCGCGAACCACGACGTGTTCGAGTCGCGGGAGATCATCCTGCGTGAGGACTCACCGATCTTCGACCTGAGCGACACCTTCGCCGCCGGCGCCACGGTCTGGGTCACGGTCAACTTCAGCGAGAACGAAACCGAGCCCGTTCCACTCGGATCCGGCAGCGAGAATTCGCGCGTCGAGGAGACGGCCGAGATCCGGCTCCACCCCACGGAACCGACCGGCCCGGACAAGTTCACGGCCGACGGCGATCCGCTGATCGTGCTCGGCTCCGTCGACTTCGACACCATGACCGTCAGCACCGCGGACCGGCAGGTGGCAAGGCTGCGGGCGGTGTTGGTCGGTAGCAGCGGCGGCGGCGGCGCGACGCTGGTCAGCATTGCGATCTCGCCGGCCGGACCGCTGACGCTCACCGAAGGCGACACGGTGACGCTGACGGCGGAAGGGACGTTCTCCGACTCCAGCGTCCGCGCGCTCACCGCCGCCGACGGCCTCGCGTGGAGCAGCTCCGATCCGGCCGCGACCATCGACGCCTCCGGCCTGCTCACCGCGGTGAGCGCGGGGAACGCCACGATCACGGCCGCCGTGGGCGCGGTGACCGGCTCCGTCGGAGTCACCGTGAGCCCGCCCGCGGCGAATCCCAACATCATCAACCTCGCCCCGTCCGCTCAGGCGTCGGGAGGCCTCGTCGACGTCATCGGCGACGACATTCACGACAGCGGCCTTGGCGCCAACGTCTCGGCGGTCGGGACCGTGATCCGGCTGCGCAGGAAGTCCGACCCGACCGACACGAAGGACGGGCTGAACATCATCACTCGCTCGCCGATCGGCGGGCACCAGGTGGTTCGCTTCACCGTGCCCCCCCGCGGCACCTGGGGAGCGAATGAGGTGGTCACGCTGGAGCTGGAGTTCGGTGGAGGCGTCGCCACGAGCGACTTCGAGTACGACGACTGAACAGGGAGGCACACCATGTCACGCATCCGTCGCATCCCCGCGTTCGCGCAGGCCGTCGCGATGGCGCTCGTCGCGCCCGGGGCGGCAATGGCCCAGGACATCGTCGAGAAGGAGGTCCCGCCCGCGACCATCACCGACCTGTTCACGTTCAACACCCCGGTGGGCACCGTAACGGACCGGGTCGTCGTGGCCAAGTTCCTCGTGGACGACGTCGCCACCGACCTGGAGCTGCGGCTCCTGATGCCATCGGACCTCCAGGACTTCAAGATCAGCGACGGCAACGTGGCCCTGCTCGACGAAGGTACCGCCGCCACCATGGCCACGTTGCGCGTGCGCGATCTCAGCGCGACCGAGCCCACGGCCTCCGGCTCGTTCCGGCTCATCAAGGTCACGATCGAATACGACAACGCGTACGACTTTGCCGCTTCGGAGCTCTGGACGATCCAGGCCAAGCCGACCGGCTCGACCGTCCATTTCATCGGCTTCTGGGCGGAGGGGACGGGGGAGGCGGCGGTCGAGGCCATCGTGACCCGGCCCCGGTTGATCGACCCGCAGGACGACCTGACCGACTTCGAATCCTACACGCCATTCGAAAATCCGACGAACCTCGCCTTCGGCGATGTCCACATCAATCTCTCGGACGAGTACGTCCCGGACCACCAGTGGGCGTTCGTCAACGTCGGGACCGGCCCGCTACAGATCACGGCCGCGAATCCGGTCAGCGCACCGTCCGGCGCGTACGACATCGAGAACTATCCGAGCCCGCCGCTGACCGTGCTGCCGACCGGAACGTTCAGCCGCCGCATCACCGTCAAGCCCCAAGACCTCGGCCCCGTCCCGGACCTCACCGTGACGCTCGAGACGGCCGACCCGGCCGACGACATCCAGCTCAACCTCACCAACACGACGGGCGTCCGCCTCACCTCCGCCATGCTACTGGATCTGTCCGGGAGCATGCTGGGCGACACGGCCGGGAGCTTTACCAACAACCCCGAAGAGCAGAAGATCCGGTACGCGCGCCTGGCCGCCCTCGAGCTGGCCCAGCTCTACGAGGCGATCCTACCCGATGCCCGGTTGAGCCTCTACAGCTATCCGAACGGGACGGGGACGTGCCCGTCCAGTCAGGAATGGATCCCGCCGGACGAGATCAGGAACAACATCGCGTCGTTCTACAACCACCTGGACGTCGGCGTGGCGACCAACCTCTTGACTCCGTCGTCGTCCGGCCCATTGACGCCCATGGCCACGGGCATATCGAGGGTGTACAGCGAGCTGTCCGATCGCGCGGAATACGAGCGGGCAGCGGTTTTCCACTTCGGGGACGGCCAGCACAATTGCAATGACTCGGGCCAGCGGCCCACGCCTGCCGCCTGGTACACCTGGGAGACCTTCAAGAACGCCGGCATTCCGTTCTACACGATCCCGTACGGCGCGACGTACGCAGGGTGGATCGACACGTTCCAGGCGCTCGCAGACAACACGGGTGGCGAAGCGTATCCGGCGAACGTCACCGATGACCTCGAGCTCCAGGAACAGTTCAAGAACGCGCTGGCTGACGCGCTCGATCTGGAGACGCTCGCGGATCCGACGTCCAGCGTCGCCGCGGGCGAGCTGAAGGAGCACGACGTCTGCGTCGACGAAACAATCCGGCAGGTCGTGTTTTCCGTGCACTGGCGGGCCCGCGACGAGAACGCCATCTCCCTCACGCTGCGCGACCCCTCGGGCGCGATCATCACCTCGTCGACCGCCGCAACCGACCCGAACATCAGCTTCGTGTCCGGCGAGACGTTCGCCGGTTTCGTGGTCCGGGGGGCGAGGCTGGCCGGCGAGAACGGGGCCGGCACCTGGACGCTGCGGATCCACGGCAACGTCGCCACCTGGTATTCGTACCAGGTTTACGCGCAGACGCCGACACGGGTCGGGACAGACTTCACGCTCCCCGGCCTTCTCCAGCCGGGCCAGCTGACGCTCCGCGTCGCGGACGGCGCGCGTTACCTCGGGAACCTCGACGTGACCGCGCAGGTCAGCGCGCCGGCGGCTTCCTTCAACAACTTCCTCGCGACCACGTACGTGAGCCGCGCGCTGATCGACAGCGTGCCCGAGTACATCGGTGAGGGCAGCCGGGCACTCGCGGAGAAGAAGTTGTACGCGCTGACCCATCTCATGGACGTGCCGCTGCCCATCGAGAGGACGACGCAGCAGATCGACTTCTCGCGCCTCCCCGGTCCTGCGCCGCAGGTGCGGCCGCGGACGATGGCGGCCGCGGCGCCGGTCCGGAGCGGCGTGTCGGACCTCGCCTTCCAGGCCTCGATCGCCGAAGCCCGCCACGCCGGGCTGTACGCGGTGGAGATCCTCGTCAACGGCGTGACGAAGCTCGGCGCCTGCTTCCAGCGCCACATTCGGCTGAGCCAGTGGGTCGACGTCGCGCTGACCCCCGAGCTGGTGGCCGACGCCGTGGAGTGGGAACGGCCCCGGGTCCACGAGTTCATGGACAGCACGGTCGCCCGGATCCTGGCGACGGAGCCGCCGTCAGGGTTCGAACGGCGCATCGTTCGATTCACGCCGAGGGATGCGGAAGGGAACTACTACGGCATCGGTCGCGCCGACGCCATCACGTTCGAGGTGAGCGGCGCGGAGACGCTCGGCGAGAAGTTCGACCTGCTGGACGGGTCGTACGGCCAGCTCGTCCAGTTCCCGGAGGGCAGCAACCCGCGGGTCCGGGTGAGCGTCGCAGGGATCATCGCGCCGCAGGTCTCGCTGGGGTCGGGAATGATCCCCTCGGGGCCCTGGCTCCTCGTCCTGCTCGCGATCGTGATCCTCGTCCTGATCGCCGTGGCGTGGCTGCGCCACCGCACGGCGACGCCCTGAGCGATCCGTGCCCGACACCGCGGCGGCCACCCGGCAGGCGCTTCGGTCGGAGCTGCCTCCCGACCGGGCGCCTGCGCCCGCGGATGCACCGGCGTTCGGGCCTGAGGAAACACCCCTGCCCGACCGCTCACCCGCGCTCACCCCATCCGACCTCGCCGCGCGCCTCACCGGGGCGCCGCCCGCGACGCTCGGCGCGGCGCCGGCGATCGTCTCGCAGGTGCAGACCGCGTACGGCAACGCGTACGCGGTGCAGCTCGTCGCGCAGCTTCGCGCCCGCGGCCGCGCCGCGGGCGCGCAGGCTGGCTCGCCCGTGGGCGCGGCCGGGGCGGCGGCCGGGACCGAAGTCGCCGCGCCGGAGCCGCAGACGGGAACACCCGCCGTCCCCGAGGCCGAGGCGCCGCCCCCACCCCGCGCAACCCCGGAGCCGGTCGCGGCGATCGCCGCCGCAGTGGAGACCGCGCCCACCCTCGCCTCCATCGCGGCACCCACGCCCGCGGCCACCCCCGCACCGACTGTCGAACCCGCCGTCGCGCCGGCCGCGCCACCCGCCGGCGGGGCCGCCGCGCCGCGGGTCGAGCCCGATGCCGCATCCGCCGCGGAGGCCGCGCCCGAGCCCGCGAGCGCACCGGGTCC
Source organism: Longimicrobiales bacterium (assembly GCA_036381255.1). Taxonomy (GTDB): domain Bacteria; phylum Gemmatimonadota; class Gemmatimonadetes; order Longimicrobiales; family RSA9; genus CALBZE01. Next base: position 2,526 of record DASVDG010000109.1, on the reverse strand, counting down.
CCCCGCCCCACCACCGCCCCCGCCCCCTCCGGGCGCCGAGCCCATCGCCGAGCCGGCGGGCGCCGCGGCGGCGCCGGCGGCGGCGCCACCCGCGCCCGAGCCCGCCTCCGCCACGCCGCCGGAGATGACCGGCGAGGCGCCGGAGGGCGGCGCGGTCGAGATGGGCGCCGCGCCGGCCGCGGGCGGCGGCGCCGTCGACGCCGGGGCCGCGGCACCGCCCGAGGCGGCGCCCGCCGACGAGACGGCGACGGAGGAAGGCGCCGCGCCCGCGGAAGGGGGCGCCGCGCCCGCCGCCGAGCGCGCGCCGGCGTCGCCCGAGGAGGACCCCGCCTTCCAGGCCGTCCTCGAGCGTGCCCGCGCGGTCGCCCGCAGCCAGGGCCACAACTCGCCCGCCCAGCGCAAGGCGGCCGAGGCGCAGGCGGCCGCGCCCGGGCCGCCGACGGAGGTCGAGGATGCCGCCGCCGGCCGGCAGGTCGGCCGCATGGCCGAGCAGGAGCCCGCGCCGTTCGATAAGGAGGCGTTCAAACGCGCGCTGATGGAGCGGGTCGCGGCGATCGCGCCCAGGAGCCTCGAGGAGGCGGACGAGTTCAAGGAGAGCAACAAGACCGCGTCGCTCAAGGACGACGTCGCGGGGGAGGTCACGGAGAGCAAGGAGGCGACGCAGGCGCCGGTCGAGGAGACGACGAACGCGACGCCGGACACGAGCGGCGTCGAGCCGAAGCCGGTCGAGCCGCTGCCGCCGACGCCGCCCGGCCCGCCGCCGCCGGACATCGGCGCCGAGGCCGCGGCGCCGAAGCCGAAGACTGAGGCCGAGGTCTCGCTCGCCGACCAGAGCCGCGAGATCGACGACGTCGCCGCGAGCAACGACCCGCCGATCACCGAAGAGCTGGTCCAGAAGTCGAACGAGCCCGAGTTCCAATCGGCGTACGAGGCGAAGGAGGCGGCGCAGCAGGACGCCGCCGAGCGGCCGGCGGCCTACCGCGAGCAGGAGGCGGCCGTGCTCGAAGGCGCGCGGCAGGAGGCGGCCGCCAACGCCGCGCAGCAGACGCGGGGCATGCACGCCGCGCGCACCGACCAGTTCGCCGACGTCGTCGAGGCGCAGGCGGAGACGCAGACGGCGGACCAGGCCCGCCGCGCCGAAGTGCTCCGGAACATCCGCGCGATCTACGAGGACACGAGGGAGAAGGTCAACGAGCGGCTCGACCGCCTCGACGGCGAGGTCGACCGGGCGTTCGACGCGGGCGCAGAGGACGCGCGCCGGCGCTTCGACACCTACGTCGACGATCGCATGACCGCCTACAAGCGCCGGCGCTACAGCGGGCTCACCGGCGGCGCCCGGTGGATCCGCGACAAGTTCCTCGGCCTGCCGGACGAGGTCAACGCGTTCTACACCGAGGGCCGGAACCTCTACATCCGCCTGATGGACGCGGTCATCGACCGCATCGCCGGCATCGTCGCGGCCGGACTGAACGAGGCGATGGCGATCATCGCCGCCGGCAAGCAGCGCATCCAGGACTACGTCGCCGGCCTGCCCGCCGCGCTCCAGGAGGTCGGCCAGCAGGCCGCAGCCGACATCCAGGCCGACTTCGACCAGCTCGCCCAGTCCGTCCACGACCGGCAGGACCGGCTCATCGACTCGCTCGCGCAGCGCTACAACGAGAACCTCTCCGCCGTCGACGCCGCGATCGAGGAGATGCGCGCCGCGAACCGCGGCCTCGTCGACGCCGCGATCGACGCCGTCCGCGGCGTGATCGAGACGATCCGCGAGCTCAAGAACATGCTCCTCGGCGTGCTCGCCCGCGCCGCCGACGTGATCGGCGCCATCCTCTCCGACCCGATCGGCTTCCTCGGCAACCTCATCGCCGCCGTCCGCCAGGGGCTCGAGCAATTCGTCGCCAACATCGGGACGTACCTCCAGGAGGGGCTCATGGGCTGGCTGTTCGGCGCGCTCGGCAGCGCCGGCATCCAGATGCCCGACAGCTTCGACCTGCGCGGCATCCTCAGCCTCGTGCTCCAGGTGCTCGGGCTGACCTACGACAACATCCGCGCCCGCGCAGTCGCGATCGTCGGCGAGCCCGTCGTCAACGCCCTCGAACAGGGCGCAGAGATCTTCCGCATCCTGATCACCCAGGGCCCCGCCGGTCTCTGGGACTTCATCAAGGACCGCATCGCCGACCTCAAGACCACGGTCATCGAGGGCATCAAGAGCTTCGTCATCGAACGCATCATCATGGCCGGCGTCACCTTTGTCGTCAGCCTGTTCAACCCGGCCGGCACGTTCGTCAAGGCGTGCAAGATGATCTTCGACATCGTCATGTTCTTCATCGAGCGCGGCTCGCAGATCATGGCGCTCGTCAACGCCGTCCTCGACTCGCTCGGCGCGATCGCCCGCGGCGAGACCGGCCCCGCCGCCGCCGCCGTCGTCACCGCGCTCCGCCGCGCGCTCCCCGTCGCCATCTCCTTCCTCGCCAGCCTGCTCGGCCTCGGCGGCATCAGCGACAAGATCCGCGAGATCATCGCCCGCGT
>DASVDG010000108.1:0-19923 GCA_036381255.1 Longimicrobiales bacterium | reverse complement strand
TGCTCGGCCTGCTCTTCGCCAGCCTGCTCGCCGCATTCATGAGCACGGTCGACACGCACATCAACTGGGCGTCGAGCTACCTGGTCAACGACCTGTACCGGCGGTTCGTGCGGCCCGCCGCATCGCAGCGGGAGCTGGTCGTGGCGAGCCGGGTCGCGGTCGTCGCGATCTCGCTGCTCGCAATCGTCATCGCGAGTCAGATCGGGAGCGTCGAGAAGGCGTGGAAGTTCTTAGTCGCGCTCGGCGCCGGACTCGGCCTGCCGGCGATCCTGCGCTGGGTCTGGTGGCGCGTCAACGCCTGGACCGAGATCGCCGGTATGACGGTTGCAACGGTTGCCGCGCCGGTGCTCTACGCCGTCTTCCCCGACACCCGGGACGAGTACCTGCTGGTCGCGATCGTCGCGCTGGCGACGACGGCGTCGCTGGTCGCGACGTTCGTGACGCCGCCGGAGCCGCGCGAGCACCTGGCGCGCTTCTTCGAGCGGGTCCGGCCGCCGGGGTGGTGGGGCGGGCTGGGCGGCGCGGCGTCGCGGCGCGGGGCGGCGAGGATCGCGCTCGGCTGGGTCGCGGGCAACGTCGCCGTCTTCGGCCTGATGTTCGGCGTCGGGTACCTGATCCTCGGGCGTCCGTGGCTCGGGACGGCCGTGACCGCGGCCGGCGGGCTCGCGGTCTGGCTGACGATGGCGGCGACGCGCGCCGCGAGGGTCGCGCTCGGCGTCGCCTCGACGACGCCCAGCCCGGAACCCGATGCCAGGGTGGTCGCGGACACGTCATGAAGGACGTCATCATCATCGGCGCGGGCGCCCGCGGCAACCGCGTCTTCGCCGACCTGATCTCGACGCACGACACCGGCTTCGCGCTCCGCGGCGTCGTCGAGCCGGACCCGTCGCGGCGCGCGGCGTTCCGGCGGAAGTACCGGATCCCGCCGCAGCGCGCGTTCGCCGACGTCGACGAGCTGCTCGGCGTGCCGCGCGTCGGCGACCTCGTCTTCATCTGCACGCCCGATCCCACGCACTTCGAGGTCTGCCGCGCCGTCACCGCCCACGGCTACGACGTGCTGCTCGAGAAGCCGATCGCCACGAACCTCCCCGACTGCCTCCAACTCCTCGACCTCCAGCACACCCACGGCAACCGCATCTTCGTCGCGCACGTGCTGCGCTACGCGCCGTTCTTCCGCAAGATCAAGGAGATCGTCGACTCGCGGCGCTACGGCGACGTGCGGCACGTGCAGCTCGCGGAGAACGTCGGGCACTGGCACTTCGCCCACAGCTACGTGCGCGGCAACTGGCGGCGCAGCGACACGTCGGCCCCGATCATCCTGACCAAGAGCTCGCACGACCTCGACATCCTCTACTGGCTCGTCGGCCGGCGCGTCGCCGCGGTGTCCTCGTTCGGCGGGCTCGAGTACTTCACCGCGGCACACGCGCCCGACGGCGCCGCCGACCGCTGCGTCGACTGCGCGCTCGAGGACGCGTGCCTCTACAGCGCGACGCGCTTCTACCTGAATGAGCGCCAGGAGTGGCCGTTCGACGTCGTCGCGCCCGGCGAAGCGTCGATCGAAGCGCGCCGCCGCGCCATCGCCGAGGGGCCGTACGGCCGCTGCGTCTGGCGCTGCGACAACGACGTCTGCGATGTGCAGACCGTGACGCTCGAGTTCGACGGCGGGCTCCTCGCGAGCTTCGGCCTCTTCGCGCACACCGCCGACAACACCCGCAAGATCACGATCCACTTCGACGAGGCCGAGCTCTCCGGCGACCTGCGCCGCAACCGCCTCGCGGTCTCCCACTTCACCGGCCGCAAGGACGAGCGGCTCGTCGAGGAGCTGCCGCTACCGGCCTTCGCCGACGCCCACGGCGGCGGCGACCTCGCGCTGCTCCACGCGCTGCACGAACACCTGACCGCCGGCGAGCACCACGACGTCATGACCTCGCTCGAGACCTCGCTGCCGAGTCACGTGCTCGCGTTCCTGGCGGAGGAGTCCAGGCGGGCGGGCGGGGGGAGGGTGGAGGTGCCGGACATCTTCGGGCGGGGGCGGGGAGAGTGATCGCCGCCTGCCCTCTCGCCGCAATCCGAGGTGAGCAAACACCGAACTTACTACCTGTGAACGAGATACCACCTCCGCCACGCCGCGTGCGACAGTGCCGGCCGACACCGCACGTCGCGTATACTCCTTTGACCTCCACATCGACGACCGTGGCCGCAAGCACCTCCTGTGGACCCATGGCGAGCGGTATCGAGATACCGATTCAACCGGGTATAGGGACCTGCGGATGTCCTACCTCTGCGTCCCGCCCGGGGTACGAACATCGACCGCGGTGATCCGCGCGGGCCGGTCCTCGCCCTGACCTACATCGCCGCCCACACCCCCGAGCACCGCGGCCCGCCGGGCAGCAGCCGGGCCAGGAGCGCGGCGATGCCGCCGGCTCCGTCGCGCCGCCGCCCGAACCGCACCGGCGTCTCCACCATCACCTCGAACAACCCCGCCTCGCCCGGCGACCGGACCAGCGTGGCGCGCGCCTTCTCCTTCCACGCGCGGTACGCCTGCGACTCGCCGAAGAGCCGGTGGCGCAGCGAGCCGCACTCGGTGATGCCGACGTGCGCGGACGCCATGGCCCAGCGCAGCGCGCGGGGCGCGTCTTCGTCCAGCGCGACCGCGCCGGGCGCGGCGCCCGCGCGCCCGCCGGCGCCGGCGAATGCCGCGCGCACACCGCCGCCGGCGACGGACGCCGCGCGCTGCACTGCGTCCGAGAGCGACGCGATCCGCTCCGCCTCCGCGGGTCGTCCCGTCGCGGCGTAGAGCGCCCGGAGCGTCGTCAGCCCCAGCCCGGCAACGCCGGCGCCGGCCAGCGCGTCGATGATGAACGGCGACGCGTCGGCCAGCAGCACGCCGACGGAGACGACCTCGCGCAGCGTCGTCTCGGCGTCGGCGACGCGGCCGGCGTCGAGCGCGAGCAGCGCGCGGGCGACCATCGCCTCCGCGGCCGCGCGCCAGGCCGCGCCGAGTAGCGGCTCCAGCATCGGCGGCGGCCAGGCGGGCGCGAGAGGGGTGGCATGTCCGGATGCCGCCGCGGCGCCGGCATCGCCGGTCGGGCCGTCCGCCGTCCGCGCGATCGCAGGCGGCGCCGGCGCGGAGGATGGGTCGAGGGCGTCGATGTCCAAGGGTCACCTCACGGGCCGGGAATGCGGGTGGGGCGGGGAGAGGTCGGGAGGACGAAACCAATGTTCCGACGGCCGGCGCAACGCGTCAAGGGAGTCGCCGCCGCCGCGAACCCGGCGAGCGCGAGGTGCGCCGCGAGGCCGCGGGGGTACGTCGCCTGTTCGGCCGTCAGCCCCGCGGCCGCCGCCCCCGGTTCACCTGCGCTCCGCCGCTCACCGCGGCGTCGCGGAGTCCATGGCGCGGACCCCCTCCCGGAAGCGCCGCCGCTCCTCGGGCGTCATCCGCTCCCAGCGGTCGGCCCACCCCCAGTCGGCGCGGCCCATGAGGCCGAGCCCGCGCGGCCCGCCGAACAGCAGCCAGCAGAGCGCGAGCAATCCGACCGCCTGCCAGAACGTGATCTCCGGCAGCCCGAAGATCGAGGGTACGAGCAGGTTCCAGAGCTGGTGCACGGCCTGGCCGAAGCCGGCGACCACGATCAACAGCACGATGGCGATCGCCGTGAGCCTGGCGATCCAACGTTGTGCGTTCATGTCAACGATTCCTTTCCCGTGAAGTCGTCGTAGATCGACCGGAGCCTGCGGCGCAGGTGCAGCACCGCGTATCGTTTGCGCGAGAGCAGGGTGTTGATGCCGACGCCCGTCTCCGCGGCGATCTCCTTGAAGCTCCGGCCCTCCAGTTCGTGGGCGATGAACACCTCGCGCTGCGCGCGCGGCAGCTCGGCGAGCGCGTCCTCGATCGCCTCGAGCAGCACCCGGCGCGCGTACGCGGCCTCGGGTCCCGCGTCCGGCGCGGGGAGCAGCGACTCGAGCGTGCGCGCGTCGTCGTCCATCGCGGCCGGCCGGTCGTCGAGCGGCGCCTCGCGCCTGCGCCTGCGGAACCGGTCGGTGATGCGGTTGCGCGCGACCTGGAAGAGCCATCCGCCCAGGTGCTCGATCGGCTTCGCCAGCCGGTAGGCGACGACGAGCTCGGTGAAGACGTCCTGGAGGATGTCCTCCGCGTCCACGTGCTCCGCGACGCGGGCGCGGATGAACTTCCAGAGCCGGCCCCGCTCCCGGGCGAACGCCACGGCTATGCGGTCGCCATTCGGGCCGTTGCCGCCCGGGGCGATGCCGGTCCCGGGGTGCGCCGCCGTGGCGTCGGCGTCCGCCTGCGGCCGCGGCACTTCGCCGCCTCCGCCCGGGGACGGCGCGACGCCCGAACCGCGATGGCCGCCACGGGCCCGCCCGGCCTTCCGCGCGTCAGTCACGCGGCCCCTGTCCCGCCGCGCGCGCCGCGGCGCTCGCGATGGCGTCCACGATCGACGGCACCGCGGCGTCCGGCAGGTCGTGGCCCATGCCCGGGACGACGCGGAGCTCGGCGCCGGGGATGAGACTCGCGACCTCCCGGCCGGCCTCGACCGGGACGAGCGGGTCGTCGGCGCCGTGGACGACGACCGTCGGCGCGCGGATGGTCCGGAGCTGCGCGCGGCGGTCGCCGGCCGCGGCGGCGGCGGCACCCTGCCGCTCCGCGCCCACCGGGTCGTACGCCCGGGCGACGGCCGCCGCGATGCGTGCGCGAAGCGTCGCTTCATCGACCGGGTTCTCGGGGCTGGCCAGTGCCCTCCACATCGCGACCTGCCGCTCGATCGCCGCGGCGGTGTCGGCCGCGGGCGGCGGCGGCGGGACCGCGGCCAGGCGCGCGGGGTCCGCCGGGATGCGGATCGCGGGGTTGCCCGACCCGGCCATCGCCGAGGTCAGCGACCGCGTCCGCTCCGGGTGCTTCGCGGCGATGATCTGCGCGATCATACCGCCCATCGAAGTGCCGAACAGGTGGGCGCGGTCGATGGACAGCGCGTCGAGCAGCCCGACCGCGTCATCGGCCATGTCGTCGAGCGTGTAGGCCAGCGGCGGCTCGGCGCCGGCGGCCAGCGCGCCGAAGATCGCCGGCCAATCCGGCGCGCCCGCGTCGTCGAGGTGCGTCGAGCGTCCGCTGTCGCGGTGGTCGAAGGTGATCACGCGGAAACCGCGCGCCGCCAGCCCGTCCACGAGCGCGGCCGGCCAGTCCGTGAGCTGCGTGGCGGTGCCGCCGATCAGCAGCACCGGCTCGCCGTCCGCCGGGCCGGCGACGGCGTAGCGGAGGACGACGTGGCCGACGACCACCGCCGCCTCGGTCGCGGCCGTGGGCGGGGCGGCGGTCGTCTGGGCGTGAACGGGGGTGGCGGCCAGGGCGGCTGCGAGCGCGGCCGCCGTTCGAATGCAGGCTGAGGATCTCATCGTCTCCCTCCCTCGGTCGTGTGTTCCGTGTCCACGGTCAGGGAGACGCACGAGCATCGGGAATATTGTATCGGGAGGATCGGGCCGGCCGCGCCGCTCAGCTCCGCAGCGCGCGCAGCCCGTTCGCCACGACGAGCAGGCTCGCGCCCATGTCGGCGAGGACCGCCATCCAGAGGGTGGCGAAGCCCGCGACGGCGAGGGCGACGAACGCGGCCTTCGTGCCGAGCGCGAAGCCGATGTTCGCGCGCACGATGCGCTCGGCCTTGCGCGCCAGCCGGATCGCGACCGGGAGCCGCGACAGGTCGTCGGCCATGAGCGCGATGTCCGCCGTGTCGAGCGCGACGTCCGTACCCGCCGAGCCCATCGCGACGCCGACGTCCGCCGCGGCGAGCGCCGGCGCATCGTTCACGCCGTCGCCGACGAAGAGGACGCGCTCGTGCCGCGCGCGCAGCTCCCGCACCGCGGCGACCTTGTCCTCCGGGAGCAGCCCGGCGCGGAACTCGTCCACGCCGACGCCCGGCCCGCCGAGCGCGTCGGCGACGGCGCGCGCCGTCCCCGCGTGGTCGCCCGTGAGCATGACCACGCGCTCGATCCCGGCCGCGTGCAGCGCGCGGAGCGCTTCGTCGGCGGCGGGGCGGATGCGGTCGGCGACGGCGATCACGCCGCGGACGCGCGGCGCGCCGCCCACGCCCGCCGACCGCGTCGCCACGACCACCGCCGTGCGGCCCTCGGCGGCGAGTGCGTCGAGCGCCGGACGGTGCGCGCCGAGGTCCACGCCGAAGTCCGCGAACAGCCGCTCGCTGCCGACCCACACCTCCTCGCCGCCGACGCGCGCGCGGTGGCCCTTACCCGTGATCGCCGACGCGTCGGCCGCCGGCGGGACCGCGATGCCGTCCTCCGCCGCGCGACGCAGGATCGCCCGCGCCAGCGGGTGCGCGCTGCGCGACTCCGCCGCCGCCGCGAGCGCGAGCAGCTCCGCCGGGTCCGTGCCGTCGAACGACGTCGCGCCGACGACCGTCGGCCGACCCTCCGTCAGCGTGCCGGTCTTGTCCAGCGCGACGACGCGCGCACGCCCCGCGTTCTCGAGGTGCAGCCCACCCTTCACCAGGATCCCGTCCCGCGCCGCGCCGGCCAGCGCGGAGACGATCGTGACCGGCGTCGAGATCACCAGCGCGCACGGGCACGCGACGACGAGCAGCACGAGCGCGCGGTAGAACCAGTCGCCCCACGCCCACGGCCCCACCAGCGGCGGTACCACGGCCACGAGCGCCGCGGTCAGGACGACCGCCGGCGTGTAGACCCGCGCGAAGCGGTCCACGAACGCCTGGCTCGGCGCACGCGTCGCCTGCGCCTCCTCGACCGAATGGATGATCCGCGCGAGCGTCGTGTCCGCCGCCGGCTTCGCCGAGCGCACCTCCAGCGCGCCCTCGCCGTTCAGCGTGCCGGCGAAGACCTCCGCGCCCACGCCCTTGTAGACCGGCACCGACTCGCCCGTGATCGGCGACTGGTCGACCTCGGAGGCGCCCGCCAGGACCCGGCCGTCGACCGGGATCTTCTCGCCCGGTCGCACGACCACGACATCGCCCACCGCAACGGCCTCGACCGGGACGCGCACCTCGACGCCATCGCGCAGCACCGTCGCCTCCGCCGGCGAGACGTCCATCAGCGCCCGGATCGCGTCGCGCGCCCGGTCCATCGATCGCCTCTCGAGGAGCTGCGCCACCGCGAACAGGAACATCGCCGTCGCCGCCTCGCCGTACTCCCCGATGACCAGCGCGCCGACCGCCGCGATCGTCATCAGGAAGTTCATGTCCAGCGACCGCCGCAGCGCCGCGCGCACCCCCCGCGGCACGATGGTCCACCCGCCCGCGACGATCGCACCCACCGCGAGCGCTCCGGCCACGGCGCCGGCGCCGAACACCCGCTCCGCCACCAGCGACAGCGCCCAGAACACGCCGGACGTCGCCACCAGCGCCATCGGGCCGTGCCGCGCCCACCACCCCGCCGGCCGCACCTCCGCCCCGCCCGGCCCCGCCGCCACCTGCGCCTCCTCCGCCACGCGGTAGCCCGCCCGCACGATCGCATCCGCCAGCTCACCGCGCCCCACCGCGCCCGCCGCATGCGCCACCGTGACCCGCCCGGCCATCAGGTCCACCCGCACATCCCGCACGCCCGCCACCCCACGCAGCGTCTTCTCCACCGTCGCGGCGCAAGCGCTGCAATCCATCCCCTGGACCCCCAGCCGGACCACCTCGGATCCGGCCGCCGCCGGGTGACCGGCACGCGGCTCGACCCCGCCGGTCCCCTCCGGACCGGCCGCCTCCGGACCGCGCCGCCCGGCCCCGCGCGCTGCACCCGCCGCACGGCCCCCGGCCGGCGCGACCGGCACCGCCGCGCCCGATGCGCCCAGCACCGGCAACCGCCGCCCGCCCGCCGCCGACGGCACGGACGCCGCGCCCGCGCACCGCGGGCCCGCACGCCCCGGCGCGGCTCCCGGATCCCCTCGAACCCCGGCGTCCGGATCGTCCTTCATCTCACGCTACCTCGTATCGCGTGCACGCCTTCACGCCCCGGGCCACGTCCGCCAGCAGGAGCTCGGCCAGGCCCAGCAGGATCTCCACGTTCGCGTCGCTCAGGCGGTAGTACACGTACCGGCCGCGCTGCTCCCGCTGGACCAGGCCGCAGTCGTGCAGACACGCCAGGTGGTTCGACGTGTTCGGCTGCGACAGCCCCGTCGCCTCCACCACCTCGCCCACACTCCGCGGGCCCGCTCGCAACGCCTCCAGGATCGCCAGACGTGACGGGTCCGCGAGCCCCCGGAACAGCTTCGCCTTCGTCGCGAGCGCCGGCGCGTCGGCCGCCTCCCGCGGCTCCATCGCCATCCCCTGCGTCGGGACCATGTCCATCGTCCTCTCCTGAGCGGGTCATATCACTGATCAATGATACATCTCTCGTGCCCGGGGGTTCAAGGGGCCTGGCACGGCACTGCCGGCCGGCCGCAAGCCGCCTTGTCCGGGGCTGGCGGCCGGGCGAGCGGCGCTCGCGGTACGCGTCCCGCAGGTGTGAGGGATGCCCGCGCGGAGCGTCCCTCGCCCCTGCGGCACGCATCTTGTCACAAACAGATGTTGGGTGGGCACACCCGCTAGCCCGAGGCGCCCCCGTGGCGCCTCTGTTGTCGTGCGTTTCGCAGTTGGAGCATGAACCGATGCGTCGTCATCTTTTCCATAGCGTGATCGCGGCCGCGTTCGTCCTGGGCGTCGGCGCCTGTGCGCCGGGGATGGGCGCGGGCGGCGGCGCCGTGCCGCCGGCGTCCCGCGAGGTCCTCTTCCAGATACGGAACAACAACTGGTCGGATGTGACGGTGTACCTGGTCAACGGGGGGACGCGGACCCGATTGGGCATGGTCACGAGCATGGACGAGGCGCTGTTCCGGGTGCCGGGCGGGCTCGTGTCGACCACGGCGAACGTCCGTCTGCTGCTGGACCCGATCGGCTCGTCGCGCGGGTTCGTGACGGAGCCGATCCTGGTGCAGCCGGGGCAGACGGTGGAGATGAACGTGGAGAACCACCTGCCGTTGACGAGCTGGGCGGTCTGGTAGGGTAGGCGCGGGCGGGAGCGGGGGCATTCCCCCGCAGGTGATCCCCGCGGCTGTCCCGGCGCGCGTCCGGGCCCTGCCGTGAAAATCCTTGACCGTCGTCGGGTGCGTCACTAGAATCGCCACCGAGGGAGCCAGCGCGATCGGCGCGAACCCCGTCGAAATGATCTGAATCCGGTCTCGGCGTCGTCGTGCCGGGGCCGGAGGAGTCCGGCGTCGGAACGATGCCGGACGTTCGAACCGGCGTCGAAGCCCGTTTTCCCCGCACCGGGGGGAGCGGGCTCGATTGTTTTCTGGCCCGGTCGTGCGGGGGGCGCGCCGGGCGTGATCCTCAACCCATGGGAGGGTGGTGTGATCAGTCGGTTCGTACGAACGGCGGGTCTGCTCCTGGCACTGGCGGTGTGTGCATCGAGTGCGTGGGCGCAGCAGCGGCAGGTGACGGGCCGCGTGATGTCGGCGACCGGCGAGGCGTTGCCGGGCGCGTCGGTGCTGGTGGAGGGCACGGCGCTGGGCACGCAGGCGAACGCGGACGGCCGGTTCGCGATCATGGTCCCGTCGGGCCAGGTGGTGCTGGTGGTCCAGAACATCGGCTACCGCACGCAGCGGGTCGTGGTCGCGCCGGGCGAGTCCAGCGTGGACGTCCGGCTGGAGGTGGACGTGCTCGCGCTGGACGAGATCGTCGTGACGGGCCAGGCGACGAGCGTGTCGCGCCGAAACCTGGCGAACGCGGTCGCGACGGTGAACGCGGCGGAGCTCGAGCGCGTGCCGTCGGAGACGATCGAGAAGATGGTGCAGGGCAAGGTCGCGGGCGCGCTGATCGAGACGAACTCGGGCGCGCCGGGCGGCGGCGTGCAGGTGCGTCTGCGCGGCGTCTCGACGATCAACGCGGAATCCGAGCCGCTGTACGTGGTCGACGGGGTGATCATCAGCAACGTGGCGATCGCGTCGAACGCGAACGCGATCACGTCGGCGTCGGGCGGCTCGAACGCGTCAAACCAGGACGCGCCGGTCAACCGGGTGGTCGACATCAACCCGAACGACATCGAGAGCATCGAAATCCTGAAGGGCGCGTCGGCGGCGGCGCTGTACGGCTCGCGTGCGGCGAACGGCGTGATCATCATCACGACGAAGCGGGGCCGTCCGGGCGAGATGCGGGTCGATGTGACGCAGCGCGTGGGAATGTTCACCCTGTCGAACAAACTGGGCTCGCGTAAGTTCGAGACGGTGGACGAGGTGTACGCCGCGTTCCTCGACCCGGAGGAGGCGACGGCGGCGGACTCGGCGTTCTTCGAGAATCTGTACGGCGACGGCACGTCGTACGACTACGAGGAGATGCTCGCCGGGCGCAACGACGTGTCGACGGAGACGGCGTTCAGCCTGCGCGGCGGTAGCGACGCGACGCGCTACTTCGTGTCCGGGCTCGTCAAGAACGACGAGGGGATCATCCCGAACACCGGCTTCCAGAAGCAGTCGATCCGGCTGAACCTGGACCAGCGGGTGGGCGACCGGGTCGAGCTGGGCGTGAACGCGAACGTGATCCACACGTTCGCGGAGCGCGGGCTGACGAACAACGACAACAGCGGCACCAGTTTCTACATGGTGCTGCCGTTCACGCCGAACTTCGTGGACCTGCGCCCCGGCCCCGACGGCACCTACCCGGAGAACCCGCTGGAGCGGAGCAATCCGCTCCAGACGGCCGCGCTGCTCGACAACGACGAGGACGTGTGGCGGCTGATCTCCGGCGCCAACGCGACGTTCGACGCGATCCGCACGGAGCGCCACAGCCTGCGCTTCCGTGTGACGGGCGGTGTGGACTACTTCGCGCAGGAGAACGAGATCTTCTCGCCGCCGGAGCTCGAGTTCGAAGACGACGACGGCGAGCCGGGCACGTCGCTGCTGAGCAACAGCGACAACCTGGACCTGACGTTCCAGGCGACGGCGGTGCACGCGTACACGCCGGCGTCAGGCGCCTTCCAGGCGACGACTTCGGCGGGGCTGCAGTACGAGGACCGCGACCTGAACATCGCACGCATCGTCGCGCGCAACCTGGTTGCCGGCCAGCGGAACGTGGACGCCGGGACGAACCGGATCGTCTTCGAGACGCGGGAGCGGGTCAAGGATCTCGGGCTGTTCGTGCAGGAGGAGCTCCTCGCGCTGGACGACCGGCTGCTCCTGACGGCCGGGTTGCGCGCGGACCGCAGCAGCGCGAACGGCGACACGGAGAAGTACTTCCTCTTCCCGAAGGCCGCGGCGTCCTACCGGTTCGACGAGCTGCCGGGCATCCTCGACGCCGTCAAGCTGCGCACCGCGTGGGGCCAGAGCGGGAACCAGCCGTTGTTCGGCCAGAAGTTCACCGCGCTGGACGCGACGAACAACATCGAAGGGTTGCCCGGCCTGGTCGTGACGGGCGTCGCGGGCGATCCGAACATCGAGCCGGAGCGGGTGACGGAGATCGAAGGCGGCGTCGACATCGAGCTGTTCGGCGGCCGCGCCTCGCTCGAGGTGACCGGCTTCCAGAAGACGATCGACAACCTGCTGCTCCAGCGGACGCTGGCGCCGTCGACGGGCTTCGGGCTCCAGGTCTTCAACGGCGGCGAGATGCGGGTCCGCGGACTGGAGCTCGGCCTGCAGGCCGTGCCGGTCCAGAACGAGGACGTGATGTGGGTCTCCCGCACCACGTTCTACGCGGACCGCAGCGAGATCACGGACCTGCCGGTGCCGGCGTTCGAGACCGGCGGCTTCGGCACCTCGCTCGGCGCGTTCCGCATCGAGCAGGGGAAGTCGGCCACGCAGATCGTCACGAACCTCGGCATCGACCCGGAGACCGGGGAGGTGATCGTCGGCCCGGTCGGCGATGCGGTCCCCGACTTCCGCATGGGCTTCGTCAACGACCTCACGTTCGGTCCGTTCAACCTGTACACGCTGGTCGACTGGGCGCACGGGCACACGGTCGTCAACCTGACGCAGTTCCTGGCGGACGCGGGCAAGAATTCGGCGGACTTCGACACGGACGTGCGGCCGATCACGCTCCCGGACGGCAAGGTGGTGCAGGCCGGTACCGGGGAGCGGCGGCTGATTCGCTGGTCCGATTTCGCCGACAGCCGGCCGTACATGGAGGACGGCTCGTACGTGAAGGTGCGCGAGGTCTCGCTGAGCTACGCGCTGCCGGACGGATTCCTCGACCGCGTCTTCGGCGGCGCGCTGCGCTCGGCGCGCATCACGGCGAGCGGGCGCAACCTCCTCACCTTCACCGGCTACTCCGGACTGGACCCGGAGGTGAGCAACTTCGGCAACCAGCCGATCGCGCGGAACATCGACGTCGCGCCGTTCCCGCCGAGCCGTAGCTTCTGGCTTTCGTTCGACGTGAGCTTCTGAGGGAGGATGCGACCATGGCCATGAACGGAATCGGGGCGGGACGCCCCCTGGATCGGAAGCGGATCGTCGCGGCCCTCGCGATCGCGCTGGCGCTCCCCGCTTGCGCGGACGACCTCGTCGTCCCCGACTACAACAACCCGAGCCTCGAGGAGCTGCAGGAGAACCCGACGCGCACGGCCGTGATCACGGCCACCCAGGGGCTGCTCATCGGCGCGCGCACCGGCATCGCGAACCAGGCCGGCTTCATCGCGCACACCGGGATCCTCGGGCGGGAGTCGTACACCTTCGACAACTCCGACCCGCGCTACGTCAACGAGATGGTGCACGGCACGCTGGACCCCGGCAACGGCGCGTTCGGCGGCAGCGGCTGGAGCCCGCGCTACGCGAACATCCGTAACGCGAACATCGTGCTGCACGCGCTGGACCGGGTCACCGGCCTGACGGCGGAGGAGCTGGAGGGGATCCGCGGATTCGCGAAGACGATCCAGGCGCTGGACTACCTGCTCGTCATTGCGCTCCGCGACGAGAACGGCGCGGTCATCGACGTCGACCGGGACATCACCGAGGAGCCCGGTCCGATCGTCGGGAAGGACGAGGTGCTCGCGCACGTCTCTTCGCTGCTCGACGAGGCGGCGGCCCACCTCGACGCCGCCGGCGCGTCGTTCGCGTTCTCGCTGAGCAGCGGGTTCGCCGCGTTCGACGACCCCGCGTCGTTCCGGACGTTCAACCGTGCGCTGAAGGCGCGGGTCGAGGCGTACCGCGGCAACTACGACGCCGTGCTCGACGCGCTGGACGAATCGTTCCTCGACGCCTCGCCCGGTGCGGACCTGTACCTGGGCGCCTACCACGCGTTCCAGGCGGACGCGCCGAACGGGCTGTTCAACCCACTGATCGTGGCGCACCCGTCGATCCGTGACGATGCGGAGCTCCAGGCCGACGGCACGACGCTGGACCAGCGCGTGCTCGACAAGACGGAGGTGCTGGACGAGCCGGCGGCGTCCGGCGGGCTCACGACGAACCTGGGCTTCACGATCTACACGGCGGCCAACGCGCCGGCGCCGATCATCCGCAACGAGGAGCTGATCCTGCTGCGTGCCGAGGCGTACATCGGCCTGGGCATGATCCCGCAGGCGGCGGCCGACATCAACTTCATCCGCGTGAACTCCGGCGGCCTCGAGGCGCGGACCGACCTCGACGCGACGAACATCGTGGATGAGCTGCTGCGGCAGCGGCGCTTCTCGCTGCTCCTCGAGGGTCACCGCTGGATCGACATGCGCCGCTTCGGCCGCCTCGGCGACCTGCCGATCGACCGCGACGGCGACGTGGTGCCGAGCGCGTTCCCGATCCCGCGCGCCGAATGCATTGCCCGCGGAGCGCCCGTACCGTGCGGCGTCGGTAGCTGAGCGATGCCGCGACCGGCTTCGCCGGTCGCGTGAGACGCTCCCGAAGCGGACACGGGCCGCGCCGGTATGCGACCGGCGCGGCCCGTGTCGCGAGCGGCGATGGGGATTCGCGCGGCACCGCGACGACCCTCCGTTCCGTTGCATCGTCGCGGAGAACACGGCGCGCCCCGGCGCGATGCGGGCGCGGGTCCGGGCCGCGCTCGAGCGGCTGCGCGGCTACGGACGCGACGCCGGGCCGCTCGGCGAAGAGCCGCGCGACGCGGCCTGCGCCGCTGGCGGCCGCCCCGCCGTGCGGCGCGCCTTCCCGACCATGACGCCCCACCCGATCACCGCGATCGCCGCGAAGCAGAACCACTGCACCGCGTAGCTCAGGTGCGGGCCGCGGTCGAGCTCCGGCGGGCCGATGCGGGTCGGGCCGCCCGGCGGGTGCGCCGCCGCGCGGGCCCCGGCCGCGCCACCGTCGCTCGCGACGTCGTCGGCCGTGGCCGCTTCGGGGAGCGCCTGGACAATGAAGTCGGCGACGGGGTAGGGGAGCGACGCGCGCACCGCGGCGGCGTCCGGTCGGAACCAGACGGGGGCAGCGGCATCCTCGTCGTCGGGGTCGGACACGCGGACGGGCGTCGAGGTCCGGGCGCGCGCGTCGGCCTCGCGCGGCGCGGCCGGCGCGAAGAACGGCACGGCCATCCCGATCAGCCGCACCGGGCCGACGACGTCGTACGGCGCCAGCTCGACGGTGGCGGCGTCCGGCGCGGGGAGCCAGCCGCGGTTGACGAGCACGACGCCGCCGCCCTCGAGCCGGAGCGGCGTGATCACGTGCACGCCGGGCGCGCCGCCGTGCGCCCTGCCGGCCAGCACGAACGAGCGGGCGTTGTCGTATTCGCCGCGCAGCTCGACCCTGCGGTAGGCGAGGCCGGCGGTGTCCAGCTCCGCGGACGCGACCGGCACGGCCGGCAGCGCCAGTCGCTCGGCGATCAGCCGGTTGCGCTCCAGCCGCCACTCCAGCCGGTCGAGTTGCCAGAATCCCAGCCGGACGCAGACGGCGGCGACGATCATGACCCCGATCGTCGCGGCCACGCCACCCGGCGTGATGCGCAGCGGTGTTCGTGCCATCGGCTCCTTCGCCTCCTGATCGGCCGGGCGCACGGCGCGCCCGACGCACGGTCGTACCGCGTCGGCTCCCGCCCGTTCCGTCGGCACGCGGGCGGACGCCGCGGCCGTGCGGCGACGCCCGCGCTCCGGGCAATGCGACATACCGAGCGGTACCTGGAAAGCGCGGATCGCTCCCGCTCCCGAATCGCGGGGCGCGACGCGTCCGGCACGCGGGGTGCAACGCGCCTCGCGTGCCGATGCGGACCGCGGACACACAATGGAGGGGGCCGGCATGGCCGAGCGCAAGGACCGGGAGCACGGCGGGCTGAACGTGCCGCCGAGCCCGCGGGCGGAGGAGGCGGGGAAGGGCGGGCTGCCGCCGCAGCGGGTGGAATGGCCCGGCCGCACCGAGGAGCTGCACCCGGAGCCGGACCACGGCGAAGAGAGCTACCGCGGGGCCGGCAAACTCGAGGGCCGCAGGGCGCTCATCACCGGCGGCGACAGCGGGATCGGCCGCGCCGTCGCCATCGCCTTCGCCCGCGAGGGCGCCGACGTCGCCATCGCCTACTACGACGAGCACGACGACGCGAGGGAGACCGGCCGCTGGGTCCGCGACGCCGGCCGCCGCTTCCTCGCCTTCGCCGGCGACCTCACCGACCACGCCCACTGCCGCGACGTCGTCCGGCGCACCGCCGACGAGTTCGGCGGGCTCGACATCCTCGTCAACAACGCCGCCGTCCAGTGGGAGTCGAAGGACTTCGCCGCGATCCCCGAGGAGCAGATCGAGTGGACGTTCCGGACCAACATCTTCGCCTACATCTGGATGGCCCAGGCGGCGCTCCGGCACCTGCACGAGGGCGGCGTGATCCTGAACACCGGCTCGATCACCGCGCTCGAAGGCAACGCGTCCCTCGTCGACTACTCGGCGACGAAGGGCGCGATCCACGTCTTCACCAAGTCCCTCGCCCTCGCCGTCGCCGACCGCGGCATCCGCGTCAACTGCGTGGCGCCCGGCCCGGTCTGGACGCCGCTGATCCCCGCCACGCTGAAGGAGAACCACGTCGAGCGCTTCGGCGCGGACACGATGTGGAAGCGCCCCGCGCAACCCGCCGAGATCGCGCCGAGCTACGTGTTCCTGGCCTCGGACGACGCGCGCTTCTACACCGGCGAGGTGCTGGCGCCGACCGGACGGACGACGACGCGGTAGCGGCCGAAGGATCGCCGCTCGACGGGTCGACGACGATCCGCCGCGAGACACCCTGTGTCAACCCCCTTGGACTCAAGCGGCCGCGGATGCGCGGTGCCGACGGCGCGGATTCCCGGGCGGCGTTCCGGAACCACGCCGCGAGCGCGGCACCCCCGTTCCGCTCGAACGTCGCCCCGGTGCAAGGCGTTACGCGCTGCCGTCCCCGGCCTTGACCTGGAGCTCCGGGTCCGCCGCCGCCGGAGGGCGAACCGGCCGCTCGGTGCCGTACAACCGCGCCTCCTCCGGCGTCGCCGCGCCGAGCGGGTAGCGCCAGTACGTCCACGGCTGCGCCATCAGGTGCCGGGCGGCACGCCCCGCGACCACCTCCGGCAGGTCGCCCAGGATGTCTCGGCCGCGGCGGAGCCGGACGCGGTCCAGCGCGCGCAGGTACGGCTCCACGTCGGCCTCCCGTGCACGCTTCCACAGCGACGTGATCACGTGCCTCAGGCTCCGCGCCGGGACGCCGCCGCCGCCGGTCTCGGGGACGAACGAGACGGTGCGGAAGAACGGGTAGTGGACGACGAGGTCGGTGTCGACCTCCAGCAGCCACAGCCCCGGCCGCCCCTCCGCCGCCGCGCGCCGCACCAGCTCCCGCTGCCGCTTCAGCGTCGCCGGCGCCTCGAGCCGGTCGTACGGCACCCAGATCTCGCGGTAGTGCATGTCCGTTACGACCCACTCGAGCATGCCGGCGTCCGGGCCGTCCCCGCGGATCCACAGGTCGACCCGCTCCCAGTCGCGCTCCCAGAACTTGTTCAGCTCCGCGGGCGAGAGGATCAGGTAGCGCCACACCCAGTAGCAGCGCCCCTCGAGCCAGTAGGGCGCGTCCTCCTCCCGGGCGTACGGCCGGCCGGGGCCGTCGGCGGTGTACAGCAGCAGCACCGGCGGGACCGGGCGCGGCAGGAACAGCGTGTCGATGGCCAGGAAGAGCGTGAACAGCCCCGCGAGCGCCCAGAAGAACGGGGTCCAGCGCTCGGCGCCCGGCTCGAACACGGCGATCAGGTAGCGGCCGAGCAGGAGCGGCAGCGTGCCGAGCAGCACGGTCGTCCAGTCGCGGTAGGCGAGGTAGAGGAAGACGGCGAGGACGGGGACGCCGACGGGCACCCAGTAGTCGAGGATCGCATCGAGGTGGCCGGTCGCGTACAGCCCCGGCGTCACCACGGCGACGAGCACGATCGCCGTCAGCGTCACGAACGGCAGCTTGTACGCCGCCCAGAAGAGGCTGCAGAAGCCGGAGACGTGGAACGGGTCGAGGACGTCGCGCGCCAGCGTCGCGCCGTTCGCGGAGACGTGGACCCGCCCCGGGCCGGCCGGCTCCAGCACGAGACGGTGGCGGTCGAGCGCGACCCGCGCCTCCTCGCCCACGGCGCGGCGGAATCGCAGCCGGTATCGCCCCAGGCGCCGGAACGAGCGGAACGGCAACAGCAGCGGCCCGCCGAGGAAGAGCGACAGCGCGTGACGCAGCCGCGGAATCTCCAGCTCCGGGCGGTCGATCCCGAGGCGGAAAAGCGCCGGGTCGACGAGCCCGTCGCGTACGTTCCGCTCCGCCACGATCCCACCCAGCCCGAGCACGTTCGCCCAGTAGTCGATGAAGAGGTACGGCCCGCGCAGCAGCCCCTGCTCCATCAGCCAGCGGATGAGCGAACCGGTGCGCGCGTCGTTGCCGGCGCGGCGGACGACACCGAAACGGCGGACCAGGTTCCCGGAGCGGCGGACCAGGTTCCGAAATCCAGAGTTGCTACCGTTTCCCATGCCCGAGTCCCCTATCGTGAGGGTCCGGTGGCCGGACCGGGCCCGTCCCACCCGCCTGTCCGCGACACCAAAATGCCATTTCGGGTCAACTCTGGATTTCGGTGCCAGGTCCGGGAATCTGGTCCGGAAATCCAGGTCCCGGAAATCTGGTCCCACAACAAGAACGCTTCTTGCCGCATTGTACGGTACGGCGCCGGCACCCCGGCCGGCGCCCGGCGGTCACCGGAGGCGTCCATGGCGAAGGATGGCAAACGGCGAACGCTCGTCGGCCTGATCGCGGGACTGATGGGGCTGATCGGCCTCGGCAAAGCCGGGCAGCGACCGCCCAACGGCGCGCGCGCGGCGCGAGCGGGCGTGGCGGCGTCCCCCGTCAGCGAGACGATCGTCGGCAGCGAGTGGGACCTTCCGGTCGAGCGCACCGAGCGCGTCGACTACTGGATCGATTATCTCACCACCGAGCGGCGCGACCGAACGCGCGAGTGGCTCGAGCGTCTCGGCTATTACGGCCCCATGATCCAGGCAAAGCTGCGCGAACGCGGCATGCCCCAGGACCTCGTCTTCCTCGCCATGGCCGAGAGCGGTTTCGATCCCACGGCGTACTCGGCCGCCCACGCTTCCGGCGTCTGGCAGTTCATCGCCGAGACCGGCCGCCGTTACGGCCTCGAGGTCTCCGACTACGTCGACGAAAGGAACGACCCCATCAAGGCCACCGACGCCGCGCTCGACTACCTCCAGGACCTCCACGACCGCTTCGGTAGCTGGTACCTCGCCGCCGCCGCGTACAACACCGGCGAGAACCGCGTCGAGCGCATCCTCGACGAGCGCGCCGGCGGCGCCCGCGGCGAGGAGTCGCTGTACTGGCAGATCGGCGAGTTCCTCCCCCAGGAAACCCGCGACTACGTCCCGATCATGCTCGCCGTCGGCCACATCGCCAAGGACCCCGCCGCCTACGGCTTCACCGAGTTCGAGTACCAGCCCCCCATGCGCTACGAGGAGATCCGCGTCCCTCCCGGCACCTCGCTCGAGGACATCGCCCGCGAGGAGAACGTCGATCTCGACGAGCTCCGCCGTCTGAACGCGCACCTCGTCCGGGGGCAGACGCCGCCGGACCGCGCGTGGGACGTGCGCATCCCGGTCGGGCCCGGACATGCGCCGGCGGTCGGGTTCGCATAGGCGGATTCCCCGGCGCCGCCCCCGCCCGCGAGCGACGGCGCGCCGCTCCCGGCGCGCTACCGCCGCGGATCGATCAGCGCCTTGACGACGCGCCCCGCGGCCACCGCGTCGAGCGCGTCGTTCGCGCGGGCGAGGTCGAACCGCTCGAGCGCGATCGCCGACCAGGGGCGCGAGCGCGACGGCTCCCGCATGAGCCGGACCGCGCGGTAGAAGTGCGAAAAGTCCGAGCCCCAGCACCCGCGCACGTCGAGATGCTTGCGGTTCAGGTCGAGGTGCGGGTTGAAGGCGACGTCGCCGTGGTCCGTGTACTGCCCGACGACGACGACGCGCCCCGCGTCGCGCGTGAACCGCATCGCCTGCACGACCGCCTCCGGCGCGCCCGCCGCCTCGATCGTCACATCCGCGCCGCGGCCGCCCGTCTGCTCGAGGACCCACGCGCGCCGCTCCTCCGGCGACGTCGCCTCGATGCTCAGCGTCGCGTCCGCGCCGACCGCGCGCGCCGCCTCGAGCCGCCGGTCCGGCGCGCCGATGCAGAGGACGCGCAGCGCGCCGCTCATCTTCGCCAGGATCACGGCGGACAGCCCGACCGGCCCGGCGCCGAGCACGAGCACCGTGTCCCCGAGACGGACCTCCGCGCGCTCGACCGCGTGCAGCGCCGTGGGGAGCCCGCACCCGCCGGCCATGAACGCCTCCGCGTCGAGGTCGCCGACCGGGATCACGTGCGTCCCCGGCTTCAGGTGGATCGCCTCGGCCCACCCGCCGCTCGGCCCGTCGGCGACGCCGTACGTGATCCCGTACACGCGCCGCTCGGGGCAGCGCGTCGTCGCCTTCGCGACCAGGCAGTGCCAGCACGCGTTGCACGTGCGGTGCACGTCCAGGAACGT
>DASVDG010000107.1:0-2350 GCA_036381255.1 Longimicrobiales bacterium | reverse complement strand
TCCGGCAGCGCGAACGACTTCACGCGCTCGACCTTGAAGACCCCGCCCGAGGCGAGGTCGAGGATGCCGAGCGAGTCCTTCGGCATCGCGGCCGGCTTCGTCTTCTCGCGCTTCAGCGAGTCCACGACCGCCTCCATCGGCTCGATCGTGAAGACGACGAAGCGGGAATCGTCGCTGAAGCGGGCCGACACGCCGCGCGGGATGCGGTGCACCGTCTGCGCATCCAGCGCGTGCACGAACAGCTCCGCATCGCCCTCGCGCATCGTGGTCGAGTAGAGCGCCCAGCGGCCGTCGTCGGACAGCATCTCGCCGTCGATCGAACGCCAGCGCCAGGTGGCCTCGTGGTCGAGCGGCTGCTTCGGACCCTGGGCCAGCGCCGGGCCGGCCGCGAGCAAGGCCGCCATCGCGGCCGCCGGCAGGAAACGGATCGGACTCACGCGCATGGTCGTGCTCTCGGGATGCGGGTCATCGGGATTGGAGAGGGGAACGCCGGCATATTAGCGCGCGGGGCGCGGCGGCGTCAACGCGGCGGCGTCGACGTGGCGACGGGATCGGCGTCGGCCGCGCGGCCGCGCGGATCGGGTGTGTGCGACGTTCGTATCGCGGAACGCTACGGCTCGATCGCGAAGATGCGCGGCGCGTCCGGCTCCAGCCGCACGCCGCGCAGCGTCCTCCCGTCGAACGCCGCGTAGCGCGTGGCGGCCCCGTCGAGCGCATACTCGACCGCCGCGCGCCCGGGCGTCGCGAGCCGCAGCTCCAGCGTCGGCGACCCCGTCCGGTCCCAGACGAACAGGACCTGCGTCCCGTCCGGGCGGCGGAACAGGTGGCGGTACACGTCGCCCGCCGTGCCCGCGACGACGCGGACCGCGAGCTCGCGGTCCGCGACGACGAGCGTACCCACGTCGAGGAGGTCGGTCAGCAGGTCGAGCGTGTGGAACGCCAGCTTCTTCCTGCGGTCGGCGTACGTGATCCCCAGGTGGTAGTTGACCGGGTCGCCGATGACCGGCCGGTCGGTCGGCAGGTCCTTGATCTCGTAGATGCCGAGGTGCTCGACCGACGGCTCCGCCAGGAACGTCGCGACCGCGCGCACCCACCAGCGCGCCTGGTCGGTCTCGGTGTTCCCCGGCGTGGTCGCGAAGCCGAGCTCGTTGATCCAGACCGGCTGCGCGCCGCACGCCTCGCGCAGCGTCGCGACGTAGCTCTCGCGGTAGTCCGGCCCCAGGAAGTTCTCGACGGTCTGCTCCGGCGGGAACCAGGTCTCGACATAGGCGTGGAACGGCGCGATGTCGAAGCTGGACGCCGCGCCGTGGTCGACGCAGATCTCTTCCATCCACCCCGCGTCCGGCCAGACCAGCCCGCCGACGATCACCTCCGCGTCCGGGTCCGCCGCACGCACGGCCGCGGCGCCGCGGATCAGCACCTCCGCGAACTCGGCCCGCGTCCCGTCCCACCAGAGCGGGACGTTCTGCTCGTTGTAGATCTCGTACGACAGCACGTTCGGGTGCACCGCCATCGCCGTGACGAGCGTGTCGACGAAGCGGGCCCACGCGTCGACATCGCGCGGCGGGTCGTTCCAGTACTGGTCGTCCGTCCCGCCCCGAGCCGCCCACGGCGCCGTGTACGCAATGTACGGCCGCAGCACGATGCCGTGCGCTTCGGCCAGCTCGGCGAAGCGGTGCAGCCACGCGAAGTCGTAGCGCCCCGGCTCCGGCTCGTAGTCGTCCCACCCCCAGCTCCCGCGCCAGGTGTCGACTTCGAGCTCCTGCATCAGCCGGAAATCGGCCGCGACCTCCGTGAGGTCCGCGCCCTTGTCGTAGTCCTCGAGCACGGAGAAGGAAACCGCCTTGGCGACCGGCTCCGGCCCCGGCGCCTCCGGCGCGACGGCAACGCCGCATGCGGCAAGGTATGCGGTGGCAACCGCAGCCAGGGGCGCACCGCCCAGCATCCGCCAGCGACCCGCCGTCGCCCTCGGAACATGGCCCGTGGTTGGCAGCGAATCCGCACCGGAACTCGTCCGTAGTCGCTGCATCGATAGCATCCGCCTGCCCGCGTTCGGTACCCCGTCGGCTTCCGGCTGCCCGGGAGCGCCACCGGTGCCGCCCGATGCAAAAACCGCGGAAGCCACAGAAGCCCGTGCGTGAGCTGCGACGGCCGCGGGCGCCACGCTTCTCGGCCACGCGAGCGCCATCGAGTCCACGGCCGCGTCCTCTTTCACGCCGTACGAGGGAGCCGACGATCGTGCCGCCATGCTGCACGGCCACGTCGAGGCGCATCGTCGGCCCCGTACCCACATCGACCGCGCCGAGCGATTGCCGCGTGCGCGTCTAATCCGACCCCGTGAACTTCGATC
>DASVDG010000106.1:0-104010 GCA_036381255.1 Longimicrobiales bacterium | reverse complement strand
CGCGACATCGTCGCGGTAGCGATGGTAGTGGTCGCAGGCGACGTCGCCCGTCTGCCCGAGCGCGGTCCGCCCGGGCGTGTGCGAGAAGCGGTGCCAGATGCTGGGGCCGGCGCCGTCCTCGAGCGGCGCGCCCTCGATCTGATACGCGGACGTCGCCGCGCCCCAGAGGAATCCGTCGGGAAACGTTTCGACCATTCGGGAAAAAGGCTGCTATGGCGAGTGTGACGCTGGACCGTGTGCGCAAGGTTTACGACGGCGGCATCATCGCCGTGCACGATGTCTCGATCGAGGTCGGCGCCGGCGAGTTCGTCGTCCTGGTCGGCCCGTCCGGCTGCGGGAAGAGCACGACGCTGCGCATGATCGCCGGGCTCGAGTCCATCACGGCCGGCGAGGTGCGGATCGGCGACCGCGTCGTCAACGCCGTCCCCCCCAAGGACCGGGACATCGCCATGGTCTTCCAGAACTACGCGCTCTACCCGCACATGACCGTGCGCGAGAACATGGCGTTCGCGCTGAAGCTCCGCAACGTGCCGCGGGCGGAGATCGACCGGCGCATGCGGGAGGCCGCGGCGATCCTGGCCATCGAGGAGCTGCTCGATCGCAAGCCGCGGCACCTCTCGGGCGGCCAGCGGCAACGCGTCGCCGTGGGGCGCGCGATCGTGCGCCAGCCGCGCGCGTTCCTGTTCGACGAGCCGTTGTCGAACCTCGACGCCCGGCTGCGCGTGCAGATGCGCAAAGAGATCTCGCGACTCCACCGCCAGCTCGGCGCGACCATGATCTACGTCACACACGACCAGGTCGAGGCCATGACGATGGGCGACCGGATCGTCGTGATGCATGAAGGGCGGGTCCGGCAGATCGGCGCGCCGGCGGACGTCTACGAGCGGCCGGCGGACACGTTCGTCGCGGGGTTCATCGGGAGCCCGCCCATGAACCTCTGGCGCGGCCACGTGCGCGGCGACGGCGGCGCTTCCGTCTTCGAGGCGCGGGCGGGCGGCCTTCGCATTCCGCTCGACGCGCCCGTTCTCCAGCGGCTCGGGCTCGCGTCGGGCGGCGAGGTCGTGCTCGGGCTGCGCCCCGAAGGGATCCACCTCGGGGAGGCGCCGTTCGCGTCCGGGGCGTGCTTCGGGATCGACGCCCGACTCGACGAGGCCGAACCCATGGGGAACGAGATCTTCCTGTACGCGAGCGCCGGCGGCCAGGAGATCGTCGCGCGCGTGCCGCCCCAGCCCGTGCCGCGCCCCGGCGACCCCGTCCGGCTCACGCTCGACCTCGACCGGCTGCACGCGTTCGAAGCCGCGACCGGCGTGCGTCTCGGGCCCTGAAGCCCGCGTGCACCGCCGCGCGCGGCGTTCAGACGTTGCCGGCGCCCGCGGGCGCCGCGGCCGCCGCATCCAGCGCCCGGCGCATGGCGTCGATCGGCGCCGGCCGGCCCCACCACCGCTCGAACGCCGCCGCGCCCTGCGCGACCAGCATCTCGCGCCCATCCGCGGCGACGATCCCGCGGCGGCGCGCGTCCCGGACCCAGGCGGTCTCGCCCGGCGTGTACACCAGGTCGAGCACCGCGCCCACGCGGGGGAACCCGTCCAGGTCGAGCGGCCACGGGTCGCCGGCGTGGAGACCCAGCGGCGTCGCGTTGACCACGAGGTCGTACCGCTCGCCCGCGGGCGGCGCGGCGCCGGGCGCCGCACGGAGCCGGGCGCCCGCATCGAACGCGGCCACGAGCGCCCGGACGCGCTCCGGCGACCGGCCGACGACGTCGATCGCGCCGACACCGTCGTCGAGCAGCGCGCAGACGGCCGCACTCGCCGCGCCGCCGGCGCCGAGCAGGAGCACCCTCGCGCCGGCGGGCGACCCCACGAGCGCGCGCGCGGCCGCGCTGAACCCCGCCACGTCCGTGTTGTCGCCGTGGATCCGGCCATCCTCGAGCCAGAACGTGTTGCACGCCCGCGTCCGGCGCACGGCGTCGGTCGCGACTTCGACGGTCCGGGCGGCGAGCGCCTTGTGCGGGATCGTGACGTTCCCGCCGCCGCCGGCGCGGGCGATCCCCGCCAGCAGCCCCGGGACGGACGCGGCGTCACAACGCAGCGCGACGTAGACGCCGTCGACGCCCACCGCCTCGAACGCCGCGTTCTGGAACCGGGGCGACAGCGAATGCGCGACGGGGTCGCCGAGGAGCGCGATGAGGCGGGTCGACGCGGTGAGCGGGTGCATGCGTGGATCAGGGCGCGAGGATCGGCTCCAGGCGGGCGAGCACGCCGTCCAGGATCCGCTCCAGCTCGCGGAACGTCTGGCGATACGTCTCCGGGTCCCCGCCGAACGGGTCCGGGACCGGCGTGCCCGCGTCGTCGCCGCCGGCGAACTCCGTCACCAGCGCCGCCTTTTCCTCGCCGCCCAGCTCGGCGACGGCCGCGAGGTGCGACGCGCCCATCGTCAGGACCAGGTCCGCCCACGCGACGAGCTCCGGCGTCAACGGGCGCGACAGGTGGCCGCCGAGGTCGAGGCCGTGCTCCGCCGCCACGGCGACGGCGTTCCGTGCCGCGGGCGCGCCTTCGACCGCCGAGATCCCGGCCGAACCGACCGCCACGTGCGACCACCCACGCTCCTGCACCCTCCGTCGCGCAATCGCCTCGGCCATCGGACTGCGGCACGTGTTGCCGGTGCACACGAAGAGCACGTTGTACGTGGTCGGCCGCGTCTGATCGACTTCGTTCTTCTCAGTCATGGATCCCGTCCACTACGCCACGCAGCGCGTCCGTCGGGACGGCCCCGCGTCGCAGCACGCGTGGCGGCGTGCCGCTGCAGTCTACGATCGTCGACGGAGGCGACGCCGGCAGCCGGCCTCCGTCGAGCACCCAGAGCTCATCCCCCGCGCCGGCCGCCTCGGCCACGCGCACGACGCGTTCCACGTCGTCCGCCGGCGGCTCGCCCGGCAGGTTCACGCTCGTCGACGTGATCGGCTCGCCGAGCGCGTCGAGGATCGCGCGAACGCCGGGGTGCGGCGTCGCTCGCACCGCCACGGTCCCGGCCGCGCCCACCACGCGCCGCGGGTACGCGCGCTTCGCCCGCAACGCGAGCGTCAGCGGCCCCGGCCAGAACGCACCCGCGAGGCGCCGCGCGTCGCCGGTCCATTCCAACCCGTCCGCCTGCTCCGGGTCTAGGACGAGCAGCAGGAACGGCCTGACCGCTTCCCGCCCCTTCAGCCGCGCCAGTCGCTCGAGCGCACCGTCCTCGAGCGCGCAGCCGAAGCCGTAGACGGTCTCCGTCGGGCAGGCGATCAGCCCGCCCTCCGCCAGGTGCTCCGCCACGCGCGGCGCCGCCCGGTCGTAGTCCGCCGCGTCGCGGAACGGCAGCCGCCTCACGGGCCCGCCGCCGCGCGCGAACGCATCAGCGCCTCGGCGATGACGAGGTCGATCGGCCGCGTGACCTTGATGTTCTCCGGCGCGCCCTCGACCACGACGACCGTGCCGCCGTACCGCTCGACCAGCGCCGCGTCGTCCGTCGCGGCGACGCCCTCGCGCGCGGCGCGGCGGTACGCGTCCAGCAGCATCGCGCGCGGAAACGCCTGCGGCGTCTGCGCAGCCCGCAACGTGGACCGGTCCGGCGTCCCCACGATCCGCTCCTCCGCGTCGACTTCCTTCAACGTATCGGTCACCGGAACGCCGACGACCGCGCCGACGCCGCCCGCCGCGGCCGCGAGCGCGCGGTCGATCACCGCCCGGGACACGAGCGGCCGCGCCGCGTCGTGAACGAGCACGACGTCCACGGACTCCGGCACCGCCTCGAGCCCCCGGTGCACCGACTCGCCGCGCTCCGCGCCGCCGGCCACGAGCACGATCCGCTCATCGAGTCCCGAGAGCCAGTCCGGCGGGTCCGCCGCGTCCTCCGCCGGCAGCGCGACCACGGCACAGACCACGGACGGATGCGCGAGGAACGGCCGCAGCGAATGCAGCAGGACCGGCTCGCCGAGCAGCTCCGCGTACTGCTTGCGCACGCCGCCCATCCGCCGCCCCGCCCCGCCCGCGGCGATGACCACGGCGGCACGGAGCGCGGCGGCATCGGCGGGCACAGGGCCGGCCTGGACGCCCCCGGCGTTCGGCCCGCCGGGCGCTCCGCCCGGTGCACCGGCGCCGCCGCGGACGCGCGGTCCGTCCGGCCGCGGCGATCGGGCGCCGCCCTCGACTCCCCCGCTCACCGGAACAGCCGCTCCATCAGCTCCCCCACCGTATCGACCGGCACCAGCTCGAGCCGGCCTTTGTCGCCGCTCTTGTTCCAGCCGGCCGGCACCGCGCGGCGCGGCAGGTAGGCGCGGCCGAATCCCATCCGCGCCGCCTCCGCGAGCCGCCGCTCGACCTGACCGACCGCCCGCAGCTCGCCGCCCAACCCGACCTCGCCGATGAACACCGCATCGCCCGGGACCTCGCGGTCGAAGACGCTCGACGCGAGCGCGGCGGCGAGCGCGAGGTCGCCCGCCGTCTCGACCAGCCGCACCCCGCCGACCACGTTCAGGAAGACATCGAGCTGGCCGAAGCCGATCCCCGCGCGCTTCTCGAGCACGGCCAGCAGCAGCGCGAGACGCTGGCGGTCGAACCCCGTGCTCACGCGCTGCGGCGCGCCGTAGCTCGCTTTCGTGCACAGCGCCTGGACCTCGACCAGGAGCGGGCGCGTCCCCTCGATCGTCGCCACGACCGCGGCGCCGCTCACGCCGAGCGTCCGCTCGCGCAGGAACAGCTCCGACGGGTTCTCGACCGGCGCGAGCCCCGCCTGCGTCATCCGGAACACGCCGATCTCGTCCACGCCGCCGAAGCGGTTCTTGTTCGCGCGCAGCACCCGGTGGTCCAGGCTGCCCGTGCCCTCGAAGTAGAGGACCGTGTCGACGATGTGCTCGAGCGTCTTCGGGCCCGCAACGGTGCCGCCCTTCGTGACGTGGCCGACCAGGAACACCGCGGCGCCGCGCTCCTTCGCGTACCGCTGCAGCCGCGCCGCGCACTCCCGCACCTGGCTCACGTTCCCGGGCGCGCCCTCCAGCTCCGGCGTGAAGACCGTCTGGATCGAGTCGACGAACAGCGCGTCCGGCTTCGCGTCGTCGGCGCGGGCGAGGATCGCGTCGAGCTCCGTCTCGCCGAGGAACAGGACGTCGCCCGCGCCGGCGCCGAGGCGGTCCGCCCGCAGCCGCACCTGCGCCGCCGACTCCTCGCCCGAGACGTACAGCGTCGACCGCTTCGCCGCCTCGAGCCGCGCCGCGACCTGGAGCAGCAGCGTGCTCTTGCCGATCCCCGGCTCGCCGCCGACCAGCACGAGCGAGCCCGGCACCACGCCGCCGCCGAGCACGAAGTCGAACTCGTCCAGCCCGGTCCGCCACCGCGCCGTGTCGCCGCCCTCGACCTCCGCCAGCCGCGCCGGCGCCGTGCCGCCGCCGATGGCACGCGCCGCGGCGCCGGACGACCTCGAGCCCCCACCGCGCCTCCGCGCCGTCGGCTCCTCGACCATCGTGTTCCACGCCTGGCACGCCGGACACTGCCCCGCCCACCGCGGCGCCTCGTTCCCGCACTCGGTGCAGTAGAAGCGTGTTTTGACCTTTGGCATAGGGTGCTGTACCCCGCAGGGCGGCGGCGGTTACGGACGGCAGTGGTCGGTAGTCAGTGGTCAGTGGTCAGTGGTCAGTAGTCAGCATTCCGCAGCCAGCATCTGGCATTCAGCATTCAGCATTCAGCAGTCGGCATTCAGCATTCGGCATTCAGTGTTCGGCAGCCGGCATTCGGCGATGTGTTTCCCATGGCCCTAACCACTGACCCCTGAATCCTGACCCCTGAATCCTGACCCCTGAATCCTGACCCCTGAATCCTGACAACTGACAACTGACCACTAACTCACCCCTCCTCCCGCGCCGTGAAATTCTCGAACCGCGTGCTCTCCTTGCGGAAGAACAGCTCGACGATCCCCGTGGGGCCGTTGCGCTGCTTCGCGATGATCAGCTCCGACGTCCCGACGACGCCCTTCTCCTCCGCCTCCTGCGGCGTCATGTAGCGCTCGGGGCGGTAGAGGAACATGACCAGGTCCGCGTCCTGCTCGAGGGCGCCGGATTCGCGTAGATCCGAGAGCTGCGGCCGGTGGTCCGTCCGCTGCTCCGGCGCGCGCGAGAGCTGCGACAGCGCGATGATCGGCACGCCCAGCTCCTTCGCCAGCGTCTTGATCCCGCGGCTGATCTGGCTGACCTCCTGCTGCCGGTTCTCCGCGTTCCCGCCGCTGCCGCCCATGAGCTGGATGTAGTCGAGGATGATCAGCCCCAGGTTCGGCTGGTCCGCTTTCAGGCGACGCGCCTTCGCGCGCATCTCCATCACGCTGAGCGCGCCGGTGTCGTCGATCCAGATCGGCGCCGTGTTCAGGTGCGCCGCCGCCTGCGCGAGCCGCACGTAGTCGTCGTCCGAGAGCCGGCCGCGCAGCAGCCGGCCGAGGTCGACGATCCCCTCGTGGCACAGCATCCGCTGGACGATCTGCTCCTTCGACATCTCGAGCGAGAAGATCGCGACCGGCGTCTGCTGCGCGATCGCGGCGTGCAGCGCCATCCCGACCACGATCGACGTCTTCCCCATGCTCGGCCGCGCCGCGAGGATCACCAGGTCCCCGGCCTGGAAGCCGCCGGTCATCTCGTCCAGGTCGTGGAACCCGCTCGGCACGCCGGTGATCCCGCCCTTCGCCGCCTGGAGCTGCTCGATCCGCTCGAACGTCGGGTACAGGATCTTCTTGATCCAGACGAACCCCTCGCGCTCGTGCGACTGCGCGACGTGGAAGATCCGCTGCTCCGCCTCGTCCAGCACCTGCTCGACCGTGCGGTCGCCGATCTCGTACGAGTCCCGGATGATCTGCGACGACGCCTCGATCAGCCGCCGCAGCAGCGCGCGCTCGCGCACGATCCGCGCGTGGTACTCGATGTTCGCCGCCGTCGGCACCGCGTCCAGCAACTCGGCGAGGTACGCCATCCCGCCGACCGCATCCAGCTCGTCGGTCTTCTTCAGCTCCTCGCTGACAGTGACCGGGTCGACGACCTGGCCCTGCTGGAACAGGCGCGCCATCGCCCGGAAGACGCGGCGGTTCGCCTCGCGGTAGAACATCGAGTCGTCGACAATCTCGATCGCCTTCGACACCGCGTCCCCGTCGATGAGCATCCCCCCGAGGACGGAGATCTCCGCCTCCGGCGCGTACGGCGGCTGGCGATCGGCGGCGGGCATCGTCGCCACGCCACCCGGCTCGCGGGGGTCTCGCCTGCTCATCGGGTCCTCAGCATCATCGTTGTCGTGGGATCACTGCGGAACGAGGGCGTCGCGCGGCTCGCCCGCCCGCGCCGAACGCGCGCGCCTCGCGCCCCCGCGGCGGGGTACGGGCCGCCGCGGCGATGGCTTCGCCCCCGGGCGTCGGCTCGGATCGGGGGAAGGTGTGCCCGTGCCCCACGCGCGTCAAGCCCGGGCAAACGCCGCAGCGGAGCGGTGGATCCGTCGCCTGGGGGTCGCGGACGCCGGGCCGTGCCTCCACGAAGGAAGGAGCCCGCGAAGACCGCGGCGCCGCGTCGCGGCGCTACGCGCTCGTCGCCGACGTGTCCAGGACCTCGCGCAGGAGCTGGAGGTCCTGCCACGCGGCCCGCGTCCACTGCCGGCTGCGCAGCAGGAAGGCGGGGTGGTACGTCGCGACGAGCGGCGTGCCGCGGTACTCGTGAACCCGGCCCCGCAGCCGGCCGATGCTGACGTCGCTGCCGGTCAGCGTCTGCGCCGCGAACTTGCCGACCGCGAGCAGCGCACGCGGCGCGATCAGGTCGAGCTGCCGGCGCAGGTACGCCGAGCACGCCTCGACCTCGTCGCGCTGCGGGTCGCGGTTGTTCGGCGGCCGGCACTTCAGCACGTTGCAGATGTAGACGGACTCGCGCGGGAAGCCGATGCTGAGCAGCATCAGGTCGAGCAGCTTGCCGGCCGGGCCGACGAACGGCAGGCCGGTCCGGTCCTCTTCGAAGCCCGGCGCCTCGCCGACCACGACCAGCTCCGCCTCCGGGTCGCCGACGCCGAAGACGACCGAATTCCGCCCTTCGTGCAGCCGACAGCGCGTGCACGTCGCGGCCTCGGCGCCGAGGATGCGGAGGCCTTCGGCGGCACTGCCCGCGGCCCTCGGCCCGGTGCCGGTTGTGCTCGGCGCCGCATCCGAGGGTGCCACGGCCGGGACCGCACGCGCCGTGCGCAGCGCCGCAACCGCCTCCTCCGCCGTCAGTCTGTCGAGGAACACCTCGCGCTCGCCGAGCTCGCGGCGCTGGCGGAGGTATCGGGCCAGGAGCCGGCGGTCGACGCTCATGGCCGCCGCCCGAGCAGCGGCGCGACGCGGTCCAGGATCGCCTCGGCGACGTCGTCCTTCGACATCAGCGGCAACGCCTCCTCCCCGCCCCCCACGTCCAGTAGCACGACCCGGTTCGTCTCGACTTCGAAGCCCGCGCCGGGCGCGCCGGCCTCGTTCAGCACGACCAGGTCCAGCCCCTTCGACTCCAGCTTGCGCCGCGCGTGCTCGCGCGCCCGCTCCGTCTCGAGCGCGAAGCCGACGACGACCATCCCCTCCGGCCGCGCATCGCGCGTCGTGCGCAGGATGTCGGGCGCCGGCTCCAGCGCGATCACGTCCGGCGCCTGCTCCTTCTTGATCTTCTCGCCCGCCGGCCGCGCCGGCCGGAAATCGGCGACGGCCGCGGCCATGACCAGCGCGTCCGCGCCCGGCAGCGCCTCGCGCACTGCGGCGAGCATCTCCTCCGCCGTTTCCACCCGCCGGAGTCGCGGCCCCGGCGGCGGCGCCACGCTCGTCGGGCCGGCGACCAGGACCACGTCCGCGCCGCGCCGCCACGCCGCCTGCGCCAGCGCGAAGCCCATGCGCCCGGACGACCGGTTCGTCAGCACGCGCACCGGGTCCACCGCCTCGCGCGTCGGCCCGGCCGTCACCACGACCGTCCGCCCGCGGAACGGCGACGCGCCTTCCAACGCCCGGCCAATGTGCTCGACGATCACGCCCGGCTCCTCCATCCGCCCCGCCCCCGCGCCCTCGCCGAAGGCGAGCGGGCCCGTGGCCGGGCCGACGATCTCGTAGCCGAGCGCGTCGTGGACGTGCCGGGCGTTCGCCTGCGTCTGCGGGTGGTCCCACATCCGGTCGTTCATCGCCGGGCACAGCAGCACCGGCGCGCGCGTGGCGAGGAGGATCGCGGTGAGGAGATCGTCCGAGCGGCCGTGCGCCGCACGGGCAAGCAGGTCGGCGGTCGCCGGCGCGACGCAGACGACGTCCGCCCCGCGGGCCAGCCGGATGTGCTCGAGCGCGTGGCCGGGCGCCAGGATGTCGTCCAGCACCGGGCGGCCGGTCAGCGCCTCGAACGTGATAGGGCCTACGAACGCGTGGGCCGAGCGCGTGAGCACCACGTCGACCGTGGCGCCGAGCTGCGTCAGGTCACGCGCGAGCTGCGCCGCCTTGTACGCGGCGATCCCGCCCGTGACCCCGAGCACGACCCGGCGCCCCTTCCACGGACGCCGCGGCGCCAACGCCTCGGCCATGGCGCGGCTAGAGCGACTTCTTGCGCCGCTTGATCAGCCGGAACTCGATGTTCCCCGCGGTCAGCGCCTCGGCCGCCCGCGTCGTCAGCTTCTTCTCGAGTCCCGCGGGTACGGCCTCCCGGGGCAGCGCGTTCAGCTCCCGGGCGTACCGCGCGGCGACCAGCACTCCGAGGTACTTGCTCCCCGCGTGCTTCGCCACGGATCCAGGCGTGAAAACCTGCATTCAACCCCTCCTGTCGAGGATCCGTCCCAGCTCGGCGTCCAGACGGCCGAGCTCGCGTTCCAGATCGATCATGCGCGGGCGGCGATGCCGCTCCGCGGTGACGATGCATTCGAGCGCGTTCACCGCGCGCGTGAAGTCGTCGTTCACCACAACATAATCGAACGACGTCGCCAGCGGCAGCTCCCGGCGCGCGCCGGCCAGCCGGCGGTTCACCTCCTCGCGTGCCTCGCTGCCGCGCTTCGCCAGGCGCCGCTCCAGCTCCCCGGCCGACGGCGGCAGGATGAAGACCAGCACCGCCTCCGGGAACAACTCCCGCACCTGCTTCGCGCCCTGGATGTCGATGTCGAGCACGACGACGCGGCCCTGCTCGAGCCCCTGCGTGACCCCCTCGCGCGGCGTGCCGTACCGCCGGCCGTGGACCGTCGCCCACTCCAGCAGCTCGCCCGCCGCGATCATCCGGTCGAACTCCGCGTCGTCGACGAAGAAATAGTCCTTCCCCGTCGCCTCGTACTCGCGGCGCGGGCGCGTCGTGGCGGAGATCGAGAAGACGACGTCCGAGCGCCGGTCGACCAGCGCGCGGGCCAGCGTCGTCTTGCCGGCGCCGCTCGGCGCCGCGATCACCAGCGGGAACGACCGACCCAGCACCCTCACTCCACGTTCTCGATCTGCTCGCGCAGTCGGTCGATCTCGTTCTTGATCGCGATCACCCGGTGCTGGATCGTCACGTCGTTCGCCTTCGAGCCGATCGTGTTCGCCTCGCGGTGCATCTCCTGGCTCACGAAGCGCAGCCGCTTGCCGACCGGCTCCGTCGCGTCCAGTGCGAGCGTCTCGCGGAAGAGCTCGATGTGCGACCGCAGCCGCACCAGCTCCTCGCTGATGTCCCACTTCTCCGCCAGGTACGCGACCTCCCGCGCCAGCCGCTCCTCGTCGACGCCGACGCCGGCCGCCAGCTCCGCGACCGCCGCGCGCAGACGGTCCCGCTCCTCGACCAGCCGCGCCGGCGCCCGCTCCGCCACGACCGCGAGCGCCGCCTCGATCGCCTCCAGCCGCTCGCGCAGGTCCGCTTCCAGCCGCCGCCCCTCCTCCTCCCGCATCCCGACGACCGCCCGCGCCGCCTCCTCCGTGACGGCGCGAACGTCGTCGAGCGCGATTGGGGCTGCCTCGTCATCCTCCTCGCGCCGCTGGATGATGTCGCTGTACCGGCTCAGCATCGCCACGTCGACCTCGCCCGGCAGACCGAAGCGCTCCTTCAGCGTGCCGAGCAGGCCGAGGTACTCCCGGACGCGCGCCTCGTCGAGCCGCAGCGTCGCGCCGGCCACGGCCTCGACCGGCTCGAGCCGCAGCGCGTAGCTCACGTGCCCTCGCTGCACGTGCGCGCGCAGCCACTCCCGGATCTGCGCCTCCGCCATCTCGAGCGCGGACGGCAGCCGGAGACTGGCCCGGAACGTGTCGTGGTTGACGGTCTTGATCTCTACTCGAAGACGGCCGGCAGGCGTCTCACGCTCCGCCGTGCCGAACCCCGTCATGCTTCGAATCATCGCGCCTCCGCTGAGCCGGCGTAAAGTACGGTGGCCAGGGGGCCCGGTCAACGCGACGTCGCTCCCGATCCGCGTGCCGGCGCACCTCTCCCGCGGGGACGTCGACCGCGCGCACGCCGCGCGCCACGCGCAGCCGGACGAGCGCCTGCCCCCACCCGGTCAGAACCTCGGTACCCCGCGCGTGGCCGTGGTTCCCACGCACGCCGCGGGCCCCGTCCGCACCCCGTGCACGTTGCGCTGCCCAGGCAGCGCATCCGGCGCCAGCGGCTCGACGACGCTGCCGCGGGCGCCCCGGGACGCGGTCAGCCGCTCGATCGATACGGCGCTGCGGTCCGACGCGGGGTCAGCGCCGCGGCCAGCGGGTGGGGGCACGGCGATCGCCGCGGCTCAGTGCATCGCCGAGTCCAGCGCCGCGGCCCGGGCCGCGGCCGCGTCGCTCGCGTCCAGCGCGCGCCCGACGGCCTTCGCGCCCGGAAGCTTCGACGCGGCGATCGCGCTGTCCCGCGCCCGGGCATCCACCGCCCGGGCCGGCGAATCCTCCCGGGGCGCGTTCGAGCACGCGGCCAGCACCACGCAGGCCACGGCGACGCGTACGAATCCACGCATGGGCATCCTCCCTGTCGATGGGGGTCGGCTCCGGGGGTGGGGGAAGATGGAGTCCGCGGTGGAGCGGCGTCAAATCGGGACACGTGCTGCGGCCCGCGAGGTCACCCGTGGCCGATCAGCGCCGGCGTCGTCCGGCGCGCCGCATTCGGAGAGCCGTGTCCGACCGGTGTGCACGACGATCTCCGCTGGGTCTCGCCGCCGGCGACCACGATTCGGGCGCGGGGCCCGCGGGGCGGCCGGGCCGCTCAGGCCGGGCCGCCCGCGTGGTCATCTCCGCATGGCGCCACCGACCCCGCCGCATGGATCCGGCGGGACGGCCGTCTGGAACTCAGTTCCAGAACTCCCATTTGACCCCGTAGAACACCCGCTGCCTGGGGAACGCGCGGCCCGGGAAGTCCTGAACGCCGGGCCGCAGGAAGATGTTCTCCCAGCGGACGAACGCCCAGACGCTCAGGATGCGGAGCTGGAGGTAGGCGTCGAAGACCGTGTGGCCGGGCACGAACGCCGTCGCGCCGTCGCCGGTCGGCACGATCATCGCGCCGCGGTGGCGACCCCCGATCCGCGCCAGCACGTCGAGGTTCCCGCTCGGGAGCGGGCTGTGCGAGTAGACGAGCGCGGCGCGCCAACTGTCCTCGGGCAGGTAGATCCACGGTGCCGCGCCCGACCAGCGCGTGTACCAGCCTTCCAGCGCGAGCGGCTCCCAGAAGAGCGGGATCCGGCCCGTGACCTCGAAGCCCGTGAGGTTGCCGCCGGGGAAGAGCCCCGCTCCCCGATCGAACGGCAGGCCGTACGCCGGGATCGAGTCGGCGGACAGCTTGAGGAACGCCCCGGCCAGGTGCAGCCCGCCGCGGCTGAAATCGCCGCCGATGCGGATCGAGGTGCGGTCGGTCAGCACGGGCGCGCCCTCGGCATTGCGCAGGAACGGAACGCCGCGCCGACCGCCGGAGAGCTCGGCGAACGGCCGAAGCCCCAGGAAGGGCCCGACCTCCGCCCGGACGCCGTAGGCGGCGGCGCTCGACCCGTCGCGCCAGTCGGCCCAGGACACGCTCCCGCTCACCTCGAGCGGGTCGAACGGCCGGAGCCCGCCGGTCAGCTCGGTCTCGACCGCGGGCAGCGCCTCCTGGTTGCGCAGCCGCACCGTCGCGCGGCTCCAACCGCGGTCCGACTCGAACGCGGCGCGTACGCCCGCCTGAACGCTCGACAGCCGTGTCGGGCCATCGTCATCCGCCTCCGCGGCACCGTCCTCCGCCTCCCCGGCGCCCTCCTCACCCTCGGTGCCCCCGGTCGGCACGGGCTCGACCGCGGCCGACGCGAGCCCGCCCTCGAGCGACGACGCGCCGAAGAACGCCTCGGTCGTCACCCGCCCGAACGGCGTGCCCCGCGCCCGCAGCACCCAGTCCTGCCTCGAGCCGTCGACGAGCGTGCCGTCTGCGAGCTGTCGGTCCACGCTGGCCCGGCGCAGCTCGAGCTGGAGCGCCGTCGTCCCGACGATGCGGGCCCACTTGAGCCAGGTCGCGAACGTATTGGCCGGTTCGGCGCGGTTGAGCCCCTCCGAGTCGACCCGGTCCACGGCCAGCGAGAGCGGGCCGCCGAAGACGCGTGGCGCCTGGAAGACCCCGCGGAACAGCTTCGCGCCGTCGGGCTGACCGGTGCCGGCCTCGACCATGGAGTACGGCCGCCGGTCCGTGGGCGCGATGGTCTCGAGCTCGATGCGGAGTCGGCCCGCGGCGCGCTCGACACGCACGCGCTCCAGCCCCGCGAGCTCGAAGCGGGACAGGTCGTAGACGCCCGCGTTCAGCGGGTCCAGCGCGAAGCCGTCGAGCACGACCTCGATCCGCCCCGCGGTCATCCCCCAGGCGTTCACCGCCTCCGGACTCGCGAACATGCCGTAGCGCAGCGGCTGTACGCCGGGGATCCGTTCCAGCAGATCGGTCAGCGAGGCGGCGCCGCTCGCCATCAGCGCCTTGCGGTCCCACTCCCAGACGCCGGCCCGCCACGACGGCGCCGTGCCGCGCGGGAAGCGCTGTACCACGTCGATCGGCTCGAGCGTGTCGGCCGCGGCGACGCTGTCCTTCGGCAGGCCCAACGAATCCAGCGGCATGCCCGCCGGACCCGCGGGCACGGCCGTCGAATCCACGACCGCCGTCGAGTCCGGCAGCGGCGTAGGCTCCTGCGCCGCCGCTGTGCGGGCCGCGCCCAGTACCCCCATCAGCCCGAGGAGGACGACCCCCGGTCCACGCCGGCGGCCGTCGCCGCGAAACCGCATCACTGCCCGGCCCGCTCCCGCACCCAGTCCACGAACAGGCGGGTCGGCACGCCCGTCGACCCCTTCCGCAGGTACGGCGGCGGCGCATCGCCGTAGGCGGTGCCCGCGATGTCGAGGTGCACCCACGGCACATCCCCGACGAACTCCCGGAGGAACCAGCCGGCGGTGATCGTGCCCGCCGGCCGGCCGCCCGTGTTCTTGAGGTCGGCGTACTCGCTATCGAGCTGGCGACGGTACGGCTCCCAGAGCGGCAGCGGCCAGCAGCGCTCGCCCGTCCGCTCGCCCGCGGCCCGGACCTCGTCGATCAGCGACTCGTCGTTCCCCATGAGCCCGACGGCGTGGTTGCCGAGCGCGACCACGCACGCACCGGTCAGCGTCGCCGCGTCCACGATCGCCCGCGGCCGGTACCGCTGCGCGTACGACAGCGCGTCGGCCAGGATCAGCCGGCCCTCGGCATCCGTGTTGACCACCTCGATCGTCTTCCCCGAATGGGCGCGGATGATGTCGCCCGGCTTGACCGCGCGCCCGGACGGCATGTTCTCCGTCGACGGGACGAGCGCGACCACGTGCGCCGGCAGCCGCAGCTCCGCGATCGCCTGCATAGCGCCGAGCACCGCCGCCGCGCCCGACATGTCGAACTTCATGTCCTCCATGCCGGAGGCCGGTTTGATCGAGATGCCGCCCGTGTCGAACGTCACGCCCTTGCCGACCAGCGCCAGCGGCCCGTCCCCGCCCTCGGCGCCCCGGTACTCGAGCGCGATGAAGCGCGGCTCCTCTTCGCTCCCCTGCGCCACGGCGAGGAGCGCGCCCATCCCCTCCCGGCGCATCGCCTCGCGGTCGAGCACCGTGATCTTCATCCCGTGATCGCGCGCGATCCGGCTGGCCACCTCCGCCAGGTGCGTCGGCGTGGCCACGTTCCCCGGCGACGACGCCAGCTCCCGCGCCAGGTTCTCGCCCCGCGCCACGACCGCCCCGCGGCGTGCGCCACGCCCCGCCGTCTCCGCCGCGCCGGCGTCCCGCGCGACGAGCGTCAGCGACGTCACCTCGACCCGCGGCGCCTCGTCCGGTGGCGCGCTCTTGAACTCGCGGTACTGCCACGCGGCCAGGACCGCGCCCTCCGCTGCCGCCTGCGCGGCCGCCTCGCCCGCCAGCCGATCGGCGACCCGGTCGAAGGCATCCAGCGAGAGCGCGAGCGCGGCCGCGCCGATACGCTCCGCCTGCCGGACCGCGGTGCCGAGCGCGCGGCGCACGACTTCGGCCGTGACGTCACCGGCCTTTCCGAGCCCGACGAGGAGCAGTCGCTCCGCCGCGACCTCGCCCGTACGCGGATACAGCACCAGCGCCTCGTCCCGCTTCCCCCGGAAATCGCCGCGGCCGAGCAGGCGCGCGATCTCGCCGCCCGTCCGCCCATCGACCTCCGCCGCCGCGCCCGTCGGCTCCGCCTCTCCCTCGAAGTGCGGGAGCACGAGCAGCGGCGTCGCAACCTCCGTCGCCTGCGCCTGAATGACCTCGATCTCGAGATTCACCATGATCTCCCCGTGTCCGTGGCCGTTCTACAGCCGTCGATCTTCCAAAGATCCGCCGCGGCCATGAAAAAAGGCGGGGCGACCGGTTCGCGACCGCTCGCCCCGCCGCCCACACCCGTCCGGGGCGGGAACGCCCCGGCGCGTCACATGTTCGCGATGATCGCCTCGCCGAAGCCGGACGTCGACACCTGCGTCGCGCCCTCCATCTGCCGGGCAAGGTCGTACGTCACGGTCTTCGCCTGGATCGCCCGCTCCAGCCCCCGCACGACGAGCGCCGCCGCCTCGTTCCACCCCAGGTGCTCCAGCATCATCACGCCCGAAAGGATCAGCGAGCCCGGGTTGACCTTGTCCTGCCCCGCGTACTTCGGCGCCGTGCCGTGCGTCGCCTCGAAGAGCGCGACCTCCTCGCCCACGTTCGCACCCGGCGCCATCCCCAGCCCGCCGACCTGCGCCGCGGCGGCGTCCGACATGTAGTCGCCGTTCAGGTTCGGCATCGCCAGCACGCTGTACTCCTCCGGGCGCAGCAGAAGCTGCTGGAACATCGCATCCGCGATCCGGTCCTTGATCACGACCTTCCCGCCGACGTCGCCCGTCGCCTCGGCCTCGGGGATCGTGCGGTCGCCGAACTGCTCGTGCGCCAGCTCATACCCCCAGTCGCGGAACGCGCCCTCCGTGAACTTCATGATGTTGCCCTTGTGGACGAGCGTGACCGACGGGCGGCCTCGCTGGAGCGCGTAGCGGATCGCCGCGCCGATCAGCCGCTTCGAGCCGAACTCGCTCATCGGCTTGATCCCGATCGCGCTGGACTCGCGGATGTCCGCGCCCAGCTCGTCGACCAGGAAGCGACGGACCCGGTCCGCCGGCTCGCTCCCCGCGGCCCACTCGATCCCCGCGTACACATCCTCCGTGTTCTCGCGGAAGATCACGACGTCCAGCTTCTGCGGCTCCTTCATCGGCGACGGCACGCCGTTGAAGTAGCGCACGGGGCGGATGCACGCGTACAGGTCGAGCACCTGCCGCAGCGTCACGTTCAGCGAGCGGATCCCGCCGCCGACCGGCGTCGTGAGCGGCCCCTTGATCCCGACCTTGAACTCCGTCAGGGCCCGGAGCGTCTCCTCGGGCAGCCACTCCTTCGTGACCTCGACCGCCTTCTCGCCGGCGTAGATCTCCATCCACTGAATTTCGCGCTGCCCCTCGTAGGCGTTCCGGACCGCGGCCTCGAGCACGCGCTTCGTGGCGCGCCAGATGTCCGGGCCCGTGCCGTCGCCCTCGATGAACGGCAGGATCGGCCGGTCGGGGACCCGGAGCGCGCCGTTCTCGACGCGAATCGGCTCGCCCGCATCCGGGACCCGCGCGAACTGGTAACCTTCGCTCATGTCGCTCCCTTCGTCAGGACCGCTCGTCGATCGGTCGGACCCGCAGCCCCTCCGGGCCGACGTACTCCGCCTTCGGCCGGATCAGCCGGTTGTCTTTGTACTGCTCGATGATGTGCGCCGTCCACCCCGCGGCCCGCGCGCAGGCGAAGACGTTCGTGAACAGATCCATCGGGATCCCGAGCGTGTAGTAAACCGACGCGCTGAAGAAATCCACGTTCGGATAGATCTTCTTGCCGCGGCGCTCCATCTCCTCCGCCATGACGGCCTGGATCCGTTCCGAGATCTCGAGCCACTTGGTGTTGCCGCCGCGGCCGGCCAGCTC
This sequence comes from Longimicrobiales bacterium, assembly GCA_036381255.1. Classification (GTDB taxonomy): domain Bacteria; phylum Gemmatimonadota; class Gemmatimonadetes; order Longimicrobiales; family RSA9; genus CALBZE01. The sequence continues at coordinate 86,590 of DASVDG010000106.1, read as the reverse complement.
CTCGGCGAGCTTCTTCAGGATCGGCGCACGCGGATCCAGCGCACGGTAGACCCGATGGCCGAAGCCCATGATCCGCTCCTTCCGATCCAGCGCGCCCTTGATCCAGCGCTCGACGCTCTCCGGCTCGCCGATCTCCTGGAGCATCCGCATCACACGCTCGTTCGCGCCGCCGTGCAGCGGGCCCTTGAGCGTGCCGATCGCGGACGTGATCCCCGAGTGCATGTCCGAGAGCGTGGCCACGGTGACGCGCGCGGAGAACGTCGACGCGTTCATCCCGTGCTCGGCGTGCAGGATCAGCGCGGTGTCGATGATGCGCGTCTCCAGCTCGCCCGGCTCCTCGCCGTGGAGCATGTAGAGGAAGTTCGCGGCATGCGAGAGCTCCGGCTTCGGCTCGACCGGCTCCTTGCCGTTGCGCAGCCGGTCGAACGCCGCGGTCAACGTCGGCAGCTTGGCCGTGATCCGGATCGCCTTGCGCAGATTCGCCTCGTGCGACATATCTTCCGCCTCCGGGTCGTACGAGGCGAGCGCCGAGGCGGCCGTGCGGAGCGCGGCCATCGGATGCGTGTCCGAGGGGAGCATCCGGAGCAGTTGGATGAGGTCGGGATGCACCACCCGTTCGGCGGCAAGCTGGCCGCGCAGCGTGTCGAGCTGGCTCCGATTCGGGAGCTCGCCGTACCACAACAGGTGGCAAACCTCCTCGAATCCTGTATTTTCAGCGAGATCCTCGATCTCGTAACCGCTGTAGATGAGGCGTCCTTGTTCACCGTAGATCTTGCTGAGACGCGACTCAGCGACGACGACGCCCTCCAACCCTCGACTCGACATGACCCAAACCTCCGGGGCGGCACATTGCTTGGCTGGTATTGCTCGACGACCGGGTCGCCTCGTCCATACGGCAACGGGGCCGACTGCCCCCGCCGTCGGCGGGGAAGCCAGCCCCGTTGCGAGGGGGCGTAACCTCGGCCGGAGCCGAGTATAGCGGGGGGTGTGGAGCAATGCAAGGGCGCGTGGCAGGCAGATGAATGTGACTTTTTCGACGCTTCGGCGTCCGATGGGATGAGGCGTTCCGGAATGCAGGACCACTCCACGGAACCGAGCGACGGCGCGATCGTCGCGAGGGTCAGGGCCGGGGACCGGGACGCGTACCGCATCCTGGTCCGGCGATACCAGGATGGGCTGTACCGCCACGCATTGCGGATGACGAGCCACGCCGACACCGCCGCGGACCTGGTGCAGGGCGCGCTGGTGAAGGCGTACACGCACATCCACCGCTGCCGCGACCCGGAGCGATTCGGGGCGTGGCTGTTCCGGATCCTCGCGAACCGGTGCAAGGACCATTTGAAGAGCCGGCGTCGCAAGGATGTGAGTCTGGAGGCCGACCACGTGCCGCCGGCCCGTTCGACCGAGGACCCGGAGCTGGATACGGAGCGGCTGGAGCTGCGGACGCTGCTCCAGGCGGCGATCGAGCGGCTGCCCGACATCCAGCGCGAGGCCTTCCTGCTCAAACACGTGGAAGGCCGGTCGTACGAAGAAATATCGGAGATGCTCGATGTGTCCGTGCCGGCGCTCAAGATGCGGGTGCTGCGTGCCCGCGAGGCGCTCAAGGCCGAACTGGAGGAGGTCCTGTGATGCACCCCGACCTTCATCGATACCTGGACGGCGACCTCGCCGACGACGAGCTCGACGCCGACCTCCGCGCCGATGCCGAGGTGTGGGACGCGATCCTCGCCGAGGTCGCGGTGCTGCGCGAGGACCGGGCGCCCGAATGGCTCGAGACCCGCGTCATGGCCGCGCTGCCGGCGGCACCCGAGCCGCCGCTCTGGCGCAGGCTCGCCGCCTGGCTCCTCGAGCCCAGGGAGATCCGCGTCCGCCCGGTCGTCGGGCTGGTCGGCGCCGTCGCGGTGCTGCTCCTGCTCGTGCTGCCGACCGCGGATCCGACCGTCGAACGCGGACCCGCGCCCGCACCGCTCGCGGCCGCGACGCAGACCGTCGCCGTCGATGCCGCGCCGGTCGTCTACGTCCAGTTCGTCTTCTCGGGCGAGGCGCGCTCCGTCGCGCTGGCCGGCGACTTCAACGGCTGGGACCCGGACCGTCACGTGCTGCGCGACCCGGACGGCGACGGCGTGTGGACCGGGCTCTTCGCGCTTCCGCCAGGACTGCACAAGTACATGTACCTCGTCGACGGCGAGCGCTGGGTGACGGACCCCCGGGCCGAGCGGTACGTCGATGACGGCTTCGGCATGAGGAACGCGCTCATCAGCATCGCCGCTCCGGCCGGGAGGGCGTCCTGAGCCGCTGCCGGCTACTGCCGGCGCTGCTCACGGCGTTCGGCCCGACGCTCGGCGCGGCGACCGCCGCGGATCTGCGCGCCCAGACCGTCGAAGCCTGGGTCGACGCCGCGGCGGCCCACGCGCGGCCGCCCTCCGGCGTGCCGAACGTCGACGCGGCCATGCTCGGCTGGCTCGGCGGGCGGTTGCGACTCGAGCGCCTCGGCCCGCTCGCCCTCCACCTGTCCGCCTACGGCGGCCGGAGCGCCGAGGCGGCGGGTGGATCGTGGCTGAACGGATCCTTCGGCGCCCGACTCTCGCGCCGGCTCGGCCGGCTCCGCGCCGGCGGCCGGCTCGAGGTCTTCGGCCTCGACTACAGTGAACCGTTCTCCTATCGCGCCTACGGCTTCACCGCGGAGCCCCGGCTGACCCGCACGTTCGGCTCGTTCACGGTGACCGCCCGCGGCGAACTGACGCGCGGCCGCTGGAGCCTGTCCGACTCGCTCGACGCGGGCACGGCGGAGCCGATCGACCTCACCGCCGACGGGTCGATCGCCCTGACCGGCGGCGGCGTGCTCGTGGCACGCAGCCTGGGGCCCGCCTGGCTGGAAGCGTCCGCCACGGCGTATGACGCGAGGAACGGCCAGGTCGACGGCACGTTCGCCTCGCTCGGCGCGTCCGCGGCGTTCTCGCTCGACAGGATCGAACTCGATCTCGGCGCGACGCTCTGGAGCACGCCGCTCGACACCGAGCTCGGCCTCGATGCGACGTTGAGCTCGCGCCTCGGCGACCGCGTCATTGCGTACGCCACCGTCGAGAAGACCGCGACCGATCCGCTCTACGGCAGCCCCGGCAGCGTCACGGCGAGCTTCGGCGTGAGCTGGCGGCTCGCCGCACGCCGGCTCTCCGCCGCCGCGCCCGTCGTCGAGCTCGCCGAAGCGGTCGGGTCCGGGCGCAAAGTGCGGTTCCAGCTGCCGGCCGGCGACGCCGAGCGCGTGGCACTCGCCGGCACGTTCACGGATTGGGAGCCGCGGGCGATGAGGCGTTCGGGCGACCGGTGGATCCTCGAGCTCGTCCTCGAGCCCGGGCTCCACCAGTTCGTCTTCCTGCTCGACGGCGACCGCTGGTACGTCCCCGACCACGCACCGGGGATCGTCGACGACGGCTGGGGCCGCCGCAACGCCAGCCTCGTCATCGTGCAGGAGAAGTGACCGAGCGCGACTTCCGCTCGTCAAATGCGTTGAATGGACTGCATACCCGTATGGGGGTCCGTATGAGACGAACTTTCTTATCCATGACGGTGCTCGCCGCGCTGGCCGCCGGCGGCGCTCCGGTACCGATCCGGAGCGCCTTCGCGGCGCAGGTCGAGGTCAACCTCGCCCGCGCCAAGGCCGTGCTGCCGGCGGCCGCCGCGCTGGAGCTCGAGCGCGCCGTCGCCGCCGCCCGGGAGCGCGGCCTGCCGACCGCGCCCCTCGTCGACAAGGCGCTCGAAGGCGCGGCGAAGGGTGTCCCGGCCGAGCGCATCCTGGCCGTCGTCCGGCAGCTCTCCGACGAGCTGGGGCGGGCCCGCGAGCTCGTCGCCGGCGCCGGCGATGTCACGCCGGCCGACATCACGGCCGTCGCCGACGCGCTGCGCCGCGGCGTCCCGGAGGACGCGGTCCGCTCGCTCCGGGCCGACGCCGCCGGTGATGAGCCGATCGCGCTGGCCGCGCACACGCTCGCCGACCTGCTCGACCGCGGCGTGCCGGTCGACGTCGCCATCGAGGTCCTGGGCGCCTGGCGCAGCCACGGCGCGCGGCCCGACGAGCTCAGGGAGCTCCCCGCCGCCGTCGAGCGCCTGATCCGCGAAGGCGTCCTGCCCGCGCAGGCCGCCGAGGCCGTCGCATCCGCCGTTCGCGCGGGCCGCGGCCCCGGCTCCGCCGCCGGACCGCCGGCGGCGCCCGGCGCCCGCGGCAAAGGCAAAGGCATCGGTCCGCCGGACAAGCCGCCCCTCCCCCCGGGGGCTCCGCCCCCGGGAAAGGGCAAGGGGAACGGAAACCCGAAAAAGCCCGGCGGAGGCTGAGCCGAGAAGGCGAATACTCCAGTCCCGGAACCGATCGGGAAAGGTGGCGGAATCCCGCGCTCCGTGGGAAGATCCGGCACCATTGTTGCATCTCGTTCCGTAGCGTGAAGGCGCCGAATCCGGCGCCATTTTTCATCTCCCATCCCTACGGCAGGAGCGGCTCCATGCCCACCGGCGGCTCACCAGATCCGGTCCGCAGCCTCGCGGCCACGCGTACGGGCGACGTCGTCCTGATCCGGCGCATCCTCTTCGGGACCCTGCGCGCGCTCTGTACCGACCTCGGCGTTCGCGAGGGCGACGTGGTGCACTGCCGCGCCGGTACGGCATCCCACCTGCTCCTCGACACCGTCGGCGGACGCACCGTACCGCTCGACAGGGACTGGGCCCGGTTCATCCAGGTCAGCGCCGCCACCGGGTACGAGACCGCACCGCACCGCCTCGAGGCCGACGGCGCCGCGGTCTGAGCCCCGTCAGCCGACCGGCGCGCTCAACACCTCCCCGATGGCCGGAAGCGCCCGCTCCAGGTCCGCCCGCTCGACGACGAGCGGCGGCGCGAACCGGATGACCTGCTCGTGCGTCTCCTTGGCCAGGATCCCCCGACGCATGAGCGCCTCGCAGAACGGCCGAGCGGGCCCGGCCTCGTCCCGGATCACGACGCCGATCATCAGCCCCCGGCCCCGGACCTCGGCCACGACGTCCGCGCCGATGCCGCGCAGCTCCTCCATGAACCACGCGCCGAGCTCCGCCGCCCGCTCCGGCAGCCGCTCCTCCACCAGGACGCGCAGCGCCTCCCGGGCCACGGCCGCGGCCAGCGGGTTGCCGCCGAACGTCGAGCCGTGCGTCCCCGGCGAGAACACGTCCATGACCTCCTCGTCGGCGAGGACCGCCGAGACCGGGTACACCCCGCCGCCAAGCGCCTTTCCCAGGATCAGGATGTCGGGGCGGACGTCCTCCGCCTGGCACGCGAACATGCGGCCCGTCCGGCCGAGGCCGGTCTGGATCTCGTCGGCGGCCAGCAGCACGCCGTGCCGACGGCAGAGCTCCGCGGCGCGACGCAGGTAGCCGTCCGGCGGGACGACGACGCCCGCCTCCCCCTGGATCGGCTCCACGAGGAACGCGACCGTCCGGTCGCTGATCGCCGCCTCCAGCGCACCGGCATCGCCGTACGCGATGCGACGGAACCCCGGCGCGAACGGACCGAACCCCTGCCGGTAGACCCGCTCGGATGAGAAGCCGACGATCGTCGTGGTCCGCCCGTGGAAGTTCCCCTCGCAGACCACGATCTCGGCCTCGCCCTCCGGGACGCCCTTGCGCTCGTACCCCCACTTCCGCGCCGCCTTGATCGCCGTCTCCACCGCCTCGGCGCCCGTGTTCATCGGGAGCGCCTTCGCGTAGCCGGCCAGCTCGCACAGCTCCCGCAGGAACGGCGCGTACTGGTCGTTGTGGAACGCGCGCGACGTGAGCGTCAGCCGCTCCGCCTGCGCCCGCAGCGCGGCCACGATCCGCGGGTGGAGGTGCCCGTGGTTCAACGCAGAGTACGCCGAGAGCATGTCCAGGTATCGACGCCCCTCGACGTCCCAGACCCACGCCCCCGCGCCTCGCGTGAGCACGACGGGGAGCGGCCGGTAGTTGTGCGCGCCCCACCGCTCCGCCTCCCGCACGTACCGGGCGGAGTCGCCGCCGGTCTCGACCTTCGCCGCCATCACGCCTCCCACTCGCCGCGCCCGGGCTCGTCCGGCACCCCGCACTCCGGACACTGCGTCGCCAGGTATTTCAACCACTCCTCGATCTGGCCCACTCCCGGCAGGCCACGCTCGTCCGGCGCATGTTCTGCGACGTAGATCTGACCCCAGCGGTCGGCGATGTACAGGGCGGCGCTCCCCTCCTCCACCCCGCACCGCCGGTGCGCAACGCCACCCGGGTCCGCCACCACCGTCAGCGCCTCCGCCACGCCCGCCGGCACGATCTCGCGCGCCTCCATCTCCGACGGGAGCACGAGGATGGGGCGCCCGTTCCAGACGCGCAGCTCCGCCTCCTCGGCGGCAAGGTCCCGCGCGTAGTCGCGCCCGGCATCGCCGGCGGCGAGGAACACGACGACGGGCGCGCCGCGCTGCGGGGCGCGCCACGATACCCGCGCGCCGTCGTCGGCCCGGGGGAGCACCAGCGGCGGCAGCCGGTCGCCGATCCCGGGGCCGGCGCCGCCCGGTCCGGCATGAGACGTCGTGGTCACGGGTTCAATCCCGGTGGGGCCGGTGGACCACCGGCGTGAGCGGAACGATCTCCTCGATGGCCTGCGGCACCTCGCCGGCCTGGGCCGGCCGACGGATCACGGCGGCCCACGGTCCGGGCGGCGCTTCGCCCGTGCTGAATGCGAGCAGAAGCACGCGCACGCCCCGGTGCCGCTGCGTGAACCGTTCGAGCGCTTCGGCGTCCAGGGCGGCCTGGTCCAGTACGAGGAGCCGGATCGTGCCCGCCTCCGGATCGCTCACCGGATAGACGAACGCATCGGCCAGGCTGGGCGCCGCAATCGCGTTGTAGCCGCGATCGCGGAGCTTGGTCCGCAACAGTGCACGCGGCCAGTCGTCGGGCATGACGATCAGGACCCGCGGCGCGCGCATTGTCAACGCGGAATCGATCGTCCGAGTCGGCTCTCCACATCGGCGACCGCTTCGTCCAGCCGGTTGCGCGCACCCTTGTGGTCGTCGACGGTCAGGACCATGTAGACCCGGTCGTGCTTGTCGCGCAGCCGCTCCTCCGCCCTGCGGATGACCGGGATCACGTCATCCCAATCGCCTTCGATCACGGTGTCCGCGCCGGTGACCCGGTACGAGAGACCCGACCGGTCGATCTCATCCACGACCTCCGCGACCGGATCCACGAGCGAGTCGCCTGCGCCGACGGGGAACATCGAGAGGCTGAAGATCATCGATGGACCTCCGGGCCACGGGTTGGTGAGGCTGAGACGAAGTCCGCGATTCGTGCGAACGCGTGTGCAAGGCGCGTGCCGGCCGCGGCGCGGTGCGCAATGGCGATGCCGGCGACCCGCACGACGGGACGTCGGCCGATCGACGCGGCGCCCCCGGTGGGCAGGCACAACGAAAGGAGCCGCCACCGGAATCGCGTTCCGGGAGCGGCTCCCTATGCCGAGGGCGGGACTCGAACCCGCATGGGCTTGCGCCCGCTCGATTTTGAGTCGAGTGCGTCTACCAATTCCGCCACCCCGGCCGTGGCGCGGCGCGCTGGCGCCGAGCCTCTAAAGATAACACCACGGCGCCCGCTACTCCAGGGCTTTCGGCGGGCCCAGCACCTCCCGGAGCACGACCGCGCGGCGCAGCGCGGCGCGGTCCCGCAGCCCGTTCGGCACGGCCGCACGCCGATCGGGACGCGGCTGCCGCGCCGTGGCCGCCAGCTTCTCGTGGAAGGCACGGTGGCGTCGCTCCGGCGCCGGCGGCGGCGTCTCCAGCGAGACCACGACCGGGTAGTCGACGGTCGGGATCGTCTCGAGCGATTCCGCCTCCCCCGCGCGCCGCCTCGAGGGGCGCTCCGCGCCCGCGTCCGGCGTCCCGGCCCAGCCGCCGTGAGGCGCCCCGGCATCCTCGACGCCGTACGGCGTGGGGGCGGCCGGCCGGGTGCCGTGCGGCGCCGGTTCGCCTTCCGCATCCCACGGGGCGCCCGGCTCCGAGACGTCCGGCTCCCACGCGGGCTCCGGCGCCGGCGGGCGCCGCTCGCCGGTCAGGATCTCCCACAGGTCGTCGGGGATCATCGCGGCGGCGGACCGGTCCATTGCACCGCGCTCGCTCGCCTGGACGGCGGTCGGCTCGAAGTCGTCGCCGGCGGGGACATCGCGGTATCGTGCGGGCCCGTCGCGGTCCGGCGCAGGTGCGGGGCCGGCCGGGCCGTCGGCGGGGCGGCGCTCCCGCGGCGCCTGCGCGCCCCCCTTCTTCTTCCCGAGCAGCCCGCCGAGGACCGACCAGGCGACGAAGGCGAGGACGACGATCGAGTAGAGATCGTCCACTAGCTCTCCCCGTCGGCGAGCTCGCCTTCCGCGGTGCCGCCGGCGATGGCGTGCCGCATGTCGGTGTCCGCCTGGAGGTTGCGGTATCGCATATAGTCCATGATCCCGAGATTGCCCTGCCGGAACGCCTCGGCCATGGCCAGCGGCACCTGCGCCTCGGCCTCGACGACGCGGGCGCGCATCTCCTGTACCTTCGCTCGCATCTCCTGCTCGGCCGCGACCGCCATCGCACGGCGCTCCTCCGCCTTCGCCTGCGCGATCCGCTTGTCCGCCTCCGCCTGATCCGTCTGGAGCTCCGCGCCGATGTTCTTGCCGACATCGACGTCGGCGATGTCGATCGACAGGATCTCGAACGCCGTGCCGGAATCGAGCCCCTTCGCAAGGACCGTCTGCGAGATCGCGTCGGGGTTCTCGAGCACCGTCTTGTGCGACTCGCTCGAGCCGATCGTCGACACGATCCCCTCCCCCACCCGTGCCAGGATCGTGTCCTCGCCCGCGCCGCCGACGAGACGGTGGATGTTGGCGCGAACCGTGACCCGCGCGGTCGCGATGAGCTGGATCCCGTCGCGGGCCATCGCCGCGACCTTCGGCGTCTCGATGACCTTGGGGTTGACCGAGACCTTGACCGCCTCGTGCACGTCGCGGCCGGCCAGGTCGATCGCCGCCGCCTGCTGGAACGACAACTCGATGTTGGCCTTGTCCGCGCTGATCAGCGCCTTCACGACCCGGTCGACGCGGCCGCCGGCGAGGTAGTGGGCCTCGAGCTGTTTGGTCGTAAGGGCGAGCCCGGCCTTCGTGGCGGCGATCAGCGGCCGGATCACCGCGGCCGGGTTCACCTTGCGCAGTCGCATGCCGATCAGGTCGCCGAGGCCGACGCGCACGCCGGCGAAGACCGCCTCGATCCAGAGCCGCACCGGTACGGCCCAGAACAGGAGCAGCAGCGCGACCACGGCGATGATCAGCATCACGGGCGACGTCACCAACAGGATTCTTTCCATGCTCCGCTCACTTGGAGGGTGTGCGAAAATGTGCTGCTGGAAGATTACCCCTCGGCGCGGACCACGTGCCGGTAGCCTTCGGAGCGCACGATCCGGATCGGCGTGCCGCGCGCGATCCACGCGCCATCGGCGACGATGTCGAGCCGCTCATCGCCGAACTGACCCGTCCCGGCGGGCCGGAGGTCCGTGACGGCGACGCCGGCCTTGCCGACCAGGTCCTCCCGGACCGCGGCGGAGAGGTAGCCGGTCTCGCGCGAGGCCTGGTCCGCGAGCATGATCCCGGACCGCGCGAACCGGGTGTTGCGCGGCAGCAGCCGCACGAGCGTCCACGCGCCGACGAGAAAGATGAGGATGGTGGCGGAGAGCATCGTCGCCGCCTGACTGTAGTCGACCCCCGTCGCCAGATGTCCGACGAGACTCAGGTAGATGCTCGCGAGCACGGCCACGATCCCGGAGAGCCCGAAGACGCCGAAGCCCGGGACGACGAAGATCTCGACGCCGAGCAGGACGAGCCCGACGCCGAGGAGGATCAGCTCCTCCCAGCCGGCGAGGCCGAGGATCACGTGGCTGCCGAAGAAGAGGCCGAGCGAGGCGAGGCCGGCCAGCCCCGCGAGCCCGAACGTCGGCGTCTTGAGCTCGATGATCAGGCCGAGGAAACCGAGCGACAGGAGCCAGGGCGCGACCAGCGGGTGGGTGAGGAAGCGGACCACCGATTCGGCCCAGTTCGTCTCCATGCTCCGTACATCCGCGCCGGCGAGCCCGAGCGCGTCGACGAGCGCGGCCCAGTCCGCCACTTCCTGCGCGTAGCCGACCCGCACCGCTTCGGCGGTGGTGAGCGTGAGCAGCTTCCCCGCGTCGACGACGCCGGGGATCGCGATCGACTCGTCGACCATCGCCTCGGCGACGCGAGGATCGAGTCCGCGCGCCTCCGCGAGCGCGCGCATCTCGCTGCGCATCGCGCTGACGATCTTCTCCGGCGCCTTCTCGCCGCTGCCGGTCACCGGCGTGGCGGCGCCGATCACCGCGCCCGGGATCATGTAGATGCCGTCCGTCGCCAGCGCGATCATCGCGCCCGCGGAGAACGCGCGGCGGTTGACGAACGCGTAGACCGGAACCTCCGCCTCGCGGACGGCGTCCACGATCCGCTGCGCCGCGTCGACGCGGCCGCCCGGCGTCTCGATGTCGAGGATCACGGCGCGCGCCCCGACAGCCTCGGCCTCCTCGACGCTGCGCTCGATGAACGGCGCGAGGCCCAGCTCGATGACGCCGCTGACGGGCACGCGGTACACCGGCCCGTCGCCCGGCCTCTGCGCGCCGGGCCGTGCGGGTGAGAAGGCTGCCGCGGAAGCGAGCAGGAGTCCGGCAAGCGCCGCTGCCGTCGTCCGCCGCAGGTTCCGAAGTCGGAGGATCCGTCGCTCGTCCATGGTCCGTAGTACCCCTCCCGGCGCTCGTCGGTGCCGGACGGGGCGATCGCCCGACGGGGCCGGGTCAGTGGCTGCCGAGGAGCTGCCTCGCGTAGTAGGCCCGCCGGATCGCGCGCACGGGGTCGCCCGCGTCCAGCGCCTCGCGGGCGCCGTGGAGGAGCCGCTCCGCCCGCCGCCGCGCGACGTCGTCGGCCGCGGCTTCGGGCCGCGCCCGGCGACGCTCCGCCGCCAGCGCCTCTTCGGCCCGGTGGATCAAGCGCTGCGCCACGGCGCGCGGCGTCGTCTCGCGCAGGCGGTCGGCGGCCTCCAGCAGCAGCGCGGCGGCCCGCTCGAGCCGGCCATCCCGCCGCGCGGCCTCGGCCGCGCCCAGCCGCACCCGGCCGGCGGCCAGCGCCGCCGCGACGCCGGGCAGCTCCGCGCCGCCGACGGCGGCGCCGGCCAGCTCGACCCACCGCCGCAGCCCCGCCTCCACCTCCGCCAGACCCGCCGGACCGAGCGCCCGCGCCACGGCCGGCGCCGCCCGCGTGATCGCGTCCCGCCGCAGCGCCCGCGCCGTCTCCGGGTCCGCCGCGGCCTCCGCGTCGAGCCAGAGCGACCGGGCCGAGGCGAGCGCCTCCGCGGCGTCCGGCTCCAGTGCGCCCGATGCCGTCAGCCGCTGGACCAGCCGCGGCAGCGTCGGCAGCGACCGCGACACCTGAAGCGCGGCCTCCGTCTCCGCGGCCACGACCAGCGCCATCGGCTCGGTCGGCGCGTCCGCGCACGCCGCGGCGAGCGTTGCGGCGAGGGCGGTGCGGAAGAGCGGGCGTCGGGCGAGCTGCGACATGGCCTCACGCATCGGTGAGTGGAGTCCGGGCCTACTCCGAAGGTATCGCAGCGCGTGACCGCCGACAAGCCCGTCGCTACTTGACCGGACCCGGCGCCGGATCTAGGTTCACGGACGGACGTTCGAACGACCACCGGACGCGATGCCCGAAGAGCGACCCACCTACGACGAGAAGCTCGCGCTGATCCTCCGCACCGCGGCGGCGATCTTCGCCGACAAGGGCTATCACCGCGCGAGCATCCGGGACATCAGCCGGGAGACCGGCATCAGCCTTTCCGGCCTCTACTACTACTTCGAGAGCAAAGAAGAGCTGCTGTTCCTGATCCAGCACCACTGCTTCGAGACGGTGCTGGACGACGCGGAGCGTCTGCTGGATGGCGTCGAGGATCCGGCGCGTCGCCTTCGCCTGTTCGTGGAGAACCACCTGCGCTACTTCGTGGGGAACATGAAGGAGATGAAGGTGCTCTCGCACGAGGCGGACTCGCTCGAGGGCGAGTATCGGCGGCGGGTCAACGCGGTGAAGAAGCGCTACACGGACATCTGCGCCGGGATCCTCGCGGAGTTGCGGCCGGAGTCGAGCGGGATCGACCTGCGGGTGGCGACGTTCGCGTTGTTCGGGATGATGAACTGGATCTACAACTGGTATCATCCGGGTCGGGATGTGCCCGTGGCGGAGCTGGCGGAGGACATGAGTCAGCTGTTCCTGCGGGGGTACCTGGCCGGTGCGGAGCTGCCGGCGGGTGTGGAGGAGGGCGCACCGGGCGAGGCAAGGCCTTCGATCTGGCGGAGAGAGGCGGCGATCGTCCCCCGGAAGGCCGGGGGTCCGCGGTCGACGCGATGACCCGAATGGAGGACGCGATGGCGAGTGTACTGGAAGCCGACCAGAAGACGCTGGTCCACTACGAGGCGCGGGACGGCATGGCGATCCTGACGCTGGACGACCCGCCGGCGAACACGTACACCTACGCGATGATGCAGCAGTTGGACGCGGCGATCCTGCGCGCGCGCATGGACGAGGCGGTGCACGTGATCGTGCTGTGCGGCGCGGGCGAGAAGTTCTTCTCGGCGGGCGCGAACATCTCGATGCTCAACGAGGTGACGCCGACGTTCAAGTACTACTTCTGCCTGCACGCGAACGAGACGCTGTGCCGTCTGGAGCAGACGCCGAAGCTGGTGATCGCGGCGCTGAACGGCCACACGGTCGGCGGTGGGCTGGAGATCGCGATGGCGGCCGACCTGCGCATCGCGCGGCGCGGCGCCGGGAAGATCGGGCTGCCGGAGGTCAACCTGGGCGTGCTGCCGGGGACGGGCGGGACGCAGCGGCTCTCGCGCCTGGTCGGCAAGTCCCGCGCGATCGAGCTGATGGCGACCGGCCGGACGTTCGACTTCGACGAGGCGAAGTCGCTCGGCATCGTCGACGACGTCTACGACGCGGACGGTCGCGACGCGTTCCTGTCGCAGGTGCTGGAGTACGCGAAGCGGTTCACGCCGCCGAACGGCGCGGCGAAGGCGGTCGGCCACATCAAGCGTGCGGTCCAGACGGGGTGGGAGCTGCCGATCGGCGAGGCACTGGCGGTCGAGCGCGAGCTTCAGCAGCTCCTGTTCCAGAGCGGCGATGCGCGGGAAGGGCTCGCGGCCTACGTCGAGAAGCGGAAGCCCGAGTTCGACGGCAAGTAGAGGAGGCGTCATGGCGACGACGGCGGTACCGGTGGAGCGCGCGGCGCCGAACCGGCTGTACATCGGCGGCGATTGGGTCGACGCCGCGGACGGCCGGACCTTCGAGACGCGGAACCCCGCGAGCGGGGAGGTCATCACCGGGATCGCCGAGGCGGGCGAGCGGGAGATCGATGCCGCGGTGAGCGCGGCGCGCTCGGCGCTGGCGGGGCCGTGGAGCGCCATGACCGCCTCGGACCGCGGCGCGCTGATCTGGAAGCTGGCGGACGCGATCGAGGCGCGTGCCGACGCGCTCGCGAGACTCGAGACGCTCGACAACGGCAAGCCGATCCGGGAGTCGATGATCGACCTGCGCGAGGTCGTCGACTGCTTCCGCTACTACGCCGGCTGGGCGACGAAGCTCCAGGGCGAGACGATCCCGGTCCGGAGCAACGCGCTGAACTACACGCTGCGCGAGCCGGTCGGCGTGGTCGGCGCGATCATCCCGTGGAACTTCCCGCTGTCGATGGCCGCGTGGAAGGTCGCGCCGGCGCTGGCGTGCGGGAACGCCGTCGTGCTGAAGCCGGCGGAGCAGACGCCGCTCACGGCGCTGGAGCTCGCGGCGATCGCGCACGAGGTGGGGCTCCCCGCCGGCGTGCTGAACGTGGTGCCCGGGTTCGGCGAGACGGCCGGCGCGGCGCTCGTCCGGCACCCGGACGTCGACAAGATCGCGTTCACCGGCTCGACGGCCGTCGGCAAGGTCATCATGCGCGAAGCGGCCGACACGCTGAAGAAGGTCTCGCTCGAGCTGGGCGGCAAATCGCCGAACATCGTCTTCCCGGATGCGGAGCTGGACGCGGCCGCCCGCGGCGCGTTCGCGGGGATCTTCTACAACGCCGGCCAGACGTGCACCGCCGGGTCGCGGCTGCTCGTCCACGAATCGGTGCACGACGCGCTGCTGGAGAAGCTGACCGAGCGTGCGGTGCGCGCCGTCCCCGGCGACCCGCTCGATCCGAAGACCCGGCTCGGCCCGCTCATCTCGCAGGAGCAGCTCGACCGGGTGCTCGGCTACATCGAGCAGGGCCGCGCCGAGGGCGCCGAGCTGCGCTGCGGCGGAGGGCGCGCGGCGTACCAGGGCGAGGAGAAGGGGTACTGGGTCCAGCCGACGATCTTCGACCGCGTCTCCCCGGAGCAGACCATCGCCCGCGAAGAGATCTTCGGCCCCGTCCTCGCCGTGCTGACGTTCCGCGACGAGGAGGAGGCCGTCGCGCTGGCGAACCGGACGATCTACGGCCTGGCCGCCGGGATCTGGACGAACGATGTGAAGCGGGCGCACCGCGTCGCGCGCCGCATCCAGGCGGGCACGGTCTGGATCAACACGTACCACCCCCTCGACCCCGCCTCCCCGTTCGGCGGCTACAAGCAGTCCGGCTACGGGCGGGAGCTCGGGCAGTACGCGCTCGACCTCTACACGCAGGTCAAGAGCGTCTGGGTCGATCTGGGGTGAGGTGAGCGAACCCGACATGGAAGCCTGGATCGTGGATGCCGTGCGCACGCCGATCGGCCGGCACGGCGGCGCACTGGCGGCGGTGCGACCGGACGACCTTGCGGCGGTCGCGCTGCGGGCGCTCGTCGAGCGGACGGGGATCGACCCCGCGCTGGTCGACGACGTGATCCTCGGCTGCGCCAACCAGGCAGGCGAGGACAATCGCAACGTGGCGCGAATGGCGGCGCTGCTGGCGGGGTTCCCGGTCGAGGTGCCGGGGCAGACCGTGAACCGCCTCTGCGGGTCGGGCCTGCAGGCGGTCAACGCGGCGTTTCACGCGATCCGCGCAGGCGAGGGCGAGGTGTTCGTGGCGGGCGGCGTGGAGTCGATGAGCCGCGCGCCGTACGTCATGCTGAAGCCGGAAGGCGGCTACCCGCGCGGCGCGCCGGAGGTCGCGGACACGGTTCTCGGCTGGCGGTTCGTGAACCCGGCCATGCCGGACCGGTGGACGATCTCGCTCGGGCAGACGGCCGAGGTGGTCGCGGAGCGGTACGGCATCACGCGCGAGGACCAGGACCGCTTCGCGCTGGAAAGCCAGCGCCGCGCCGGCGACGCGATGCGCGGTGGCCGGTTCGCGGACGAGATCGTGCCGGTCGAGGTGCCGCGGCGCAAGGGCTCACCGGTGCGCGTCGAAGAGGACGAGCACCCGCGGCCGGACACGACGCTGGAGAAGCTGGCGAAGCTGCCGCCCGTGTTCAGGGCGGACGGCACCGTGACGGCGGGCAACTCCTCGGGGCTGAACGACGGCGCGGCAGCGGTTCTCGTCGTCGAGGCGCGGCGTGCGCGCGCGCTCGGGCTGAAGCCGATCGCGCGCATCGCGTCGACGGCGGTGGCCGGCGTGGAGCCGGACTGCATGGGGATGGGCCCCGTTCCGGCGACCCGCCGTGCGCTCGACCGCGCCGGAATCGGCCGCGGCGACATCGCGCTCGCCGAGCTGAACGAGGCGTTCGCGGCGCAGAGCGTGGCGTGCGTCCGCGAGCTGGAGCTCGACCCGGCGATCGTGAACGTGAACGGCGGGGCCATCGCGCTCGGCCACCCGCTCGGCTGCTCGGGCGCGCGCATCCTGACGACGCTCGTCCACGAGCTGCGGCGGCGCGGCGGCGGGTACGGTCTCGCGACCATGTGCATCGGCGTGGGTCAGGGCATTGCCACCATCGTCCAAGGGGTGGACGCATGAGCAAGGCGAACGGTGTGGCGCCGAAGCAGGACGAGATCCTGGTGGAGCGCGACGGCGATGTCGGCTGGCTCCGCATCAACCGGCCGGAGCGGCTGAACGCGTTCGCCGGGAACATGCGCGACCGGCTGGAGGCCGGGCTGCACGAGCTGGAGGCGGACGACGCGGTCCGCTGCATCGTGATCACCGGCGTCGGCCGGGCGTTCTCGACCGGCGGCGACGTGCGGGTCATGGCCCAGCTCGCCGCCGACCGGGACCGCGCCCGCTTCGCCGAGCTCGTCCGGACCGGAGCGCGCATCGTCTCGTTCATCGATCGGATGACGACGCCGGTCATCGCGGCGGTGAACGGCCCGGCCGCGGGCGCCGGCGCGTGCCTCGCCCTCGCCTGCGACCTGCGCATCGCCAGCGAGACGGCGTCGATCGGCTTCACCTTCGCCCGCGTCGGGCTGCACCCCGACTGGGGCGGGAGCTATTTCCTCCCGCGGCTCGTCGGGCAGGCGCTGGCCGCGGAGCTGATCTACACCGGCGGGATGCTCGGCGCCGAGCGCGCCGAGCGGCTCGGGATCTTCAACCGCGTGGTGCCGGCGGCCGAGCTCGAGCCGGCGGCCCGCGCGCTCGCGGGCCAGATCGCGGCCGGCCCCGTGGGGATCACCGCCGCCGTCAAGCGCTCGCTGCGGCGGAGCGCGAATGCGACGCTCGACGAGATGCTCGAGTTGGAGACCGAGGCGCAGCTCGACGCCTTCGATTCGCCCGACTTCCTGGAAGGGATCACCGCGTTCCTGGAGAAGCGGGCGCCGCACTTCGGGAAGCGATAGCGTTCAACCGGGAGGGACGCACCGTGCATCGCGAGATCCGCCGGGTGACGGTGCTCGGCGCGGGCACCATGGGCCACGGGATCGCGCAGGTCGCCGCCATGGCCGGCTACCGGGTCGCGCTCCGCGACACGACCGAGGAGCTCGTTCAGCGCGGGCTCGACCGCATCCGCCAGAACCTGGACGATGGCGTGATGCGCGGGAAGGTCCAGTTCGAGACGCGCACGGACGCGCTCGGCCGCCTCGAGGGCCACACCGACCTGGGCGAAGCCGTGGGCGATGCCGACCTGGTCATCGAGGCCGTGCCGGAGAAGTTCCCCCTCAAGGTCGACGTGCTGCACGACGTGGACCGCCTCGCCCCCGGCCACGCCATCCTGGCGACGAACACGTCGAGCTTCAGCATCACGGACCTCCAGGAGACGACGCAGCGCCCCGGCCGCGTCGTGGGCATGCACTTCTTCAACCCGGTCCACATCATGAAGCTGGTCGAGGTGGTGCGCGGGCGAAAGACCGAGGAGCCGGTCGTGGCGGCGGCCGTCGCGTTCGCGTCGAGGGTCGGCAAGGAGCCGATCGTGGTGAACGACGCGCCGGGCTTCGCCTCTTCGCGCCTCGGGATCGCCCTCGGGCTGGAGGCGATGCGCATGGTGGAGGAGGGCGTGGCCGCGCCCGACGCGATCGACAAGGCGATGGAGCTCGGCTACCGCCACCCGATGGGGCCGCTGCGCCTCACGGACCTGGTCGGCCTGGACGTGCGACTCGACATCGCAAACTACCTGCACGAGGCACTCGGCTCCGAGCGGTTCCGACCGCCCGAGATCCTCAAGCGGCTGGTAGCCGAGGGCAAGCTCGGCCGGAAGTCCGGGCAGGGCTTCTACACCTGGGACGACTGAGGACGCGCGATGCCGTACGAGACGCTTCTGCTCCGGATCGAGGAGCGCGTCGCCACGATCATCGTGAACCGGCCGGAAAAGCGGAACGCGCTGAGCGGCGTGGTCCGCCGGGAGCTGGTGGACGCGCTGGACACGCTGCGCGACGAGGCGGAGGTCCGCGTCGTGGTCCTCACCGGCGCCGGCGACCGGGCGTTCATCGCGGGCGCGGACATCGGCGAGTTCGCCGAGCGTACGCCGCTCGAGCAGCGGGCGACCATGGAGCGCCGGCGCATCTTCGACGTGATCGCCGCGTTCCCCAAGCCGACGATCGCGATGATCAACGGCTACGCGCTGGGCGGCGGCTGCGAGGTCGCGCTCGCGTGCGACCTCCGGGTCGCGGCGCGCTCGGCCCGGCTCGGCCAGCCCGAGATCAAGCTGGGGCTCCTCCCCGGCGGCGGCGGGACGCAGCGCCTGCCGCGCCTGGTCGGCTTCGGCCGGGCGATGCGACTGATCCTGACCGGCGAGATGATCGGGGCCGACGAGGCCGAGCGGATCGGCCTCGTCGATGTCGTCGTCGACGACGCCGACCTCGCCGCGCACACCCGCGAGCTCGCGCGCACGCTGGCCGGCTACTCGCCCGTCGCGCTCAAGCTGGCGAAGGACGCCGTGCGGGCGACGCTCGAGATGCCGCTCTCGGCCGGGCTCCGCTACGAGCGCGAGCTGTTCACGACCGCCTTCGCCAGCGAGGACACGCGGGAGGGCGTCGCGGCGTTCCTCGAAAAGCGACGGCCGGAGTTCCACGGCCGCTGATCGGAGGTGGACATGTCCGACAGGAACCCGTTCGGCGATGGGCCGGTCCTGCCGCCGCGACGCGTGAGCCCCTTCGGTGAAGAGGAGCGCACCGAGTCGCCCGAAGAAGCGGCCGTCCGGATCGAGCAGGCGGCCCTCAAGATCCGGGGGTTTCGCCGCCAGCTCGGCTCGGAGGGGCTCACCCTCACCGCGACCCGCGAGATGATCGACGAGATCTCGGCGGCGCTCGACGCCGTCGCGCGGGCACTGCGGGGCATCGCCGCGCGCTGACCCGCCCGCCGCCCCGCGCCGCCGCACACATGGCGGCTTCCGCGCGCCGCCGAACCCGCCGCAGCGGCGACGCCACGATGCGCGTGACCGGCCACGCCGCGCCACGCCGCGCCACGCCGCGCGCGGGCCCCCCGGCGTCGCACTTCCGCCGCGGCGCGTTGCGACGCCGCAGCGACCGGCGTCAGCGATCGAACGGCGTCCGGTCGGTGCGACGGAGCCGCAGCGTCACGTCGTTGAAGCCGCCGCCGTTCAGCTCCCCCAGGATCAAGTCCTCGCCGATGAACTCGCCGCGGAAGTTGATCAGTTGCTTCCCATCGGCGAACTGTTCGGCGATCAGCGTGAACGAGATGTCCGGGAACAGCACGTTCCCCTTGACGATCACGGCGATCGAGCTCGTCGGGCCGCGGATGCTGCCCGACCCCTCCACCTCGTCCTCGTCCAGGTCGTCATCGCCGTTGTCGTCATCGTCATCATCGTCATCGTCGTCATCATCGTCGTCGTCTTCGACGAGGAGCAGCTCGAAGCGTCGAACGGCGGTCGTGTCCCTGCCGTTCGTCTCTCCCTCCCAGAACCCCGTCACGGGGCTCTCGTCGACGGGACCGGTCTCGTCATCCTCATCGCACGCCGCGGCGGCCGCCCCGAGCAGGAGGGACAGCGCCAGCACGCGGATCCAATTCCCGACCATCGAATACTCCAGCGACTCATGGTGTCCGCCCCGGGCGCGTTCCGACGCCCGCCCCCGCGCCACGCGCCGCAGCCCCGGATGGGCCTCGGCTCCGGGAGCGGTCCGACCACCGCCACGCACGAAGCCCGCACCTGCACGCGGAGGGGCACACGCGGCGCGCGGTCCATCGACGCTGGTTGCACGATGAACGCCATTGCGGCGCGTGGCCGGCATCGACCGGATCGCGACGGCCGCCCCGCGCCGGCACGCCGCGCTCGGCGGATGCGTTGCGGGCCCGGCACGGGCCTTCCGCGCACGTATCCGCGGCCTCCGAGAGCGCGCCGCGCACGACACGTACGATGGGCCAGCGAGAGCGCCACAGCGATGGAATGCAGTTTGCTGGTCCGTCCCGCTGGCCGCCACAGCAAGGTGCGGCCGGCCATGGACACGCCCTTCGGGGCAGAGCACACATGCGAGGATTCAGATGCAGAACCTCTGGAACGCTTTCTGGAACGACGATTCCGGGCAGGGCCTGACCGAGTACGCCCTGATCATCGCGCTGGTGTCGGTGGGTCTGATCATCGCCCTCGGCGCGCTGCGCACGGACATCGAAGAGGTTTTCACGGCGATCGGCACTGCGCTCGACGGCGCGCCGGCGCCGGCGCCGGCGCCGTAACAACGCCGCAGCGAGGACGGGCCCGGCGCGAAACAGGTCGCCGGGCCCGACTGCACCCGCGCAGCGGTTTCGGTCGGGCCCTCCGCCCGGCCGGATTCGCTGCCCTGGTCGATCGGGAGGGACGATGGAAGGGTTTTGGCGTGCCGTCTGGCGGGATGATCGTGGGCAGGGCTTGACGGAGTACGCGCTGATCATCGCATTCGTGGCCATCGGGCTGGTCCTGGCGCTGAGCCAGCTGCGGGACGATATCGGCCAGTTCTTCGGTTACGTCGGCACGCAGTTCGAAGAAGCGGTGGATGCGGGTCCCTAGCATCCCTTCGGATCGGCCGTGAGGTTGGCACCCCCCGGCCCGGAACGGCCTCGCCGTTCCGGGCCGGTTCCGTTGGACCGTGGACGAGAGTGAGGTCATCGTGACCGCCACGATAGCAGCCGTCGCCTTCGTGACCACCGTGGTCCTGGCGGCGACTTTCGATGTGAGGCAGCGCCGCATCCCGAAGCCGATCACCGTGGGCGGCTTCGCGCTCGCGCTGCTGTTGCGCGGATTCTCCGGATGGCCGGCGCTGGCGGACGGGCTCCTGGCCGCCGGGGTGGGCTTCGCCGTCGCGCTGCCGCTGATGGCGTTCCGCGCGCTGGGCGGCGGAGACGCGAAGCTGTTGGTCGCGGTGGGCGCGTTCCTGGGACCAGATGCGTTCCCGGCCGCGCTTCTGTACACCGCCCTGGCCGGCGGCGTGCTGGCGCTCTACACCGCCGCCCGGAGCGGGCTGCTGCCGGTGGTGCTGGCCAGTTGCGGCACGCTCGTGGTGAGCCTGGTGACGCTCGGCCGCCGCGGGCGGCGGCCGCGGCTCCTGGCCCCGGGCGTGCGGACGGTTCCGTACGGCCTGGCGATTGCGTTCGGCTCGCTGGTCGCATGGATCTCAACGGGCGTACTGCGATGAAACGCCGAGGAATCGAGGACAATCGGAAGGCCGGGCGCCGGCGGGAGCGAGGACAGGCGCTGGTCGAGTTCGCGCTGATCCTCCCGCTGCTGCTGCTCCTCGTGATCGGTCTCGTGGAGTTCGGCCGGGCGTGGAACGCGTTCCAGGTGATCACGGACGCGGCGCGGGAGGGCGCGCGCACCGCAGTCGTCGCGGATGCGTCGATCACCGAGGACTCCGTCTACAGCGTGATCCGCAGCGCGCTCGCGCGGGCGGCGCTGGACGCCGACAGCGCGACGATCGCCCTCGTCGGCGTGGATGCGCCGACCGGGCAGCCGGCGCGCGTGGAGATCCAGTACCCGTACCGATTCACGTTCCTGTCGCCGCTGATGAGCTGGATCGGGGATCGTGAGACGATCACGCTGCACACCGTCTCGGTGATGCGCAACGAGTAGGAGGGCCGAATGAGGCAGCGCCGCTTTTGGCTGGTCATGGTGATGGCGCTGGTATCCGGTGGGCTCGCGGCGTACCTCTCGTTCCGGTACCTGAGCCAGCGGCCGGCCGGGAGCGGCCCGGCGGAGCCGGCCTCGCTCCAGGCGGCGGTCGCGGTGCGCGACCTGCCGCTCGGCACCATCCTCAAGCGCGAGGACGTCCGGCTCGTCGACTGGCCGGCGGGTGCCGTGCCGGCGGGGCTTGTGCAAACGGTCGAGGACGTCGTCGGGCGCGGGATCATCACCCCGGTCAGCGCGAACGAGCCGCTGCTGGCGAGCAAGCTGGCGGATCCCGAGGCGGGCGGCGGGCTGCCGATCGCGATCCCGCCCGGGATGCGCGCCGTCAGCATCAAGGTGGACGAGGTCGTGGGCGTCGCGGGGTTCGTGCTCCCGGGCACCCGCGTCGACGTGCTGGTCACGCTCGACCCGAGGCAGGAGGGCCGGGAGCCGAGCACGCGACTCGTGCTCCAGGACGTCCGCGCCCTCGCCGCCGGGCAGTCGGTCGAGCACGCGGCCGAGGGCGAGCCACGCGTCGTCCCGGTCGTCACGCTGCTGGTCACGCCGCGCCAGGCGGAGGTCCTCACGCTCGCCGCCACGGAAGGGCGCATCCAGCTCGCGCTTCGCAACACGCTGGACGGCGACTCGGTCGAGACGCCCGGCGCCCTGCTCAGTGGGCTGCTGGGCCTGCCCCGCGGCCCCGCGCGCCGCGCACCGTCCGGCCCCTTCCGTCCGCCCATCGCCGTCGAGATCTACGAAGGCGGCAAGCGATCCCTGGTCACGTTCTGATCCGATAGATACTGTGAGCGCAACCAACCTCGAGCACCGACCCGCGCATCGCAGACCGCCGCGGCCGCTCGCCCTGTTCCTTGCGGCCACGATCGGACTGTTCGCGCCCGGCCTGCTGCACGCCCAGCAGATCATCACCCGACCCGACCGGACGGTGTCCGTGATCAACGGCCGCTCGGTGCTGATCATCGAGCCGGCATCGCTGGAGCGCGTCTCCGTGACGAACCCGGCCATCGCCGAGGCGGTGGTCGTCTCGCCGCGTGAGATCCTGATCAACGGCAAGGCGCTCGGCAGCACCAGCCTGCTCCTCTGGGACAACCGGGGCGCGCGCCGCCTCTACACCGTCGAGGTCACGCCGGACGGCGAGACGCTCGAGCGCCACCTGCGGCGCATCTTCCCGGACGACCCGATCGACGTGACGGTGAGCGGCGGCACGATCTTCCTCTCCGGCCCCGTCCATACGGAGACCGTCGCCGAGCGGGCGATCGAGATCGCGAAGGCGACGGGCGCGAACGTCGTCTCGGACCTCGTCGCCGCTGGCGAGCGCCAGGTCCTGCTCCAGGTCCGCTTCGCGGAGGTGAGCCGCAGCGCGCTCGAGGAGTTCGACGCGGAGCTCTTCATCGGGGATGCGAACGACCTGGACGATCTGGACGACCCGGACTCCGATTTCGAGAGCTTCTCGGACGGGCTCGTCCGGCTCTTCCTCTTCGACGAAGACGCGGAGCTCGAGGTGCTGGTCCACGCGCTCCGCACGCGCGGGCTGTTCAAGGTCCTGGCGGAGCCGAACCTGCTCGCGCTCGACGGCCAGGAGGCCTCGTTCCTCGCCGGCGGCGAGTTCCCCTTCCCCGTCGTGCAGGGCGGCGACGTCAACGCGATCACGATCGTCTGGAAGGAGTTCGGCGTGCGCCTCCGGTTCGTCCCGGAGATCCAGTCGAACGGGGCGATCCGCCTGGCCGTCGCGCCCGAGGTGTCGTCGCTGAACTTCGCGAACGGCCTCACGCTGAACGGGTTCCAGGTGCCGAGCCTGGTCACCCGCCGGGCGCAGACGGAGGTCGAGCTTCGGCCGGGGCAGCACCTCGCGATCGCCGGGCTGATCGACAACTCGATCCGCGACAATCTCTCGAAGATCCCGATCCTCGGCGACATCCCGATCCTCGGCGCGCTGTTCCGGTCGAAGGACCTGCGGCAGGAGCGCACCGAGCTCCTGGTGCTCGTGACCCCGCATCTCGTCGAGCCGAGCGAAACGCCGCCGCCGCTCCCGACCGGCGAACCGTACCTCTGGAACTGGGACGAGTGGCTCCGCCGCTTCGACATCGATCCGGACACGATTTCGCGGAATCCACGGTAGTGAAGATGAATACACGGCATCCACTTCGCTTGCAGTCCAGGCCGGGACAGGCGATGGCGTTCCTGGCCGTGTGCCTCGTGGCGCTCATCGCCGTGCTCGGCCTCGTCATCGATCTCGGGCGCGCGTTCACGGCGCGGGGCGAGGCGCAGCGGGCGGCCGATGCGGCCGCGCTCGCCGGGGCGAGCGCGTTCCTCGAGTTCGACCCGGCCGAGGCGGTCGAGCCGGCGCGGGAGCGTGCCCTCGATTTCGCGACCCGCAACCTCATCCGCAACGACTCGATCGATCCGGGCGAGGTGACCGTGCAGGTCCTGCCGGACGAGGAGAAGGTACGGGTCACGGTCCGCCGGGCCGGGCTGGCCACGTGGTTCGCGCGGATCTTCGGCGTCGAGACGATGGCGGTCAGCGCACAGGCGGCCGCGGTGGCCGCGTCGACCGGATCGGCCAAATGCGTCAAGCCGTTCACGATCCCCGACCTCTGGGAGGATGCCGACAACGACGTCAACGGCAACCGGATCTGGGATGAGGACGAGATCTGGAGCTACGACCCCGCGAGCGGCGACCGCTACCAGCGCTTCGACACCGATGCTTCCGGCGAGACCGGGTTCGGCAGCTCGTTCCGCGATGGGAGCCCCGATTCCAGGGGATACACGTACGACAACGACTACGGCCGCCGGGTCGTCCTGAAGCACACCGACCCGCAGAACTCCGGGATCGCCAGCTTCTTCCAGCCGTGGGTGATCCCGGGGAGCAACCCGGGCGCGTCCGATTACCGCACGAACATCGCGACGTGCAACCCGCTCGTGATCGACCTCGGCACCGAGTACGAGGTGGACAACAAGACCGGCGACATGGTCGGACCCACGATACAGGGGATGGAGGACCTGATCGCGCAGGATCCCGACGCCTACTGGGACGAGACGACGAACTCCGTCCAGGGCTCCAAGTACGCCAACTGGCTGGACAGCCCGAGGGTCATCATCGTCCCGCTGTACGATCCGGCGGCGATCACGGACCCCGGCAAGACGACGATCACGTTCAACAACTTCGCGCTCTTCTTCATCGAGGAGCAGGCGACGCGGCGCGACCCGGTGACGGGGCGGTTCCTCTATTACACGGAAGGCGTCGGCGGCAACGCGCCGGGGAGCGGGTCGCTGGTCAAGTTCCTGCGCCTCGTCGAATAGCGGCGAACGGGGAAGCCATGCAGCCGCGAACGTACCGTTCGGTGATCGTCACGACCGATGCCGGCCTGCGCGACCAGGTGCGGGCGGAGCTGGGCGCGCACCCGCAGGTCGCGGTCTCGCTCGAGATCGCGACCCCGCTTGCCGAGCTATCGGACCAGGAGGTCCGCCGACTCCGGGAGGTGAACGCCGAGCTCGTGTTCGTCGACCTCTCGGCCGACACCCAGACGGCCATCGAGTTCGTCCGGTTCCTGACCGAGCACAACCGGGCGAGACGCGTTATCGGCATCGGGCCCGAGCTCGCGTCGGAGACGCTGATCGCCGCGATGCGCGCCGGCATCGGCGAGTACCTGCGGCGGCCGTTCGCCGCGGAGGAGCTGGCGGACGCGATCGGTCGCGTACTGCGCTATCTCGGCGGCGCCGCCGGCGAGCCGGACCGGCCCGGCCAGGTCTTCACCTTCCTCGCCGCGAAGGGCGGCGACGGCACGACGACGCTGGCCACGAACGTCGCCATCGAGCTGCACCGGTTGACCGGCGAGCGTACGGTGCTCGTCGACCTGGACCTGCAGCTGGGCGAGATCGCGCTGGTCCTCGGCCTGGAGCCGCGGTACAGCCTGATCGACCTGGCGAAGAACCTGCACCGCCTGGACCCCGAGCTGCTGGGCTCGTACGTGCAGCCGCACGGCTCCGGGATCCACGTCCTCGCCGCGCCGCTCTACCCGGCGATCGGCGAGGCGATCGGCATCGAGCCGATGCGCGCGATCCTCGCCTTCCTGCGCCGCCGCTACGCCTTCACGGTGATCGATGCCGCCCGGCCGGGCGCCGCGCACACCGCCGCGGCGCTCGAGCGAGCGGACCGCGTCGTCGCGGTCACGCAGCTCAACCTCTCCTCGCTCCGCAACCTGAAGCGCTGCGTGCCGATCCTCGACCGGGTCGGCGCGCGGACGCCGGAGCGGATCCGGCTCGTCATCAACCGATACGAGCCCACCGGCTCCATCTCGCTGCGGGAGGTGGAGGCCGCGCTCGAGCTGCCGGTCCACCGCACGCTGGCCGAGGACCGGGAGGCGATGGCGCGGGCGTCCGCGCACGGGACGCCGCTCGTCCTCCATCAACCTTCGACGCTGGCGCGTCAGATCCGGGAGCTCGCGGCGGATCTGGCGGATGTCGAGCTGGAACACGCGGCGCGAGGCGGCGCGCTGCTGCGCACGCTCGCCGCGCCCGTTCGGGGCATGCGGCGCCGCTTCGCGCGGGCCGGCCGGGAGTGATCGCCCATGAGTGAGCGCCAGGAACCGATGCCGCGACTGCCGTGGGAGCTGCCGGCACTCGATGCCCCGGTCGCACCGCCGGCGGGCGCGACGGCCGGGGTAACCGCATCCGACCGCGGGACCGGGGAGCGCGCCGCGGAGGACGGCGAGATCCCGTCGATCAAGGGGCGGATCCACCGGCGCCTGATCGAGCGCCTCAACCTGTCGGACCTCGAGCGTCTCGACCGTGAGCAGCTCGTCTCCGGCATCCGCACGGTCGTCCAGGAGCTGCTCGCCCAGGAATCCATCCCGCTCAACTTCGATGAGCGGGAAGGGCTGGTCCAGCAGGTCCTGGACGAGATCTTCGGACTCGGCCCGCTCGAGCCGCTGATGAAGGACCCGGACGTGTCCGACATCCTGGTCAACACGTACCGGCAGGTCATGATCGAGCGGCGCGGCAAGCTCCACCCGACGGACGTGCGGTTCCAGAACGATCGCCACCTGCTCCAGGTGATCGACCGGATCGTCTCGGCCGTCGGCCGCCGCATCGACGACTCGTCGCCGATGGTCGACGCGCGACTCCCGGACGGCTCGCGCGTGAACGCCATCATCCCGCCGCTCGCGGTGGACGGGCCGCACCTGTCGATCCGCAAGTTCAAACGCGACACGCTGACGGGCGAGGATCTGCTGAAGGGCGGCTCGATGTCCGAGCCGATGCTCGAGCTGCTCCGCGGTGTGGTTCGCGCGCGGCTGAACGTGCTGATCTCGGGCGGGACCGGCGCGGGCAAGACGACGCTGCTCAACATCCTCTCGTCGTTCATCCCGGCCGACGAGCGGATCATCACGATCGAGGATTCGGCGGAGCTCCAGCTCCGGCAGCCGCACGTGGTGCGTCTGGAAACGCGCCCGGCCAACATCGAGGGGCAGGGCGAGGTCTCGCAGCGGCTGCTGCTGATCAACTCGCTTCGCATGCGGCCGGACCGGATCATCGTCGGCGAGGTGCGCGGTGCGGAGGCGGTGGACATGCTCCAGGCGATGAACACCGGGCACGACGGCTCGCTCACGACGCTGCACGCCAACTCGCCGCGCGACGCGCTGAGCCGCCTGGAGACCATGATCTCGATGGCCGGGCTGAACCTGCCGGACAAGGCGATGCGCCAGCAGATCGCGAGCGCGATCCAGGTCGTGATCCAGGTCGCGCGCCTCTCGGACGGGAGCCGGCGGGTCACGACGATCTCGGAGATCGTCGGGATGGAAGGCGACGTCATCACGATGCAGGACATCTACGAGTTCGAGCGGCAGGGCGTGACCGATGACGGGCGCGTGCGCGGCCGGTTCCGCGCCACGGGTATCCGCCCGCGCTTCGCGGACCGGCTGCGCGCGTACGGCGTCGAGCTCTCCCACCTGCTCTTCGCCGACCTCGACGGCCTCCCGGGAGGCGACCCGTGGTGAACTCCGCCGTCCCGGCATGGATCGTGGCCTTGCTGGTCTTCCTGGCCGCTTCGCTCGGGTCGGTCTCGCTCGCCCTCGGCTGGGAGGCGCTGCGCGAGCGGGCGCGGCGGCGCGACATGCTCAGCCGTCTGCGGTCCCTGGCCGGCGAGCCCGCGGCGGCCGGCGCCGAAGGCGCGACGCTGCTTCGCGCACCCAAGCTCGCCGAGAACCGGTGGCTGCGGCCGATCGTCACGCGATTCCCCCACCTGCGGGACATCGAGATCCTGCTCCAGCAGGCGGGGCTCCCGTGGAGGGCGTCATCGTTTCTCGTGACCGCGGCCGGCTTCTCGGCCGCGTTCGGGTTCGCCACGCTGATCGTGACCGCGCGCCCCTCGCTCGCGGTGCCGGCGGCCGCACTCGGCGCGCTCGCGCCGTACGGCTTCGTGCGACGCAAGCGGACGCTCCGGTTCCGCGCCTTCGAGGAGCAGCTCCCGGACGCGATCGACCTGCTCGGCCGTGCGATCCGCGCCGGGCACCCGCTCGCGTCCGGAATGAGGATGGTCGCGGAGGAGACGGCCGACCCCGTCGCGGGCGAGTTCCGGACGGTCTTCGAGGAGCAGCGCTTCGGGCTGCCGTTCGACGATGCGCTGCTCGGCCTGACCGACCGCATCGACCTGGTCGACGTACGCATCATGGTCACGGCGATCCTCGTCCAGCGCGAGGTCGGCGGCAATCTCGCGGAGATCCTGGACAACATCGCGCACACGATCCGCGCCCGCTTCGTGATCCGCCGGCAGCTGCGCGCGTACACGGCGCAGGGGCGGCTGAGCGGCTACATCCTGGTCGTGCTCCCGATCGCCGTGGGCTCGGTCATCTTCGTGCTGAACCCGGACTACATCCTGACGCTGTTCCGCGAGCGGATCGGCCATTTCCTGCTCGTGACCGGGGCCGTGATGCAGTTCCTGGGATACCTGTGGATCCGCAAGATCATCAACATCGAGATCTGAGGAGGCCGGGAGGGAGGCAGGCGTGATCTTCGTCGTCGTCGGGCTCATCGCCACCACCGTCGCGCTGCTCGTGGTCGCGGCCACGGCCGTGATCCCTGCCCGCCCGCGGGCGCTCGACCGGCAGCTCGCGGAGCTGGAGCGGCTCGGCGTCGGGTCGAACGACGCGCCCGCCCGGCGGCGCCGGCAGGCCGGGCGCGAGCAGTTCGAGACTCTGGTCCGCGTGCTCGGCGAGCGGATCCAGCGCAACCGCACCGACTCGAGCGAAGTGCGCCAGTTCCTGGTACGCGCCGGGTATCGCAAGCCGAGCGCGGTCACCTACTACTGGGGGATCCGCGCCGTGCTCGTCCTCGGTCTGGGCGCCGCCGGGATCGTGCTCCTCCCGCTGTTCGGCGCGCGCATGACCTCCGTGGCGCTGGGCACGCTCTGGCTCGCGGCACTCGGCTGGATCGCGCCGACGTTCGCGGTCCGCCACCGCATGCGCAAACGGCAGAAGGATCTCCAGAAGGCGCTCCCGGACACGCTCGACCTGCTCGTCGTCTGCGTCGAGGCCGGGCTCGGGCTCAACCACGCGCTGCTCCGCGTGTCGCAGGAGATCCACCACGTCAGCCGGAACATGAGCGAGGAGCTCGCCCTCGTGAACCTCGAGATCCGCACCGGCTCCGCCCGCGATGAGGCGCTGCGCAACCTCGGCGAGCGGACCGGGTTGACGGATTTCCGCGCGCTGACGGCCATGCTGATCCAGACGGACCGGTTCGGCACCTCGATCGCCCGCGCGCTCCGCGTCCACGCCGACGCGCTGCGCACGAAGCGACGGCAGCGCGCGGAGGAGGCCGCGGCGAAGACGACGATCAAGCTCGTGTTCCCGCTCGTGTTCTGCATCTTCCCCGCCCTGTTCGTCGTCGTGCTCGGCCCCGCGCTCATCCAGATCTTCGAGGCGCTGAGGTCGCTCGTATGAGGTACGTGCGCGTCGAGAACGTGGACCGCGGCCGCGAGCTCGGCACGCGCATCGGGATGGCCGACCGATGGTGGCTCCGCCTGCGCGGCCTGCTCGGCCGGCCCCGAATCCGCGACGGCGAAGGGATGCTGCTCCTCGGCAGCCCGGCCATCCACACCGTAGGGATGCGATACCCGCTGGACATCGCCGTGCTCGACCGGACGGGACGCATCATCGCCGTGTACGCGGCGCTGCCGCCCGGTCGCCGCACCCGGCTGCACGCGGCCGCGGCGCACACGCTCGAGCTGCCGGCGGGCGCGCTCGACCGCACCGGCACCCGGGAGCACGACCGGCTCGTCTGGCACCCCGTCGCCGACGACGCATGAGGCCGCGTCCCCCCTCCTCCCCAGGAGCCGCAGATGAGTGAGATGCCCGTCCTCCCGACGCCCGTGGAAGCCCGGCCGCCGGCCGCGCCGCCCGTACCGGGGAATCTGCGCGATACCGGGCTGTCCGCCGAGGCCGTGATCGACCTGCTGCTGAAGACGATGTACCTCCAGGGCGCGAAGACCGGCCAGCAGCTCACGGAGGAGGTCCGGCTCCCCTTCTCGCTCCTCGACGACCTGCTCCTCTCGCTCCAGCAGCGCATGCTCGTCGAGGTGCGCGGCACGCGGGGGCACAGTCGCGGCGGATACGTCTTCGACCTCACCGGCTCCGGGCGCGATCGCGCCCGCGAAGCCCTCGGATCGAGCCAGTACGTCGGCCCGGCGCCGGTGCCGCTCGACCAGTTCCGACACTGGATCGCGCTCCAGTCGATCCGGAACGTCCGCATCACGCGCGACCGGCTGCGCGAGGGGTTCCGCGACGTGGTCATGGGCGACGACCTCTTCGACCGCCTGGGCCCCGCCGTGAACGCCGCCCGATCGCTGTTCCTCCACGGCGAGCCGGGGAACGGGAAGACGCTGATCGCCGAGGCGATCGCCCGCATGGTCGGCGGCGCGATCTACCTGCCGTACGCCATCGACGTGAACGGCCACACCCTCGTCGTGCACGACCCCGTCTATCACCGCCCCGCACCCGGGCCGGCGCCGGGCACGGTCCCGGGCGGCGGTCCCGAATGGCTGCGCCGCGAGCCGGAGCACGACGCCCGCTTCGCACGGGTTTCGCGCCCGCTCGTCATCACCGGCGGCGAGCTCACGCTGGACCAGCTCGACCTCCAGTACGACCCGCACACGAAGCTCTACCAGGCACCGTTCCAGCTCAAGGCGTGCGGCGGCATTCTCATCATCGACGACTTCGGCCGCCAGCGCGTGCCGGCGGCCGACCTGCTCAACCGCTGGATCGTCCCGCTCGAGAAGTCGGTGGACTTCCTCACGCTCCACACCGGCGCCAAGTTCCCGGTCCCCTTCGACTGCATGCTCGTCTTCAGCACCAACCTCGCGCCCGACCAGCTCGTGGACGAGGCGTTCCTTCGCCGCATCCAGTACAAGATCCACGTGCCGGACCCGACGCGCGAACGCTACGACGAGATCTTCCGTCGCTGCTGCGCCGAACGGGGCATCGCCTTCGACGCCGGCGCCGTCGACTACATCTACCGGGAGTACTACGGCGCCCGCGGGTTCCCCACCCGGGCGTGTCACCCGCGCGACCTGCTCGACCACCTGATCGCCGCCGCGACGTTCTTCGACCGTCCGCCCGAGCTCTCGGAGGAGCTGATCGATCACGCGTGCCAGACCTACTTCCTGGGCATGGCCGCCGGCAAGGAAGGAACGCCGGCCGGCGGCCGATAGCGCGCGACCGCTTACGGGCGACCGCTTACGGGCGACCGCCCGCCGATGCTTCCGATATGTTCTGCGCCTCCGGCGCGCCCGTCGGCGCCGGCCGCGACGCGGTCAGCCACCGCCGCACCGCCATCGCCTCGAGCCGCCGGTCCGCTCGCCCCGACATCGCCGCGAGGGCCACCACCAGCACCACCACGTCCGCCACCAGGACGCCACACCCGATCCAGATCAACAGACTCACCGCCACCCTCCGGTCACCCTGCGTTCACCCTCCGTCCGCTCGTCCCGCTCCACCCGCTCCACCCGCTCCTTCCGCTCCACCCGCCCCGGCCCAGCCTCCGCTCCCCTCGGCACGCCGGACTCGGCCCCGGTCCCGCGCCCCGGGACGCCTCAATCCGCCGCCTCGGGCCCCGCCTCCGGCCGCGGCCGCGGCCGCGGCTCGCGCTCGATCCGGACGCGCCCCTTGGGTCGCGATTCGCCGGCCTCCACCACCGGTGCGACCCGGTGCAGCAGCCGCGACAGCAGGATCCGGTCGGCCCGAATGTCGTGGCCGATGTCCACCAGCAGCCGCACCATGTCGCCGCCGCCCCACAGCACCACCGCCAGGACCGCGGTCCGCGCGACCTCGCCGAGCAGGATCGGGAGCGCCGCCCAGCCGTCCAGGCGCAACCCGGCGATGAACTCGGCCACCACGGCCACCACCAGGAACACCGCGGCCGCCTTGAACAGCGATGCGACCCAGCGGAGCGCCGTGTACGGCTCGATGTCGCTCCTCCGCACCACGCCGGCACGCTTCGCTCGCCGGTGTCTCCGATCCCGGTTCATTCACGGCCTCCTTCCTCCAGGATTCCGGCCGTGCCCACTTCGCAGGAACGGGGCCATGCAATGATGCGAAAGGCCCCGGCTCCTCTCGGGAGCCGGGGCCTCGTCCGCCCGCGAAGATCCGCCCGGCCTACTCGGCCGGGTAGACCGAAACGTGCTTGCGGCGGCCGCGCCGCTCGAACGCGACCACGCCGTCGATCAGCGCAAACAACGTGTCGTCGCGCCCGCGGCCCACGTTCCGGCCCGGGTGGAACTTCGTCCCGCGCTGACGCACGATGATGTTCCCCGCCAGCACCTGCTCGCCACCGTACTTCTTCACGCCCAGGTACTGCGGGTTCGAGTCCCGCCCGTTGCGGCTCGAGCCTACGCCCTTCTTATGCGCCATGTCGCCTCCTCACCCGACGCGGATCTCGCCGATCCGCACTTCGGTGTACTTCTGCCGGTGCCCCTGCTTGCGACGGTAGTTCTTGCGCCGCTTCCACTTGAAGACGATGATCTTCTCGCCCTTCCCGTGCGCCACGACCTCGCCGGTCACCACGGCGCCGTCGACCGTCGGCGTGCCGACCTTCACATCGCCATCGGCGCTCGTCATCAGCACGTCGGAGAACGTGATCTCGTCACCGACCTCCGCCTCGAGCGAGGGGATCCGGATCGTCTTGCCGGGTTCGACCCGGAACTGCTTGTCGCCAGTGCGAATGATTGCGTACATGATCGTCGTCGCGAAGTCGGCAGCCCGTCCCGTCGGGACCGGGGCTTCGGTTCCGGTCACAGACAGATATAATCGCGATATCACGGCGCCCTGTCAAGTCGATGGGGCGCCGCCGCGTGCGCGAGGCGGCGGGCCGGAGCCGCCCGCGCCGCCCGCGCCGCCCGAGCCGGGGAGCCGCGCGGCGCCCACGGCCGCCGCTCGCCGCGTCAGCCGAGCGCGTACTTCGCCGTGACGTCGGTGGCCGCCGGGCCGGCGAGGAGGCGGAACTCGTCCTGCCGCATGAGCGGGTCGTCGCGGATGTCGAGGTCGAGCTTGAACGCCTTCTGGAGGCGGCGCAGGAAATTCGGCTCCTCCTCCAGGATGTGCAGCGCGACCTGCGGGTGCACGCGGATGAGGAGCGTCTTCTCCGCGCCCTCGCCCGCGACGCGGCGGATGGAGCGCTCGATCCGGCGGACCACGGTCTCGGGCGTGAAGACGCGCCCGGTCCCGCCACAGTGCATGCACGGCACGGTGAGGGACTGGAACAGCGAAGGTCGGACGCGCTGTCGCGTCATCTCGACCAGCCCGAGCTCGGAGACCTGGAACGCGCGGGTCCGGGCACGGTCGCGGTTCAGGTACGTGCGCAGTTCCTGAAGCACGCGGTCCTGGTTCGCCTTCGACTCCATGTCGATGAAGTCGCAGACGATGATGCCGCCGATGTCGCGGAGGCGGAGCTGCCGCGCGATCTGGCGGGCGGCGTCCAGGTTCGTTCTCAGGATGGTCTGCTCGGGGTCCTTCTTCCCGGTGTAGCGGCCGGTGTTCACGTCGATCGAGACCAGCGCCTCCGTGGGCTCGATGATGATGTAGCCGCCGGTCGGGAGGTCGACGCGACGCTGGAACGCCTCGCGGATCGCGTCCTCGACGCCGTAGCGGTCGAAGAGCGGGATCGGGTCGGTGTCGAGACGGACGCGGTTGAGCAGCTCGGGATCGACGCCCTGGAGGTACTGCTTGACCTCGTTGTAGACCTCCTTGCTGTCGATGATGAGTGCATCGACCTTCTCGGTGAAGACGTCGCGGATGATGCCGCGGGTGAGCTTGGCCTCGCGGTGGATGAGCGCCGGCGGCCGGGAGCTCTTCGCGCGGCGCTGGATCTTCTTCCACGTGCCGTGGAGCGTCTTGAACTCGCGCTCGAAGATCTCGCGGGTCAGCTCTTCGCCGACGGTGCGGATGATGACGCCGCCGGCGCCCTCGGGGACGATCTCCTTGGCGAGGGCGCGGAGTCGGGCGCGCTCCTCGCGGTCCTCGATCTTGCGGCTGACGCCGATGTGGTCGGAGTACGGCATGAAGACCAGGAAGCGGCCGGGGAGCGAGACCTGCGTGGTCACGCGCGGGCCCTTCGTGCCGATCGGCTCCTTCGTGGCCTGGACGATGACCCTCTCGCCCTTCCTGACCAGGTCCTGGATCGGCGGATAGCGCCGGCTCTTGCGTTCGCGCGGCTCGTCGTCCTCGTCCTCCTCCGGCTCCTCGTCGCGCGCCACGTCGGAGACGTGGAGGAACGCGGCCTTCTCGGTGCCGATGTCGACGAACGCCGCCTGGATGCCCGGCAGCACGGCTTCGACCTGGCCGAGGTAGATGTCGCCGACGAGGCGTTCGGCCTCGGGGCGATCCACCATGAATTCGACCAGGACGTCGTCCTCGAGGATGGCCACGCGCGTCTCTTGCGGCGCGGCCGAGATCAGGATCTCACGCTTCATACCTGTCGATTGTGTAGCGGCACCATAGCCGCGGCTCAGTCGGGCGGGGCGGGGTCGGGCTGGGCGGGGGCGTCAGTCACGGCCGAGGAGGTGGCGGGCGATCACGAGACGCTGGACCTCGCTGGTCCCTTCGCCGATCTCGAGGATCTTGGCGTCCCGCATCATGCGCTCGACGGGGTACTCGCTGGTGTAGCCGTACCCGCCGTGGAGCTGCACGGCGCGGGTGGTCGCACGCATGGCGAGCTCGCTGGCGTAGAGCTTGGCCATGGCGGCCGCCTGGCTGAAGGGGCGTCCTCGCTGCTTCAGCCAGGCCGCGTGATAGACCAGGTGCCGGGCACAAGCGATCTCCGTGGCCATGTCCGCGAGCGCGAACTGCACGCCCTGGAACGCACGGATCGGCTTGCCGAACTGCTCGCGTTCGCCGGTGAAGCGGATCGACTGGTCCAGGGCCCCCTGGGCCAGCCCCAGCGCGAGCGCGGCGATGCCGATACGCCCCGAGTCCAGCGTCTTCATGAAGTTGATGAAACCTTCGCCCTCGGCCCCGAGCCGGTTCTCGGCCGGGACCTGCGCGTCCTCCAGGATCAGCTCCCGGGTGTCGGACGCGCGCCACCCCATCTTGTCTTCCTTCTTGCCCGCCCGGACGCCGGGGGTGAACGGCTCCAACTCCGGGGCGTGCCCCACGCCCACCCGATCCGCCGCCTCGCGGTCGGTGGTTTCCTTCGTGACGATGAAACTGCTGATGCCGCGGGCGCCTTTCTCGCGATCCGTCACCGCGGTCACCACGAATATCTCACCCACGCCGGCGTGGGTGATGAAGATCTTGCTTCCGTTGATGCGGTACCCGCCGTTCTCGCGCACGGCGACGGTCTGCGTGCCGCCCGCATCCGAACCGGCGCCGGGCTCGGTCAGACCGAAGCCGCCCAGGACCTGGCCGCTGGCGAGGAGCGGAACGTAGCGCCGCTTCTGCGCCTCGGTCCCGAAGTTCAGGATCGGCGACGTGCCGAGCGTCGAATGCGCGCTGATCGTGATCGCGTGGCTCGCGTCGATGCGGGCGAGCTCCTCGATCACGAGCAGGTAGCTCGGGTAGTCGAGCCCCTGTCCGCCGTACTCCGTGGGGACGTCGACGCCGAACAAGCCGAGCTCGGCCATCTTGCGGACGTTCTCCCAGGGGAAGCGGCTCTCCTCGTCGTGGGCCCGCGCGACGGGCGCGACCTCGGACTCCGCGAACTCCCGGATCTCGGCCCGGAACCGCTCGTGCCTCTCGTCCAGATACGGGTTCATGCGTCGGGCCCTTTCAGTCGGAATTTCAGCCGGTCACAAGTTACGGGATCGGAGCATCCGCCGAAAGAGTCGAATTCGATGGCGGCGGTGCGGCGCGCTCGCGACCGCCGGGAGCAGCGGCGCGTCGGGGCGGCAGTGGTCGCAGCCGTCGCACCGGTCCACGGCGTCCGGATCGCCGAAATAGCGGAGGACGTAGCCGCGCCGGCAGCCGTCGTGGCGGACGTAGCCGACCATGCGCCGCAGCTTCTCGAGCTCGCGCGCGCGGCCCGCGCGGACGGCGTGCCAGTCGACGGGGAGCCGGTCGGGCGGCACATCGAGGAGCGTCTCGACGGACTCCGCTCCGGTGCCCGGATCCCATTCGACGAAGCATTGCTCACGAAGCGCATCCAGGATGGTACTCGCCTCCTCGACGGTCGTTCCGGTGCCTTCGAGCGCCCAGGCGTCGAGCTCGACGCCGCGCTCGAGCGCGGCGTCGCCGAAGCCGTCGCGGAGCGCATCGAGGAGCCGCCGTTCGGACCGGCGCGCGCTGCCCGCGAGCTCGTCCTCGATGCGCTCCGGCGTCGCGATGAGCCGAAGCCGCGGCGCGCCGCGCACGTTCCGGCGACGGACCGCGCCGGCGTCCGCGAGGATGCGGAGCGCGGATTCGACCTGCCGTACGCCGCGCGCGCGGCGGGCGCGCCGGGCCAGCTCCGGCAGCGCGGCGGAGCCGCCGGCCTCCAGCAGCGCGTCGTACACGTCCTCCACGACCTCCCGGACCGGGTAGCCTTGCTCGATGAAGAACGCGTGCGTGCGGTGGTCGCCGTCGGCGTGGAGCAGCACACAGTCGGCGGGGCCGCCGTCGCGCCCCGCGCGCCCGGCCTCCTGGTAGTACGCCTCCAACGACCCGGGGAGGTCGTAGTGCGCGACGAGCCGGACGTCGGGCTTGTCGATCCCCATGCCGAAGGCGTTGGATTTGGTGCATCAAGCCGGTAAACGATCTGTAGCGTCTGGCTCTTCTCGCCCTCCTCGTCAACTGTCGTTCGCACCCAAATGCGTTCAACGAGCGCGTCAACGATGGCCCGCCTTGTCTCGAAATCCGTGGCTTCGGTCAGCCTGTCCCGGTGCTCTGCAATGAGGCTCTGAATCGTGCGCACACGGCTTGCCGCTTCGCCGTCGTCAACGATGCGGGATTCGAGATCCGCGAGGTAGGCCCGCAGTGCCTCGCGCTCCTTCTCCAAATCCTCTAGCTGGCGCTCAAGCAAGGCATCGTCAATGAGGCCCCGGCGGAAGGCGGTTACAACCCGGTCTTGCTCCGCTTCCTTCTCTCGAAGGCGTCGGGTGTAGTCTGCAATCTCCTCTTGCATCGCCGAACGGGCTTCGATGCTCCCGCCAAGCTGTTCGCGCACATCTTCGAGAACAGCTTCCGGATTCCGGAGCATGTCGAGGATGTCGGACCAAACCGTTTCTTCAAGCTGCGGTGCCTTGATAACCTTATGCGGGCAATCCCCGAACCTCTCCGCAGCCCTTCGGCCCCGTCCCTTGCTGTAATAGCTGCGCCTCCGCCCCCGGTTATCCGTGAAGGTCTGGCCGACGTAGTAGGTACCGCACCCCTCGCAAACGATCTTGCCTTTAAGCAGGTATTGGCGTTTTGCATTCCCGCTCCCGGCACGGACGTTCCCCTTCATGGTCTGCTGTGCAGCTTCCCATGTTGCCGGGTCTACAAGGGCCAGAAACTCCCGCTCCACCGCCCCGCTGGACAGCTTGAAGGTATGCTCACCCTTGTAGATCGTTTGGGTTAGGAGCCGGTTAACGCGGCCAGAGGTCCACTTCTTAGCCGTTCTCTTGGTCCGGATGCCCCGCATGTTTCCATCCTTGGGCCGCATGGCGGGGCTTGTACCAAGTGCGTTGAGGTAGTCGGCGATCTCCGAGCAGGTCTTGCCTTCCGCAGCCATGCGGAACATCCGCCGGACGACCTCCGCTTCTGTCACACCGGGCACAACTTCCGCCTCACACGCGCGAAGCGTC
The DNA here is from genome assembly GCA_036381255.1 of Longimicrobiales bacterium. GTDB lineage: Bacteria > Gemmatimonadota > Gemmatimonadetes > Longimicrobiales > RSA9 > CALBZE01. The sequence continues at coordinate 48,867 of DASVDG010000106.1, read as the reverse complement.
GAATCCCCGCGCAATCCCTCGACGCGGTACCCGTATGGCACGGGGCCACCGAGCCAACCGCCCTCTTTGGCCTTTCGCCGCGTTCCGGCCTTGGTCCGCTCAAGCAGCTTCTCGCGCTCGTGGGCGGAAAGGGCGGACTCAATCCGGATCTTGAACCGGCCTTCGCTAGTTGACGTATCCACCGACCCGGAAACGGTTAGAACCTGCACTCCCCGGCGGTGAAGTTCGGACATCGCTTCGAGCATGACCGGGGCAAGGTCGCTTCCATCGCGGCCAAGGCGATCCAGTGCGAACACAACAACGGCATCGAATTGGTCAGCGTCCCGCAACAGCGCGCGACCACCGGGGCGTTCATCAAACCGGAGCGTTCCTGAAAGGCCATCATCCCGGTACGTCTGAACGATCTCGATTCCCTGCCGCTCGGCCCACTCGCGAACCGCGAAGGCTTGCGTTTCGATTGACCCGCGCTCCTTCTGGCCACCGCTAGAAACCCGGAGATATGCAGCGGCGTTCATTAATCCAAATCCTCCACTTCCTCAGCAGGAAGATTGAACCGAGCCAACCATCCCGGTTCGTCATCCCGCCCCTTTGCCCTGAGATACATCCGCAATGCATCCTCCACGATCCGGGCGATAGAGATACCCGACTCGTCGCTAAACTCCCTGATTGCTTCGTGCAGACTTTCCGGGATGTATGTCCCAAGCTGCGACTTCTTCACCCTGCCCTTGCGCGGCATCGCGTCCCTCCAAGAAACGGGTTACGGATCATCAACGCGGGTTAGTGCAACCACCTATCTGGGCACCAACATGCGCTAGTACATACTAGCATGTTCTATGCACCGACGCAAGGGGACCGTCAAAGGCACGCCGCACAGGGCATGTCAACGACGCCCTTCCCCTGCTCTAGCTCCATTAGACGCCGAACCAAGATCAACACGGCTTGGGTCTGCGCCATTCTATCCGGCTTGTAAACTCGTTCAATGATCGGATCTGGCGACCGCTCCTTAGCCATCTCTGTATCATCCTACCATTTCCGTTCTCCTCTCAATGGCGGTTGTTTGCCGCATTTGTGTACTTCTCCGCTTCGACAGCTAGGACAGAGTGGCCAGCCGTCGAAGGAATGTCCTACAGACGGCAGCGCAGAAGTATATAAGTGAAGCGCCGAAGGAGATTTCGGCGAAAAACTGCGTTTTGCGGGGCTTGCCTAGGACTTAATGGGGAGAAGGAGACATATCGCGATGAGTTGGCCGCTGGCGTAAGACGACGCTCCCCCGTCGGAAAACCGCTAAGCCGCTCGACCTCCTACCGAATACAGGGGCCGCTTACCCACCCCGAGCCAAGGGCGGTACAGCAGGGCATGATCCCCCACCCCGAGCGTAAGGGCATGCGCTAGGTAGGAGTTAGGTGACACTGAGAAGGGCAGCGGATGGCATCGCGAGCAACAGGACACAACGAAGGCGGGAATACTCCGGTCTAATGGGCCGGGTGTACTCAAGAAAGAACGGTAGATCCCAAACAGTGGCCAACCGAGATACACGGAAAGAGAAAACAGAAGGACTTCTTCCAGTAACTACGGAGCAAGCATTACTTACGAGGTAATCAGGTTCTAGCCATTTGCAGGAAGAAGATTCTAGTAAAGACGAGGTCAGTAACAGCTTACGAAGCAAGTTAATACTTACGAGGTAAGTAATCCTCTACTTACTAGAAGAAACAGGCTCGTCCTTCTGGCCACCTTCCCCGACTCTCTCCCGACTTCCCGCAAGTGGCACCAACGGAAACAACACCGGATGGCTTCCCCCGCCTTCGCCCCAACACTGAGACTGAAACGCTTGTTTGATAGGCAGGTGAAGCAATGGAATGGAATAGAGATCCGGATTGGGTTGAGTTCATAGAAAAGTACGAGCCCGTTATCCGGAAGATTGCAGCGAAGTACACATGGGACATTGGCTTGCAGGAAGATTGCCAGCAGGAAGCCCGCATGGCCCTTCTTACCGTCTTTCCCGAGAGAGTGACAACGAACCTAGACGCCTATTGCAGAAACGTCATAAGGAACAGCGTTCTTTCCTACCTGACGAGCTACCGAACGGGCGACATATACAGCGGAAGGACGGTTTGGCGTGGCGGTGAAAAGGTCCATGACCCGCCGCGTTATGCCTCGCTTGACCAGCTCGTTGCTTTTGGGATGCAGGTAGATGAGGACGGCAACATCTCTTGGATTTCGCCTTCTGCGGATGGCCTCTTGGAATGGGATGACGAGGGCCAGACGGATACCCGCGAGGGCGTTGTCATGGCCGGGTCACACGGAGAGGATGCCATCCTCGAAGCAATCGATGTGGAACGGCTCCACACACAGCTTGCAGAGTGGGTTGACGAGCTACCCGAAGCAGACAGGAAGCGGGGAGAGGCGATTCTAGCCGGACGCCACGGCGAACACGGGGAAACCTATGAGCGGCTAATCATCCGGCGCGTTGGCCATCTTTTGGCCGTCAAGGCTGGCGTAACCCGAACCTGCTCCCGCTGTGGCGATACGCTCCAAGCATCCCACTTCGGTTGGAACACTGACCGTTGCCTTGACTGCGAATCGCCTAGCATCCGCTTCAACCGAAATATGTACGATAGATGGCTTGAGGCGGTTGAGAACGGCGAGCACTGGATTTGTGAAAACTGCGGGGAGAAACCCGCATTGAAGTTTAGGCACGACACCAAGGTACGCTGTCGCGCCTGCAACAACGCCAAGGCGCAAGAACGGGGGGCACGGAATCGTCCCAAGAAACGAGCGTGCCGGACGTGCGACATAATGCAGCCTATCGAGGACTTACGCGGGGGAGTTTGTTCAGCCTGCCGAGAGGAGAAACGACAGGCTAAGGAGCGGGCCAAGCAGGAGAGGGAGAAGGCCAAGACTGCGAGGATAGATCCCGAGCCGATGAAGCAGGGCGGCGAAGCGTGGCGACGTGAGGCGCAGGAACGGCGGCGGAAGAAGCAGGCTCGCCGGGAAGCGAAGAAGTTTGAAGCCGAGAAGAAGGAAGCACCAAAGAAGCGGCGTGCCCGCGAACCCAATAGGCTCCGCAAGCCAGCCGAACACGGCACTCATAGCATGTACTGCCGGGGCTGTCGCTGTGAGGCGTGCCGGAAGGGACACGCAGATTACACGAAGGAGTACCGACGACGTAGGCGGGCCAGAAATGCCGCGTAGAATACCGACCGCCTGCACCTTCCCCGGCTGTGGCCAACGAGATTGCCGGAGGCACAAACGAAAAGACAACCGAAGGAGCGCAGCCCAACGCGGCTACGATGCCGTATGGCGAAAACTGCGGCTCCTTGTTCTGGCCGAAGAACCAATCTGCCGGTTCTGCCTCGAAGAAGGCCGGATCACAGCAGCCGAACACGTTGACCACATCATCCCAATCCGCGATAGGCCGGACCTTCGGCTAGTTCGGTCCAACCTCCGAAGCCTCTGTGCTTCACACCATAACCGACGAAAAGACAACGAGCGGCGCGAGTAGGGGGAGGGCGGGTCAAATCTCTGGCACCCACGAGGCCGGGACCGCCCCCAACCTGTTTTCACGCGACCGCAGTTCAAACTACAGGGGGGGGTCTTATGCCAAATCCACCAAAAAGCATTGCAATGAAGCGACTTGCGGGCAATCCGGGCAAGCGAAAGCTGCCGAAAACCGGCCCGAAACCGGCTCAAACCACTCCGGAAATGCCCACTTGGATGCGCGGAGAGGCGCGAAAAGAGTGGAAGCGCATTGTTCCGGAGCTAGACGCCCTTGGCCTCCTCGCCAAAGTGGATCTTGCCGTTCTGGCCATGTACTGCGCGGCGTGGGGCCGCTACTGCGAGGCCGAGAAGAAGCTCAAGCGGCACGGCATGACGATGGTCAGCCCGTCAGGCTATGAGCAAAAAAGCCCGTTCTTAACCATCGCTGACAAGGCGCTCGATCAGGTCCGCCGACTTGCCACGGAGCTTGGCCTTTCCCCGGCGGCTCGAAACCGCGTCGTTGCTGAGCCGAAGGAAGACGATGACGACTTCTTCGCGGTCAGGAAGTAACCCGCTATGCAGGGCGAGTTCTACTTTGACGAGGAGGAAGCGAATCGAGCGGTTGAGTTCTTCCGGCGGTTTCTAAGGCACAGTAAGGGCGAGCTTGCAGGTCAACCATTCGTCCTAGACAAGTGGCAGGAAAACGAGATCATCCGGCCCTTGTTCGGCTGGAAGCGTGCGGACGGCACCCGCCGTTATCGAACCTGCTACGTCGAGATTCCCCGCAAGAACGGTAAGACCACCCTAGCCGCAGGCGTGGCCCTCTACCTCCTCTTTGCCGATGGCGAGCCGGGGGCGGAAATCTACAGCGCGGCGGGAGATCGGGACCAAGCGGCCATCAGCTTTGAGATTGCCAAGGCGATGGTAGAAGCGAGCCCCGCCCTTCGTCGGCGAGCCAAGATCTTCAAGCGGTCCATCGTCGTACCCTCGACGGGTTCGAGCTACAAGGTCATCTCGGCGGATGCCGGGACAAAGCACGGGTTCAACTCGCACGGGATCATCTTTGACGAGCTACACGTTCAGCCGAACCGGGACCTGTACGACACGCTCCACACTAGCATTGGCGCGCGATCTCAGCCCGTCGAGTTCCTAATTACGACAGCGGGCGTTTATGATCCGAACAGCATTGCATGGGAGCTTCATCGGTATGCCGAACAGGTACGGGATGGAGTCATTCTGGATGACTCGTTCCTTCCCGTTATCTACTCGGCTGGCCCTGACGATGATTACCGCGACCCGCAGACTTGGAAAAAGGCAAACCCCGGTTTGGGGATCTCCGTTCGGGAAGAGTACCTAGCGGCGGAAGCGAAGCGGGCCGAAGCAGAACCTTCCTATGAGAACACATTCCGGCGGCTCCACCTGAACCAGTGGACGCAGCAGGTAACGCGATGGATCAAAATTGAGGATTGGGCCGCATGCGAGCGGGAGTTTCCCGACCTGTCCGGGCGTGCTTGCTATGGCGGGCTTGACCTCTCCACCACAACAGATATTTCCGCGCTCGTTCTCGCCTTCCCGCCTCGCTTCGAGGATGAACCTACCTACCTCCTACCCTTCTTCTGGATACCGGAGGCCAAGCTAAAGGACCGCCGGGACCGGGTGCCTTATGAGCTATGGGCGCGGCAGGGACTCGTTACGGTAACGGATGGCGACGTTGTGGATTACGACCGCATCCGATCCGACATCAACGCTCTTGGCAGGAAGTACGGGATTCGAGAGATCCGCTTTGACCCGTGGAACGCCACCCAACTGGCCACGCAGCTAAGCGAAGCCGATGGCCACCGACTTACCCAAATGCGGCAAGGCTTCATCTCCATGAACGAGCCTTCCAAGGAGTTCGAGCGGCGAATCATAAGCGGTGCCATTGCGCACGATGGCAACCCGGTGCTGGCGTGGATGATCGGCTCGGTAGCCATTAAGACCGACCCGGCGGGCAACATCAAGCCCGATAAATCGAAATCGACCGAAAGAATTGATGGCGTCGTTGCCTCGATTATGGCCCTCTCTGGCGTGATGGCCGACAACGGGGCCAAGAGCGTCTATACAGAACGCGGTTTGATAGCCCTATAATCGTTCCTTCACCACTCGTTGTCGTATCCGCTACCGGGTGCCGACCGTTGGCACGAAGGACAATACAGTAAGCCTCGATCAAGTCGCTGCAAGCGAATCGCTTTGCCCTCTGCGTCGAGGCACTTGCTGCAATAGTGCTCCCTCCCTGCCTCTGTGTCTCGAACGTAACAGTTGCCCTCAAACACAAGGCTGGTCCGAAAGTCACTGTTATCGCGAAGCTCGCGCAGTTGTTCTTTCAGATCACGGTTTTCCTCAAGGAGCCCCATGATCTGAGACTGTAGCTCCAGAATCTTACCATACAGTTCGATGTTATCCGCCCGCTGAACCAGCTTCGCCACATCCTTAACGGTATCTACAATCCCCATAGCTCCCTCCGGTAAGTGGATTCCTCCCATCACGGTAAAAGAAAGCAGAACCGGAAGCAATCCCTTCATATCCTGCGCTTTCGACCCCCCGGCGAGGACTTAAAGGCAGCAAGACGTAACCGTTTACGGGGGATAAGCAATGCCAACATTTAACGATATTCTGGCCCTAGTTGGGCTTGCGCAAATCGTTGTGGGCGCGGGAATGATCTACGTTCCCGCCGCGTTCATTCTGGCGGGCGCTACCTGTTTCGCAATGGCCGCGCTAACCGCCAAGAAGGGAGATAGCTAATCATGGCTTGGCTATCGTCCCTGTTTGAGAAGCGGAACCTCAACAACCCGAGCACTCCGCTTTCCGCTCCCGCCGATTGGCTGTGGGATGCTTTCGGGGCGCGGAAGGCAACGACTGGCGTTCGGGTCACTCCCGAGAATGCGCTAGAGACAACGACGGTTTGGGCTGCGGTTCGGATGATCTCCTCAACCGTGGCCACGCTTCCACTTGTCACCTATCGCCATACCGACGCGGGGAAGGAGCGGGCGCGAGAGCATCCGGTTTACGACCTGCTCCATAGCAGGCCGAACCCGGAGATGTCGTCGTTCATCTGGCGTGAAATGACGATGGCACACCTTCTCTTGTACGGGAATGCTTACGCGGAGATTGAGCGCAACGGGAGAGGCGATCCCGTGGCCCTCTGGCCCCTGTTCCCGACCAACGTTCGTTGGGAGAGGATCGGCGGGGAGAAGGTATACATCGTCCGCGTAGAGGGTCAGGAAGTACCGCTTCCCGCTGAGAACATCCTTCACATCCCCGGCTTTTCGCTTGATGGCCACACGGGGCTTTTCCCGATTGACCTAGCCCGAAATTCCATCGGGCTGGCCAAGGCAACGGAGGAGTTCGGGGCGTCATTCTTCGGTAATGGTGCGGCCCCGAGCGGCGTTCTAACACATCCCGGCAAGCTAGGCCCCGAAGGCGCGGCGAACCTGCGGGAAAGCTGGCAAAAGCTGTACGGCGGACTTTCCAATGCGCAGCGGGTCGCGATCCTTGAAGAAGGGATGCAGTGGAACCCGTTGGGCGTCCCTCCTGAGCATGCGCAGTTCCTTGAGACGCGGAAGTTCAGCGTTTCCGAGATTGCCCGAATCTTCCTAATCCCGCCCCACCTTATTGGCGATCTGGAACGCGCCACCTTCTCTAACATCGAGCATCAGTCCATCCAGTATGTAACGCACTGCATTGAGCCTTGGACCCGCCGGATTGAGCAAGAGATCAATTACAAGCTGTTTGATGACCGTTCGCACTTTGCGGAGTTCGTCCTAGAGGGGCTTCTTCGCGGCGATAGTGCGGCACGTTCAGCCTACTACCGGGAAATGGTCAACATCGGCGCGTTGACGATCAACGAGGTTCGCGAGTTGGAGAACATGAACCGGATCGAGGGCGGCGACACTCCCCGAGTTCCGCTGAACACGGCCCCGCTATCCGGCGATGGAAAGGAAGCAGCATGACCTTTGAGAAACGCTTTTGTACGGAGCTACGGGCCACGGATGAAGGGAAGCTATCCGGTTACGCGGCGGTTTTTAACAGCCCTTCCCATGATCTTGGGGGCTTCCGCGAGATCATCCTTCCCGGCGCATTTGACAGGACGCTTGAGGAGTTCCCCGACGTACTGGCCCTTGTTGAGCACGACACCGGCAAGGTTCTAGGCCGCACGACCAATGGAACGCTAACGATCCGCCCCGACGATCACGGGCTTTACGTCGAGATCGACCCGGCGAACACGAGCTATGCCCGCGACCTCCTAGAGCTAGTCCGGCGCGGCGACGTGGCAGGAATGAGCTTCCGCTTCAAGCCCTATCCCGGCGGTGCTCGCATGGACATGAGCACGGCCCCGCCTACCCGCTACCTGTCCAGCATCCAGCTGAAGGAAGTCAGCGTCGTTGTTGATCCCGCCTACCCTGCTACGGAAGTGTCTGTCCGGGCACTTGAGGAAGCACGCACCGCGAACCTCACTCATACACTTCGCCGCATGCGGCTACGCCTCGCAGAGATTTCCTAGAAAAACTGCGCTTGGGAGCCTGTGACAAAGACCTAAAGACAGGAAGCCTTTCCTTACAACAAAATCAAATGGAGATGGTGAGTATGACCATTAAGGAGCTACGCGAGAAGCGAGCGCGAGCGGTTGAGCAGGCCCGCGCGATCATGGACAAGGTAGAGGCTGAGGGCCGCACCATGTCGGACGAGGAAACCCGTTCGTGGGATAAGTGGATGGATGAGGCCGACAGCCTCAAAGCCACGATGGACCGCATGGAGCGGCTACAGGAGGAGGAGCGGGCGCTTGAGACTTCGCGGGGCCGCATGACTCCGGATTTCCGTTCGACGGGCGATCAGAACGCCGAGCTTCGCAACTGGCTTCTTGGCACGTCGGGAAGCCGTGACATGGTGTTCAATCTGGCCAGCAAGAGCATTCGCCCCGGCGAGGATGTTCGTTCGTGGGAGCAGCGGGCACAGGGCATTGGTACCCCGGCGCTTGGCGGCTACACGGTTGCCCCGGATTTCCACCGGGAGCTTGAGGTTGCGCTTCTCGGCTATGGCGGCGCGCGACAGGCGGCGCGGATCGTCCGCACGTCGACGGGTGCCGATCTCCCGTGGCCCACTCTGAACGACACCGCGAGCGAGGGCCGCATCATCGGCGAGAACGTCGCCGTTGGTAACTCCGAGCTTACGTTCGGGTCGGTCACGTTCGGTGCCTACAAGTACACGTCTGACCTCATTCTCGTTAGCTCCGAGCTTCTACAGGACAGCGCGGTTGATCTGGCTGAGGAGATCGGCGGGGCGCTCGGTACGCGCATTGGCCGCGTCACCAATCGCCATTTCACTGTTGGCAGCGGCGTTGCCGAGCCGCAGGGCATTCTTACCGCCGCTTCGCTCGGCATCGAGGCCGCGACGGCTACGGCGATCACCTACGACGAGCTTGTTGATATGGAGCACTCGGTTAACCGCGAGTATCGGCACGGGGCCAAGTGGGTCTTTGCGGATTCGACGCTCCGCGAGCTAAAGAAGCTCCGCGACGATGATGGCAAGCTCATTTGGCAGCCGGGCATGATCGGCAACGCCCCGGATACCATTCTCGGTTACGAGTACGTCGTCAACGACGACATGCCCGCCATTGGTGCCGGTGCAAAGCCCATCCTGTTCGGGAATATCTCGAAGTTCATCATCCGTGACGTGCGGGAGATCGTGCTTCGTCGTCTTGACGAGCGGTACGCAGAGCAGGACGCGGTTGCCTTCGTGGCGTTCTCGCGGCACGACTCGCGGCTCGTTGACGCGGGCACCAACCCGGTCAAGTGCCTCCAGATGGCCGCTGCGTAAACTCTCCGGGCGTCCCAAGGTGTCCGGTGCATCACCCCATTAGATCCTTCATCGGTGCACCGGCCCTTGGGCGCTCTTAGCTCAAGGCGAGGAAGTATGATTCAGCTAGTAACCCCACCGATTCAGTACCCTGTCACACTTGATGAGGCGAAGCAGCATCTTCGGATCATCGATGATGCTGAGGACGCCTACATCGAGACATTGATCGGCACGGGCACAGACGTAGCCGAAACGATCACGGGCCGACAGTTGGAACCCGCGACGTATGAGCTAACCCTCGATGCCTTTCCCGCTGGCCCGATTGACCTTCCCCGCCCGCCTCTGCGCAGCGTCGAGCGCATCAGCTACACCGATCCCAACGGAGTAGAGCAGAGCTTCGAGGACTTCGAGCTTGACACGGTACGGGGGCGAGTTCTCCCCGACTACGGCTCGCACTGGCCCGCAGCCCGAGCCGCACCCAATGCGGTCAAGGTTCGCTTTACCTGCGGCTATCCGACCGGGGAAACGCCTTTCGCGATCCGTTCCGCCATCCTGCTTCTCGTCGGCGGTCTGTACGAGAACCGGGAGAGCCAGACGCCCCACAAGCTCCAAGAGAACGAAGCGGTTGGGCTACTCCTTTGGCCGTACCGGGTGTTTTGATGCTGGCGGGAAGGCTGCGGCACCGGATTACGATTGAGCATCCCGTTTCCGCTCAGAACGAGTACGGGGAGCCGGTCGAGGATTGGGCCACGTTCGCGGAAGCATGGGCCAGCCGGGAGGATCTGGCGGGCCGGGAATACTTCGCTGCAAAGCAGACGCTTTCGGAAGTTACAACCCGCTTCCGGCTGCGCTACATCGAAGGCATTAGCCCGAAAATGCGCATTCTGTCGGATGGCCTCGCCTACAAGATCGTAAGCCCGCCGCAAGATCCCGAAGGCCGTAGGCGGGAGCTAATCATCATGGCCAAGAGGGTAGGATAATGGCGAGGAGAAGGAAGAACCCGATTGCCCATCTTGCGGGCTTCGAGGAGCTAAACGAGGCACTGCGCAGCGTGGGGGATCGTGCTACCGGGAAGATCCTACGCAATGCCGCTGAGAAGGGGGCCGAAGTCATCCGCGACGAGGCCAAGCGGTTGGCCCCGAAGGATACGGGCGCGTTGGCAGAAGGGATTGACGTTGAGGTGCACCGGACGCAGCAGGGCCGGGCACAGTTCAACATTGCACCGGCCCGAAAAGAATGGTACGGGCGGCTTATCGAGCTTGGCACCGAGAAGATGGCCGCTCAACCCTTCCTGCGTCCCGCACTCGACGCGAAGGCAGACGAGGCCGCGAAGGCGGTTGAAGATGCCTTGTTCGATGCACTAGAGGCGGTGCTAGCATGAACGCGGGCGCGGTAATCTTCTCCCGGTTGGTCAATCAAACGGCGGCGGGAAGCCGGATCTTCCCTCTAGTTCTTCCGCAGGACGCCACCTTCCCGGCGGTCACTTACCAGCAGATTTCTTCCGTTCGCACTCACGCAATGGGCCAAGATGGCGCGATCATCCGGGTACGGGTCCAAATCAACAGTTGGGGCCGGAGCTATGCGGAAGCTCGCACCTTGGCCGGAGAAGTCGAAACTCAGCTCAGCCGGTTCAAAGGGACGGTAGGCGGAACGCGGGTTCTCGATGTTCTCCTCGATAATGAAATCGAAACGTATGAGAGCGAAACGCAGGCGCGTCGCGTAATACAAGACTTCACGTTCTTACTGTTATCTCCCTAGTTACCGGGATCAGTAAGCGTATAACCGGCCCCATAAAGGGGCCGGTTTTTTTTTATCTGTAAACTGCGCTTTTGGGGCTCCGGCAAGGACTTAAACGGGACAGGAGGTCACACCAATGACGTAATCCGGAGGATATTCACATGGCGCAGATGGTCCTTACCGACTGTTATATCTCCATTAATGATGTTGTTGTTTCGGGTCAGGGTACAAACGTGGCCATTAGCTATTCGGCTGAGGCCATTGAGGTAACGCCTTTTGGGTCGGCTACGCGCCAGCACATCGGCGGCACGAAGGATTGGTCGATGTCGTTTGAGTTCAACGCAGACGAAGCCGTTACGGGCGACTTTTTTGATTTGGTCGGCACCACGGTCCCCGTTGAAGTTCGCCCCACGTCGGGCGAGCGCAGCCCCACCAATCCCGGTTACTGCGGAATGGCACTCGTTACCGAGTACGCCCCGATTGATGGCGGCGTTGGCGAGGCGCACACGGTTTCCCTGACTGTCGTTTCGGCGGGTGATCTAATCCGCGACACCGCCCCGGCTTCGGTCTAAGGAGGGCACATGCTTACGAGAGAGCAGATTCTAGGCATGGATGATCTCCCGCGCGAGGAGGTTTTCGTCCCCGAGTGGAAGGGCAGCGTTTTCGTTCGTGCCCTGACGGGTTCGGAGCGGGACCAGCTAGAGCGGATGATTGCCAAGGACAGCGTTAGCCGGGCTTCCATCGTGGCGCTTTGCGTCGTGGATGAGAGGGGCGAGCGGCTGTTTTCGCAGAAGGACGTTGACGCCCTGTCGAAGAAGCACGGGCAGGCGCTTGAGCGCATCGTTACTGCCGCGCTCCACTTCAACGCCCTGACTGACGAGGCGATTGAGGCGGGAAAAGGCGACTGAGGGAGGAACCGCGACTTCGCTTCTACATGGAGTTAGCGCGAACCCTCCACATGACGCTTAAACAGCTTTTTGAAAACGCGGATAGCCGGGAGCTAGGGCTTTGGATGGCCCTTTACAGCATTGAAGGCGATGAGCAGAAGAAGCGCGATCTCGTAGCGAAGGCGGAAGCCGCACGCGCGAGGAGAGGAAGGTAAGGGTATGGCGGGCAAGCTACTTGGCAACTTGAGGGTCAGACTAACGGCGGAAACAGAGGACTTCCGCCGGGGGCTCGCCAATGCCCGGAGGAACCTGAACACCTTCGAGAAGGACATCCAGCGATTCCGCAGGAACACGCTTACCAACGTGCTGGCACTCGGCACGTTGACGGCGGCTCTTGGATCAGCCATCAGCGTTGCCAATCGGTACGAGCGGGCCAACAGCCAGCTTGCCGCTACGGCGAAGCTGACCGGAACGGAGTTGGAGTTCCTGCAATCCGTATCGGCATCCGCTCAAGCGCAATTCAAGCTAAACACCGTTGCGGCCAACGGGCTGACCATCGAGCTAACGAAGCTGGCCACCAAGGCGGGCGACGTTGGCCAAGCGTCGGCGGGTCTTGCGGCCTTCCTCGACATCGGCGCAGCCCGTGGCCTCGACGCCTCGCAGACGTTGCAAGCCGTACAGCAAGCCATTCTAGGCATTGACGAGGGCACGGATAAGCTGTTCGGGAAGAACCCGTCTGAGATTTACAAGGAGTTTGCCGCGTCCATCGGTACGACCGTTGGCCGGTTGACGGATCAGCAGAAGGCGCAAGCCCTGCTAAACGCGGCGATGCAGGACGGGGCCAAGGTGCGGGGGGAGTACGCGCGTTGGCTGAAATCCTCGCAGGGACAACAGTTCCTTCTTGCGCAGAGTATCGAGCAGACACAGGCCGCGTTGGGCGAGGCGCTAAAGCCCGCGCTCGTGGCCATCATCCCCGTTGTTACCACGCTCGTCGAATGGGTGCAGAAGGCCATTCAGGGCGTGCAGATGCTCGGCGCTTCCCTTGCCTTCATTCCAGCCCTCTGGAACGCCGGAATCCTCGCCCTACAGGGCAACTTTCAAGCGGGACGGCAGGAGATCCAGCACCAAGTTACGGCTTGGCGCGAGATGATCGAGGAGATCAAGAGCGCGAGCAGCACACCGGCTTACGTTCCTCCTGTGCTCCCCACTGGCGGGCAGACCAACGGGGAAGCCAACGAGGCGGGCCGGGCGACTGCCCGAAGCTACTTCGACGGGCTAAAGGAGGAGTGGGAAAACCTTCGCTATACCGTGGCCCTTCGGAGCATTTCCCTTACTGGATCGGATGCGCAGCGACGGGCACTTGAGGAAGAACACCAACTCCGCTTGCTGAGCATCGAAGCGGAACGCCTATCCGCCATGCGCAGGGCGGGGGAGCTAACGGCGGCGGAATGGCTCCAATCGGTAAAGCTCTTGGATGCCCGGCGCGAGCTAGTCAAGGCGCGGCGGCGGGAGCTAGACGCGGTAGACAAGCAGTTGGCGAAGCAGCGCAACCTAATGGACCTGACCGAATCGGTCGCCGCACTACTCCCCAAGACGCCGAGCGGGCCGGGGGCCGACATCGGTAGCAAGGCCGCAAAGGTCTTGGACGATGAGTTGATGCTATCGGAGAAGTTGGCCGGGGCAGTTGGCGGGGGGATCGGTAGCTTGCTCGGCGGGCTGGCCGGTAACTTCCTAATCCCCGGCGTCGGCGCGATGCTCGGCGGACTCGTTGGGGACTTGTTCGGCGGCGACGACAAGGAAAAGGAGAGGCAGGCACAAACCCCGATTGTTCGCCAGTTGGAAGCAATCGAGAGGGTCCAGAAGGAAACGATTTCCGCGATTAAGGGCCAGACCGATGCCCTCCTAAACCCGGAAAGCCGCCTCCTGAATCTGCCTAGCTCGTTCCGCGTCCCGACCTACCGCCCCATGAGCGGGGGCGGCGGCGGGAGTACCACAAGCGTTACTTACGGGGATACGCACCTTAGCGTCCACTTCGAGGTTACTTCCTCGCATTCGCCGGACGACATCCGCCGCATTGCGATGGAGGGGATTGAGGATGCCTTACACTCAGGACGCCGGGCACACAGTTGGTCGACCTCGCTAATCTAGCCTTCTCAAATAGGACCGGAAACAAACCATCCTTGGGGCGAACACTCTGCCAAGGGGGATAAATGGGATTCTTCAGCTTAGGATCAATGGACGACATTCTGCCGCTGCGCGAGTATCCAGAATGGCCAGCGGAACCGCTCAGCGCGGCGACCAGCGGCGACGAAAAAGCTGGGGAGGCTCAGGAGGGTAGCGAACAGCCCTCAGAGCCTCCCCGGCATTTTGGCGTCAAGTCTGGCGATTCAGACGGTTAGCTCTTGCTTGCGGCGGTAAACCCAATCCGAACGCGTTCGTCGCGACGACGACGGGGAGCGCGCCGGCCATGAACGCATCCTGGAGCCGGCGCCGCTCGGCGGCCGGGATCCCCGCGTGGTAGCCCGCGGCGTGCAGCCCCGCGCGGTTGATGAGATCGGCGAGCGCATCGACGCTGCGTCGCGTCGCCGCGTAGACGATCGACACCCCCGGCCCGCTCCGGCGGCGCAGCAGCTCCAGCAGCATGCGGTCCTTCTCCGCCCGGCCGCGGGCCGAGAGCACGTGCCAGCTCAGGTTCGCGCGGTCGAAGCCGCGGACCAGCACCTCCGGCTCGTGCAGCCGCAGGGCGCGTACGATATCGCGCCGCACCTCGGGCGTCGCCGTGGCGGTGAGCGCGACGACGGGGCAGCCGAGCGCGTCGCGCACCGCGCCGAGCCGCAGGTACGACGGCCGGAAGTCGTGCCCCCACTGCGAGATGCAGTGCGCCTCGTCGACGGCGAGCAGCGAGACGATCATGCGCGCGAGTCGTGCGCGGAAGCGCTCGCCGTCGAAGCGCTCCGGCGCGATGAACAGCAGCTTGATCCTCCCCTGCTCCGCCGCCTCCAGCCGCGCCTCGAGCTCCGCGCGGTCCAGCGTCGAGTTCGCGAACGTCGCGGGGATCCCCGCCGCGTCCAGTCGGTCGACCTGGTCCTGCATGAGCGAGATCAGCGGGCTGACCACGATCGTGAGCCCCGGCAGCAGGACCGCCGGGACCTGGTAGCAGAGGCTCTTGCCGCCCCCGGTCGGCATGAGCACCAGCACGTCCCGCCCCGAGAGTGCGGCGGCGATTGCGTCCGCCTGCGCGCCGCGGAAGTCGGGGTAGCCGAAGTGCCGCCGCAGGACGGCGCGGGCGGCGGTGAGGTCGGGGGGCGAGGAAGGACGCATGGGTCGGCAGCCATAGCGGTTGATGCGCGTCCGCGGCCCGTGAGGCGACAGTCCCGTCTCGGGTCGCGTGGGCGGCGGCACCGGTCCGCGCCTGGCGCGGCGTGGGCGGATCCGGCCTCGGGTCAGCGGGAGGATCGGGGGTCGGTGCGGGCGATGGAATAGCGGGACGGGACTCCAGCACACCCTCGACGACGTTCAGCGGCCGGAGTCTTCCAGGCGATGGCCGGGGTGGAGGGAATCACGCCGGCGCGGGCTGCGTCGTGGGCGTGCCGCCTCCCTCGCCCCCTCACCCCCTCCGCCGCGCCAGCGCCCGGAGCGCGACGCCCGCCGCGAGGATGGCGATCCCGATCCCCACGAGCCAGTCGTTCTCCATCGCGATCCCGACGAGCCCGACGATCGCGCCGAGGATGAAGAGGACCGTCTTCAGCCGCAGGTACGGATCGGGCCCGCGCGCCTCGCGGGAGGGACGAAAGGGGCCGATCACCGCGGCGCCTTCCGTTCGAGGAAGCGGCGCACGCCCTCGCGGGTGTCGTCCGTCATGCGCGCCAGGACGTTGACCTCTGCGCCGCGGGCGATGGACTCCTCGAAGGAGGCGCCGTCGATCCCGTAGAAGAGGCGCTTGATGAGGCGGAGCGCGGAGGGCGAGCGAGCGGCCAGCTCGCGGGCGTACTCGAGGGCGTCGGCCTCGAAGGTCGCGGCGGCGAAGACGCGGTTGACGAGGCCGAGGCGGTGCGCCTCGCGGGCGTCGATGCGGTCGCCGCGGGCGACGAGCTCGAAGGCGATCTTCTCGCCGCAGGCGCGGCGGAGCAGCGCCATGACCATGGCGGGGACGAATCCGAGGTGGACCTCGGGGTAGCCGAAGCGGGCGTCGTCGGCGGCGAGGACGATGTCGCAGGCGGTGGCGAGGCCGGCGCCGCCGGCGAAGGCGTGGCCGTGGACGGCGGCGACGATCGGCTTGGAGAGCCGTCGCATGCGGATCAGCAGGTCGCCGAGCGCGGCGGCGTCGTCGAGGTTCTCGAGCGGCCCGGTCCCGGCGGCGATGCGCTCGAGCTGGGCGAGGTCCGCACCGGCGCAGAAGTCGGGGCCGGCGCCGCGGAGGAGGACGACGCGGGCGTCGCCGTCGCGATCGGCGCGGTCGAAGGCGGCGTGCAGCTCGGCGACGGTGCGGTCGTCGAGCGCGTTGCGCTTCTCCGGGCGGTTCAGCGTGACGAGGGCGAGGCCGTCGTCGACGGCGTAGAGGACGCGGTCCGTCGTCGTCATGGCGCTACGCCTCCTGCATCGCGCGGCGGTAGACGTCGTCCGGGACGTCGATCTCCATGCGGAGCATGGCGGTGGAGAACGTCTTCCCCTGGGCGTCGGTCATGAGCGAGACGGTGCCGCCGCCGCCGAGCGCGTTGTGCAGCAGGAAGTTGAGCGCGTTCAGGTTGGGCAGCTCGAAGCGCTCGACCGTGCCGTGGACGAGGCCGCGGAAGTGCGCCTTGACGGCGTCGGTCGTGACGCGCTCGACGAGGAGCGGGTAGTCCTCGGGGCGGATCGCGATCACACCGACGTTGACGGTGTCGCCCTTGTCGCCGGAGCGGGCGTGGGCGAGGCGGAGCAGGGGCAGTTTGGGCATGGCTGGCGTCTTCGCGACGTTGCGGCCGCCTACCCTCCCGGCTGCGGCGGCTGGTGCCGCTGGATGAAGCGGGTCAACCAGATCGCGAGCCCGACGAAGAGCACGACGAAGGCGGCGACGATGTTCCAGATCAGGGTCAGCGTGAACAGGGCCAGAATGATCAGCAGCGGGACCAGGACCTCGACCCAGGTGCTGTAGCGACGGCTCATGCTTCGACAACCTCCACCCGCAGCATCGGCTCGATCTCGCGGCGGTCGATCAGCGCGGGCCAGAACGCGACGACCTCCTCGACCTTCGGCCGGCCGCCGGCGAACCCGGTCACCGACGGCGGCCCGGTGAGGATGAGCGGCGCGATCTCGCGTGTGAACCGCTCGACCGGCGCCCGCTCCGCGGCGCGCACGGCGACGCGGAGCTGAACCTCGGGCAGGTCCGCCGGCGGCGGACCCGCGAGCGGGCCGTGGGTCGCGTTCCACCCCACGAACTCGGTGCGGATCTCGTCGAAGCGGAGGCCCATCCGTTCGAGCCTATTCCGCAGGATTCGGTCCGCGGCCCGCGCCTTCTCGACGGCGTCCGGCCAGGCGTAGACCAGCGTGCCGACGGCCTTGTAGCCGGCGCCGTACGAGATCGAGACCTTCAGTTTGTCGGTCGGCGCGGCGCCCTTCACGCCGTGGACGCGCACACGGTCGGGGCCGGCCTGCTCGAGGCGGATGGTGGTGAAGTCGGCGACGACGTCGGGCGTGATGTACTCCCGCGGGTCGCCCATCTCGTAGACGAGCTGCTCGGTGACGGTCGCGATGCTGACGCGGCCGCCGGTGCCTTCGTGCTTGGTGACGACGAAGCTGCCGTCGGGCGATGCCTCGATGATCGGGAAGCCGACGTCCGCGAGGTCCGGGATCGATTCCCAGTCGAGGAGGCAGTTGCCGCCGGAGGCCTGGGCGCCGCACTCGTTGATGTGGCCGGCCACGACGCCGGCGGCGAGGCGGTCGTAGGCGTCCGGTGCCCAGCCGAAGGCGTGCATCATCGGCGCGTAGGTCAGCGCGGTGTCGGTCGAGCGGCCGGTGATGACGACGGTCGCGCCGCGTTCGAGCGCCTCGACCATCGGCCGCGCGCCGATGTAGGCGTTCGCGCTGCGGATCCGGTCGAGCACGTCGGTGAGCGGGCGGCCGGTGTCCATGCTGCGCAGCTCGTGGCCGCGGGCGATGAGGTCCTCGAGGCGGTCCAGGATGTCGTCGCCGTGGACGACGCCGACGCGGACCTTCCCGGCGAGCCCCGCCTTGCGGGCCTGCTCGAGCACGGCGTCGCGGCACGCGGCGAGGTTGACACCGCCGGCGTTGGCGAGGACGCGGATGTCCTTCTCGACGCAGTCGGGGAGGATCTCGCCCATGAGCGGGACGAAGTCCCGGGCGTAGCCCTGGGCCGGGTCGCGGGAGCGCTGCTTCTGGAGGATCGACATCGTGACCTCGGCCAGGTAGTCCAGCATGAGGTAGTCGATCGGGCCGCGTCGGACCTGCTCGACGGGCGCATCCAGACGGTCCCCCCAGAACCCCTGGCCGGAGGCGATTCGGATCGTACGCTCAGTGCTCGTCATGGCTTCGTCCCGGTGGACATCGGCGGGCAAAGATATGCGCCCGCGCGGCCGGCGGCAAACGTCGCGGGGCGCTGTAGGCGGATGTCGCCGGCGGGCTCGTGGCGCGGGCGACCGGACGCTCGAAGCCGTTCGCCGAGCCGGCGCGAATCGCGCCGCCAATCCCGCAAGGGAGCGACCCCCGTGCGCCCGAGCGGGGCGGACGGGGGCCGCGACGACCGGCCGGGGCGCGCCCGGCCGGGAGCGCCGCTCCTTACGCTACCGGTCCCACCAGAGCGGGTCGTTCAGGGAGGCGCCGCCCTGACGGTCGATCGCCTCCTGGAGGTTGTCGCCGTTGCGGAACCGCTCCGACTGCGGGTACGGCAGTCGGACCGGGATGCGCCCGCCGTTGAGCGCGTCCGGCCCGGCCACGAGCGCCGGGACCCCGGTGCGCCGCCACTCGGCCCACGCTTCCGGGCCGTTGCCGAAGAGCGCGATCCACTTCTGGAGCGCGATCTGCGCGAGCCCGGCGTCGCCGCCGGCGTAGACGACCGCCGGCCGGGCGAGGTAGGCGTCGATGTCCGCCTGCTCGATCCCGAGGTCCTGCATGGCCGCGGTGATCGCGGCCGTGTAGAGCGCCGCGGGGTCGCCGGCGATCCATCCCCGCTCGGCGGCCTCGGCCTGGAGGAACAGCACCTCCGCGTAGCTCATGAGGACCGCGCTCGCGTCGGGTTTCGTGAAGTAGGTGCCGATGCGCGAGATCGCGCCCAGCTCCGGATCGGCGTTGGTGCCGTTGGGCTCGCCGACGTACTCGCCGCTCTCGTTCGGCGTGGCGTAGATCGGCAGCCGCGGGTCGTTCAGCGACTTCAGCGTGTCGACGATCGTCGCGCTGATCGTGTGGTCGTCGCGGTCGATCTGATATTCGTAGATCGGGTGGACGTTCGGCAGATCCTCCTCGTACGTGAGCACGGCGTTGTCGTCGTTGCTCTCGAAAACGCCATCGCCGAGAGCGTCGGCGAACTCGGCGCTTGCCTTCGCCTCATCGACCTCGGAGAGGCGCATCGCGACGCGGAGGCGCAGCGAATTCGCGAACCGGCGCCACCGCTCGACGTCGCCGCCGTAGATCAGGTCCGCATCATCCATCATCTCCGCGGCCGGATCGAGCGACTCCGCGGCAGCGGCGAGGGTCGACAGGATCCCGTCGTAGACCTGCGACTGCGGGTCGAGCTTCGGCTGGTTGCCGGCGTCCGGGTCGCGGCCCTGGAGCGCCTCGGAGTAGCCGATGTCCCCCCAGAGATCGGTCATGATGTGGTACGTCCACTGCTGCATGATCGAGGCGACGGCGGCGACGTTCGGCCGGCCCTCCGCCTCGCCCTTTTCGATGACGAGCGCGAAGTCCATCTGGGGGCCCGTGTAGAAGCCGCTCCAGTGGGCGCTGACCGTGCCGTCGCCGAGCTCGTAGCGGTCCTCCGCGGTGTAGAGGTGCTCCGCGTAGTGCTGCGCCCAGAGCGCCGTGAGGTCCATGTGGAGCCCGGCGCCGAAGACCCGGCTGACGCTGGCTTCCACGCCGTTGGCGAAGAGCTGCTCGGCCGTCGCGTCCTCCGGGGCGTTCGGGTTGCGGTTGAGGTCGGTCAGGCCGTCGTCGCAGCCGCCGGCCACGGCGACGAGCACGGCCGCCGTGAGGGCGCGCAGCGGGTTCGATCGGTTCATCATCTTCATGGCTGGCTCACCTGTTAGCCTTCGGATCCGTTCCAGCGACCGGCGCCTGACGGCGCCGGTCCGCGCAACGCAATGCGAACGTCCGTCCTCTGCCTCCCGGCCCGCGCGCCTCACGGCGTCACCGAGACGTTGAAGCCGAAGCTCCGCGCGGATGGGAACTGGCTGTACTCGTAGCCCTGGAGGTTCCCCGTGCTGAACGCCGTTTCCGGATCGACGTGCGGCACATCGCTCCACAGGAAGAGGTTCCGGCCGACCACGCCGACCCGGAGGTCGCTGACCCGCAGCAGATCGGTCACCCGCGCGGGCACGTCGAACGTGAGGCTCACCTCGCGCAGCTTGACGAAGCTCGCGTCGTAGGTGAACGCCTCCGCGATGCCGTCGCCGGCGCCGAGGGCGCGGTGGTACTCCTGCGCCATGACCGGGATGTCGTTCGGCACCGTGTCGCCGTCCACGACCTTGACGCCGGGCACGACGTACGTCCGCTGCGTCGCCGAGTCCTCCCGGCCGACGAGCGTCTCGATGAGCACGCCCGAGCGGCGGCCGTAACGGTTCGTCATCGAGTAGAGGACGCCGCCCTGGCGCGTGTCGAGCTGGAACGCCAGCTCCAGGCCGCGGAAGGTGAACCGGTTACGCAGGCTGCCGACCCAGTCCGGGTTGTAGTTGCCGAGCAGCCCGATCGGGTTTTCCGAGCTGTTCAGCGGCAGTCCGTCCTCGCCCACGACGATGTTGCCCTTGCTGTCCCGCACGTACAGGCGGCCGTACATGTTGCCGTAGCGCTCGCCGGGGCGGGCCTCGACGCTGACGTCGTAGTAGCTGCCGAGGCTCAACGACTCGAGGTCGCCGGTCAACGCGTCCACGGTCTCGCGGGTGCGCGTGAAGCTCGCCGTGAGATCCCACTCGAACCCGTTGTCGAGGCGGACCGGCGTCGCGCCGAGCGTGAGCTCGAGGCTCCGTGCGCTCATCTTCCCCGCGTTCACGTAGCGCGACGAGAAGCCCGTGATCGGGCTGATCGCGACGGGCATGATCTGGTCGATCGTCGCCTTGTGTGCGTAGTCCGCGTTGATCCGGAGGCGGTCGTCGAGGAAGCCGAGCTCGGCGCCGATCTCCCAGCCTTGCGTCCGCTCCGGCTTGAGGTTCGCGTTGCGCAGGACGTTGCTCGCGCTCAGGCGCGGCGCGCCCTGGAACGGCACGTCGGAGATGAACGGGTCGATGAGCTGGTACGGCGGCGCATCGTTGCCGACCTGCGCCCACGCCGCGCGGACCTTGGCGTGGCTCAGGAGGCCGCCGCGGAGCGACGGGAACGCCTCCGTCAGGATCACGCTGCCCGAGACGCTGGGATAGAAGTACGAGTTGTTCGATTCGGGGAGCGTGGAGGACCAGTCGTTGCGGCCGGTCGCCTCGAGGAACGCGAAGCCGCGGTACCCGAGGACGAGCGAGCCGTAGAGCGAGTTGACCCGCTGCCGCGAACGCCAGTCGCTCAGCGCCGGGAGATCCACCGCGGAATTGTCCCGCGTGAACAGGTTCGGCACCACCAGGTCGCGAATGTAGATCGAGTTGTCCCGGTAGTGCGTGTCGCGACGGCTGCCGCCGACGTTCACCGTGACGGAGTAGTCGCCGACCTCGGGCCAGTTCCCGGTGAGCAGGAAGTCGCTGGTCGTCTCGCGGCGGAAGATGTTCGTTTCGCCGAATGCGCCGTTGTCACCGACGTTCGAGTCGCCGATGGTTCCGGCCATGTACTGGTGGCGGCGGTGCTCCTCCGACCAGTCCGTCCCGCTGCGCACGGTCCCGGACAGCCACGGCGTGAACTCGTACGTGAGCGACGCGACGCCGATCACGCGGTTCCGCCCGTCCTCGTTCCGGTTGACCAGCGCCGTCCAGTACGGGTTGTTGTTCCACCGCTGGTTCCAGGTGAACTGGCTGCCGTCCGGACGGTACTGCCGCTCCTTCAGCAGCCGGGTGTCCACCTGGCGGCCGAACCAAAGGAACTGCCACATCACGTTGTCGGTGCCGTACCCCTGCGACGGACGGTTCTGCGCGTCCGTCTTCGTGTAGTGCACCGAGACATCGGTCGTCAGCCGCTCGGTGAAGCGGCTGCCGCCGGCCAGCGTGACGTTCGTCCGCTGGAGCCGGAAGCCGGGGTACATGCCGTCCTGATCCATGCGCGAGACCGAGAACCGGACGTTGGAGTTCTCCGTCGCCGTGGAGAACGACGCGTTCGTGTTCAGCGTGCGCCCCGTCTCGAAGAAGTTCCGCACGTTGTCCGGATGCGAGACCCACGGCACCGGCTCGCCGTTCGAGTAGAACTGCGGGATCTCGAGACCGTCGTCCAGCCGCGGGCCCCAGCTCTCGTCGCGGTCCGCGTACAGGCTGCCGTCCCCGTTCGCATCGCCGAAGCTGAACCGGCCGTTCCACCCCTGGCCGTACTCGTTCTGGTACTCCGGCAGCTTCAGCGGCGTCTCGAACGTGACGTTCGTGCTCACCGTGATCCGGCCGCCCGGAACCCGGCCGCGCTTCGTCGTGATGATCACCGCGCCGTTCGCCGCGCGCGAGCCGTACAGCGCCGCCGCGTTCGGGCCTTTCAGCACCGAAATCGACTCGATGTCGTTCGGGTTGATGTCCGATATCGCGTTGCCGTAGTCGATCGCGTTGTACCCCCACGAGCCGCCGGCGCCGCCGTGGCCCGCCGCGTTGCTCACCGGGATGCCGTCGACCACGAACAACGGCTGGTTGTCGCCGGTGATCGAGTTCGCGCCGCGAATCACGATCCGCGCCGACCCGCCCGGCGTGTTCGAATTGACGATCTGCACGCCCGACACCTTCCCCGTCAGCGCGCTCACCAGGTTCTGATCCCGAACCTCCGTGAGCTCCGCGCCGGAAACCTGCTGCGTCGCCGTCGTGAGCGAGCGCGCCTCACGCTCGATCCCCAACGCCGTGACGACCAGCTCGTCCAGCGCGACGGCCTCCTGGTTCAGCGCAAAGCGCACCGTCGCCACCGCGCCGGGCACGACCGTCACCGTCCGGTCGAGCGCGCCGTAGCCGATGAGCTGCACGCGGATGACCCGCTCGCCCGCCGGCACGTTCACGAGCTGGAACGTCCCCCGCGCCGTCGTCACCGTGCCGAGCGTCGTCCCCTCCACCGACACGCTCGCCCCGGAAAGCGGGAGCTGCGTCCCTCCATCCACGACGGTCCCCTGGATCGTCCCGGTCCCCTGCGCCGCGCCCCGGGCGGGGAGCAGCGCGAGGAGCAGCGCGACCAACGCCCAATGGATCCTCTTCATCAAGTTTCTCCTGGACACCACGGTTCTCGGAGCCCGCCCCGCGACGACGGGCGAGCCGCCTCGGGCCCGCGCTCCGGCTCGCCGGGGCACGCCCCGCGAGGCCGCTCCGGAGATGACGTCGCATTCCTCCGGGCGGGGCACCGTAGGCTGGTGAATGGCTGACTGAGATCTATGAACGGCAGCCCGACACGGCGTCGGGGCGTAGCGCAAACCGTTCGAACGGCAAGGCGCCCGGGTTGCAGAATCCGGAACCCGGGTGCGAGTTTCGCCAATGTACGGGGCGGGCGGCGAGGCAGCAAGGCCGGGGACGCGAGGCGGCCGAATGCTTGTACCGTTCGTGCCGCGCGGCCTATCTTGAACCCACCGGTTCGAATGGCCGATCCTTCCGGAAGGGGGCCACGTGCTACGCAATGCGATGGCAGTCCTGGAGCTGTTCGGATTCGAGCGACCGGAGCTGGGCGTGGTCGAGATCGCCGCGCTGATGGGTCGGCACAAGAGCACGGTCTCGCGGTGGCTGTCGGCGATGGAGGCGGCGGGGTTCGTGGAGCGAGACCCGGATTCGGGCCGTTACCGCATCTCGATGCGACTGGCGGGGCTGGCGGAGGTGGCGCGGCGTGCGACGTCGCTTCAGCGGCAGGCGCGGCCGATCCTGGAGCGGCTTGCGGCGGTGACGGGCGAGACGGCGAATCTCGCGGTGCTGGATGGCACGGAGGCGGTGAACGTGGAGCTGGTGGAGAGCCCGCGGCCGATCATGCACGTGGGGTGGATCGGCCGTCGCCTGCCGCTGCACGCGAGTGCGTCGGGGAAGGCGCTGCTGGCGTGGCTGCCGCCGGAGGAGGCGCGGGAGCTGGTGCAGCCGCCGTTACGGCGGTGGACGCCGGAGACGGTGACGGATCCGGCGGCGCTCGAGGCGGAGCTGGAAGCGATCCGTGCGCGCGGGTACGCGGCGACGTGGGCGGAGCTGGCGACGGACCTGGTGGCGGCGGCGGCGCCGGTCCGGGACCATCGGGGGCGGATCGTGGCGGCGGTTGCGGTGTCGGCGCCGATCTCGCGGGTGTCGCGGGACCGGCTGTCGGAGCTGGGCGATCCGGTCGCGGAAGCGGCGGCGGAGCTGTCGGCGCGCATGGGGTACCGCGCGGGTGCATCGGTCGGAGTCGCGTAGGCGGGGCCGGCTGAGCCGCCCTGCGACGGCCGCGGGGATCGGAGGGGTTGCCACCGTGCGGCGGACTTTGCCATCATAGGGGCGCTTTCCTGGCGCGACGCTCTCCCGTGCGCCGATCCGACCTCCTGCCTGGAGTGGGCCATGATGCGACGACAGCTGCTGGTCATCCTCCTCCTGATCCTGGCCGGTGCGGCGTGCGCGGGCCGGTCGAACTGGGACCCCCTCGCCGAAGTGCCGGTCCGCCCGGAGCTCCCGGACGGCTACGATCCGAACGACCCGTACCACCTGTACAACTACGGCGAGTCGCAGCTTGCGACAGCGCCGATGCGGGCGGCGGGCGCATTCTATTGGGCGTCGCGGCTCGATCCGCTGTGGGCGGACCCGATCTACGCGAGGCGGATCGCGCTCTTCATGGCCTCGCCGCGGATCTTCGCGGATTACATCTTCGATCGCCGGCGGGTGGACCACGTGCCCGGGGTCCAGCGTCTGGACTCGCTCTATCACCGAGCGCTGTCGCTGAATCCCTTCCTCGTGCGCAGGCACGACGTGCTGGCGATCAAACGGACGATGGAGTGGCAGATCGAGGAGGCGATCCGACGGCAGAATCCGACCGCGACGATCGACCGGAACGCGATCACGTACGCGCTGCATCACGAGCTGCAGCGGGCGCCGGATGCGGTGAGGGCGTGGATCGCGGAGAGCGAGGGCCGGCTGGGGGACGCGCTGGAGCTGTACACGAGGGCGGTGGAGCGGGACGAGGACGACCCGGAGCTGAGGACGGGCCTCGCGCGCATCCAGTTCCGGATGGGCCGCTTCGACGAGGCGCGCGAATCGTTCGGCGCGGCGCTCGAGCTGCTGCGCGAGAAGGACGAGGAGGAGCTGGTCCGGCTGTACGAGTCGAAGGTCCTCCTGGAGCACAGCATCGGGCTCATCCTGGAACAGCAGGGAGACGTCGAGGGCGCCCGGAACGCGTATGGCAGGGCGTTGCAGGAGGACCTGTCGTACGCACCGTCGCACGTCCGGCTGGCGGAGCTGGCGCTCGCCGGAGGGGACACGGCGGCGGCGCTGGGCGAATTCGCGCTGGCGGTGGAGGCCGCTCCCGGGTCGGGCGGGCTTCGCTACCAGCACGGGTCGCTGCTCGCGCGGGCCGGGCAGCTCGAAGCGGCGGAGCGGGAGCTGCGCCGGGCGATCGAGCTCGAGCCGCACTTCGCAGCGCCGTACCGCGTGCTGGGCGCGGTGCTCGAGCGAATGGGCCGGCGTGCGGAGGCGGTCCAGCAGTACCGTGAGTACCTGGACCGGTCGAGCCGGAGCTCCCCGGACCGGAGCCGGGTCGAACAACGCCTGACCGCGCTGGCGGCCGGCGGTGGTGAGTCGGAGGGGCCGCGGTGAGGTTGCCGGCCGGGCCGGTCGGGCGGGCGCACCGCCGGGGCCGGCGCGGATCGGTGAGCCTGGCAACGGCGCGGGTGAGCGGCGCCCTCTGCGCGGCGGCGCTGCTCGCGTGGGCGCCGACGCGGGCGTCGGCGCAGGAATCGCGTGCCATCCGGCCGCGCACGGTCTACGAGGACCTGCAGATGTTCAGCCAGGTCCTGAACCAGATCCGCGTGAACCACCCGGATTCGGTGGACACGCACGCCCTGTTCATGGCGGCGGTCGAGGGGATGGTTCGGGCGGCCGATCCGCACTCGTACGTCCTCCCGGCGACGCGCCTCTCGCCCGAGAAGGAGGCCGAGCTGCGAGCGGGTCGGCTGGTGCCGATCCCGCTTCGCTTCCGCTATCACGGCGGGGCGCCGGTCGTCGCGAGCGTGGATCCGAATTCGAGGGCGGCGCTCCTCGGTATTCAGCCGGGCGACGAGCTCGTCGCGATCGACGGTGAGCCGGTCGATGCGCGGAGCGAGGCGGAGCTCGAAATCGTCCTGGCGGGTGACGAAGGCACGGCGGCGGTGCTGACGTTCGAGCGGCGCAGGATCGACGGGTCGCTGGCGCGGTTCGAGCGGCGGGTGGAACGTGAGGAGACCCGCGGCGCAAGCGCGATCCCGGCGGCGCTGATGCTGGACGACTCGACGGGTTACGCGCGGGTCGTCACGTTCGCCCGCGAAGACATCGCGAACGAGCTGCGCGACGCGCTGGGGCGGCTGGAGCGGTCGGGGATGCGCCGGCTGGTCCTGGACCTCCGGGACAACGGCGGCGGCCTCCTGGACGAGGCCGCGGCGGTGGCGGGCGTCTTCCTGCCGGAGGGCGCGATCGTCTTCACGACGACGGGTCGCAAGGAAGAGCTCGTGGACACGATCCGCGTGGAGCGCTCCTTCTGGCGAAGCGAACGGACGTACCCGATCGTCGTGCTCGTGAACGCCGGAACGGCCAGCGCGGCGGAGCTGGTCGCGGGCGCGCTCCAGGACCACGATCGCGCGCTCGTGGTCGGGCGGCCGACGTTCGGCAAGTCGCTCATGATGCAGGGCTTCCCGATGACGGACGGCTCGGTGATCGTGCTGGTCGTCGGCCACGTCCGCACACCGTGTGGCAGGAGCATCCAGCGGGAGTACCGGACGATCTCGACGCGGGAGTACTATCGCTCGAGCCTCGACGAGCGCGATCGCATCGGCCGCCCGACCTGCACGACCGCGGGCGGCCGCACGGTGTACGGCGGCGGCGGGATCTACCCGGACGTGCTCCTCGAGCGCGACGCCGTCCCGCTCTGGCTGTCCCGCGTCCGCGAAAACGCGCTCGCCCTGCGCTGGACGCCCGGCTACGTCGAGGCGAACCCGGGCGCCTTCCCCGATGCCGATTCGCTGGCCCGCGCCGCGCGCGTGCCGCCTGGCGCCGTCGAGCTGTTCCGCGCGTTCGCCCGGGACCAGGGGATCGAGATCCCGGATGGAGCGGAGGCGGACCGGCAGGTCGAAGAGCTGCTGCTCCTTTCGATCGCCGCGAGCCGCTGGGGCGCCGAAGGGTACTTCCGGGTCGCGGCGGCGATCGATCCCGAGATCCACGAGGCGGTCGCGGCCTTCGACCTCATCGAGGCGACGCTGGGCGGGACGTGACTCGGGTCGCGGCGGCCGGCCCGGCGGCCCGTCCCCGTCTGTGCCCGATCCCGCCGGGCACGCCGCCCTGCGACCGCACGACATCGTGGACGCCGGGTCCGGCAACTTGTTGGCTCCATGGCAGAACCCTTCCGGAGAAGAACACGATGCGTCGACTCTGCCTCGCCGTCCTGCTGATCGCGGCCCTCCCGTCCCTTCTGGCCGGGCAGCAGCCGTACGACCTGGTCATCCGCGGCGGCCGGCTGCTCGATGGCAGCGGCAATCCGTGGTACCGCGCGGATGTCGCCGTGTCCGGAGGGCGCATCGCCGCCGTCGGCGATCTGGCGGGCGCAGCGGCGCGGCGGGTCATCGATGCGACGGGGCTGTACGTCGCCCCCGGGTTCATCGACGTGCACTCGCACGCGGGCGGCGGGCTGACGGACCCCGAGCTCGCGGCGGCGCGGCCGCAGCTCGCGCAGGGCGTCACGACCGTGGTCATCAACCCCGACGGCGGCGGGTCGGTGGACCTGGCGGCGCAGCGGACCCGACTGCTCGCCCACGGCCTCGGCGTAAACGTCGCGCAGCTCGTCCCGCACGGCTCGGTCCGGCGCGCGGTGTTGGGGATGGACGACCGGGCGCCGACGGCCGAGGAGCTCGAGCGGATGAAAGCGCTCGTCCGCGCTGGCATGGACGAGGGCGCCTTCGGCCTCTCTTCCGGGCTCTACTACGCGCCGGGCAGCTACGCGGCGCTGGACGAGGTGATCGCGCTGGCGCGGATCGTCGCGGAGTACGACGGCGTCTACACCAGCCACATCCGGGACGAGGCGGACTACAACATCGGCGTGGTCGCGGCGGTCGACGAGGTCATCCGCGTCGCGCGCGCGGCGCGGCTCCCCGGGATCGTCACGCACATCAAGGTGCTCGGCCCGCGGGTGTGGGGGCTGTCCGAGACGATCGTGGACCGGATCGAAGCGGCCCGCGCCGAAGGCGTCGAGGTCTTCGCGGACCAGTACCCCTACGACGCTTCGGGCACCAGCATCGCGGGCGCGCTGGTGCCGCGCTGGGCGCAGGCCGGCGGCCGCGAGGCGTTGCTGCGTCGGCTGGACGATCCCCGCGAGCGGGCGCGGCTGCGGGAGGCGATCGCGGAGAACCTGGACCGCCGGGGCGGCGCGGCGCGGCTCCAGTTCCGCCGCCACCGGGCCGATCCGTCCGTCGAAGGGAAGTCGCTCGCGCAGGTCGCGGAGGAGCGCGGAAAGCACCCGATCGACGTCGTCCTGGACATGATCGCAGCCGGCGGCGCCGCGCTCGTCTCGTTCAACATGCAGGACGAGGACATCGAACGGTTCATGCGCCGGCCGTGGACCATGACCAGCTCCGACGGCGGACTGGTCCCGATGGGTCTCGGCGTGCCGCACCCGCGCAACTACGGCGCGTTCCCCCGCAAGATCCGGCGCTACGTGCTCGAGAAAGGGGTGCTGGATCTGCCCGATGCGATCCGGAGCATGACCTCGCTGCCCGCCGCGGTCTTCGGCCTGCGCGACCGCGGCGTCGTCCGTCCGGGGGCCGTGGCCGACCTGGTCGTCTTCGACCTCGACCGGGTGCGCGACACCGCGGATTACCAGGATCCGCACCGGCTGGCGGAGGGGATGGCGTATGTGCTGGTCAACGGCGTCCTCGTCATCGACGGCGGGAACTTCACCGGGGCGCGACCCGGGCGGGTCCTTTCCCGCCGCCGCTGCCACGGCGACCGGCCCGATTGCGCCGTCGCACGCGCCGCGCCGTGCCGCGGGGACCGGTGCCCGGCCGCCGTGGCCGCACCGGCGCGCGGGCGGTAGGCGGCACGCGACGAGCGAGCACCGCGGCGCGCCAGGAGCCGGTGAAACGAAATCCGCCGGAATCGTTCGCGTCGGTCCGCCCGGCCCAGGCGAACCCCACCTCGCGGACCACCATCGGTTCAAGCGAAGTCGGTATAGCGCCCGCGGATTCGCCGAAGCCTCCGCATTCGGGCGGCACGCGGCGGCGTGACTCGGGACGCGCCCCGGGTCGGCTCGGGGTCCGGCTGTCCCTCGCGGGCCGTGGGTGGGAGAATTCAGCACGCGGGGCTGTCGGAATCGGCCGTAGCTGAATTCCCTACCGTATATGTGGTGGATCCAGCACGCGTCCCGGCCCGGCCGGCGATCCGCGCGAACTTGACCACAAATACTGTGGTGGATTCAGCACGCGTGCCAGAAGCGGGGGATGCGTGCTGGATTCACCTGTCGGCGCGGTCGCGATTCGGGCGAGCCGCGGTGGCCGGGTTCAGCGTCACGCGCGCCGCAGGAAGTCGACCGTCAGTCCGTCGCCGATCTGTTCCGCGCGGGCCCGCTCGAAGCCGTCGAACAGCGACCCGGGCAGGTACGTGTCCGCGTCCGCGACGGTCTCGGGGATGCGGGTCACGATCCACTCGTCGACGCGGTGCGCGAACGCCGCGTAGACCTGCGCGCCGCCGATGACGAAGAGGTCGCCGCGGCCACGGTCGCCGTGGGCGCGGATCGCCTCCTCGACGGAGCGGACCGCGATAACCCCTACGGCCGGCGCATCGAGCGCAGGGACACTGCCGGCCGCCGGCCGATCGCCCGTAGCCGACGCTTCCCCCGTCGCGGGCCCATCGCCGGCCACACCGGCCACACCGGCCCCATCAGCCACTTCGGCCACATCGGCCGCGGCGAACTCGTCGGCAGCCACGCCGCGGTCGGCTGTGCGGTCGGGTTCGGGGCGCAACCCCCGCCGCGTCAGCACGAGGTTCAGCCGCCCCGGGAGCGGCCGCCCGATCGAGTCCCACGTCCGGCGCCCCATCACGACGGTGTGGCCGAGCGTCGTGCGCTTGAAGAACTTCAGGTCGGCCGGGTGGTGCCACGGCAGTGTGCCGCCGCGGCCGATCGCGCCGTGCGGGTCCATGGCGACGATCGCCTTGATGGTCACGGGGTCGTTCCGCACGTTCACGCCCCCCTCACACCGCCACCGGCGCGGCGATCGTCCCGTGGTGCCGGTAGCCGATCAGCTTCAGGTGCTCCCAGCGGAAGCGGAGCAGCGCGTCGAGGCCGCCGCCGCGGAGCGAGCCATCGGGGTCGACGATCTCGAGCCGCGGCGGCGGGAGCGGCTCTCGTGAGAGGAGCGTCTCTACCTGCTCGAAGTGGTTGAAGTAGATGTGCGCGTCGCCGAAGCTGTGGAAGTAGTTCCCGACCTCGAGGTCGCAGACGTGCGCGACCAGGTGCGCGAGGAGCGCGTAAGAGGCGATGTTGAACGGCACGCCCAGGAACAGGTCCGCCGACCGCTGGAAGAGCTGGAGGTGCAGCACGCGGCCGCGCTCGACGTAGAACTGGAACAGCGTGTGGCACGGCGGCAGGTCGACGGCGTCCGCGACGCGCGGGTCCCAGCCGGTCACGAGGATCCGCGTCGACGCCGGCCGCGTGCGGATCTCGTCGATCGCCCGCGCGATCTGGTCGATTCCGTTCCGCTCCGGGTAGTCGCCGCCGAACGAGCGCCAGACGTAGCCGTAGATCGGGCCGAGGTCGCCGGGCTCGCGGCCGAAGCGCGCGGTGTGCGCCTCGTCCGCCCACTCCTGCCAGATGTCCACGCCCTTCGCGCGCAGCGTCGCCTCGTTGGTGTCGCCCGAGAGGAACCAGAACAGCTCCTCGGCGACCCAGCGGAACGGGACGCGCTTCGTCGTCACCAGCGGAAACCCCTCGCGCAGGTCGAAGCGCATCTTGCTCGCGCCGGGCCAGCGCAGCCGGCCGACGCCGGTCCGGTCGTCGGGCTCCTCCCAGCCGAAGCGGCGCACCTCCTCGAGCACGGCGTGGTACTGCTTCATCGACGCCTCCCGAACGCCCGCTACGCCAACATCGACGGCGGGATCGGGCCGGACCCCGGCCCGCCCGGCCCGGTGCGCCGGGGCGCGCGGCCGATCCGGCCGGACTCCGACCGGCTGATGCGCCGCTCGGCGACGAGCGCCTCGAGCACCAGCTCGCACGCGGCGACGGCGTGGCCCGGCGCGTCGCCGGCGGCGAGGGCGAGGCGCTCGACGGCGTCGATCAGCCCGGGCACGGCCCGGAAGCCCTCCAGACACGCCTCGGCCGCCGCCGAGTCCGAGAGCTGGAGCACGCGCCCGCCCTCGAAGTGCTCAACGACCCGCTCCAGCTGCTCCTCCACCGCCTCGCCGCCCCGCGCCGCCAGCGTCTCGGCCGCCGCCTTCGCGATCAGCTCGCGCGCGATCCGCTCCGCGCCGACCATCTCGCCCTCGTACTCCAGCTCGAGCTTGCCGGTGATCGCCGGCAGCGCGGCGTACACGTCCGACGGCCGCGGCACGACCACGCTCTCGCCGCAGAGCAGCGCGCGCCGCTCCGCGTTCGAGACCGCGTTCTCCAGCACGCTGATCGGCATGCGCTGGCTCACGCCGGAGCGCTGGTCGACGCGCTTGTCGCTCCGCGCGAGGAACGCGACGCGTTCGACCAGCTCCGCGACGAACTCCGGCACCTCGACCGGCCGGCCGTCCCGCGCGAGCCACGCCTCCTGCCGCGTGATCGCGAGCCCCGCGTCGATGCTCTCCGGGTAGTGCGTCACGATCTCCGCGCCGATCCGGTCCTTCAGCGGCGTGATGATCTTGCCGCGCGCCGTGTAGTCCTCCGGATTCGCCGTGAAGACGAGCAGCACGTCCAGCGGCAGCCGCACCGGGTAGCCTTTGATCTGGACGTCGCCTTCCTGCATGATGTTGAAGAGCCCGACCTGCACCTTCCCCGCCAGATCTGGCAGCTCGTTGATCGCGAAGATGCCGCGGTTCGCACGCGGCAGCAGCCCGAAGTGGATCGTCAGCTCGTCGGCCAGCACGTGCCCGCCGCGCGCGGCGCGGATCGGGTCGACGTCGCCGATCAGGTCCGCGATCGTCACGTCCGGCGTGGCCAGCTTCTCGACGAAGCGCGCCTCGCGCGGGACCCACGCGATCGGCGCGTCGTCGCCCCGCTCCGCGACGAGCGCGCGGCCGTGCTTCGAGATCGGGCGCAGCGGGTCGTCGTTGACCTCGCTCCCCTCGAGGACCGGGACCTCATCATCGAGCAGGGCGACGAGCTGCCGCACGATCCGGCTCTTCGCCTGCCCGCGCAGCCCCAGCAGGATGAAGTTCTGCCGCGAGAGCAGCGCGTTGACGACCTGCGGGATCACGGTGTCGTCGTAGCCGACGATCCCCGGGAACAGCGGCTCGCCCGATTCCAGGCGACGGATCAGGTTCGCCCGGATCTCGTCCCGCACCGAACGGCTCGCGTAGCCGCTCTGCTTTAGCTCTCCGAGGGTCCTCGGTCGGGCGATGGTAGTGGGCATGGGGGTCGGGGGTTTAGTTGTCAGTGGTCAGTTGTCAGTTGTCAGCATTCAGGATTCAGCGTTCTGCGTTCGGCGTCCGGGTCGAGATCGGGAGGGCGGGTGCGTGGGGGTGCCGCGCTCCCGAAGGGGTGGAACCCGCGGGGGAGCGACGGGTTCCGTCACGGCGCGCGGTCGCCGTCGACGACGATCGTCACGCCCTCCGCGGTGCGGACCAGGCGCGGCAGGACCGGCTCGACCGGGCGGCCGCGGAACGCGTCCAGCGCCTCCGCGACCGAGCGATACGGCGCCAGCGACTCGATCGTCGCGACGGTCGGGAAGACCATCGGCAGCCGTGCCGCGCGAAACCGCGCGAGCGCGTCGGCGGCCGTGATCCACACCGCCTCGGTCATCTCCCGCTCGTCGATGCACGCGTCGCAGCCGTCGGGCAGCCGCGCGAGGAAGAAACGCGTGTCGTAGCGCCGCGGTTCCGCGACCGGCGTGATCCAGTGCGCGCAGTAGACGACGTCGCCGAGCGCGAGGCGCAACTCGCGAGCCTCGAGCAGCTCGTGAAGCGATGCGCGCTCCGAGAGTAGCGCTTCGCGCCACTCCGCGAGCGCCGGATCGCGCCCGGAGTCCGGGACCGCGCGCCCGTCCGCGTCGCGCGCCAGCAGCACGCCGGCCTCTTCGAACGCCTCGCGCACCGCCGCCATCCAGAACGCCGGCGCCGGCTCTGCGCGCCCGTCCAGCCCGTCGACCCGGTCGAGCAGCCGCGGGTCGCCGTCCGCGTCATCGACCCGCCCGCCCGCGAAGACGAACGCGCCCGGCACGAACCCGCTCGACCGGTGGCGGCGCAGCAGCAGGATCTCGGGCCCGTCGGCCCCGTCCCGCAGCAGCACGACCGTCGCCGCCGGCCGCGTCGGCGCCGGCTCGGACGGGGGGTGGTCGATCCGCTCGGCGAAACCCTCGGGGAGTCGGTCGCGGGGGATTACGTACATGTCAGGAACGTAAGGGCGAGCCGGGGCGGGGTCCAGCCCCGGCACAGCGCCCTGCGCGGCGGGCGCCGGATTCTCGACGCGCGTGGCGCAGTGGCGTACAGTGGCCGACGGCGCTCGGAGGATGCGAGGCGGGGCGCCGCGCGGGGCCTGACGCGCGCGCGTCCCCTACCCCTCCAGCTCCCGCGCCCGCTGGAGCCACCCCGCGACGTCTCCGGTCGTGATGATCCCCTCGAGGTGTCCGTCGCGGGTGACGAGCACGCGCCGCGCGCCGGACTGCTCCATCTTCTGGAGCACGTCGGACATCCGCTCCTCCGGCCGCACGGTCACGCTGTCGTGGTCGACGGAGGTCATCGTCTCGGCGACGGTGCGCCGGGGCCACTCCTCGCGCGGCACCTCCTTCACCTGCGCGAGCGTGATCAGCCCGAGCGGCCGGTCGTCGCGGACGACGGGGAACGCGTGGTAGCGGCGCCGGAGGAAGTGCTCGTCGACCAGCTCCTGGAGCGTGAGGTCGGGCGGCACCGTCTCCGGCTCCGGCGTCATCGCGTCCCGGGCGCGGACCTCCTCGAGCACCTGCTGCAGCAGATGCTGCTGATAGCTCGCGACCGCCGCGTTGCGCAGGAACCAGCCGATCAGGACGAGCCACAGCCCGCCCAGATTCCCCTGGAAAACGGAGAGCAGGCCGAACGCGATCAGCACGTACGCCAGCCATTTCCCGCCCGTCGTCGCCCAGCGCGTCGCCTTCGTGTAATCCCCTGAGTACTTCCATGCCGCCGCCCGGAACAGCCGCCCGCCGTCGAGCGGGTAGCCCGGCAGCAGGTTGAAGACGGCGAGCAGGAAGTTCAGCAGCGCCAGGTACTGCGCCACGCCGACGACCGCGAGGCTCCACCCCGCGCTCAGCGCCAGCCAGCCGACGCCCCAGAACAGCGCGGCGATCACGACGCTCGACAGCGGCCCGATCCCCGCGATCTTGAACTCGTCGCCCGGCGTCTCCGCCTCCATCCGCGTGCGCGACATCCCGCCGAAGATGAAGAGCGTGATCCCCTCGACCGGGATCCCCTTCGCCCGTGCGACGAGCGAGTGCGAGATCTCGTGCGCCAGCAGCGACGCGAAGAAGAGCAGCGTGCCGCTCACCCCCATCGCGAGATACGCCACGCTCGACAGCCCCGGGTAGTTGCTCGGGAACACGCCGAACGTGAAGACCCAGAGGATCAGGAAGAAGATGATGAACCAGGAGAAGTCGAGGCGGATCTCGAAGCCGAGAATCGAACCGATGCGGAAATCGCCCATGCGGCAGCTCGGCGCATCGCGCCTGGTTGTGCGGCCGTGGGGACGGCGCATCGCGCCGGACTCGCGGCCGCGTGGGGTCCGGGGGCGCCGGGGGCGCCCCTGCGGGGCGGGTGCGGGCCTGCGGCCCGGGAGCCGCGCCTCCGGCGCGGGGAGCGGCGCTTCGCGCCGGGACGTCCGCTGCGCGGCCGGGGGCGCCGGCTGACGCCGGCGGGGGCGGCGCGCTCCGCGCGCCGGGACGGCTGGGACACGCCCAGACGGTCGCCCTGCCACCCCGGCGCTGCACGCAGTGCAGCCGCCGCCCCCGCGGCCGAAGGCCGCGCCCCCGGGCGCGCAGCGCCCGCCCCCGGACCCGCCAGGGTCCGTCCCGGCCGGCGCAGCCGGCCGCTCCCGCCGGCCGACAGGCCGGCGCTCCCGCGCCCGACAGGGCGCGCTCCCGGCGCCACCGGCGCCGCTCCCGCCAGGGGGTCGGCGCACACGCGCCGACCCCCTGGCGTCATCGGCAATCCGCGTTCCAGCCGCCGGCGCGGTCTCCCTAACCGCGCAACTCCGCCGTCGCCGCCCGGATGTGCGCCGTCGCCTGGTCGACGCGCCCCGCGAGGTCTTCGACCTCGCGGCGGACGCGCTCGCGGTCGCCGGCGCGGATCGCCTCGGCGATGCTCGGCAGCGCGATCGTCGCGTAGCCGTTGCGGGCGTCGGAGGCGAAGATCAGGTTGCGGAACCAGGGCCGGCCGACGAGGCCTTCGGCGCGGGTCATCGCCCGTTCGACGCGCATGAGGTGGCGGTTCGCCGCGTCGAACGCGGACTCGGCGCGCGGCGCGGCGGCCTTGGTCGCGTCGGCGAGCGCGGCATCGCGGGCGGCGGCGAACGCGTCGGCGGCCTCGGCCATGCGGGCGAGGGCGACGTCGAGCGCGGCGAGCCCGGCGTCGCCGAGGCGCTGCTCGCCCGCCTCGATCGCGAGGCGGGAGACCAGCTCGCGCAGCTCGCGGGCGAACTCGGCGTAGTCGTAAGGCAGGATCTCTGCGTTCGCCAGCCGTAGCGCCGTGATGGCGGTGAGCCGGGCCGTCGTCGCGTGGTACCGGAATCCCGGGTCGGCGTGCGTCGACACCCAGGCGTAGGTGTCGAACGCGCCGTGGTACTGCGTGCCGTTCCCGCCGAAGCCCCACCCCGCGCTCGGGATGCCGAGGTGGTTGTAGAACGGCGCGAAGTCGCTGCCGCCGCCCAGGTTGCCGAGCGGGATCTCGGCGGTGTCCGGCGGCTCGACGCGGGCGCGCCAGCGGTCGTAGACGGTGCCGCCGGCCGGGTCCGGCACCACCCGCGCGACGTCGCGGACCAGCGCCTTGAGCGATGGCGCGGCGCTCGCGCCGAAGTGCGGGCCGCCGGCCACGCCGTCCTGGTTCAGGTACGCGACGGCCTTCGCGCCCAGCTCTTCGGCCCGCTCCTCGACCCATTCCACGGAGCCGATCAGCCCCCACTCCTCCGCGTCCCACGTCGCGAACGCGATCGTGCGGCGCGGCGGCGTCCCCGCCCGCGCCAGCTCGGCGACGGCGCGCGCGGCGGCGAGCACGGATGCCGTTCCGCTCACGTTGTCCGCGGCGCCCGCGTTCCACGCGTCGCGGTGGCCGCCGACGATCACCCATTCGTCCGGCCGCTCCGCGCCGCGGACCCACGCGATCGTGTTGCGGATCTCCTTGAAGCCGTGCGCCTCCCGGTCGTCTTCGACCTTCATGCGGAGACGCGTCGGGCCCGGCCCCACGTGGTAGCGGAACGGCAGCGCGCCCTGCCACCCCTGGTCCGGCAGCTCCGCGCCGCGCAGCGCGCGCAGGATCGGCTCGGCGACGGCCGCCGAGACCGTGACGACGGGGATCCCCGGCAGGTCGAACCCGCCGGTGCTCCCGGGCTCGACGCGCGCCGCGCCCTCGACGCTCGCCCAACCCGGCGTCGTCGGGTCGCCCGAGCCGTTCATCACGCTCCCCCGCTGCACCGACGTCGGGTGCCGCCACGGGCCCTCGGGGTACACGTCGCCACGGAACCATCCATCGTCCATCGGGTCCGTGTAGATCAGGATCCCGATCGCGCCGTGCCGTTCGGCCAGCCGCGACTTGATCCCGCGGTACGACCGCCCGAAGCGTGCGATGACGATCCGCCCCTCGACGCTCACGCCGAGCGAGTCGAGGCGCGCGTAATCCTCGTGCAGCCCGTAGTTCACGTAGACGACGTCGCCCTCGACCGCGCCCGTCCCCGAGTACCCGAGCACCCACGGATACTGCGGCAGCGCGCTGACCGGGTCCGACGCGACGACCGCTTCGCGCAGCTCGAAGCCGCGCCGCTCCGGCGCCGTCATCTCCAGCTCGACCGCCGTCGGCCACGGCAGGTACACGCGGTACGTGGCGACCTCGCTCTCGAGACCCCAGCCGCGCGTGCGCTCGACCACCCACTCGGCCGTGCGCGCCTGCGCCGGCGAGCCCGCCACGTGCGGCTCACGGGTCAGCGCGTAGCTGAACGAATCGAGCATCGCGGGGCGGATCGCGTCGAGGACCCGCCGCTCGATCGCGCGCTGGGCCGCTGCCGCGGCCGGCGAGAAGCCCGTGACCGCGGCGGCATCGCGCGGCGCGCCCGGCGACGCCGGGCTCTGCGCGGCCGCGGGCGCCGGCGCGAGGGCGAGCGCGACGGCCACGGCGCCCGCGGTCACCGCGCCGGCCCGCGCCCGCCGCGGCCCGCGCGGCCACGGCGCAGGCGAGTCGACGGGACGGCGTCGGAACCATCGGGACGGGCGAAGGGCGGTCGGATCGGATGCGGTCGCGGGGCGCGCAGGTGCTGCGCACCCGCGGCCCGGATCGGGGGAAGCGTCGCGTTGCTTCATGGCGCTCTTGCGATTGCGGGAATCCCAGGGGAGAACGGAACGTACATTAGGCGGCCACGATCGCCGCGGCAAGGCGAGCGGCAAGGCGAGCGGCAAGGCGAGCGGCAAGGCGAGCGGCGGGCGAACGGCGCCGGCGCCGGGCGAGCCGCGCGGGCGGTGCGGGCGGGCGGAGCGGGCGGTGCGGGCGACCCCGCGCGCGTTGCCGCGCCCGCGTCGCGACCCGTACATTGCGCGCGCGCCCCGTACATTGCGCGCGCCCCGGCGGCCGGGCGGTCCCGCCCGCCGGGGCGCGCCGGAGCGCCGGCCCCGCGCCGTGCCGCGCCGTGCCGCGTCGCGATGCCCGGCGCCGCATCGCGCAGGACCGCGCCACGCGCTGCGGCCACCCGTCCACCCTGATCCGACGAACCGCATGCCGACACCGATCACCCAGGTCGACGCCTTCGCCGACGGGCCGTACCGCGGCAACCCCGCCGCCGTGTGCGTGCTCGACGCGCCCCGCGACGACGCCTGGATGCAGGACGTCGCCCGCGAGATGAACCTCTCGGAGACCGCGTTCCTCGTCCCCGAGGCCGACGGCTACCGGCTGCGCTGGTTCACGCCCGCCGTCGAGGTCGAGCTGTGCGGCCACGCCACGCTCGCCAGCGCCCACGTGCTCTGGGAGGAGGGGCGCCTCCCGCCCGACGCGACCGCCCGCTTCTTCACCCTCAGCGGCGTGCTCACCGCGGCACGCGACGGCGACTGGATCGTGCTCGATTTCCCGGCGACGCCGGAGTCGGCGGCCGACGTGCCGGACGGCCTCGCCACGGCGCTCGGCGCGGCGCCCCGCTACGTCGGCCGCAGCCGCTTCGACCTGCTCGTCGAGCTCGAGGACGAGGCGGCCGTGCGCGCGCTCGAGCCGGACCTCGCCGCGCTGCGCCGCATCGACGCGCGCGGCATCATCGTGACCGCGCCGGCCGACGCGGCGGAGCTCGACTTCGTGTCCCGCTTCTTCGCCCCGCGCGTCGGCGTCGACGAGGACCCGGTCACCGGCTCCGCGCACTGCGTGCTGGGCCCCTTCTGGCAGCGACGGCTCGGGAAGGACCGGTTCCTGGCCTACCAGGCTTCGTCGCGCGGCGGCACGATCCGCGTCGCCGTGCACGGCGACCGCGTCCGCCTCGGCGGCCGCGCGGTCACCGTGCTGCGCGGCGAGATCCTCTACTGATCCGCCGGCCCGGCCGCCCGACGCCGGTGCCGACGCGGGTGCGGCCGGGCGCCGGACGCCCTGCCGAAAACGAGAGCGCGGCCCCCCCGACCCGTATCGGGAGGACCGCGCTCGTTCCCGGAAGGAACGCCGGCGGAGACGCTAGTTCGACCGGATGCGGATCCCGCCCGAGCCGGTGTCGATCCGGATCGTGCCGCCGCCCTGGCCGGCCTGCGCCAGCAGGTAGTTGCGCTCGCTGCGCACGACGCGGAGCGGCAGGTCCACGTCGATGCCGCCGCTGCCGGTGTCCAGCTCGATCTCGGCGTTCAGCTCCGCGGGCACGCTCAGCGTCACGCTCCCCGAGCCGGTGTCGATCTCGAGGTCCCGGACGGCCTCGAGCAGCGCGAGCCGGACCGAGCCGCTCCCCGTGTCGAGCCGCGCGTCATCGGCCCGGACGCCGGCCAGCTCGATCGACCCGGAACCGGTGTCCACCTCCAGGTCTTCGACGGCCAGGTCGCTGCCCTCCACGCCGCCGGAGCCGGTGTCGACATAGAGCCGGCTGCCGCGCACGCCGTGCACGTCGATGCGGCCCGAACCCGTGTCCACCTCGACCTCGCCCTCCGCGTCGCGAACGCTTACCCTCCCCGAGCCGGTGTCCAGCTCCAGGACGCCACGCGTGCCGACCGCCTCGATCGCGCCGCTCCCGGTCTCGACCCGGATCGCGCCGTTCACGTTCGCGATCATCGCGCGCCCGGCGCCCAGATAGACCGCGAGCCGCCTCCCTTCGGGCACCGCGATCCGCAGGTCCGCGAACGCCTCCAGCCCGCTGCCGGAGCCGGCGATCGTGACCCGGTCGCCGCCGCCGAACCAGCCGTCGCCGTCGTCATCGTAGAACGTGCCGTCGTCGCGTACCCGGATCGACGTGCGCGAGCCGAAACCCAGCTCCGGGTAGACGACGCGGTCCGCGGGGTAGATCACGCGCAGCGACTGCGCCCCGTCGATCCGTCCCGTCTCGACCCGCAGCTCGCCGGCGTCCGCGCCGCCGCGGCGCAGCTCCACCACGATGCTGCCTCCGTCCCCGGCCTCCACGCTCACCGCGCCCGCCAGGTTGTAGACGGCGACGGCGTCGTCGGAGAAGGCGTAGCGCTCCGGCTCCTGCGCACCGAGCGCGGCCGGGCTCGCGGAGAGTGCGCCGGCCGCGGCGAACGCCGCGGCGATTCGGCCTGCGTGTCTCATGGGGCCCCCTGGATTTCCGGGTGGATCTGGACGCACCGCACGGCGACGTTCGCCGAACGGCGGAAGAAGCCGGACGGACGGCGGCTCACCGCCGTCCGCACGGCCGCCGGCGCGCGCGACCGGCCGGCCGGAGCGGCTTACGCGGGCGGGCGCCGCGCGGTTTCACGCCGCTCCGGCCGAACCGGCGCCGCCACGGCGAGGAACGCCTCGGGCGGACGCCGGCGCGGAGCTCACGCCGGCTCGATCGCGTCGTCGTGCGGCACGACGCCCGCGGCGGCGACCGCCGCCTCGGCGCCGGCCCCGAAGACCAGCCCCGTGCCCGCCGCCTGCGCCGCGAGCGCCTCGCGCATGCGCTCGATCTCCTCTTCCGTGCGCCCTGCCGCGCGGAGCTTGCGGTCCATCTCCACATGCTGCACCGCCGCCTTCAGCGTGCCGAGCGCGAGCGTCGCGCAGCGCGGACGCGAGCCGACGATGTCGCGGCCGAGGACGTCGATCATGTCCTCGTACGAGAGCGCGCCGATCTCGTCGAACGTCGGCCGCCGCTTGTTCATCCGCTCGACGAGGATCGAGGCCGCGGCCTGGCTGATCGTGCAGCCGGCGCCCTCGAACCGGACCTCCCGGATCCGCGCCTCGCCCGGCTCCGCCTTGACGTGGATCGTCACGACGTCGCCGCAGCCGGGGTTGCCGCCCGGCATGTGCACGTCGGCGTCCTCGAGCGGGCCGTGGTGGCGCGGCCGCTTCGCGTGGTCCACCAGCAGCGCCACACGCGTCTGCCTGTCCATCCCATCACCTCCAAACTACTTCTCGATCGGCGCACGGACCAGGTTCCCCCACTCCGTCCACGAGCCGTCGTAGTTGCGCACGCGCTCGAAGCCGAGCAGCTCGCTCAGCACGAACCAGGTGTGGCTCGAGCGCTCGCCGATCCGGCAGTAGACGACGACGTCGTCGCCGCGGCCGAGCCCTTGCTCCGCCTCGTAGATCGCGCGCAGTTCCTCCGCCGGGCGGAACGTGTGCGTCTCCGGGTCGACCGCCCGCGCCCACGGCACGTTGCGCGCGCCCGGGATGTGGCCGCCGCGCGTCGCGCCCTCGTTCGGGTACGCCGGCATGTGCAGCCGCTCGCCGCGGTACTCCTCCGGGCTGCGCACGTCGACCAGCGGCCGGCCGGCGGCGATGTGGGCGAACACGTCGTCGCGGAACGCGCGGATCGCCGCGTCGTCGCGCGCCTCGACGCGGGTGTTCCCCTCCGGGTACGCCGGCACGTCCGTCGTCATCGGGCGGCCCTCCTGCTCCCAGCGCGCGCGGCCGCCGTCCATCAGCCGCAGGTTCTTCACGCCGAACAGCCGGAACACCCAGTACGCGTACGCCGCCCACCAGTTGTTGTTGTCGCCGTAGAACACGATCGTCGTGTCGTCGTCGATCCCGCGCGAGCGCAGCAGCGCCTGGAAACGCGCCGCGTCGATGTAGTCGCGCGTGACCGGGTCGTTCAGGTCGGCGACCCAGTCGATCTTCACCGCGCCGGGGACGTGCCCGACCTCGTACAGCAGCACGTCCTCATCCGACTCGACGAGCCGGACCTTCGGGTCGCCCAGGTGCTGCGCGACCCAATCCGTCGAGACCAGCGCGTCGGGGTTCGCGTACCCGCGGCGCTCGATCGGCGTGACCGCCGGAACTTCCGTCTTGTGTGCCATGCTTCCTCCCTTTGGTTCCGCGCCCGACGGCTCGGGCGCACGGGTTCGTCCATCGTCCGTATCCACGAAAAACGGCCGGCCGCAGGCCCCTCCATCGGGGACCCGCGGCCGGCCGCGGCGAACGCGATCCGTGAGGACCTACGTCGATGCCGCGCCCACGCCCCGGCCCGATGGAAGGGCCGTGGTACAGCGACGGCAACACGCACGCGCGGCGGTCGCGCCGCCGCGCGGGTGGGCCATCGATTCGGGGTTCGGGCGTTCGTTGCTCATGCGTCGCTTTCTCGTTCCGACGGACGGGGCGCTCGCCGCGTCCGACCCTTCCAATCGTCGGGGCGCGGCGGCGGTTCCCGGGCGTCGGGCTCCGTTACCGTAGTACCCCCGGCAGGTGGCTCCGGTCCGGGTCCCGGCCCGGCCGGGCCGGGCAGCACCGGCCACACGCCCGCGCGAGATCCGACGGCGTCGGCGTGAATGACGCCGGCGGTGCGCGCTCCATAGGCACCGATGGAGCACGGGCTCACGATGCGGCGCCGCCACGCGCCGCCACGCACTCAGAACTGTACCGTCAGCCGCGCCTCCCAGCGACGGGCGTGAGGCACGGCGATGTAGAAGCGATACTCCGGGGAGGGCGTAGGATTCGAAAACACCTCCGGATCCCCCTCGAAATCGGTCCATAGCGCCAGATCGCGGCCGCCGAGCGTGAGTGATGCCGCCCTCGCGCCCAGCCGGCTCGCCCACTGCGCCGGGAGAGCGAACGTGATCGACGCTTCCCGAAGTCGCACGAAGTCACCGGACCGGATGTACGGCGCGTTCGTGTACTCGCCCTCGTACGGCCCGAAATACCGAATCCGCTCCGCGGCCGGCAGCTCGTCCCGAAGGACCGACCGCTCGCTGTTCTGTACGTCGCGGTCGCGGAAGGGAGCGATGATGTCGAGCACCTCGAAACCCTGCCTGGCATCGAGCAGCCCGTGGATCCGGATCCAATGGCCGAGGGTTAGGCGGGTCGCGACGGCCGCCTCCAACGACGGGACCCTACTCCCGACGACCTCCAGGTCGCCGACCCTCGCGATGCCCGCGATGGTGTCGATCTCTTCGATCGGGAACGTCTGGATGGGCTGGGACGGGTCGCCCTCGCGCACGCCGAAGGGTGGATACCCGACGACTGCAGCCCGCATGCCGCTAGTGCGCACCACTTCGTTGTCGTGCGTCTGCACGCTGGCCCGCAAATCCCAGGTTGCCCGGGAGTTACGCAGCAGGCGCGCCGTCACATCCACCTCGAGCCCGCGTTCGAGCAGCTCCACGTAACCGAGCCCCCTTTCGCCGGATACGCCGAGGTCGATGACCGCCGGGATGTCGGTGGTCCGCCTGCGGAAAGCCGTTACACCGATCCCGAGCCGGTCATCGAGCAGCCCGGACTCGAGCCCGAGCTCCACCTCACTCACCGACTCCATCGGCGAATTGGCGATCACATCGTTCGCACTCGGGGAAAAGACGTCGAGCGGGTCCAAGCTC
Source organism: Longimicrobiales bacterium (assembly GCA_036381255.1). Taxonomy (GTDB): domain Bacteria; phylum Gemmatimonadota; class Gemmatimonadetes; order Longimicrobiales; family RSA9; genus CALBZE01. Next base: position 5,178 of record DASVDG010000106.1, on the reverse strand, counting down.
AGGTCCGGCAACACCACGTCCGGGTGCTTCCGCGCCACGCGGCCCCAGGCGGCGTGGAGCAGAAGCGTGCCGACGAACGAGAGGGGCCGGTCCGTCGAGGACCCATCCGAAATGAGGTACGATACGCCGACATGCGGTGCGAATACGGCACCCGACTCCCCACGCGCGGAGGCGAACCTCAACGCCGAGCTGTCACGGTATTCCATCCGCATCCAGTCCACGCGGAGCCCGGCCCGCGAGAACAGCCGGTCACGGTATCCGAGCTGCCACTCGCCCAGCACGCCGAAGGTCCGCCATTCACGTTCCTGCTCGGTGTACATGACCGGCCCCGGCGGCGCCGACGGTTCCATCCGGAGCGTCTCCGTCGCCTGCCGCAAGATGGACTCGGACAGGTACTGCGCGCCCAGCGAGAAGCGGATGTCGAGCCCGCGGGCCTCGGACGTCGGCAGTCGCATCGTTGCGAGGTAATTCACGGTGTAATCGTCGGACTTCTGCGCCGCATCAGTCGACCGTCCATCCAGCGGCGATGGGCCCGAAATGAACGGGAAACGGTCCCGCCCACGCTGGTGAACCCGCTCCGCGCCGACGGTGAGCCGCTGCTCGAGCCACGGCAGCGTCGCGTGGGCGATGTGCAGCGAAGGCGTGGTCCGTTCCGTCTCGATCCGGCTGTCGATCCGCCTCAGCGCGTCGGCCGAAACCCGAAACCACCCGTCCTCCTCGCCGCCGACCGTCAGCGGACTGCCCATCATGGCGTAGCCGACCAATCCGAAGTACCCGCCCGTGAGCTCGGGCTCGCGCGTCGTCGTACTTCGGCCGACGGCCGTCTCGATGCGCAGCCCATCGACCGGGGCGATCGCCGCGCTGATCCGGCCGGTCCGGCGGTCGAAGCCGTTGCCGGGTAGCGTCCCGTCTTCGGTGTCGAGCCCTAGGGCGAATGCGTAGCCGTAGCGTTCTGCGCCACCCCGCCCGCTCCAGTGGATGGACGCCCGGCGACCCTCCCGGAGAATGCCGCGCCGCAGCAGCGGGTTGTCCGAGACGGGTGTACCCGCGGCGAGCCCTTCGCAGATCGGCACCGATGGGTCCATGCAGCGCGCCCAGTTGGCGGGCGGGAGCCAGTCGATCTCCGCTCCGCCGTACGCGGCCGTGATTCGCTGGTGGAACCCCGCGCCGCCGATCCGGGCGCCGCGGGTCCGGACGTCGATCACGCCTGCCGCGGCGTCAGGGCCGTAGCGCGCCGCCGCGGCCGGCCCTTTGAGCACCTCGACCGATTCGACGTCGTGCGGCGATATCGCGTCGAGCACGCTCGTCGGCAGGACGTAGTTCAGCAGCGACGCGCGCGGCCGGCCGTCGACGCGGACCCCGTCTACGTACAGCGCCGGCCTCGTCGGGTAGGCCGGTGAGCCGAAACCGCGGACCCGGATCCGCGACGACGCGCCTGAACTTCCCGATGCCCGCGTCACCGACAGTCCGGCCACGCGCGCCTGGAGCAGCTCGCTCAGCGTGGACACGGGCGCCATCGCCGTCGTCTCCACTGCGTCGATCCTCTCGATTCTCGCCACCTGCGTGCGGCGCTTCGCGCTCCCGACCGCCGTCGCCACGACCGCATCCAGCGGCACGACCGGGCGGGCGAGGACGATGCCGCGCCAGGTGGTGCCGGCGTCGAGAGTGATCCTCAGTTCCGTCCCGCCGAGCCCGGCGGCCGTGGCCCGCAGCGTCACGGTCCGGACCGTGGCGTCCGCGACGGTGAGATCGAGGCGGTAGACACCGGCGTCGTCGGTGCGGGTCGCGCGGCCGAGTTCCGGGATCGAGATCAGAGCGCCGCGCACCGGGCGGGCCGCGTCGTCGCGGACGACGCCGGCCACGATGACCGGTTCGCCGCCTCCGCCCGCCGCCTGCGCGAGAGTCGGAGTCGCGAAGGCGAGGTGGACCGGCAGCAGGATGAGGGATGCCGTCGCCATCGTTGGCAAGCGAATCATGCAAGCCTCCGGCGTGGCGTTTTGCTTCGCCCGGGATGCCGAGGCACGGCGGGTCGCACCCGCCCCGGAGCCCGGGACGACGAAAGGGGTGTGAACCGCACGTCGCGGCGGGCACCCGCCGGGTACCGGCGCGACACGCATCGAACTGCGATCAGAACTGCACCGCCAACCGCACGCTCCACCGCGCCGACTGAGGCAGCACGAACCAGTCCCTGCGGCTGAGCGGCGCACTCCAGCTCGGGAACTCGGGGTCGACGCCATCGTAGCGGGACCAGAGCGCGACGTTGCGGCCGGCGACCGTGAGCGCCGCGCCGCTCGCGCCGATCCGCGCCACCCAGGTGCGTGGGAGCTCGAGGGTGGCGGAGACCTCGCGCAGCCACAGGAAGCTGCCGTCCCGGATGTACGGTGCCGGGACATCCAGTGGGTAGACTGCGCCGTTCGAGTCCACGTACTCGCCGGTGTACAGCGCCCGCTCCTCCGGCGCGAGGGCGTCGCGGCGCGCATACCGCTCGCTGTTGCGGTACCCGCGGTCGCGCCACTGCGCCGTCTGGTTGTACACGTCGAACCCGGTGTGGCCATCCAGGAGGGCGCGCAGGCGGAGCCGGCCCCAGAGCGACAGCCCGGTTTCCAGCGCGCCCTCCCACTCCGGGATCGGGCTCCCGGCGTATTCGAGCGTGTCCGTCACGAGCACACGCCCGCCGGCGCCTTCCACTTCGATGATGCTCCGGGAATGGAAGGACCCCGCCGGCCGCCCCTCCAGCATCCAGTGCCAGCCATCCACGAGGGCCCAGGGAGCGTTCAGCTCGGCGACCTCGTTGGCCAGCCGCGAGGCGCTCAGCCGCGCGGACCAGGAGATGTCGTCCGCCCTCAGCAGCTCCGCCGCCAGCGCCACCTCTACGCCCCGGTTGCGGAGCTCGGCGCGCCCTCCCCAGCTCCAGAGGCCGGCAAAGTCGTCGAAGCGAGGCGTCAGGAACGCGACATCCCTGGTGGTGCGGCGGAACGCCGTCACGGCCAGGCCGACGCGGCCGTCCAGGAGGCCAGCGTCGACGCCCAGCTCGGCCTCGGTCAGTCTCTCCTTGCCGCCGGGTGACGACGCGAGCGGATCCCCGTACAGGCCGAACGAGAAGTCGGCGACCGGGATGATCCGATCGAGCTCCGCGCCCCCGACCGCCGCCCGCACCCGTACGATGTCGACGCCCGGGATCGGGGCGCGCCGCGCCGCGCCATCGTAGGCGAGGAACGCCGCGCCGAGACGATACGAGAAGAGCCGGCCCGCATCGCCGTCGATGTCGTCCAGCCGGTCGCGGCGGACGCCGAGCTCCGTGAACAGCCGGTCCCGGTAGCCGTAGCGCGCATCGGCGACGACGCCGACCGCCTCGCGCTCGCGTCGAATCTCGAGAATGGAATAGGACCGTTCCGGGTCGATGTCACCCACTGCGCCCTCGGAACCGCTCCGAATGGACTCCTCGCGCCGGTCCCACGTGGCCTGGACGCCGAGCAGCAACTCCAGGTCGTGGCGGCCGGCGCCGAGGCGCCGCGCGTCGAACCGGGCACGGTAGTCCACGGTGTAGAGGTCGGCCTTCCGCTCCAGCAGCTCCAGGCTCATGCCGGCTCCCGCGAGGTGGGGCGCGCGCCGGAACGCTTCGTCGCGTGCCAGGTCCGCGCCGGCGTGGAGCGAGTGCGTGAGCCAGGGCGCCGCGCGGTGGACGAGGCGCACGCGCGGCCGGTAGCGCCGCGCGTCGGCGGACGCCTCGATGTCGAGCAGCGAATCGCCATCCACTATGCCCCAGCCGTCCTTCGACGCGCCGACCGTCGTCGGATTCCCGCGCAGCGCATGGACCACGAGGTTGCGGCCGCCGCTACCGGTGGAACCGGTGATCGGGAGGTCGGTCTCGATGGCCGACGCTCCCAGCCCGACCTCGACGTCCACCGTCTCCGCGGCCCGCAGCCGCAACCCGGCGCGTGCGCTCCGGCGGTCGAAGCCAGTGGTCGGCAGCAGGCCGTCATCGCGGGTCCAGCCAAGCGAGCCGTACACGCCGAGGCGGTCGGTCGAGCCACGACCGCTCCAATGGACGGTCGAGGCGGTGCCGCCGCCCAGCATCCCGTCGCGTTCGAGCGGCCGGTCCGACAGGATCATGTCTGGGGGCTGTCCCGCGCACGCTCCCGTGGGATCGTCACCGCAGCGCACCCAGTTTGCGGGCAACTCCGCGCCCGGATCGACCGGGCCGTGCTCGAGCACGATCCGCTGCGTGAACCCGCGCGCCCCGGGGCTCGCCTTCCGGGTCGTGACCAGGATCGCGCCGCCCGCAGCGGCCGGCCCGTACCACAACGTCGATGTCGAGCCCTTCAGCACCTCGACGGACGCGATGTCCTCGGGTGCGATCCCGGCGATCCCGGCCCGGCGCAGGTTGCCTGTATCGAGGAACGACACGGCCGCAGCATCGACCGGGATGCCATCGACGTACACGGCCACGCCACCGTCGCCGACGACGGAGTGCACGCCGCGGATCCGGATCTGCGCCGCGCCGCCGGGGACGCCGGGCGCCTGGAAGACGGAGACGCCCGGGACCCGCGCCTGGACCAGCTCCATCAGCGAGGCGACGGGCGCTTCGGCGACGACCGACGCCGCGTCGATCACGGCGCCGGAGCCCGTGCGCACGGCGAGGCCCGAGGTGTCCGCCCGCCCGGCGACGATGAGCGGGTCGAGCGCGGCGCGCATCCCGCGGAGCGTGCCCGGAAGCGCGGCCGCGGCATCGCGTTGGGGGTTCTGGGCCGGCGCCCCGAGCGCGGCGGCGACGTGGCCCACGAGGAGCAGCGGGAGCAGGAGCTTCGATCGCATGAAACCTCTCCGGCAATGTGCGCACATGACCCATCGCGGGGCCGCGGGCCCTTGGGCACGCAGCGCCGCCACGGGTACCAGCGGGGAGAGTATTGAACGAGCGTGGTGCGATGCGGGCGATCCCGCGGCGCCATAACTGCGGTCGGCTACACCACCCGCGCCGCGACCTCGCGGAACGCGGCCGCGGCCTCGGCGTCGAGCGGGTGGCGCCGGTTTTCGAGCCGTCGGACGCCGCCCACCCACACGTCCGCCACCACGTCCGGCGGCGCCGACAGCGCCAATATGGCCGGGAGCGTCTCCGCCGTCCAGCCTGCTAACGTCGGGTGGTCGAGGTCGACGGCGATGAAATCGGCGAGGCGGCCG
>DASVDG010000105.1:0-13394 GCA_036381255.1 Longimicrobiales bacterium | reverse complement strand
TCGCGCCCTCGGGCAGCTCGCCCTCGAGGCGGAAGCCGACGACCTGCGGGATCAGCATCGAGACCGGCTGGCCGAGCATCGCGGCCTCGGCCTCGATCCCGCCGACGCCCCACCCCAGCACGCCCAGCCCGTTCACCATCGGCGTGTGGGAGTCCGTGCCGAGGAGCGTGTCCGGGTAGGCCTGGGGCGGCCCATCGCCTCCGGGCGCGTCGTGGTCGCCGGGGAAGACCACGCGTGCGAGGTACTCGAGGTTGACCTGGTGCACGATGCCGGTGTACGGCGGGACCACCTTGAAGTTGTCGAACGCCCGCTGGCCCCAGCGCAGGAACGCGTAGCGCTCTCTGTTGCGGCCGTAGTCCATCTCCCGGTTGCGTTCGAGCGCCTGGGGGGTGCCGAACGTGTCGACCTGCATCGAGTGGTCGATCACGAGCTCGACGGGCTGGAGCGGGTTGATCTTCTTCGGCTCGCCGCCGAGCTCGGCCATGGCGTCGCGCATGGCGGCGAGGTCGACGATGGCGGGGACGCCGGTGAAGTCCTGGAGCAGGACGCGGGCGGGGGTGAACGCGATCTCGCGGTTGGCGGCGGAGCGGGCGCTCCAGGAGGCGAGGGCCTGGATGTCGTCGCCGGCCACGCTGACGCCGTCCTCGTGGCGGAGCAGGTTCTCGAGCAGCAGTCGGATCGAGAAGGGCAGGCGGCCGACGGCGGGGCCGTGCTTCTCGAGGGCGTCGAGGCGGAAGATCTCGAACTCGCGATCTCCGACGCGGAGCGTGGACCGGGCGCCGAAGCTGTCCATGGGAGCCTCCTCCGTTACCGTGCGTGGGTGGCCGGTCGGTCCCTCGCAGGAACGGTACCGCGGCGGGGCCGGCAGCCGCGTCCGCGCTCGCTGAAGCGGTCGAGCGGATCGGGCTTGGCGGGCGCGCCGCGGACGCTTCGCCAGATGACGATCATGTCGTCTCCGGCTTCGAGGAGTGCGCGGAGTCCGACGCGGGCCCGGGCACGCGGCAGACGAAGACGGGGCAGGGCGCATCGTGGATCACCGTCTTCATGGTGCGGGCGCGCGCGGCCTCGTGGTGGCCGTGCCAGGCCAGGACGATGAGGTCGGTGCCGCGCTCGCGGGCGGTGCGGACGATCTCGGCGCCGGGGTCGCCGGTGGCGACCTGGAGTCGCAGCGTCAGGTCTTCGGGGAGGCCGCCCATCTGGCCGGCGCGCTCGAGGAACTCGGTCGCCCAGCTCGGCCATTCGTGCTGGGGCTGGTCCACGTAGCGGGGCGTGGTGAAGGTGCCCGGCTCGGGTGGCTGGCCACCGCCCGGCTCGGCGACGTGGAGCACGAGCAGCTCGGCGCGGGCGCGGCGCGCGAGGCGGGCGGCCGGCTTGAGTCCCGAGGCGGTGGCCGGCGTGCCGTCGTGGGGGAGGAGGATGTGGTCGACGACCCACGGCCGGTGTCCGCGCTCGGGCTGGACGAGGACGAGCGGCTGGAGCGTGGTGCGCAGCACTTCGTCGGCCACGTGGCCGAGCGTGCCGGTCGGCTTTTCCATCCCGGTGTGGGTGCAGAGGACGATGGTCGCGTCCTCGGCTTCGCGGGCGGCGCGCACGATCGCCTCGGCCGGCGAGCCGGTTGCGGCGTCGAGGACGGTGCCGCGCACGGCCTCGGGCGTCAGGCCGAGGGTGGCGAGGAGCTGCTGGGGCGGGACGGTGCGCTTGGCCACGTGCAGCACGTGGAGCGTACCGTCGAGCAGCCGGGCCAGCGTCTGGGCGACGGGAAGCGCCACGGTGGCGTGCGCCGTGCCGTCGAGCGGGACGAGGATCTCGGACACGAGTCACTCCGGGGGTTCGGCGGGCTCGGCGTCGCAGGAGACGCGGCCGGCGGCGTCGATGGAGACGCGGAGCGTGGCATCGCGCCAGCGGAGCGGGAATCGCAATCCGCGCCAGGCGTGCGGCAGTCGCGGCTCGAAGGCGGGGCCGTCGGAGCCGAGGCGGGTCCCGGCGAAGCCGAAGATGGCGGCCTGCCAGAGGCCGCCGAGGGATGCGGCGTGCACGCCGCCGGCGGCGTTGCCCATGTTGTCGGCGAGGTCGATCTCGGCGGCCTGGCGGAAGTAGCGCTTTGCGCGCTCCCCATCGCCGAGCCGGGCGGCGAGGAGCGCGTGGATCGAGGGGCTGAGCGAGCTGCCGTGGCCGGTCCGCGGGTCGTAGTACCGGAAGTTCGCCTCGCGCACCCGTGGCGGGAATCGATCCCAGAGCAGGTAGATCAGCATGAGCACGTCCGGCTGCTTGATCACCTGGGAGCGTCGCGTGCGATCGGGGCCGAGGATCACGTCCATCGGCGCGGTGCGCGGCTCGTACGCGGCCACGTCGATCTCCTCGAGCGCGAAGTAACCTTCGAACTGCTCGATGACGCCGGTCCGCGGGTCGGACCCGAGGTGGACGGCGTCGGCGAGGCGGCGCCACTCCCGGAGCTCGTTGTCGCGGAGGTCGAGCCGGCTGCACAGCGCGCGCCATCGTTCGGGCCAGCGTCGGGCGAGGAGCCGGGCGACGTCGGCGGCGCGCTCGAGGTTCCACGCGGCCATGCCGTTTGTGTACGCGTCGTCATCGACGTCCTCGTGGTACTCGTCGGGGCCGATGACGCCGCGGATATGGAAGCGGCCGTCGTCCTCGAGTCGGCCGCGGCTCGCCCAGAAGCGGGCGGTTTCGAGGAGGATCTCGGCGCCGGCGTCCAGGAGGAACGCGTCGTCGCCGGTGGCGTGCCAGTACTGCCAGACGCCGTAGGCGATGTCGGCGCTGATGTGCGTCTCCTGCTCGCCGTTCCGGATCAGGACGACGCGGCCGTCGGGCGCCAGGACGCGGCGCGGCGTGGCTTCTCGGCCGTCGGGGGTGGACTCCCATGCGTAGAACGCGCCGCGGAACCCGAGCGCGCGCGCCTTTTCGCGCGCGGCCGGCAGCGTATGCCAGCGGTACATGAGGAGCGAGCGCGCCGTGGGCGGGTGGGTGTGCGTGTAGAACGGCAGCATGTAGATCTCGGTGTCCCAGAACACATGCCCGCTGTAGGCGTGGCCGGTGAGCGCGCGAGCGCCGACCGAGCTCTGCTCGTCCTCCGGGTTCGCGGCGGCGATGAGGTGGTAGCAGGCGAAGCGGAGCGCGCGCAGCGCGTCGTCGTCGCCGTCGACCTGGATCTCGGCGGTGCGCCAGCGTTCGCGCCAGGCGGCGACGTGGTCTTCGATGATCGCCGCCGCGCCGCGGTCGCGGAGCGCGACCAGGTGTCGTGCGGCCGCATCGGCCGGCCGCTCCGTGTCGCGGGAGGTGTAGACGGAGACGAAGCGGTCGAGCCGGTAGACTGCGCCGATCTCGACCTCGGCGTCGACGCGTTCGACGAGCCGTCCGCCGGCCGTCTCGGCCTCCCGCGCCGCGGCGACGGCGGCCGATGGGTGGAACTCGCTGTCGGACGCGAAGGCGACGGTCGTCCCCGTCGTCGGCGTGCGCAGCGTGAGCGCGACCGCCGCCGCGGTCGGCGGCGCCGGCGGCGCGCGCGAGGGTTCGGTCTCGACCGGTCCGCGCTCCGGCCGTGCGCCCGGCAGCGGTATCGGCCCGGGCGGCGGCGGCTCGATGAGGGTCTCGAACACGACGCGGCCGCCGAAGTTCTCCGGGACGAGGGCGGTCACCTGGTAGAGCGCGTGGCGGTCGGCGAGGGAGGCGAGCCGCAGCGCGTGGAAGTGGAGGATGCGCCCGTTCGGATCGCGGTGCCGCCACTCGCGCCAGAACAACCCCTGGCGGAGATCGAGGATGCGGCGGTGCTCGAGGATGACGCCCCGGTCCGTCGCGAGCGGCTGGCCGTCGACGAGGACGCTCAGGCGCATCCAGTCGGGCATCACGACCAGCTCCGGGATCCCCGCGGATCGCTCGCGGACGTCGAAGACGCCGGCGATGAACGTGGCGGGCGCGGAGAGCGGGCTCCCCTCCGCCAGCGAGCCGCGCGTGCCGACGTAACCGTTCGCGATGGCGAAGAGCGACTCGATCTCGTGCTCGCGCGCGACGTTGAGCCCCTCCTCGACGATGCGCCACGCCGGATCGGGCGTGGGGCGCACGGGGAGCACGTCCACGAGCGATGTGGGCGGCGCGGGTGCGACGGCGTGCGCGGATGAGCCGGCGGATCGCGTCGGTGTCGCGCCGGCCGCGCCGGCAGCGTCGGGCGCGGCGCCGTCGGCGGCGCGGCGGCCGCGGTGCAGCGCGGCCTGCGCCTCGAGCAACTCGAGGAAGCGCGCGGGGCCGCCGCCCAGGTGGATCACGCCCTCCGGCGCGCCGCCGGGCTCGGGGCCGACGGAGACGAAGGTCGCGCCCCGCGCCGACGGCGTCCGCATCCGCGCGTCGCTCCCTTCGAACCCGGCGATCCGGCCGAACTCGTCGCCGCCGATCAGCACATCGCGCGGCGTGATGCCGTGCTCCGGCGCGAATTCGCGCAGCAGCCAGTCGACGGCGTCCGCCTTGTCGGTGAGGCCGATCTCGATGTGCTTGACGTCGCTCGTGATGCGCGCATCCTCGAGGCCGTGTGCGGCGGCCAGCCGTTGCGCGAGGCGGAACGCCCCGGCGAGTCCGCCGTGGAAGCCGGCCGTGGTCAGCCGCGACTCGACCGCATCGGTCAGCGCGCCGATCGCGGACTTCGGCGGGTCGGCCCATTCGGGGACGGGGATCAGATCGACCTTGCGGCGGTTCAGGCGGTCGTAGATGACGCGGATGTCGATCCCCGTCTCGGCGACGATGGCGGCGCGGAGCGCGTCCGCGGCGGCGGTCAGCCGGCGCTCCTCCTCGGGCGTCGCGACGCGGCGGCGCAATACGACCGGCCGCGACGCCTGATCGAAGCCCCACACCTCGGAGCCGCGGTTCGTCAGGACGAAGAGCCGACGCTTGTGGGCGCCCCGGATCGCCGCCGAGAGCTGGCGGTCGACGTGATCGAAGCGGGTGCCGGTGATGACCGCGATGTACACGCCGGCCCGGAGCAGTCGTTCGATCGCGGCGCGCACGGGCGTCGCGTCCGCGCGGCGGTCCACGACGGCCGTGCCGTCCCAGTCGAAGGCGATCAGGCGGAACGGGCGGCGGAGTGCGGGCGGCAGGGTGTGGCCGGCCGCCCGGTCGCGATGATCCGGGGCCTCGCGGCCGCGTCGGTTCCCGTGCATGGCACGCGGTGAACGGCAACGCGCGTGCCTCCGTCCCGGCGCCGGTCCGCAACCCCGGGATGGTCGGGAAATTGCAATCTCCGGTGGGTGAGGGCGGCGGTCCCGGGCCGCGAGTCGATGCCCGGCCGCCACCCCGCGGCCGGGTAGCTCAGTGGGAGAGCACGGGGTTAATGGCCCCGAGGAACGGCGGTTCGATTCCGCCCCCGGCCTTGATCCGAATCCCGGCGGCGGCGCGGGCCCGGCACGAGAGGCGCGCCGGGCCCGTCGTTGCTCGGCCGCGGCACGGCGCGGGCTCAGTCGAGCCCGCGCCGGTTGTTCTGCCGGTCGACGTCCAGCACCACCGTGTCGGGGTCCAGCACGACCTCGGTCGGGCGCTCGGCCGAGACGACTTCGACGGTCTGACGCCGTTCGGGCGAGTCGAGCGTCACCCGCTCGCCGGCGACCTGGAGGACGACCGGCATCCACGCCTCGCCGGTGCGTTCGACCTCCACGCGCGTGATCCAACGGCCGTCGTCGCGGCGCTCGGTCGTCGCGCCGCGGACCGCGTAGTCCAGCGTCGCGGTCGTGCGGAACCACTGGTCGAAGAACCAGTCCAGCGCCTGCCCGGAGGCTTCCTCGAACGCCGCCTGGAAGTCCTCGAGCGTGACGTGGCGCAGCTTGTTGCGCTCGTAGTACAGCCGCGTCCCGCGGAGGAACGTCTCGTCGCCGAGGTACGCCTGGAGCATGCGGTAGACGACGTTCGGCTTGGTGTACGTCATCGCGCCGTAGGTGTCGTAGTCGCGGAAGTCCGCGGACCACGTCGTGATCGGCTGCGAGAGCCCGGCCCGGTCCAGCTCGGCGACGCCCTCGAATGCGCGGTCCCAGGCGTCTTCGTTGCCGTGCGCGTAGGCGTACCAGCTCGTCGCGAACGAGGCCATCCCCTCGTCGAGGAAGCCCTCCTTCCACTCGTTGTTGGCCAGGATCCCCATGGTGTAGTTGTGCGCCGACTCGTGCAGGATCAGCCCCTGCGACGCGCTGCCGTCCATGATCATCATCGGGAACTCGGTGCCGCCGTTCTCGATGCGGTGCACGTTCGTGAGCTGCGGCCAGGCGAAGTCGCCGTAGATCGAGTCGAGCCAGGCGAGCGCGACCTTCGTGCGCTCGAGCGCCTTCCCGCCCGACCAGTCGTCGTCGCCGGGGCGGTAGAGGACGTGGATCGCGATGTCCTCCCAGCGGCCGCCCTCGTAGATGTAGTCGGGTGAGGTGCTCCAGGCGAAGTTGTGCACGTCCTCGGCGAGCCAGCGCACGCGCTTGCGCCCGGGCTCGGCCGCGCCCTCCAGCAGCCCGAGCGGCTCGGCGTCGGCGGCGTCGCCGTAGGCATCGCGCTTGTAGAAGAGCGAGTCGGCGAAGCCGGGCGCGGCGGCGGCGGCCCACCCCGGGTCGCCCTCGACCGGCACGCCGGTCGCGCCGATGACCTGGTCCTCGGCGACGTCGAGCGTCACGTCGAAGTCCATGAACTCGCCGTAGAATTCGCCCTGCGGCAGGAGCGGCCGCACGGCCCAGCCGGAGTGGTCGTAGACGGCGACGATCGGGAACCACTGGGCGAAGTCGTAGTGGCGCCCGCGGCGGCCCTGCCGGCGCGGCAGGGTGGAGGGGCGGGCGTCCCAGGCGAGGTCGACGGTCACGCTCTCGCCGGGAGCGAGCGGCTCGGGGAGCGCGATCGCGACGACGGTCGAGTCCGGCGCGCCGGGGTAGACCGGCGTGACCGGCCGGCCGTCGACGGCGACCGACTTCAGCGATTCGTACGCCCACTCGTCCGGGCCGAGGTCCTGGAAGCGGCGGTTGCCGAACTCCAGGTCGCGGCGCGCCCAGGCGCTGTTCGGCCGGAACGCGTTCAGGTACAGGTGGAAGTAGAGCGAGTCGAGCGTGTCGGGCGACCGGTTCTCGTAGCGCATGCGCGCCCGGGCGTGCAGCACCTCGGCGGCGTCGTCGAGGCGCGCCTCGATCCGGTAGTCGACCTCCTGCTGGAAGTACGGCGCCGTTTGCGCGGGCGCCTGCACCGCCGCGAGCGCGGCCAGGAACAAGGGGAGTGTGGGCATCGTCGTCCGTTTCTGGTCGTGAGGGCGTCGTGGGCGTACGGCAATACCCGGAGTGGGGCCCTCGGGTTCATTGTGAGCGTGAGTCGGTCGGCTCCGTGGCCGTGATCGTGAGGCCGACCTGTTCGATCCTGCCGTCCACGATCTGCCGCGCGGAGAGCGCGACAGCGCCGATCGTGACGGCCGCGCCCGGCGTGGGCTCGCGGCCGAGCCGGCGGCGCAGCAGCTCGTCGAGCGTCTCCGTGCCCGCCGCCTCGATGCGGATGCCGTAGAACTCCTCGAGGTCGGCGACCGTCGTGTCGCCGCGGAGCGGGAACTCCGTCTGGAGCGGCAGCTCCGGCGGCGTCACGTCCTCGCGGGCGAAGACCTGGTCGACGAGCGGCCGCACCTCGGGGCCGAGCACGAGGAACACGTGGTCGTCCGGCACGATTCGCGTGCTGCCGCGCGGCGGGATGATCTGCTGGCCGCGGACGACCATGGCGACGACGGCGCCGTCCGGCAGCGCGAGCTCGCGGATCGAGCGGCCCGCCGCGCGGGAGCGCGGCGTGACCGTGTACGCGACGATGTCGCCCTCCACGTGCTTGAGCGACGTAATTTCCAGCGTGACCGGCGGCTCGGGCCGCGGCACGGTCTGGAGGCGGAGCAGCCGCGCGAGCGGCGGCAGGCTCCACCCCTGGAGCACGGCGGAGACGAGCACGACGAAGAAGACGATGTCGAAGATCGCCTGGCCGCCTTCGAGTCCGAAGAGCAGCGGGAACGTGGCGAGGACGACGGGGACCGCGCCCTTCAGGCCGACCCAGGCAATGAACGCGACCTCCCGCCAGTTGAAGCCGAACCACGGCAGCAGCGCGCCGACGGCGATCGGGCGCGCGATGAAGATCAGCGCCGCCGCGGTGAGGAGCCCCGCCGGCGCGATGCCGGCCAGCCGGCTCGGGAAGCTCAGCAGCCCGAGGATCACGAACATCGCGATCTGGCTGAGCCACGCCATCCCGTCGTGGAAGAGCAGGATCCCGCGCGGGAAGACGATGCGGCCGTTGCCGATCACGATCCCGGCGAGGTAGACGGCGAGGAAGCCGCTGCCGCCGAGCGTCGCGGCCACGCCGTACGCCAGGATCCCGGCCGCCGCCGCGAGCACCGGGTACAGCCCGGCCGCGTCCAGGTTCACCCGGTTGATCGCCCAGACCGCGGCCTTCCCCAGCAGCAGGCCGACGCCGGCGCCCACGCTCATCTGGAGCACGAAGAGCTGGAGCAGGTCGACGCCGAGCTCCATCCGCCCCAGCAGCACCTGGAGCAACCCCACGGTGAGGAAGATCGCCATCGGGTCGTTCGACCCGCTTTCCACCTCGAGGAGCGCCGCGAGCCGCTCGCGCAGGTTCAGCCCCTTCGCCCGGAGCACGGAGAAGACCGCGGCTGCGTCCGTCGAGCCGACGATGCTGCCGAGCAGCAGCCCCAGCGGCAGGGAGATGCCGACCAGTCGGCTCGCCGCGAAGCCGGTGATCAGCGCGGTCAGGAGCACGCCCACGGTCGCGAGCAGGAGCGCGGGCGCGAGCACCAGCCGGAACGCACGGACCGACGTGCGGAGCCCGCCGTCGAACAGGATGATCGCGAGTGCGACAGTGCCGATCCCGTGGGCCAGCGAGTAGTTCTCGAACTCGATGCCGCCGATCCCCTCCGAGCCGGCCAGCATCCCGACCACGAGGAAGAGGACCAGCACGGGCAGCCCGATGCGCGCCGAGAACTTGCTGGACGCAATCCCGATCAGGACCAGGATCGCGCCGATCAGGAGCAGGCGGTCAACCGCGAACATCGCCGGCACGCTCCGAGAACTCGATCACCCGCTCGACCAGCGCGGAGACCGTCATGGGGCCGATGCCGCCCGGCACGGGCGCGAACGCGGCCAGGTGCGCCGTGCCGCCGGTCACGTCGATGTCGCCGCGGCCGCCGGGGTTGAAGTAGCCGGCGTCGATGGCGACGGCGCCCGCCGCGAGCGACGCCGCGCGCACGAGTCCGGGCGAGCCCGCCGCAACGACGACCAGCCGCGCCTCACGGAGCCGGTCCTCGAGATCGGGCGCCGTCGGCGGCACGACCGGCGCCATCCGCGCGCCGCGCCGCGCCAGCGCCGTCCGGAACATCTCCGCGAACGGCGCAACCTCCGCGACGACGACGCCGGCCAGCCCCGCGACGTCCACGGCGTACCCGTCGAGCAGCTCGAGCGCCGCGGTCACCGTGAGCGGCGGCGGCCCGCTCGCGTCCTCGAGGTAGCGGCGGATGCGGCCGGGCGTCATCACGTCCACATCGAGCGCCTCCGGAACGCATTCCATGACCGCGTCGCCATCCACGTCGGGCGGGAACGGGAACTCGACGAAGACCGCGTCGGGCGCGTCGTCGGCGAGGGCGGCGGCGACGGCGGCGCGCACCGCCCCGGTCGCGGTCCCGGCGGACAGGACCCGCGGCGCCACGGCGACGCCCGCGGCCGTGCACGCCCGCACCTTCCGCTCCGCGTTCGCGGCCCGGCCGTCCGGCCCGGCGAACGCGATCAGGCTCAGCCGCGGCGGCCGGCCGCGCCGCTTCAGGACGGCCGCGGCGCGCGCGGCGAGCCGCGCGGCTCGCGCGCGGGCGAGACGGCGGCCGTCCATGCGGATCGGCTCGCCCGGACGCGCCCCACGCCGCGCCGAGCGCTCGACTCGCGGTTCCGTCCTGTCGCCCTTCATCCACCCTCCGGTGCGCCCGTTTCGTTCGAGCCCGCGGATCGCCGCGACCCGGCCGTGCCGCCGTCCGGGGACCGGGGGCGCCCGGCGGGCCCGACGGCGCCCCGGGTCCGGCTCCGATGCGGCCCGCCGGCATCGATGCGGCCCGCCGCGACGCCGCGGAAATTTCGCGCGGTTCGGGATCCTTGGCAAATCGGACCGTTCCCGCCGGTGCGGCGTATGCCCTCCCGGCGGCGCGCCGCCAGCGGTTTCGTTCCGGGCGGCGTGCGGATACATTGACGGGCTCGGAATCGATCGGCCGTTGCTGCGTTGGACATGAAGATGCTGCGATAGAAAATGAAAGAGAATCAGACGGAAAGAGAAAGCCGGCTCCTGGTCGCGCCGTCGATGGACGCGGCCATGGCATCGGTGAACGCGCCGCACGAAGAGGTGCCGGTCGGGCCGAGGGTGGCGCGGATCGCGGCGATCGCAATCCTCATCGGCCTCGCCGGCGGCTTCATCGCCGAGGCGCTGCTCCGGTTGATCGGGCTGATCACGAACGTCGTGTTCTTCCACCGCATCGCGTCCGAATTGCTGCCGCCCGCGCTCGCCGATGCGGGGCCGTGGCTGTTCTTCGCGCCGATCCTGGGCGCGGTGGTGATCGGACTGATGGCGCGCTTCGGCTCGCCCGCGATCCGGGGGCACGGCATCCCGGAGGTGATGGAGCGGGTGCTGTACGGCGAGAGCCGGATCCCGCCGCGGGTGATGTTCCTGAAGCCGCTCTCCGCGGCGATCGCGATCGGCACGGGCGGCCCGTTCGGCGCGGAGGGTCCGATCATCGCGACCGGCGGCGCGCTGGGCTCGACCGTCGGTCAGGTGCTCCGGATCACGGCGGACGAGCGGAAGACGCTGCTCGCGGCCGGCGCGGCGGCGGGGATGGCGGCCACGTTCGGCAGCCCGGTCTCGGCGGTGCTGCTGGCGATCGAGCTGCTGCTCTTCGAGTACCGTGCCCGCTCGATCATTCCGGTGGCGCTCGCGGCCGCGGCGGCGACCGGCGTGCGCATGGCGCTGGTCGGCGCCGAGCCCGTCTTCTCGGTGCCCGCGTTCGCGCAGCCGGGCGGCCTCGCGCTCGCGTCCTACGTCGTGCTCGGCGGGCTGATCGGCGTGGCCTCCGTCGGCGCGACGCGTGCGGTGTACGCGATCGAGGACGCGTTCGAACGGCTCCCGATCCACTGGATGTGGTGGCCGGCGCTCGGCGCCGTCGTGGTCGGCGCGGTCGGCCTCGTCGAGCCGATGACGCTGAGCGTCGGGTACGAGTGGATCGAGGCGATCATCGCCGGCGAGATCGTCGGCGTGGCGCTCGTCCTGTTCGTACTGCTGAAGTTCGTGTCGTGGTCGATTTACCTGGGGAGCGGCACGTCGGGCGGGACGCTCGCGCCGCTGTTCATCATCGGCGGCGGTCTGGGCGCCTGGCTCGGCGGCGCCGCGGAGGCGTGGCTCCCGGGCCTCGGCGTGGACGCGTCCGTCGCGGCGCTGGTCGGGATGGCGGCGATCTTCGCGGGCGCGTCGCATGCGATGCTCGCGTCCGTCGTGTTCGCGTTCGAGACGACGCGCCAGCCGCTCGGGCTGCTCCCGCTCCTGGCCGGCTGTACGGCGGCGTACCTGGTGGCTCAGCTCATGATGCGGAACTCGATCATGACCGAGAAGTTGGCGCGGCGCGGGACGGCGATCCGGACGGAGTACGCGCTCGACTACCTGAGCCAGGTGCTCGTCCGCGACGTCGCCTCGTACGACCTCGAGACGCTGCCTGCGGACGCGCCGCTGGCCGGGGTCCGTGCGCAGCTCCGCGCCGAGGCCGGCGAGCTGACGCATCACGGCTTCCCGGTCGTGGATGCCGACGGGCTCCTCGTGGGCGTGGTCACGCGACGCGACCTGCTGCGGCCGGAGGAGCCGGGCGACCTGCGCATCGGCGACCTGGTGCAGCGCCGGCCCGCGGTGATCTTCGAGGACAACACGGTGCGCGAGGCCGCGGACCACATGGTGCGCGAGGGCGTCGGCCGCCTTGCCGTCGTCGACCGCCGCGACCCGCGCCGCCTGCGGGCGATCATCACCCGAAGCGACCTGCTCGCGGCGCACACGACGCGGCTCCGCGCCGCGGACCGCAAGGAGCGACTCTACCACGCCGAGCGCCTCTTCGCGCCGCGGCGCATTGGGCGGACCCGTTCACGGAAGGAGGGCGCATGAGCGCGACGACGGAAGCGTGGCTGAGCGGCCCGATCGAGGGCGTGGATCCGTACCTGATGCCGGTCGCGCACGCGCTCGTGCAGGCCGGCCGCGACCTGGAGCACGCGACGGCGGAGCTCACGACCGCGCAGCTCTGGGCGCGCCCGGGCGGCGCGGCATCGATCGGGTTCCACCTGATGCACATCGCCGGCGTGCTGGACCGCCTGCTCACCTACGCGCGTGGCGAGGCGTTGAGCGAGGCGCAGTTCGAGGCGCTGCGGGCCGAAGGCCGGCCCGGCGAGCCGCCCCGCGACGCGGCGGCGCTGCTCGGCGACGTCCGCGCGGCCATCGACCGCGCGCTCGACCAGGTGCGGGGGACGCCCCGCGACACGCTTCTCGAGCCGCGCGCCGTGGGCCGCAAGCAGCTGCCGAGCACCGTACTCGGCCTGCTGTACCACGCCGCCGAGCACGCCACCCGTCACACGGGGCAGGCCATCACCACGGCCAAGGTGGTCCGGGGGAGCACGGAATCGACAACGAGCGGCGGGTGAGTCGGCGCCGCGACGCTGATCGCGCCATGGAAATCGGAGTCTTCACCTTCGCGGAAACGCCCTTCGACCCGGCCACCGGCCGGCAGCTCGATGCCGGCCGGCGCATCCGGGAGTTGCTCGAGGAGATCGAGCTGGCCGACCAGGTCGGTCTCGACGTGTTCGGCGTGGGCGAGCACCACCGACCGGACTACGCGGTCTCGGCGCCCGCCATCGTACTCGCGGCCGCGGCGGCGCGCACGAAGCGGATCCGGCTGACGAGCGCCGTCTCGGTGCTGAGCTCCGACGACCCCGTCCGCGTCTTCCAGGACTTCGCCACGATCGACCTGATCTCCGAGGGTCGCGCGGAGATCATGGCCGGGCGCGGCTCGTTCATCGAGTCGTTCCCGCTGTTCGGCTACGACCTGGAGCACTACGACGAGCTGTTCGCCGAGAAGCTGGTGCTGTTGCTCCAGGTGCGGGAGCACGAGCGGGTCACCTGGTCGGGAAGACACCGAGCGCCGATCGAGGGGCTGGGCGTCTACCCCCGGCCGGAGGGACGGATCCCGATCTGGATCGCGGTCGGCGGGAACCCGCAGTCTGCGATCCGCGCCGGCACGCTGGGCCTGCCGATGGCGATCGCGATCATCGGCGGTCTGCCCGAGCGCTTCGCCGCCTTCGCGAAACTCCACCGCGAGGCGGCGAGCCGAGCGGGGTTCG
>DASVDG010000104.1:0-12949 GCA_036381255.1 Longimicrobiales bacterium | reverse complement strand
ACGCGCCTCCAGCTCGGCGACTCGGGTTTCGAGCGGCTCCAGAGCACGAACCCGGCTCTCGAGCGCGACAAGGGCCGCACGCACCGCCGGCGAGAGGACCTCGCCCGCTGCTTCGAGCTGCTCGACAATGCTCATGGCGCGTGGCTCGCCGCATATTCAGCGCCAGACTGTCACAGGGGCTGAACGGTTACAACACTGCATTTTGCCGGACTTCGCCTCTTGTTCGCTCCGAATGGGGTTCAGGGGGTCGCCGGTTCAAATCCGGCCGTCCCGACTGCTTGGAAGTGGAGGCTCTGCGGCGATCGTCGCTGCAGGGCCTCTCTGCTTCCCAGCACCGGCGCCGGCCGCCGCGGACCCCACGCGCACCCGGCGCGGCCCGCCGGCCGCATCCGGTGATGGTCGGCGACGAGCCCGGCGCCCCGTCGCCGGGGAACGGGACGTGCGTGCACATCGTCGCATCCACCGCACGCCCGTGGTCCGGAGCCCCGCCGGGTGGCCGGCTCCGGAGCCGGACCCGTAGCGTGCACGGGCCCGCAGGTGCAGGAGGTCTCATGCGCTTCATCCCGACGCGCATCCACGGCATACTGGACTACCTCATGGGCGCGCTCCTCATTGCCCTCCCGTGGCTCCTGGGCTTCGCCGCCGGCGGAGCCGCGACGTGGGTCCCGGTGGTCCTGGGGGCCGCCTTGATCGTCTACAGCCTCCTCACCGATTACGAGCTCGGCGTCGTGAAGGTCATCGGCATGACCGCGCACCTGTGGCTGGATGCGATCGGCGGCCTGTTCCTCGGACTCGCGCCCTGGATCTTCGGCTTCGAAGAGCTCGGCCCGCCCGCGGAGGCGTTCTGGCTCCTCGGCTTCATCGAGATCGCCGCGGCGCTCCTCACCCGGACCGCGCCGTCGTACCGGGCGGCCGGCGGGAGCGCCTGATCCCGAGATGCACGGCGCGTCGCGGTCGGCGTCACGGCGCCGCGGCGCCGGCGGGCGCGCCGACCGTCGGCTCCCACTCCACACGGTACGCGTGGATCCAGTCGCTCGACGACGCCGCCCGCTTCAGGAAGAACGGCAGCATCCGGTCGCGGATCCGGACCAGGATCGGGTTCGACACCGCCTTCTGGTTCCCGGTTCGACGGGCGTAGCGGACGAGCCGCATCACGCGCTCCCGGCGCTGCGCCTCGAACGTCGCGAACGCCGTTTCCACGTCCGGCTCGTCACGCAGGCACCTGGCCACCACGATGGCGTCCTCCATGGCCAGCGACGCGCCCCCGCCGACGTGGGGCGAGGTGGCGTGGGCGGCGTCTCCCAGCAGGCAGACGCGGCCCCGATGCCACGCGGCCAGCGACGGGAGGTCGTGGATCGCCCAGCGGCCGATGCTCCGCTCCGTGCTCCGGATGATGCGGCCGACCGGCTCCGGGTCGCCTTCGTGCAGCTCCAGCAGGCGACGCCGCCACTCCGCGTCCGGGATCCGCTCCAGCTCGCCCCGCTCCGGCGCACGCTTCCGATGATGATTGCTGAACCAGTACACCTCGCCCGTCGGCGTCGTCGTGTACCCGAAGAACGCCCGTCGACCGAAGATCATCCGCATCGCCGGGCCCGTCGGTGGAAGGTCCGGGACTCGCGCGAAGCCGCCCGAATCCAGCACGCCCGTGTAGCTCGGCTCCCGCGCCTCGGGGAAGATCGACCGACGCGCCCGCGAATGGATCCCGTCGCACCCGAGCACGAAATCGCCTCGCGACTCCGTGCCATCCTCGAACCGGGCGACGACGCCTTCCCTCCCCTCGTCGCGCAGCGCCACGAGCCGCTTCCCCCACCGGATCTCCACGCCGCGGCGCGCCGCCGCCTCGCGCAATGCACGGTTCAGCAGCCCGCGACGGATCACCACAGGCCTGACGCCCCACCGCTCCTCGCCGCCCATCTCTATCCGCCCCAGGAACTTCCCCCGGCCGCTGAAGAACTCGATCCCGGTCGAGAGGAAGCCGTGGGCCGCCACCTCGTCGTGGATGCCGAGCGTCCTCAACACGGACATCCCGTTCGGCACCAGGTTCAGGAACGCGCCCGCCTCGTCGTCCGGGGACTGCCGGGCCTCGAAGATCTCGGAGCGGATCCCCGCACGCTCCAGGAACATGGCCGCGACCGGCCCCGCGATGCCGCAGCCGATGATCAACGCCTTTCGCTCACGCATACGCCCTCCCTTCGTCCGCCACGCGATGCGCCGCACCTTCCCGACGGTACAGGTGCGAAAACGCCTTCAACGCGGCCAGCCACGCGGTCAGCAGGATCAGGTGCCGCACGTGGTTCAGGTTCGCCCACTGGAGCGCCGCCGCCACCGACGCCGGCGAGTCCGGCGCGCCCGTCAGCCGGACCATCGTCGGGATGAAGTACGAGAACGTGAACACGCGGTCCGCGAGCGCGAACCCGGCCGCGCCGAGCCACCAGCGCCGCAGACGCCCCGTCGCCCGCCACGCCACGAACAGGTTCGCCAGCGTCAGCAGCGTCAACGGCACCGTCGTCACGGCGACCCAGAAGCGCCGCCCCGTGTCGTCGGCCAGCGCCGTCGCGGCATCCCACCGCGCCCCCGCTTCCGTCGCCACGATCCAGTCCGGGACCACGATGCGCCCTTCGTAAAGCCCCGCTCCCAACGCGATGCCCAGATTCATCACGAAGAGCCACAACAGGATCCTCGGGATTCTTCGCGACATGCGACCCCCTCCATTCGATTGACACCGCCGCCTCCGACGGTGTAAATTTCGATCGTCAAGATAATACTACCATCAAGATAATCGATCGTCAAGTTGTGACCCGAGCATGCGACCGCACGCGATGACGACCGACAAACCGTTCCTTCAGAGATTCGACGACGTGGGGCACGCCCTGAGCAACGCCACCATCGCCTTCCACGAGGCGGTCGCGGACCGCCTGGGGCTGCACATCACTGATCACAAGGCGCTGCGAATCCTCTACGGCGGCGGGCCGATTTCCGCCGGCCGGCTCGGGGAGCACCTCGGGCTGACGACCGGCGCGGTCACCGCCCTCGTGGACCGCCTCGAACAGGCCGGCTACGTGCGGCGCGAGCGGGATCCCGCCGACCGGCGACGGGTGCTGGTCGCGCCGATCCGGGACGCCGCCAGGGAGGCGAAGGTCCGCTCTCTCTTCGAGCCTCTTCAGCGCGCCCTCGCCCGCCACCTTCCGGATTACGACGAAACGGAGTGGCGCCTCATCATGGACTTCATCGATCGTGCCGTGGAGGCGTTGCGCGAAGCGACGCACGAGGTGCGGAGCGGACAGGAGGCGGACGGCAGACGCGACTGAGTCGCGGGGCCCTCCGCCCGCCGCGAAACCGGACCGTCGAGGCCCGCTGGAGCCTTGACGTCGTCGCCGTCCCACTTTATCTTAGCACTGAGATTTAGCGGAGAGAGGGCGCGATGACCCTGCGGACACGGGGGTTCCACCACATCACGATGGTCTCCGGGGACGCCCGGCGGACGGTGGCGTTCTACCGGGACACGCTGGGTCTGCGGCTCGTGAAGAAGACGGTCAACTTCGACGACCCGGGGGCGTACCATCTGTATTTCGGGGACGAGGCCGGGGCGCCGGGCACGATCCTGACGTTCTTCGAGTGGCCGCACGCACCGCGGGGCGGCTGGGGTGTGGGCGGGGTGCATCACCTGGCGCTGGGCGTGGCGACGGCGGAGGCGCAGCTCAAGTGGAAGCGCCGGCTGATGGACCGGGGCGTGGAGGTCACGGGGCCGTACGACCGCGGGTGGTTCCGGAGTATCTACTTCGCGGACCCGGACGGGCAGATCCTGGAGATCGCGACGGCCGGCCCCGGGTACGCGATCGACGAGCCGGCGGACGCGCTGGGCGAGACGCTGATCATGCCGGACCCGTCGCGGCTGCGTGGGAACCGGGACGAGGCGGCGATCCGTGCGCTGACGCACCCGGCGCCCGTCCCGGAGGTCACGCCGGACATGTCGCTCCAGGGGATCCACCACATCACCGGGATCACGGACGACATCGAGCGCGCCCACGAATTCTACACGGCCGCGCTGGGCCTGCGGCGGGTGAAGCAGACGGTGAACCAGGACGACCCGGGCACGCCCCACCACTTCTGGGCGAGCTACGACGGCCGGGCGGTGGCGCCGCACAGCGCGCTCACGCTGTTCGGCTGGCGGGGCTCGAACTACCGGGCGCGGGGCGGCGTGGGACAGACGCATCACATCGCGTTCCGGGCGAAGGACGAGGCGGAGCAGCTCGAGTGGAGAGAGCATCTCCTCTCGCTCGGCGTCGAAGTGTCCCCGGTCATGGACCGGAGCTACTTCAGGAGCATCTACTTCCGCGCACCGGACGGCCTGCTCCTGGAGATCGCGACGGACGGACCGGGGTTCGCGGTCGACGAGGACCCGTCGGCGTTGGGGACGAGCCTGAAGCTGCCGCCGTGGCTCGAGGCGCACCGCGAAGAGATCGGCCGCCGTCTGGCCCCGATCGACTGACCTGCGGCACGCCCGGACGAAACGGCGCCGCGGCTGCACGAGACGGGTCACCCCGCGCGCGGGGAGGAACGATCTCTGAAGCCAGCGCACGCGCGACCGCAGACTCGGTCGCCCCGCGCGCCGGGAGGAACGATGCTCGAGTTCGACCACCACATCCCGGAGGGTGCGCGGGACGGCGCGCCGCTGATCGTACTGCTCCACGGGCGCGGGAGCGACCGGTCCGACCTGATGGCGCTACGGGCGCATCTGCCGGCGGAGGCCCTGGTCGTGGCGCCGGACGCGCCCTTCCCGGGCGCGCCGTGGGGGTACGGCCCCGGCCGCGCGTGGTACCGCTTCCTGGGTCGGGACCGACCCGAGCCGGAGAGCTTCGAAACGGGGCAGCAGGCCCTGGAGGCGTTCCTCCGCGCGCTTCCGGCCCACCTCCCGGTGGCGCCGGGCCCGCTCGTTCTCGGCGGATTCTCGCAGGGCGGCACGATGAGCGTGGCGTACGCGCTGCGGAACCCCGGCCGGGCGGCGATGGTGCTGAACTTCAGCGGTTTCCTCGCCGATCATCCGAGCGTGCAGGCGCGCCCGGAAACCGTGCGAGGCACCCGCTTCTTCTGGGGGCACGGCACGGAGGACCCCAGCATCCCCTTCGCCCTGGCCGTCGAGGGGCGCGCCGCACTCTCCGCGGCGGGCGCCTCCCTCGACGCACGCGACTACCCGATCGGCCACTGGATCGACCGAACCGAGCTGCGCGACGCAATGACCTGGCTGCGCGACGGCCTGCTCGCCGCAACCGGGGCCAACCGGTCGGAGCGCACCGAATCGCCGCCTGCCCCGGCCTCCGACCCCTGATACCGTCAACCCGCGCTCGTCTCCGCGGCCGCCGTCGCCGAGTCCAACTGGGCGAGGGTGCTGCGCAGGAAGTCCGCCTGCGCGCTTTCGCGCTCAACCCGTCCAGCACGTCGATCTGATCCTCGATCGTCTCCAGCCCGATCGCCGACTTCCCCGCGGTCCGGGCCCGCCCGTGGAAGTGCGTGTCGATCCCCGACGTCGCATTGAAGCCGGCCTGCTGGAGCACCATCGACGAAAGCACGACCGCCGCCATCCACGGCTTCATCCGCTTCGCCATATCGAACGGCACGCGCAACTCCGCCGCGCGATGCTCCAGCTCCGCCACGAGCTCCGGCGACAGCACGTCGACCAGGGTGCGGCCGGGCGGCAGCATGCCGGCCGGCCGGATCGGCGGATCGCCGCCCGCCGCGGTCGGCGGGACCGGATCGCCGCTCGCCGCGATCGGCCACCGGACCGCGGCATCGACCGCGGCGCGAGACTTGCAACCGGGCGCGCCACGTTCCCGAGAACCGTCGTTTCCCCGTGCGAATCCCGATGGAGCCCGGCACGATCGCAATCGACAGGGCGCGTCTGCGTGGGGCCCGGATGGGCTGTCTGTCGGCCCTCGTGCTGGTGGTCACCCTGCCGCTCCCGGCGCCGGCGCAGGACGCGGAGCGGGGCGACGTCGAGCCGGGCGGCGAGGAGACGCTCACGATCCGGGGCTTCGTGAGCGGCACACTCTTCGTGGACGACCAGTTCTTCGCGCTGGACAACGGCCAGAACGCGCTGTGGGCGGATCTGCCGGAGCTGGAGGAGGACGAATGGTTCCACGGCGGCGACGTGCGGAACACGCGCATCACGCTCGAATTCAACGGTCCCGAGCTGTTCGACAACTGGCGCGCCGGCGCCGTGGTCGAGGCCGACTTCTTCGGCGGCTTCACGGGCACGGGCGCGTTCAGCGACGAGCAGCCGAACCCCCGGCTGCGCCTGGCGTACGCCGACATCACGAACGGCCGGACGACGGTCCGTCTGGGCCAGATGTGGTCGCCGACGTTCGGCTACGTCCCCGAGTCGCTGTCGCACATCGCCTTCCCCCTGGGGTGGGGCGCCGGCGGCCTGATCGGCTGGCGGTTCCCGGGGCTCTTCCTCTACCACGAGATCACGACGGATGAGCCGTGGGACGTCGAGCTCCAGCTCGCGGCGTTCCGCGGCTCGTGGGTCGACGAGGATGATCCGGACGAGGTCAGCGACGGCGAGGCGACGCTCATGCCGCAGCTCGAGGCGCGGTTCGGCATCGGCCGCTCGCCCGAGCGCGGGACGAACTGGGAGGCGTTCATCGCGGCGCACGTCGATCACAAGGACCGGAGCGGGCCAGGCGACGACACGGATCGGGAGCTGGACGGCTGGGCGGTGAACGGCGGGTTCCGCATCCGCCCGGGCAGGTTCACGATCCTTGCGAACGGGTACGTCGGCGAGGCGATCGGCCAGCTCTTCGCGCAGATCCT
Source organism: Longimicrobiales bacterium (assembly GCA_036381255.1). Taxonomy (GTDB): domain Bacteria; phylum Gemmatimonadota; class Gemmatimonadetes; order Longimicrobiales; family RSA9; genus CALBZE01. The sequence goes on along the minus strand of DASVDG010000104.1, from coordinate 6,139 downwards.
CCAGTTCGACGACTTCGAGGGGTGGGGCGCGCAGGGGCAGGTCGGCTACGCGTTCGGGCGGGGGTGGAGCGTGTGGGCGTTCTACGGGATCGACGACCCGGACGATGACGACGACGAACTGCTGCGGCTCGAGAACCAGATCGTGGCGACGATGATCCGCTACCAGGTGCGTCAGTATGCGGTGGGGCTCGAGTGGTTCCGCGCGATGACGGACCACCGTCTCGTGTTCGACGGGGAACGGGACGTCGCCGCGAACCAGATCGCGCTGAGCGTGCGCTATGATTTCTGACCTGCGGTCCGCCGGTCGGCAAGGAGGGTGAGCATGGATGACGTGTTCGTGACGCCGCCCGGGTGGAGCTGGGACATCACGCTGTACTTCTTCTTCGGCGGTCTCGCGGGCGGCGTGTATTTCCTCGCGAGCCTGTTGCGCCTGCTGGGTAGCGCAGGGGGGCGCCGGCTCGCCCGGATCGGCTACTACCTGGCGTTCCCGCTGCTCATCGTCTGCACGCTTCTCCTGATCAAGGACCTGGGCCGCCCCGAGCGCTTCTGGCACATGGTCTTTCAATCCGAGCGGTTCCCGGCGCTCATGTTCAAGTGGTGGTCGCCGATCTCGTTCGGCACGTGGATCCTGATCCTCTTCGGCATCTTCTCGGTGCTGTCCTTCGCGTACGCGCTGGTGGAGGGGGGCGCGGTGCGGTCGCCGGCGCTACGGCGGATCACGGGGCCGCTGCACGATGCGGCGACGGTGGCGGGCACCGTCTTCCTCGTCCTCGGCGCCGCCTGGGGGCTGTTCCTGGCGAGCTACACGGGGATGCTGCTCATGGTGAACAACGCGCCCTCGTGGTCGCCCGACCCGCTGCTGCCGCCGCTGTTCATGGCGTCGGGCGTCGCCTCGGGCGCCGCGGCGCTGTACCTGATCGCGCACTTCGCGGGCGCCGGCGATGCGACCGCGCGGCACCGGGTGCTGCGGACCGGCGCGCTGGCGCTGGCGTTCGAGGCGCTGCTGCTCGTCGTCTCCGTGGTGCTCGGGATCGGGCACGCCACGCCCTACTTCCTGGGCTGGTGGGCGGCGCTCTTCTGGATCGTGATCGTGCCGTTCGGCTTCGTGCTGCCGCTCGTGCTGCTGTTCGCGGCGGAGTACCGGCACCGCGACCTGGTGCGCGCCGCGCCGGTGGTCGGCGCCGCGCTGCTGCTCGCGGGCGGACTCCTGCTGCGCGTGCTCGAGGTGTTCGGCGGGCAGGCCTACTACGTGCCGTACTGATGCGAGCGCTCTGTTCGGAGGTGGGAAACGTGGGCCCGAACTCTCGCACCCTGGCCGTGCTCGGCCTCGTGACCGTCGTCCAGGCGCTGGTCTTCTACGACCACTTCGCCGTCGCGCTCGCCCTGCTCTTCGGACTGGGCATCGGGCTCTGGATGCGACGGTGGACGGCGGCGCTCTACGCGCTCGCCAGCTTCGCGGTGGCGTTCGTGCTCGCGGCGGGCACCGGGTGGACGGACGACGTGCGGGTGTGGGAGGCGATTTTCGGCGCGGCGTTCGCGTTCCTCGGCGGGTTGATCGGCGGCGGCATCTTCGACCTGCTGCGGCGCGAGGGAGCGGGCGCGGAAGCCGCGCGCCCGGCGCGGGCCGCCGATTAGCCCCTGGCGATGAGAGTCGACCGGTCGGCAGCGGCCCACGAACGGGGGGCCGGCGGCGGCCGAATGGCAGAGCCGTTCCACGATGACCAGGAGCCAGAATCATGGGTCTGTCTCGACGTGATTTCCTCCGGATCTCCGCGGGCGCGGGCGCCGGCTCGGCGCTGGGCGGGCTGAGCGCGCTCGGCGTGAGCCTCGCGCCGGCCGTGGCCCGGGCGCAGGAGCTGCGCATCAAGGACGCGGCGACGGTGCCGAGCATCTGCCCGTACTGCTCCGTCGGCTGCGCCACGCTGATCCACGTGAAGGACGGCCGGATCGTCAACATCGAGGGCGACCCGCGCAGCCCGCACAACGAGGGGACGCTGTGCCCGAAGGGCGCGGCGATCTACCAGCTCCTCCAGAACCCGAACCGCCCGACCAGGGTCATGCACCGCAAGCCGGGCGCGCGGGAGTGGGAGATCGTCGAACTCGACTGGGCGATGGACCGCGTCGCCGAGCTGGTCCGGAAGACGCGCGACGAGACGTTCATCGAGCGCCTACCGCCCGAGGCGGGTCAGCCGGGCGCCGCGGCCCGGCCGCAGGCCGGCGGCCGGCTCGTGAACATGACGCCCGCCATCTTCCTCCTCGGCGGCGCGACGCTGGACAACGAGTTCAACCACATCTGCCAGAAGTTCGGGAGGGGGCTCGGCATCGTCGCCATCGAGAACCAGGCCCGCATATGACACAGCTCCAGCGTCCCCGGTCTGGGGACACGGCTCGGTCGTGGCGCCGCCACGATGTACCCGCGCAACCTGGAGCACGCGGACTGCTTCGTCATCATGGGCTCGAACATGGCGGAGAACCACCCGGTCGCGTTCCGCTGGCCGATGCGCGCACGGGTCAACGGCGCCACGCTGATCCACATCGACCCGCGCTACACGCGGACCAGCGCGATGTGCGACATGCACGTGCCGATCCGCGCGGGGAGCGACATCGCGTTCCTCGGCGGGCTGATCCACTACGTCATCAACAGCCCGCGCTGGAACACGGAGCCGTTCTTCCGTGAGTGGCTGGTCAACTACACGAACGCCGCGACGATCATCGACGAGCGGTTCCGGGACACGGAGGACCTGAACGGCGTCTTCTCCGGGCTGCTGCCGTACGAGGAGGCGGAGTTCTGGCCGTACAACGGCTTCGTCGGCGAGTACGACAACTCGACGTGGCAGTACTCGCGCGGCGGCGTGCGCCCCGAGCAGCGGCAGGCGGCGGCGCTCCGCGCAGGAGAGGCGCGACAGCAGCAGCCGCAGCAGGAGGAGCCGCCGCCGGGCGGACCACCGTTCGACGCGCTGGTCCAATCGCTCAAGAAGCCCACGCCGGCGCTCGACCCGACGCTCCAGAACCCGAACTGCGTGTTCCAGCTCGTGAAGCGGCACTACAGCCGCTACACGCCCGAAGTCGTCGAGCAGATCACCGGCTGCCCGCGCGACCGGTTCATCCAGGTGGCCGAGACGATCCTCGCGAACTCGGGCCCGGACCGCACGACCTCGTTCGCGTACGCGGTGGCCTGGACGCAGCACACGTACGGCGTGCAGATGATCAGCTGCTGCGCGCTCCTCCAGCTCCTGCTGGGGAACATGGGCCGCCCCGGCGGCGGGATCATGGCGCTGCGCGGCCACGCGGCGATCCAGGGTTCGACGGACGTGCCGACGCTGTACCACAGCATCCACGGGTACATGGCGCACCCGTCGGCGCTGAAGGAGCACCAGACGCTGCGCGATTACCTGGCCGCGGAGGTGGAGCCGGGGAGCTACTGGGCGAACATGCCGAAGTTCATGGTCTCGTACCTGAAGTCGATGTACGGCGACGCGGCCACAGTCGAGAACGACTTCGGCTACGACTGGCACCCGAAGATCCTGGGCGACCACTCGCACATGGCGACGATGGCGGCGATGGCCGAAGGGCGCGTCAAGGGGATGATCTGCGTCGGCCAGAACCCGGCCACGTCGCTGAACGGCTCCGCGCAGCGCATGGCGATGCGCAAGCTCGAATGGCTGGTCGTCAAGGACAACTGGCTGACCGAGACGGCGACGCACTGGTACGCCGCGCCGGAGATCGTCGACGGCACGGTCAAGGTCGAGGACATCCAGACGGAGGTCTTCTTCTTCCCGTCGACGCAGATCGCCGAGTACGACGGCAGCTTCACGAACACGCAGCGGCTGCTCCAGTGGCACTTCAAGGCGTCCGAGGCGCCCGGCGACTGCCGCACCGACACCTGGTTCTACTACAACCTCGGCAAGCGGCTGAAGGCGCTGTACGCGGACAGCACGCTCCCGCGCGACCAGGGGTGGAAGAACCTGGTCTGGGACTATGAGCGCGTGCCCGGCGAGGGGTACCAGGAGCCGACGGGCGGCGTGGCCGGCGAGCCGGACGAGCTGAAGATCCTGCGGGAGATCAACGGCTACTACACCGCCGACCCGCGGCGCCACCTGGCCAGCTTCGGCGAGCTGAAGGACGACGGCTCGACGACGTGCGCCTCGTGGATCTACTGCGGCTGCTACCCGGCGCCGGACCGCAACCTGACGGCGAGCAAGGACCCGGGACCGCAGGGCGTGCCGAGCGCGTACCTCGACTGGGGCTGGGCGTGGCCGGCGAACCGCCGGGTCATGTACAACCGCGCGTCGGCCGACCTCCAGGGGAACCCCTGGAGCGAGCGCAAGCGCTGGGTCTGGTGGGACGGCGCCCGCGGCGAGTGGATCGGCTACGACGTGCCCGACTTCCAGACGACGAAGCCGCCGACCGATCCGGGCGATCCCGGGGGCGTCGGCCTGGATTTCCTCTCGGGCACCGATCCGTTCATCATGAAGCCGGACGGCAAAGGCTGGCTCTTCGTCCCCGCGGGGCTCGTCGACGGCCCGCTGCCGACGCACTACGAGCCTGCCGAGTCGCCGGTGCGGAACCTCCTCTACCCGGACCAGCAGAACAGTCCGGTGTTCAAGTACTGGGCGCGCGACAAGACGTACAACCAGCTCGCGCGGGCGGGAGACCCGCGCTTCCCGTACCCGATCACCACCTACCGCCTGACGGAGCACTACCTGTCGGGGGCGATGAGCCGGTGGATCCCGTACCTCACCGAGCTCCAACCGGAGCTGTTCATCGAGATCGGCACCGACCTCGCGCGGGAAAAGGGGATCGAGAACCTCGACTGGGTGAAGATCACGACGCCGCGCCGGGAGATCCGCGCCAAGGCGCTGGTCACCGACCGCATCGGCGTCATGAACATCGGCGGCCGACGGGTCCACCACGTCGGCATGCCCTGGCACTGGGGGTGGATGGGCCTCTCGGTCGGCGACGTCGTCAACGACCTCACCGCCTGGGTCGGCGACCCGAACGTGTCGATCCACGAGGGGAAGGCGTTCGTGTGCAACGTGGAGAAGGCGTGAGGGAGTCAGGGGTCAGTAGTCAATGGTCAGTAGTCAGTAGTCAGGGGTCAGGAATTTGGGGGTCAGGATTCAGGGATCAGCATGCAGGGGCCAGGGGTCGGGGTCAGGCGCAAGGCGCGGCTGAGCGCTGGATCCTGAATGCTGAATGCTGACAACTGACAACTGACAACTGACAACTTACAACTGACGCCTCCAAGGAGACACCATGGCCGAACCGATGGGCTTCTTCACCGACACGACCATCTGCATCGGCTGCAAGGCGTGCGAGGTGGCGTGCAAGAACTGGAACCAGCTCCCGGCGTCCGACGGCGGCGTCGGGGAGCTGTCCGGGATGAGCTACGACAACACCCGGCGCCTCGACGGCATTCACTGGCGGCACGTGAAGTTCGTCGAGCAGTTCCCGCAGCAGTACGACGGCCGCTGGCTCCTCATGAGCGACGTCTGCAAGCACTGCGTGCAGGCCGGCTGCCTCGAGGTCTGCCCGACCGGCGCGATCATCCGGACGGAGTTCGACACGGTCGTCATCCAGTCCGACGTCTGCAACGGCTGCCGCGCGTGCATCGCCGCGTGCCCGTTCGGCGTCATCGACCTGAACCCGGCGGCGGGGACGGCCCAGAAGTGCACGCTCTGCTACGACCGCATCAGCGTCGGGCTCGAGCCGGCGTGCTCGAAGGCGTGCCCGACGGACTCGATCCAGTTCGGCACGATCGCGGAGCTGCGCGCGCGGGCCCGGCGGCGCGTCGCCGATCTCCAGGCGGCGGGCGTGAGCGAGGCGTACCTGTACGGCGCCGACCCGGAGGGGCCGCTCGGCGGGCTGAACGCGTTCTTCCTGCTGATCGACGAGCCGGAGGTCTACGGCCTGCCGCGGGACCCGAAGCTGCCGAGCCGCAACCTGACGGAGAGCGCCGCACTGTCGACCGCGGGCGCCGTCGCGCTCGGCGTGCTCGGCGCGGTCGGGCTGCGCAAGCGTCGCATGGACGAGCAGGCGGCGGAGGCGCACGGGGATCTGGGCGGTCCGCCGCAGGGGGCAGGCCCGCCGGCGGGGCCGGCGTCCGGACCACCGCCGCCAGAAGCGGGCCCGCCCGGGC
>DASVDG010000103.1:0-26599 GCA_036381255.1 Longimicrobiales bacterium | reverse complement strand
TCCGCGCGCGATCCTCCCTTCTCCGGTGCTGCCCGGACGTTCCCGTCCGCGCGCCGCCCCGGCGCCGTCGCGGGCTCCGCGTACAACGTAACGTAACGCAACGCGCGGCCCGCCGGAAGCGATCGCGCGACGCCGGAAGCGCGCGCGGCCCGCCGCTCGCGACGTGCGGGAGATTGCGCCGGACCGCCGGTGCGGTCTACCTTGCCCGGTCGGCGCCGGGCTCGTCGCGGCCGGCATCCTCCGTCGCGGCCCGCGCGCGGGCCGTACCGGACCAGTGATTTCCCGAATCCCGTGATACGATGTCCCTGACCGTGCGCGTCCTCATCGGCCTCGTCGCCGGCCTGGCGGCCGGCATCCTGATCTCGCTCTCGGGGAGCCCGACGCTCGCCGCCGCGATCCCGTTCATCGAGCCGGTCGGCACGATCTGGGTCAACGCCCTGCGCATGACGGTCATCCCGCTCGTCGTCGCGAGCATCGTGGTGGGCGTGGCATCGGCGGCGGACCCGCGCGTCATCGCGCGGATCGGCGGCCGCGCGGTCGCGTTCTTCTTCCTGGTCCTCGGCGCGGCGGCCGTCGTCACGGTGCTGATCGCGCCGCCGCTGCTCGGCCGGCTGCCGTTCGATCCCGAGGGCGCGGCAGCGCTGCGCGAGAGCGCCGGCGCCGTCGCCGGCCGGGCCGAGGAACTGCCCGGCTTCCTCGACTGGGTCGTCGGGCTCGTGCCGGCGAACCCGATCGCCGCCGGCGCCGACGGCGCGCTGCTCCCGCTGATCGTCTTCTCCGTCGCGCTCGGCGTCGCGGCGACGCGGCTCTCCGCGGAGCGCCGCGAGCGGATCATCGGCCTGGCCGAGGCCGTCGCCGACGCGATGCTCGTGCTGGTCCGGTGGGTGCTCGAGCTCGCGCCGATCGGCGTCTTCGCGCTCGCGCTGCCGCTCGCGACCGGCCTCGGCCTCGGCGCCGCCGGCGCCGTCGCCGCGTACGTCCTGGTCGTCTGCGGCATCTGCGCGCTGCTGATCGCCGCGTTCTACCCTGCGGCGGCCGTCGCCGGCGGGACGACGGTCCGGCGCTTCGCCCGCGCCGCCGGGCCGGCGCAGGCGGTCGCGCTCAGCTCGCGCTCGTCGCTCGCGTCGCTCCCCGCGATGATGGAGGGCGCCGAGGACGAGCTCGGCCTGCCGCCCGAGATCTGCGGCTTCTTCCTCACGCTCTCCGCCTCCGTCTTCCGCGTCGGCACCGTCGTCGCGCAGATCGGGGGCGTGCTCTTCATCGCGCACCTCTACGGGATCCCGCTCGTGCCGTCGCAGTACGCGGCGGTCGCGCTGGCGTCCGTGCTGACCAGCTTCAGCGTGCCCGCCGTCCCGGGCGGCACGATCCTCGTCATGGTGCCGGTCCTGCTCTCCGCCGGGCTACCCGTCGAGGCCGTCGGCATCCTCCTCGCCGTCGACACGATCCCCGACATGGTCCGCACCGCGTCGAACGTGACCGGCCACATGGCGATCGCCGCCGTGCTCGGGCGACGCCTCGCGCCCGCCGCGGCGCCGGCGGAAACGGAGGCGGCCGGCGCGTGACGATGCTGACGCCGCCGCAGCGGCGCGCGGGCGCGGCCGCACCGGATGTGCGACGGCCCCGGCGAAATCGCCGGGGCCGTCGCACATCGCGCGGTCCACGCGACCGTGTTCCAGGGTGAAGCCAGTCCACCGACCAGGCTCGGAAGACCCGGTCAGCCGACGGGTCTCACGCGTCCGTCCAGCTGGCCGTGCTCTCGATCGTCACGCCGCAGAAGGTGCCGGTCAGCGTCCAGGACTGCGCCTCGGGATTCAGCACGGCGGACAGGTCCACGGTGCAGGTGCCCGACCGGCCATCCGCCGAGCTCCACGTGAAGCCGCCCTCCAGTGCGACCGTCTGCTCGCCGACCGGCTGGCTGTCCACCGCCTCGAGGTGGACCGTCCAGGCCAGGTTCGGATCGCCGGTCACTTCGAACTGGGTCTGCTCCGCGGCGAAGCCGCACGCTTCGTGCGTCTGCGTGCCTTCCAGGTCGATGACGACCCGCTCCTCCTCCGTGTACGACGTGATCGAGCCCGACGCGTTCTGGACCACCGTACCGCCCAGCGGACACGGCCGCTCGACGTTCTCCAGCGTGAAGTTGAAATGCTCGCCGGCCCCGTGAGACTGCGGCGCGAACGCCTGCTCGCCGCCCGCCTGCGACCCCTCCTCGGCGCCCGCGTACCCCTGGTTCGCCATCGCGGCGGCCAGCGCCTCCGCCTCGGCCTGCGTCAACTCGTCCTGCTGCCCATCCGTCGGCCCGTCGTCGTCGCAGGCGACCACCGCCATTGCCAGCGCCAGCGCCAGCGCACTTCTGACCAGATCCTTGCGCATCGCGTTCCTCCTCCAATCACGCGTCGGGATGTCCGTCCACGGGATCGGCCTTTTCCGCCCCGCGGAACCGTGCCGACGCTGCAATCGATGAACCAGGCCGCCCGAATCTCGCATCCCACGATGGATCCTGGGGATACGCGCAACCCGCCGCGAGCGCCGCGTGGGCGGATGCCGGAATCAGATCGGAACGTGCGAAAAGTTTGCGCACGCCGTGTCGGATGACGAACGATCGCGCCGCCGGGTCACTTCGACGCCGACGGCGGGCGGTGGGGGAGCCGCGCAGCCGCGGGCGGGTCGGCCGTCGGCCGGTCGCCGCGGCCGGGCGGGTCGAGCCGGCGCGCGGCCCGCCGCATCACCCGGCCGCGAGTCCGGCCAGCGCCTCGCGGTAGGTCTCGAGGTCCGCGGCGGAGAAGAGGACGAAACGCACTTCGTCGAACGCGTCCGGGTGCGCCTCGAGCGCCGCCGCGACCGCGCGGAGCGCGATGGCCGCCGCGCGCTCCGTCGGGTAGCCGTACGCGCCAGTGCTGATCGACGGGAACGCGACGGTGCGCAGCCCCTCCTCTCGCGCCCGCTCGAGCGAGTTCCGGTACGCCGCCGCGAGCCGCTCCGGCTCGCCGGCGCCGCCGCCGCGCCAGACCGGCCCGACCGTGTGGATCACCCGACGCGCCGGCAGCTCGCCCGCCGTCGTCACGACCGCTTCACCCGTCGGCAGGCCGTCCGGCCAGCGCGTGCGACGGATCTCGCGGCACGCCGCGAGGATCGCCGGGCCGCCGCGCCGATGGATCGCGCCGTCCACCCCACCGCCGCCCATCAGGCTGGAGTTCGCGGCGTTCACCACCGCGTCGACCCGCTGCTCCGTGATGTCGCCCTGCACGAGCGCCAGCCGCGCCGTGCCGATCGTCAAGCTGTCCATGAGACTCCCTCCCGCAACGTACGACCCCCGGCCAGGGTACGGGTCGGGCGCCGATCCGGCCGGCGCGGCCCGGTGCGCGCGAGGTCTCGCGCCTCACGTCGCCTTCTCTCCCGGGGGCTCACCCTCTTCGACGGATTCGTCGCGCGCTGCGGCGCGACGCGCTTCGAGTCCCCGGCGCAGCCGCTCGAGGGCGGCCTGGAGATCCTGGATCACGGCATCGAGCCGCGGCTGGAGACCGGCCAGGAAGCGGTCGACCTTCGGCCGGAGCTCGCGCGAGGCCTCGTCGAGCTTCGGCTTCAGCTCCTCGTACGCGGCATTCACCCGGGCATCGGCCTCGTCGAGCACCTTGCGGACCCGGGGCTTCAAGTCGGCCAGCGCGGACTCGATCCGGGCCTGGAACTCCCGGAACGGGTCGGGACGGCCCCCGTCGTCGGCGGCGTTCTGCATGTCTTCCTCCGTGTCGTGTGCATGCGCGCCGGCCGGATCGCCGGCGCGTCCTGGCCTGTACGTCCGGGGAGGACCGGGGTTTCACGGCACACGGCCGGCCGGGAGAAGCCGCGCGGTGCACCCGGCGTCCGCCGCGCCCGCCGTCCGTGGCACCGGTGGTCGGCCGCATCGGTCCGGCCGCGCGCTCGCCGTCCGGTTGCGGGACGAGGCGGTCCCGCAACCGGACAGTGCGCGCGGTGTGCCGTCCGCGCGCCGATCGCGACAAACGACGTCGGTGTCGCAAGATACGTCCGTCCGCACGCCTGGCAGGCCGCTTGCCGGACGCCGTTTCGGCTTCCCGGCAATCGACCGCGATCGAGGCTGACATGCGCAACCTGAAATATGCGTTCCGCACGCTGTTCCGGACACCGTTCGTGACCGGCGTCGCCGTGCTCTCTCTCGCGCTGGGGATCGGCGCGAACACGGCGATCTTCTCGCTGTTCGAGCAGTTGTTGCTGCGCCCGCTCCCGGTTCGGGAGCCGGAGCGGCTGGTCAACCTGGGCTCGCCGGGGCCGAAGTCGGGCTCGGTCTCGTGCGGCTCGGCGGGCGGCTGCGAATACGTGTTCAGCTATCCGATGTTCCGGGACCTGGAACGCGCCGATGTCGGGCTGGACCTCGCGGCGCATCGCGAGTTTCGCGTGAACCTGGCCTTCGACCGGCAGACGCTGAGCGGCGAGGGGCTGCTGGTGTCGGGCTCGTACTTCCCGGTGCTCGGCCTGCGCCCGGCGCTCGGCCGCCTGCTCGGGCCCGCGGACGACGAGACGATCGGCGGGCACTACGTCGCGGTGCTCAGCCACGCGTACTGGGAGACGCACCTCGGCGCCGACCCGGACGTGGTGGGCGAGACGATCATCGTGAACGGCCGGCCGTTCACGATCGTCGGCGTCGCGCCGCGCGGGTTCGAGGGGACGACGCTCGGCGAGCCGGTGGACATCTTCCTACCGATCACGATGCGCGGCGCCGTGTCGCCGGGGTTCGACGACTTCGAGAACCGGCGGAGCTACTGGGTCTACCTGTTCGGCCGGCTGCAGCCGGGCGTCACGATCGAGCGGGCCCGCACGGCGATCAATACGGTCTACCGCCGCATCATCAACGACGTCGAGGCACCGCTCCAGGTGGGGATGAGCGAGCGGCGACTGGCGCAGTTCCGCGCGAAGGAGGTCACGGTCGAGCCCGGTTCGCGGGGGCAGAGCGACATCCACGTGGAGGCGCGCACGCCGCTCATCCTGCTGCTGACCGTCACGGGGATCGTGCTGCTCATCGCCTGCGCGAACATTGCGAACCTGCTCCTGGCGCGCGGCGCGCACCGCGGCATGGAGATGGCCGTGCGGCTGTCGCTCGGCGCGAACCGCCGGCACGTCGTGGCGCAGCTCCTCACCGAGGCGTGCGTGCTGGCGGCGATGGGGGGCGCCGCGAGCCTGCTCGTCGCCCAATGGACGCTGTCGCTGATCGCGTCGCTCCTGCCGACCGAGGCCGTGCTCGTGCTCGACCTCGAGTTGCGAGGCGCCGCCGTGTTATTCGCCGCGACGCTCTCGATCGGCACCGGGCTCCTCTTCGGGCTCTTCCCCGCGCTGCACAACACGCGCTCGGAGCTGGTCACGACGATCCGGGCGAACGCCGGCCACCTCACCGGCGCGCGCGCGGCCGCCCGCTTCCGCAACACACTGGTGACCGCGCAGATCGCGCTCGCCATGGCGCTCCTCATCTCGGCCGGCCTATTCCTCCGCAGCCTGGCGAACCTCAGCCGCGTCGACCTCGGGCTGCGCCCGGAGAACGTGGTCACCTTCGCCATCTCGCCGGCGCTGAACGGCTACGAGCCGGCGCGCCGGCGGAACCTGTTCCAGCGCGTCGAGGAGGAGCTGGCCGCGCTGCCGGGCGTGACCGGCGTCACGGCAGCGCGCGTCCCGCTCCTCACCGGGAGCAACTCGGGGAACAACGTCTCGGTCGAGGGCTTCGAGAACGGGCCCGACATCGACTCCAACTCGCGCTACAATCAGGTCGGCGCCGGCTACTTCCGGACGCTCGGGATCCCGATCCTCGCCGGGCGCGAGTTCACCGCCGGCGACGACGCGGGCACGCCGAAGGTCGCGGTCGTCAACGAGGCGTTCGCGAAGAAGTTCGGCCTCGGCCGCGACGCCGTCGGCAAGTGGATGGCCCTCGGGAACACGACGGATCTGGACATCCGCATCGTCGGGCTTGCGGAGGACTCGAGGTACAGCGGGCTCAAGGGCGAGGTGCCGCCGGTCTTCTTCCTGCCGTACCGGCAGGACGAAAGCATCGGCCGCCTGACGTTCTACGTGCGAACGGCCGGCGATCCCCGGCAGCTCCTCCGTTCCGTGCCCTCCGTCATCGAGCGCGTCGACCCGAACCTCCCGGTCGAGGACCTGAAGACGCTGCCGCAGCAGGTGCGGGAGAACGTGGTCATCGACCGGTTGATCGGCACGCTCTCCGCCGCGTTCGCCTCGCTGGCCACGCTGCTCGCCGCGATCGGGCTGTACGGCGTGCTCGCGTACACGGTCGCGCAGCGCACGCGCGAGATCGGCGTGCGCATGGCGCTCGGCGCCGACGGCCGCCGCGTCCGGGCGCTGGTGCTCCGCCAGGTCGCGATCATGCTCCTTGCCGGCGGCACGATCGGCCTCGCGGCGGCGCTCGGGCTCGGGCGCATCGCCCGGTCGCTGCTGTACGGGCTCACGGGGCACGACCCGGTCGTGATGGCGGCCTCGGCGGTGCTGCTCGGCGTCGTCGCGCTGGGCGCCGGGTACCTGCCGGCGCTGCGGGCGTCGCGGGTGGATCCGGTGCAGGCGTTGAAAACCGAGTGAACGCCGAGGGGTAGCGCGCGGGAACGGACCAGCCGCATGCGCGTGGGCCCGCGGCGTAAATCACCTGCTGGCCGAGCACGTCGTTTGGACCAGCCGCATGCGCGTGGGCCCGCGAGTCGACGCCTCGACAGAAACGCCGTCGCCGGCGTTGGCGTCCGCGAACGGGAAGATCCGGGAGCGGGCCCCGGCCGACGGTCGAGCTCGGCGCCCCGCGGAAGCGGGAGATTTGGGTTCCACGGAGCGCCGGGGAGGAACGGCGGCCGGGGCGGATGGTAACAGAGGGGCATGAGAGACATCGAGATCTTCGACGCGGTCGGAGAAGAAGGGTTTCGGCGGCTGGTCGCCGCGTTCTACCGGCAGGTGCCATCGGACGAGATCCTCGGGCCGATGTACCCGGCGGACGACATGGATGGCGCGGAGGAGCGGCTGCGGGATTTCCTGGTCGGGCGATTCGGCGGGCCGCAGCGTTACATCGAGCGGCGGGGGCATCCGCGGCTGCGGATGCGGCACATGCCGTTCGCGATCGATCCGCGGGCGCGCGACCGGTGGGTCGAGCTGATGGGGAACGCGCTGGACGAGGTCGGATTCCCGCCCGACGTCGATGCCATGCTGCGTCAGTTCTTCGACGCCGTGGCGACGATGATGATCAACCGGCCGCCGGTGCCGTTCGGGCCGCCGGCGGCGACGGAATAGCGGTCGGGTCGGAGCCGACGCGTTCGGGCGCCGCGCCGGCGGGCGCGGGGGCGCCGCGGCTCACTCCAGCGACAGCCATAGGGTGAAGGTCGACCCGCGGCCGGGTGCGCTTTCGGCGGTGACGTCGCCGTTCAGCGCCCGGGCGACGCGTCGGCTGATGGCGAGGCCGAGCCCGGCGCCGCGTTCGGCGCCGGGCGTGATGCGTTTGAACTCCTGGAACAGCAGCTCCTGCTTGTCCTCGGGGATGCCGGGCCCCGTGTCGGTAATGGCGATCCCGACCCAGCGGCCGGGGCGCGGCGCCCGACCGTTCTCCCGGATCTCGACGCGGACCGTGATCCCGCCCCGGTCCGTGTACTTCACGGCGTTCGAGAGCAGGTTGCCGAGGATCTGGCGAATGCGACCGACATCGCTCTCGATGACGGGCAGTGCTTCCGGGAGGTGGTATTCGACCGCAAGCCCTTTCGCCTCGGCCGGGGCGCGGTACTCCTCGACCATCTCGTGGATGGCCTCCCGCAACTCGATCGGCTGCGGCCGGATGTCGATCTGCCCGGCCTCGGCGCGCGCCAGCTCGAGGAGGTCGTCGATGAGCCGGAGCGCCCGGTCGATCGCCCGGCGCGCCCGTGTGATGCCCTCCATCTGCTTCTCGGTCAGGTCGCCGAGCGTGCCGTCGGCGAGGAGCTCGAGGAAGCCCCCGGCGGCGCCGACCGGATTCTTCACGTCGTGGGAGAAGCCGCGCATGAGGCGGGACCGGCTCTCGAGCACTTCGAGCAGTTCTTCGCGGCGCTGCTCCGATTCCTCGAGGAGGTGCACCCTCCGGAACGCGAGCGCGGCGAGGTACGCGAAGGCGACGGCGCGGCCGATCTCGTCTTCGCGGAACACGTGCTTCTCGCGCGTGCGCAGCAGGATCAGCGCGCCGATCGCCTCGCCCGAATCGACGAGCGGCAGGACCAGCAGCGAGCAGTCGGCGCACGTCTCCGGCCAGTGCGCGGGGACCGGCTCGCGCGTCTCCGCGAGGCTCTCGATCAGCAGCGGCTTGCCTCGCTCCGTCACCTGCTCGGCCAGCGAGCCGTGGAAGCGGAGCCGCTCGCCGAGCGGCAGCGCGACCTTCCCTGCCACCGCGACGACTTCGATCTCGTCCGTGTCGAGATGTATCCGCTCGACCGCGGTGCCGTCGGCGTTCGTGGCCTGCACGGCGCTCTCGGCGATCCGGTGGATCACGTCGGCGACGGTGAAGCTCTCGGTGACGGCGCCGACCGCCTGTCGCAGGGCGGACTCCTCCCTGGCCCGTCGCTCGGCTTCGCCCCGTGCCTCCTCCGATTGCGCGATGAGCCGGGCGGTGTCGACCGCGATCGCGATGCGGTCCGCCAGCGCCGCGGCGAAGGTGAGGTCGTCCTCGTCGTACCGGCGGCGCGACTCGGAGGTGACGAGCGTGATCGCCCCCAGCACCTCGCCGCGGGCGACCAGGGGTACGGCCAGGGCGGACCTGGGTGCGAGGTCCCGGAGCAGGCGGAGGTGAGCCTCGTCGCGCGCGGTCTCGCGCAGTCGTTCGTCCGGGATTTCGGGGAGCAGCTCCGGGCGGCCGGTCTCGATCACGCGGGCCACGCTGATCGGCGTGTCCGGATCCGGCGGGTAGCGCTGCGCCAGCTCGCGCACGAGGCGCTCCTTCGCGGGGTTCACGTGCGCGCTGCCGATCCGGCGGATCGCGCCGTTCTCGCGCAGGTCCACGGTGCACCAGTCGGCGACGGCGGGCACCAGGAACCGGGCCACGCGCGGGATCGTCTCCTCGTAGTCCAGCGACGTGGCGAGGATGCGGCTCGCCTCGGCGAGGAACCGCGTCGCCTGCCTGCGCGACTTCCGATCCGAGAGGTCGCGCGTCACCTTCGCGAAGCCGATGAGCCGCCCCGCGTCGTCCCGCAACGCCGTGATCGTGACGTGCGCCGGGAAGACGGAGCCGTCCTTGCGACGTCTCGGGCCCTCCTCCTCGAAGCGGCCCTCGCGCGCGGCGATGCGCAGGACCTCTTCCGGGCGGTTGCGCAGCCGGTCGCGCTCCGTGTAGAGCACCGAGAAGTGCTTGCCCAGGATCTCGTCGGCCGTGTACCCCTTGATGTGCTGGGCGCCCCGGTTCCACGTGCTGATGCGCCCCTCGGGGTCGAGCATGAAGATGGCGTAGTCGACCACGCTCTCGACGAGTAGCCGGAACTGCTCGGCTTCGATCCGCTCGGTCCGGCGTCGCCGCCCGGGGCTGGGTTTCTCGGCGCGTGTCATCCGTCGTGCGGTGCGGTGCGCCTGTACGGGTCGACGGCCCGTAGTGATCGCCGGCGCGGGGGATCCACGCCGACGCCCGGGTTAGCCGGCAGTGGTGATCGTGCGCAAGCTCCAGACCGGCGGCGCCGCGGTCGTGGACGCGCCGACGCCCGCCAGCCGCACCCGGAGATCGAGTCGCCCGCTCAGCGGGCCGTCGAGCGCGCGGGCAAGCTCGGCGAGAAACAGGCCGTTGAAGAGGGTGGCCCCGGGGCGGAGGGCGCGGCGCGGCTGCGCGGGGATGCCTACAGCACCTCGTCCCCTCGCGTCAGCCGGTAGATCAGCACCGCCGCGCGCTTCGCCGCCTTCGTCATGGACCGCAGGTCGACGGTTTCCTCGGTCGTGTGCGAGCCGGTGCCGTACGGGCCGAGGCCGTCGAGCGCGGCGTCGACGTGCGGCGCGGCGAACGACACGTCGGCGGCGCCGCGGCCGCCCGGGTCGAAGGGTACGATCCGGCCGTAGCCGAGGTCGCGGCTGACGTCGTCGAGGACGGCGAGGAGCGCGCGGTTCCCTTCCGTCGGCGGCATGGACGGATAGCCGTCGAAGAACTCGATCTCGGCGGACGTGCCGGGGAGGCTCTCGGCGACGATCGCGCGCATCTTCGCCCGCGCCCGCTCCAGCTGCTCGCGGGAGATCGTGCGGATCCCGCCGCTGACCACGACCGTCTGCGCGACGACGTTCGTCTTGCCGAACGCGGTCCCGCCGCTCACGCCGTAGTCGATCTCGACGTCCGTGCCGCCCAGGATCACGCCGGGGTTGAACGTCAGGTACTCCTCGCCCCGCACCTCCTCGTAGAAGCGGTGCAGGATGCGGGCGGCCTCGAAGATCGCGCCCGCGCCGACGCCGCGGCTGAACACGCCCGACGAGTGCGCCCGCCGGCCGGTGACACGCAGCCGCCAGTCGCTCGAACTGCGCCGCGCGACGACCCCGTACTCGACCGCGCCGTCGCGCGAGCCGCCCTCGAAGCCGAGCGCGACGTCGCTCCGCTTCGCGAGCTCGATCAGCTCGCGCCGCGCGACCTCGAGCGGCTCGCCCGGACTCTCCTCGTCGCCGGTCAGGATGACGCGGATCGTCGCGTCCTCGAGCGCGCCGACGGCGTCGAGCGCACGCAGCGCCTGGAGGATGACGACGTCGCCGCCCTTCATGTCCGCGACGCCGGGACCCGCGGCGACGTCGCCGTCGCGCTCGAAACGCTGGAACGGGCTGTCCTCCTCGAACACCGTGTCGAGGTGCCCGATCAGCAGGACGCGCTTGCCGCGATTCCCCGTCCGCTCCGCGATCAGGTGGCCGGATCGGTTCAGCGAGTCCGGGAGCGGCGACCAGCGGACGTCGAAGCCGAGCGCCTCGAATTCGACGGCCAGCACATCGGCGACGGCCTCGTTCCCCGCCCGGTTCATGGTCCCGCTGTTGATGTTCACGATCCGCTCGAGCAGCGCGACGGCGTCCTCGAACGTCGCGTCGACGTGAGCGGCGATCTCGCGCTCGACGGTCGAGAGACCCTGCGCCGCGGCGTCGCGCACGGCGAGGACGAGGGCGAGGGCAACGACGACCGTGCGGGCACGGGGCGAGATCCGCGTCATGGCTTCCTCTGTCGATCGGTCGGCGGTGGTGGGCGCGCCGGCGGCCTGTGCGTCGGTCGGGTGGCTCATCGGTCGGATCCGCGCCCGGGGGACCTGTTAGGAATAAGGACGTCGCCGGCGCGGGGCAACCGGGGCGGTCGTGGAGCCGGTCCAGAAGCGTCGGTGGAGGCGGGAGGGGGTCGTGAATGCGTTCGCGGCGGAATTGACCGGTTCCGACATGGAAACCCTCGCGGACCTGGCACCGGTTTCCAGAATTGACCGGTTCCGGCATGGGGCTGTCCCCGGGTTCCGGCGCCGCAACGCCCACAGCGGCCGCCCGTGCACTCGCCAGTGTGGACAGATCATGGCAATTTGTAGCAACATTGGATTTCGGTGCCAGGTCCGGTAAGGAGCCAGGTCCGGTAAGGAGCCATGGACAACCTCACCCACTCGCTCGCCGGCGCCGCCCTCGCCGCCGCGGGGCTGCGCCGCGCTTCGCCGCTTGCGGCGCCGACGCTGGTCCTTGCGGCGAATGCGCCGGACATCGACGCGTTCATCTACTTCTTCCGCGACGAGTACTTCGCGCTGGCGTTCCGTCGCGGCTGGACGCACGGCCCGCTGGCGATGGCGTTGCTCCCGTTCCTGGTGGCGGGTGCGGTGCTGGCGTGGGACCGAGGGATCCGTCGCCGGCGGGAGCCCGGGGCGGAGCCGGCGCGCGCGCTGCCGATCGTGCTGCTCGCGATCGTCGGCGTGCTGACGCACCCGGCGCTCGACTGGATGAACACCTACGGGATCCGGCTGCTCGCGCCGCTCTCGATGCGGTGGTTCTACGGCGACGCGCTCTTCATCATCGACCCGTGGCTCTGGCTCGCGCTGGGCGCGGCATCGTTCCTGGCGAGCGCGCCGCGGGGCCGCGCGCTCGTCGCGTGGCTCGCGCTGACGGCGGCCGCGAGCGCGCTGGTCCTGGCCGTGCCGCTCGTGCCCGCCGGCGCGAAGGCCGGGTGGCTCGGCGGGCTCGCCGCGATCGCGCTGGCGCGTTGGGTCACCGGCAGTGCGGACGCGCCGGCCACGCTGTCGATCCGCGGTCTCGATCCGCGCAGCTCGCGCCGGTCCGCGACCCGGCCGGCGGACGCCGCCGACGCGGTCGCCGGCCGCGCGGCCAGGCGCCCGGGAAGCCGCGCGACGCTCGCCGCCGCGCGCTGGGCGCTCGGCGTCGCTGTCGCGTATGTCGTGCTCATGGTCGGATCGGGCCGGGCCGCCGCGCGCAGCGTGCGCGAGACGGCGCACGCGCTCGGGATCGGCCCGGTCGGGCGCGTGATGGTCGCGCCGACCCCGGCGAACCCGTTCCGGAGCACGGTCGTGGTCGAGACGCCGGGCGCCTACCACCTCGGCACGTTCGACTGGCTCCGCAATCCGCGCGCACGCATCGGGACGGACAGCATTCTCCGCGTGCCGCGCGGCCCGGTGATCGACGCGGCCGCCGCGACCGCGCGTGCCCGCAACTTCCTGGTCTGGTCCCGCTTCCCCGTCTTCGTCGTGGACACGCTCGCTGACGGCTACCGCGTGCGGATCGGCGACGCGCGCTACCCGGACCGGGGCGAGGCCGGGGGGTTGTCGGGGCTGGTCGTCCGGCTCGACCGCGAGCTGCGGCCGGTCCGGCGTTGATGCGACCGGGCGCCGGCGCCCGGTCGCGTGCCACGGCGACACACCCGCGCCTCCCCCGTCCGTCGCGAAAAATCCCTGAAACAATTGGAATATCGGCACTTGTCCGGGGTATACATCCTGGGCACGGGCCGTGCCCTGTGACGGACGCGTGCGGCCGGATGGGACGCCGAACGCGACGCCGAATGCGTCGCCGGATGCGTCGCCGGACGTGTCGCCGAACGCGTGCGGCCGGACGTGTCGCCGGATGCGACGCCGACGGGTCGTGCCGGCCGCGTTCGACATCGAGTGGCCTGTAAACGGAAGGATCGGATTTGACGACGCCGTTCACGGCAGCACCGCATCATCACGTTCTGCTCCTGCTGGTGCAGATCGCCGTACTCCTGTTCTCCGCGCGGGCGATGGGCGAGATCGCGCGGCGGCTGGGGCAGCCATCGGTCGTGGGCGAGATCCTGGCGGGGATTCTGCTCGGGCCGTCGCTGCTCAGCGGCCTCTTCCCCGCGCTCGGCGCGTGGATCGTGCCGCACGACGCGCTGGGCGGCCATCTGCTCGAGGTGATCAGTCTCGTCGGCGCGCTGTTCCTGCTGCTGATCACGGGGCTCGAGACGGACCTGGGGCTGATCCGGCAGCATGCGCGCACTGCGATCGGCGTGTCGTTCGGCGGGATCGTGGTCACGTTCACGAGCGGGCTCGCGCTGGGCTGGCTGCTGCCGGCCGACCTGCTGGCGCAGCCGGGCACGGACCAGCGGCTGGTCTTCGCGCTCTTCGTCGCCACGGCGATGTCGATCTCGGCGATCCCGGTGATCGCGAAGGTCCTGATGGACATGAACCTGATGCGGCGGGACATCGGACAGACGATCATCGCCGCGGGGATGAGCGACGACACGACGGGTTGGATCCTGCTCTCGATCGTGGCGGGTCTGGCGGGGACGGGCGCGATCACCGCGGGCGCGGTGTCGAAGTCGATCGGCAGCGTCGCGATCTTCATGGTCGTGAGCTTCACGCTCGGGCGGTGGCTGGTCAAGCGGCTGCTGGACTTCGTGCAGGACGAGGTGCGGAGCGACGACCGGCTGGTCACGCTCGTCGTCGTGCTGACGTTCGCGTGGGGCGCGCTGACGCAGGCGCTCGGTCTCGAGGCGGTGCTCGGTGCGTTCGTCATGGGGATCCTGTTCGGGCAGATGCCGCGGCTGCCGGAGTCCGTGCACCACCGGCTGATCACGGCATCGCTCGCGGTGTTCACGCCGATCTTCTTCGCGGTGGCGGGGCTCAAGGTCGACGCGCGGGCGCTGCTCGAGCCGCGGCTGCTGGGGATCACGCTGCTGGTCATCGCGGTCGCGTCCGGCGGGAAGCTCGTAGGGACGTACCTCGGCGCCCGTCTGATCGGCCGGCGCGACCACTGGACCGCGCTCAGCTTCGGCGCGGGGCTGAACGCGCGCGGCGCGATGGAGATCATCATCGCGACGATCGGCCTCGAGCTCGGGATCCTCTCGCAGGACATGTTCTCGATCATCGTCGTGATGGCGATGGCGACGTCGCTCATGGCGCCGCCGGCGCTGCGCTGGGTGCTGGCGCGGGTGAAGCCGGAGCCGCAGGAGCTGGAACGGCTGCGCCGCGAGGAGCTCGCCGCCGGCAGCCCGGTCGCGAAGATCCAGCGCGTGCTGCTCCCGGTGCGCGCGCGGCCCGCGGCGAGCGCGACGCAGGCGCTCGAGGCGAACCTGCTCGAGCGGATGACCGAGAAGTCGTCGCTCGCGGTGACGCTGCTGACCGTGACGGACCGCGGCCGCAAGCCGGAGGGCGCGACGTACCTCCAGCGGCTGGCGCCGCTCTTCACGGGCGCGGACGTCGCGAAGAAGGTGGTCGAGAGCCGGGACGCGGCGCGCGAGATCCTGGACGAGGCGCACAAGCACTACGACCTGCTGATCCTCGGGGCGACGGAGGCATCGCACCGGGAGACCGACGCCGTGTTCCACCCGCTCATCGACCGCGTCGTCCGGCTCGCGCCGTGCCCGACGCTGGTCGTGAAGGGCGGCATCGAACGCGATGGCGGCGACCCACGCCGCATCCTGGTGCCGACGAACGGCTCGCTCGCCGCGCGCCACGCCGCCGAGCTCGCGTTCCGCATGGCGGAGCCGGACGACCTGGTCGTCGTGCTCCACGTGGTCCGCGCCCGCGAGGACGACACGTACGTGCACACCCGCGCCGACGCGGAGGACCGCCATTTCGCGGCGGCCGAGGCGATCGTCCGCGAGCTGGCGGCACTCGGCCGGGCGCACGACGTGAAGACGCTGCCGCTCGTCCGCATCGGCCGCGAACCCGACGAGACGTTGCTCGGGGTCGCCGCGGAGATCGGGTGCGGGCTCATCGTCCTCGGCACGAACGTGCGGCCGGGCTCCGACCGGCTGTTCCTCGGGCCCCGCGTCGAGCGGATCCTGGACCGCGCCCGCTGCCCGGTCGTGGTGTACAACGCGCCGTGAGCCACGGCACGGCCCCGGGCGCGGGCGGGGCCGCTCCGAGTGCTGCGCTTTGCGAGGGGCGCTCCGGCGCGGGTGGGCCGCTCCGAGCGCGAGTGCGCCTGGCAAGCAACGCTCCGGCGTGGGCGGCTCGCTCCGAGTGCTGCGCTTCGCCGGCAGCGCTCCGGCGTGGGTGGCCCGCTCCGAGTGCTGCGATTTGCCGGCAACGCTCCGGCGTGGGTGGCCCGCTCCGAGTGCTGCGGAACTCGCTCGCTGCGCTCGCTCAGACAGTCCTCGCACTCTCCGCGGGCCACCCACGCCTCCGCTTTTGGGCGGGACGGGCACTCTCCGCGGGCCACCCACGCCTCCGCTCTCTGGCGGTCCTCGCACCCTCCGCAGGCCACCCACGCCTCCGCTCTCTGGCAGGCCTCGCACTCTCCGCGGGCCGCCCACGTCTCCGCTCGTGGGCGGTACGGGCACTCTCCGCGGGTCGCGCGCGGCTTCGGTTCGGGGCGGTGCTCGCTTGGTTCGAGGGTTGCGGCCGCCTCCGCCCGGCTCCTGGGCACCGTATCCCGGCGGGGCGGGTCGGCTGCTGGCGGTAGGCACGGGCCGCGAAGGGCGCGCGGCCGGCGAGTCACGCTTCGGCGGCGGGGACCCGTTCCTCGAGCACGCCGCTGCGCCGGGGACCGCGCGCGCCGATCTCGCCGGCGCGGCGCAGCCCGGACTGGAGCAGTACCGGCCCGACGAGCTCGTGGATCGCGACCATTGCGACGAAGAGCGTGCGCAGCTGCTCGCCCCATTCGGGGAACGCGCGCGCGGCGATGATGACCATCCCGAGCGTGACGCCGGCCTGGGAGACGAAGCCGAGCCAGGCGTAGCGGCGCACGACGGGCTCGGCTCGCGCCAGCCGCGCGCCGGCCCACGTCCCGGCGAAGATCGCCACAGCGCGGGCCGCGACGAGCAGCAGCGCGAACGGCCAGAGCCGGGCCAGCTCGTCGAGGTGCAATCCTGCGCCCGCGAGCGCGAAGAAGAGCGCGTAGACCGGGAGCGAATTCGCCTCCAGCGCCTCGACGAACGGCTCGCCGTGGACGGGGCTGATGTTCTCCAGGAAGAACCCGGCGGAGAGCGAGACGAGCAGCACCTCGAGGTGCAGCGCGGCCGCGATGTGCGACGCGAGGAACGCGACGGCGAGGGTGAAGAGCACCATGTGCGCGCCGACGGCGCGCAGGTAGTGCGCAACGCCCCAGCCGATGACCGCGCCGGCCAGGATCGAGCCGCCGATCTCGAAGAGCAGTTCGGCGAAGAACGCGGCGTCGACGCCGGCGCCGCCCGCGAGCACCGAACGCGCCACGGACAGCCCGATCGCGAAGAACAGGATCACGGCCACGTCCTTCAGGACCGTCACGCCCAGCACCGTCGACGTGACGGGGCCGCGCGAGCGCGTGTCGTTGATCACCGCGATCGCGACGGACGGCGAGTTCGCGATCGCGATCGAGCCGAGGATCAACGCGATCACCGCGACCTCGACCGTCGGCCGGCCGCGCGTGAACGGCAGCACGCCCGCCAGCGCCGCCACCACCGCCACCACCACCGCGAACACGGCCGCCATCTCGGCGACCATGATCAGCGTCATCGACCGCCCGCGCGACCGCAGCTCGGCCATCTTCAGCTCGCCGCCCGCCGCGAGCGCGATCAGGCTGATCGCGATGTCGTCGATCAGACTGAGCTGCGCGATGTCCGCCGCGCGCACCAGTCCCAACACGTCGGGACCTACCAGCAGACCGAGCAAGATGTACCCCGTGATGCGCGGCAGGCCGATGCCAGCCGCCAGCTTGCCGGCGATGAACGCCGCCAGCAGCAGGAAACCGAGCGCGACCGTCGCGCTGCGCACGGGGTCCGGCACCGCGCCGATCGTCGCCAGCGCCGACCGCAGCCCGGCCATGAGCGCGAGCAGCAGCGCCAGCGAGGCGAGCCGCTGGAACGCGGCGACGGAACCGCCGATCGGGTATCGAGCCATGCCCCGCGCACAGGCACGGCCCGCGCCACTCGCCCGAAACGCGAAAAACCGCGTGGCTACGCGGTCTTCCGATCCGTCGCCCGGCGGGTGCCTGGGCGGCGGATCGTGACACGGTGGCACACAGCCGCCAATCCGCCCGCGACCGGCGCCGGAACCGCGCGTGCCGGCATGGCACGCGGCCGGCCGCGCAGGTCACGGTCCCACGCCGGATTCGCCGGCTCGCCCGGGCGTTCGCGAAGAGCGGAGGCGGGCGCCTCTTCCGGAGCGACCCTGATTTTGCGAAGCGAGCGCAGCGAGCGGAGGCGGTCGCGCAGGGAGAGGCGCCCGCCGGAGCGGTACCGGGCCATGCGAACGGGATGCGAGAAACCGGCCGAACGTGAGCGGCGGCGCGGGCGGTCCGCGGAGCGGATCGCCGCGTCACTCCCCGTCCGCCGCGACGTCGTACGCGTCGAGCCGGCGGTAGAGCGTGCGGCGCGGGATGCCGAGCCACTCGGCGGCGCGGGTCTTGTTGCCGCCGGTTCGACGGAGGACCTCGAGGATGTACTCGCGCTCGAGCGCTTCGAGGGTGAGCGCGCGATCGGCCGCGGAGCGGACGAGGATCGCGGCGGCGCCGGCGCGGCGGATCTCGGCCGGCAGGTCGTCGGTGCCGATGACGGGTCCGGTCGCGAACGTCGCGGCGCGTTCGAGCGTCGCGAAGAGCTGGCGCACGTTGCCGGGCCAGTCGAATTCGACGAGTGCGCCGAGGGCGGCGGGCGCGAGCGTGGCCTCGCGCCCTGCGTCGCGGCGGGCGCGGTCGGCGAGGAATCGTTCGACGAGGAGCGGGATGTCTGCCGGCCGGTCGCGGAGCGG
The DNA here is from genome assembly GCA_036381255.1 of Longimicrobiales bacterium. Taxonomy (GTDB): domain Bacteria; phylum Gemmatimonadota; class Gemmatimonadetes; order Longimicrobiales; family RSA9; genus CALBZE01. The sequence continues at coordinate 8,480 of DASVDG010000103.1, read as the reverse complement.
CGGCACGTCGAGGTGCAGCACGGCGAGGCGCCAGTAGAGGTCGTCGCGGAACGCGCCGCGCTCGACCGCGTGCTCGAGGTCGCGGTGCGTGGCGGCGATGATGCGCACGTCGACGCGACGGGTCTCGACGCCGCCGACGCGCCGGACCTCGCCCGTCTCGATCGCGCGCAGCAGCTTCGGCTGGAGCGCGAGCGGCAGCTCGCCGATCTCGTCGAGGAACAGCGTGCCGCCCTCGGCGCTCTCGAAGAGGCCCGGCTTGTCGGACTCGGCGCCGGTGAACGCGCCCTTGCGGTATCCGAACAGCTCGGACTCGAGGAGGGCGTCCGGGAGCGCGCCGCAGTTGACGGGCACGAACGGGCCGCGGCCGCTGGCGCGATGCACGGCGCGGGCGACGAGCTCCTTGCCGGTGCCGGTCTCACCGGTGATCAGGACCGGCGCCGGCGACCGTGCGACGCGGCCGATGCGGTCGAAGAGCCGGAGCATCGGCCGGCTCGCGCCGACGATGCCGTCGAGGTGGTCGCCGAGGCCGCGGCGGGCACGGGCCTCGAGCCGACGCGGCCGGCTCTCGTCCAGCACGCGGGCGACGGAGTCGAGCAGCGCCTGCGTGCGGAACGGCTTGGTCAGGTAGTCGGCCGCGCCGGCGCGGGTCAGCTCGAGCGCGCCGTCGATCGTGCCGAACGCGGTCACGGCGATGGTCGGCAGTTCCGGGAACGTCTCGCGGATCCGGCGCAGCAGCGCGTCGCCTTTGACGCCGGGCATGACGACGTCGGTGATGACGAGGTCGACCGGCTCGGCCTGGAGTCTTTCGAGCGCGTCGGCGGCGTCGTGTGCGGCCGCCGCCTCGTAGCCGTGGGCGTCGAGCACCTCGGCGAGCGTGCGGCGGAACGAGGCGTCGTCGTCGACGACGAGGATCCGCTCGCGGTCGGTCGCGTTCACGTGGCCTCCACGGGGACCGGGGCATCGGCCGCGAGCGGGATCGTCATCGTCGCGCGCACGCCGCCCTCCGGGCGCGGCGCGATGACGACGGTGCCGCCGTGCTCCTCGGCGATGCCGAGCGTGATCGCCAGCCCCAACCCCATCCCCTCGCCGACGTCCTTCGTCGTGAAGAACGGGTCGAACAGGTAGGGCAGGTGCTCCGGCGCGATGCCGGGGCCGTTGTCCTCGACGACGATGCGCGCGTCCGCGCCGTCGCGCGCGACCTCGAGCGTGATCCGGCCGGTGCCGGGCCTCTCGCGCAGCGCGTGCAGCGCGTTCGCGACCAGGTTGCCCACCGCGTGGCCGAGGAGAAGCGCGTCGCCGTCGACGCGGACCGGCGCTGCGGGCGCGATGACGCGCAGCTCGACGCCGCCCTGCTCCGCCGCCGGCCGGAACTCGGCGGCGACCGCCGTCGCGACCGCGGCCACGTCGACGGGCCGGACCTCGACCGGGTGCCGACGCGCGACGTGCCGCAGCCCGCGGACGAGCGCGGCGACGCGGTCGACCTGCGCCACGATCTCCCGCGCCTGCCGGCGGATCCGCGGCGTGGCGCCGGCGTCCGCCGCGACCGCCTCCGCGCGCATCGCGATCACGTTCAGCGGCGAGCCCAGCTCGTGCGCGACACCGCCCGTGAACCGGCCCAGCGCCGCGAACTTCTCCGACTGCCGAAGTCGCCGCTCGAGCGCGATCTGCTCCTCCGTCTGCCGCTCGAGCGTGCGACGCTTCCCTTCCAGCCGGTCCGCCATCTCGTTGAACGCCGCGGCCAGGTCGCGCAGCTCGCCGCCCGCGCGACCCAGCCGGATCGGCTCGGGCGGCTGCGGTCCGCCGAGCGTACGCACGCCACGCATGATCGCCTCGAGCGGCAGCGACAGCGTGCGGCGCAGCACGCCCATGATCGCCAGCGCGGCGGCCGCGGCCAGCACCAGCGTCGTGATCGCGATCCGCACGCGCGAGTTCGCGAGCTCCCGCTCGATCACGTTCGCGCGCCGCCCGATCGCTATGGCTTCGGCCGGAGCACGCACCGGCAGCACCACCCACGAGATGCGCTCTCCACACTCCATCCAACCCGCGCCGCCGACCGGTGCGCGAAACGCCGACGCGTGGTGTCGACGCAGGCACGCCAGCGCCGGCGCCGGCCCGCCCGCCACGATCCGGCCCGCCGTGTCGATCACCGCGGCGAGGAACGTCTCCCGGTCATCGAGCACGCGGGACAGGACCGGCGCGAGATCGGAGAATCGGCGGTCCCGCAACGCGTTGTCCACCGTGATCTGGAGCGTCCGCGCCAGCATCGCCGTCTCCCGCTCCAGCGAGGCCGACAGCAACGCCCGCCGCTGCACCTGCGAGATCGCGCCGTAGATCACCATCACGGCGGTCACCGCGACGCCCAGCACCAGCACGAGTCGGGTCGCGATCCTCATGGTAGCAAGATAACGCCGTCGCGCGCGCGAAGCATGCCAATTGACGGCACGAAGGCGGGTGTGTGCGAATTCTGCGGCTCGTGGGCGCGAGGGCGAGAGGACGGGCGCGAGCACGGGCGCGGGCACCGGGCGCGGGCACCGGGCACCGGCGCGGACACCGGGTCGGGCGAGGGCGCGGGCGCGCGCGGAGGCGGGCGCGGGCGCGGAGGCGACACACGCCCCCACGCGCTCCCGGCAACCTGTCTACCGGCCCGCCCACCCGCGCGTTCCACGGCAAAGGTGGCGCATCTGCCACGTCCGCCTTACATTGTGCCCGCTTCAACGCCGATTCCGACGATCGAACCGACGTCGTGCGCCCCGCCGCCCGGAGCGGCCCGCGACCGCCGCGGACCTTCCGCGCCGATGGCGGTGTAGTCGCGACGACGTCGTTTGTTTTCCTCATAAGTCGTTGCCAGAACGGAACTTGAAGGCAGCGGCGCCTTGGCGGCGCGTGCGCTCGTTCGCCGCGCTGGCGGCCGGCCATCCAATTCGAACCGCCTCACGAGGGAGCCAATGGAACGGTTCAACCAGATCGTCTCGACCCTGAACGATTGGGTCTGGAATCAGGGGATCCCGGTCGGCGGCGAGGAGATCCCGTACGTCGTCATCGCGCTGCTCGGCACCGGGATCTTCCTGACGCTGTACCTGGGCTTCATCCAGATCCGTCGGCTGGGTCACGGGATCGCGGTCACGAGCGGCAAGTACGACGACCCGAACGAGCCGGGCGACGTGTCGCACTTCCAGGCGCTGTCCACGGCGCTGTCGGCGACGGTCGGGATCGGCAACATCGCCGGCGTCGCGATCGCGATCCACTGGGGCGGCCCCGGTGCGGTGTTCTGGATGTGGGTGACGGCGTTCCTCGGGATGGCGGTCAAGTTCACCGAGGTCACGCTGGCGCAGCGGTACCGTGACGTCACGGCCGACACGGACCCGGACGCGCTCGAGGGTTCGGTCTCGGGCGGGCCGATGTACTACATCGAGCGCGGGCTCGGTGCGCGCTGGAAGTGGATGGCCGTGTTCTTCGCGGTCATGCTCGGATTCACGGCGTTCCTGACGGGGAACGCGGTGCAGGCGAACACCGTGTCGGACTCGGTGCGGGCCGCGTTCGGCACGCCGACCTGGATCACGGGGCTGGTCACGACCGCGATCGTGTTCGCGGTGATCATCGGCGGGATCAAGCGGATCGGGAAGGTGACGTCCGTGCTGGCGCCGGCGATGGCTGTGATCTACGTGGTCGGCGCCATGATCGTGATCCTGGCGAACGCGGACCAGATCCTGCCGAGCTTCGCGCTGATCTTCCGCGAGGCGTTCAATCCGACGGCGGGCGTGGCGGGCACGGGCGTGGGCGCGGTGCTGGTCACGATGATGTGGGGCGTGAAGCGCGGCCTCTTCTCGAACGAGTCGGGCCAGGGCTCGGCGCCGATCGCGCACGCGGCGGCGAAGACGGACGAGCCGGTGTCCGAAGGCGTCGTCGCGCTGCTGGAGCCGTTCATCGACACGATCGTCATCTGCAGCATGACGGCGCTGACGATCATCATGACCGGCGTGTGGGACGACCGGCACCCGACGGCGCTGGACCTGACCAGCGGCGACGTCTCGTACGTGGCGCTCGACGAGGGCGGCCGCTACCTCCCGACCGACGCGCCGGCCGAGATCCGGATCGTCGACGGCGAGCACGCGGAGGACGGCGTGGGCGCGCCGCTCTTCGCGTGGCACGAGGTCAAGGTCGATCGGTTCTACGTGGATCCGGAGATGACCGTGCTGTTCAACGGCGTGATCGACGTGGCGAACGGCATCGCCCGCGCCGACGACGGCACGGAGTACCCCACGCTGCACGGCGAGGCGGTCGAGTCGGGCGCGCCGCTGACGATGCTCGCGTTCCGGCACGGGCTCCCGGGCAACTGGGGCGACTACGTGGTGCTGCTCTGCGTGATCCTCTTCGCCGTCTCGACCGCCATCTCGTGGAGCTACTACGGCGACCGCTGCGCGAACTACCTGTTCGGCCCGAAGGCGATCCTGCCGTACAAGCTGGTCTTCGTCGCGATGCACTTCGTCGGCGCGACGATGGCGCTCGACACGATCTGGGCGCTCGGCGACGTCGCGCTCGGCATCGTGATCCTGCCGAACCTGATCGCGCTCGTCTTCCTGGCGCCGAAGGTCAAGGAGATGGCGAACAGCTACTTCGAGCGGAAGCCGTGGCTGGAGAACGCGGAGGTCCACGCGCGCATCGTCGCGGAGCGGAAGACCGCGAAGCAGCCGCGGTGACGGGAGCCGCGCGCATGAAGGTCGTCGTTCTCGGCGCCGGCCGCGTCGGCGGCGCGATCGTCCGGGACCTCGCCGCCGGCGGCGAGTTCGAGGTCACCGTCGCCGACGCGTCGCCGACGGCGCTCGCCCGGCTCGCGGGCACGCCCCGCGTCGCCACGATCGAAGCGGATCTCACGGACCCGGCCGCCCTCGGCCGGGTCCTCGACGGTCAGGACCTCGTCGTCGGCGCGGTGCCCGGCTTCATGGGCTTCGAGACGGTGCGCCGCGTCCTCGAGGCGAACAGGGACATTGTCGACATCTCGTTCTTCCCCGAGGACCCGTTCGAGCTGGACGCGCTCGCGCGGGAGAAGGGGCGCATCGCGCTCGTCGACTGCGGCGTCGCGCCGGGGTGCAGCAACCTGATCCTCGGGCGGATGGAAGCCGCGCTCGACACGACGGATCGGTTCGTCTGCCTCGTCGGCGGGCTGCCGGTCGAGCGGCGCTGGCCGTACGAATACAAGGCGCCGTTCTCGCCGATCGACGTGATCGAGGAGTACACCCGCCCCGCGCGGTTCCGCCGCCAGGGCGAGGACGTCACGATGCCGGCGCTCTCCGAGGTCGAGCTCGTCGACATCCCCGGCGTCGGCACGCTCGAGGCGTTCAACACCGACGGGCTGCGCACGCTGCTGCGCACCTGCCGCACGCCGACGATGGTCGAGAAGACGATGCGCTACCCCGGCCACGCCGAGCGCATGCGGATGCTGCGCGAGACAGGGTTCTTCGGCACCGAGCCCGTCGAGGCCGGCGGCGCGCAGGTCCGGCCGCTCGACCTCTCCGCGCGGCTGCTCTTCGCGTCCTGGATGCTCGGGCCGGACGAGCACGACCTGACCGCCATGCGCGTCGAGGTCGACGGGACTCGCGACGGACGGCGCGTGCGGCACGTCTTCACGATGCTCGACCGCTACGACGAGCGGACCGGCACGCACTCCATGGCGCGGACGACCGGGTACACGTGCACGGCGATGGTGCGCACGGTCGCGCGCGGGTTGTACCGCGAGCCGGGGGTTTCGCCGCCGGAGTACGTCGGGCGGGACGCGGCGTGCTTCGAGTTCATCATGGGAGAGCTGGCGGCGCGAGGTGTGGTGTTCGACGAACGGGTCGAGGAGCGCTGAGGAGGGCCGCGGCGCACGCCGCGGCCGACGCCGGCCCTACGTCCCGAGGAAGGTGAACACCGCCGTCCGACGCGTCTGGACCGACCCCTCGTCGGTACCGGCCTCACCCGCCGAATCGACGAAACCCACGGCGATGCTGGCATACTCCGCACGATCGGCGCGGTCGCGGACCAAATCGGCCACCTCTCGCGCCTTCTCGTGCTTCTCGGAAACCGCGAGCGCGCCGTATCGCTCTCCTTTCAGCGTGACACGCAACTCCCGGCGACCGTCGACCCACGAGGTCTTCACGTCCGCCGGGCCGTCGTACGGGGCGCGGTCCTTGCAACCGGCGCGCTCCCGGGGCCGCCGCCCCGTGCACCGTCGGAGTCGAAGGAGGAATTCGTGAAGTCCGTCGTCATCGCCGCGCTCGCCCCGCCCGTCCGCGCCGTCCGCGCCGCCGTCGCCGCCCTCGCCGCCCTCGCCGTCCTCGCGGTCGTGGCCGGATGCTCCGCGTTCGAGCCGGACGACGAGCTCGCGACCGTCTCGGGGCCCACGCCGTTCCAGCGGGCGCTCGCCGCGCCGCCCGACCGCGTCGTCGCCGCCGCCGCCGACGTCCTGCGCGACCTGGGGCTGCCGCTCGAAGCGCCGTACGCCGCCGCGACCGTCGTGACCGCGACGGTCACGCTCCACGAGCGGTGGCAGGGCCGGCCGGTCCACGCGCGGCTGCTCTGCGGCGTGCCGTTCCTGCACATGGGCGACCGCGAGGTCGGCGGCTGGATCCCTTACACCGACGGCAACGACGACGAGTACGAACGCGCCGTCGCGTACACCGCCAGGCTGCCGATCGAGCTGCGCATGGGGTTCCAGGCCGAGCCGACGGTCGACGGCAGCACCGTCACGCTCCTGATGGCCGCCACCGGCCAGATCGCGTCCGCGTCGCCGCTCGGGCCCCGCGAGGTCGCGTGCCTGCCGACGAAGGCGTTCGTCGACGAGCTATTCGCGGGGATCGAGGCGCGGCTCGGCGACGGCGAGCCCGTGGCGCCGTGACGCGACGGCGAGGGGACGGGAGTCGAGTGGTCGACGGTTGCGGGAGGGCGGTGGTGGAACCGGGATCCGGGATGGGGGGTCGGTGTATTGGGCATCGGCATCGAACCCGCCATCGTGGCGGCGGATGGTGAACCCCCGCAGGAGGAACGAGCATGCCTTACCCCGAGCTCATGATCGCGCCGATGCGGAAGGAGCTGACCCGCCTCGGGATCGAGGAGCTCCTCTCCCCGGACGACGTGGACGCCTTCATGGAGAAGGCGAAGGGCGGCACGGCGATGGTCGTCGTCAACTCGATGTGCGGCTGCGCGTCCGGCAGCATGCGCCCGGCCGTGGCGATGGCGCTGGAGCACGGCACGCGCCCGGAGCACATCGCGACCGTCTTCGCTGGGCAGGAGGTCGAGGCGACGGCGCGCGCCCGCGAGTACATCGTCGGCTACCCGCCGTCGTCGCCGTCGATCGCGCTGTTCAAGGACGGCCAGCTCGCGTTCATGCTGGAGCGCCACCAGATCCAGGGGCGACATCCGATGGAGATCGCCGAGGACCTCATGCAGGCGTTCGACGCGCACTGCGGGGAGAAGGTGGAGGGGTAAGGGGAGCCGCGCCGCTGTTGACACCGGTCGGTTGAACGCGGCCGCCGCAGCGTTGGCGAGGCGCCCGTGGACGCCCGCGCACCGCGTGACGCGCGTTCGAGGTGTACGAACCACCCCGCGAATCCCCGTGGATCGCGGGGTGATTCGTACGCTCGCCGCCCGCTTTCAACGCTTGACCGCGAGCCTCCGCGGTCACTGATTACGCCGTTGTCGCACGGAGTAGGTCGTGCCGAATGACGGGCAACGCGCCCAGGTCGAGCGTGAGCTCCTGCTGACCTCCACGGCCACCGTGCTCCGATATCGCAAGCAGGACGGCGGCAGGTCCTGCGCGGTTCTCTTCGCTCGATAGATCCTCGAGCGACCAAGGCCGCGTGGGCTGCGCGCCGAGCCGCTCAGAAGGCCGAGCGTCCTCCGGGCGCGTACCGGGAGCACGCTGCCGGGAGGGCCAGAGCGGTCCGTCTCCACGTCGCGACGAGACCGCAAGGCGCAAGACGGGATCCTCCCGCAGCAGCATCGCGTCCGTATGCTCGCTCCAACCCTGTGCGAGCAGAAGCAGGCGCGTGCGCAGGATCTCCAGCCACGGGGTCGCGATCCTCGCCGGGTGTCCGGGATCGGTGCGGTACAGAGCGTAGCGACTGCCTCGGCGACCACCATCCTGCACGGTCAACAGCCGGCACGGGGCGCGCCTACGCGATCACAGCGTCCGGTGCTCAGAGCGAGGGTTGAAGATCCGCCCGCAATCCGGGGATATTAGGGGTATCGCATGAAGAGGACCGCGAGGGGTTTGAGATTCTTTGACCGAAAGTGGTGGGCGGATCAGCCGGAGGACGCGAGAACGAGCGCAACCAATCTCGGCATAATGCTCATTGGCCAGTTCGCGATTGTAATTACGGCGCTGATCACCTCGCCGGACCACCCGTCGTATCACAAGGTCCATGGCGGATTGTTCATCGTGTCAACCGTCGCGGTCCTCATATTCTTCGCCCTCAAGGGGGCACTGCGGACGATGCTGCGTC
>DASVDG010000102.1:0-16814 GCA_036381255.1 Longimicrobiales bacterium | reverse complement strand
CGCGCGCTCCCGCTCCACCAGCTCCGCCGGGATCTCCTCCGCCGACACCGCCAGCGGGTTCGCCGCCGCGATGTGCATCGCCAGCTCCCGGACCAGCTCCTGGAAATCGTCCGTCCGCGCCACGAAGTCCGTCTCGCAGTTCACCTCCACGAGGACGCCGATCCGGCCGCCCATGTGGATGTAGCTGCCGATCGCGCCCTCACGCGCCTCCCGGCCCGTGCGCTTCGCCGCCTTCGCCGCGCCCCGCGCCCGCAGGATGTCGACCGCCTTCTCCACATCCCCGCCGGCCTCCTCGAGCGCCTTCTTGCATTCCAGCATCCCCGCACCCGTGCGGTCGCGGAGCTCCTTGACCTGCCCTGCCGTAATCGCCATCTCTGCCTTCCCCTCTCCGTTTCGAATGCCGGCGGACGCGCCCGCCCTCCGGCCACCATGCACTCGCCTCGCGTCCGACGCCGCTGCGCTCATTCACGAAAAAGCGCCGCAGGGCTGCCGGGCTGCAGCGCTGCAGCGCTCTCGCGCGCTGAGCGAACCGCCGTGTACGACGGGCGGGAGGCCTACGCCTCCTCGCCCTCGACTTCGCCCTCTTCTCCCGTCCGCAGCGTCGCGATCGCCTCCGGACGCGGCCGGCGCTTCCGCCGCGGACGCCGACGCGGGCGACGCTCCTCCTCTTCCTGCGCCATCCCCGTCTCCGACGAGTACGTCACCGCCTCCGCCTCAGCGGCCCGACGCCGCGCCTCCGGCGGCAACTCCCGGCGCGCCTGCTCGATCGTATCCGCGATCGCGCCCGCGATCAACGAGACCGACCGGATCGCGTCGTCGTTCCCCGGGATCGGGTAGTCGATCAGGTCCGGATCCGCGTTCGTGTCTGCGATCGCGATCACCGGAATCCCCAGCTTGTTCGCTTCCTTGACCGCGATGTGCTCCTTCTTCGCATCCACCACGAAGACCGCACCCGGCAGGCGGCCCATGTCCTTCACGCCGGCCAGGTACTTGTCGAGCTTCTCGCGCTCGCGGTCCAGGAGCAGCCGCTCCTTCTTCGTGTAGAACTCGAAGGACCCCTCTTCCATGCCGCGCTCGAGATCCTTCAGCCGCCGGATCTGCTTCCTGATCGTCTGAAAGTTCGTGAGCATCCCGCCCAACCAGCGCTCCGTCACGTACAGCGCATCACAGCGCTGCGCCTCCTGTTCGATAATCAGACGGAGCTGGCGCTTCGTGCACACGAAAAGGACGCGCTCCCCCTGCAGCGTCACCTCGCGCACGACTTCCTGCGCCCGCTGCAGCAGTTGCTGCGTCTTCTTGAGGTCGATGATGTAGATGCCGTTGCGCTCCGCGAAGATGTAACGCCGCATCTTCGGGTTCCAACGGCTCGTCTGATGCCCGAAATGGACGCCCGCCTCGAGCAGGTCCTTGATCTGCACTTCCGTCATGGCCTACACCTCTCTACGTGGGGTTGCTCCTCCACCGCCTTCGCCCGCACCGCCGCCCTCCCGGGACCCCAGCGGAACGTCCAGCGATGTGTGTTGTGTACCCGCCGATGTTAACGCTTCGAGAACTGGAACCGCTTGCGCGCACCCGGCCGGCCCGGCTTCTTCCGTTCGACCTCCCGAGGATCACGCGTGAGCAGCCCGCGCTCCCGCAACACGCCGCGCAGCTCCGGATCGACCTGCAACAGCGCCCGCGCGAGCCCGAGACGGATCGCCCCCGCCTGTCCCGTCAGACCACCGCCATCCACCGTGACCTTCACATCGAACCGACCCTGCTGGTCCGTCGCGACCAGCGGCTCCTGCGCGTGCTGCTGCAACGACAGCCGCGGCAGGTACGCCGCCAACGGCTTGCCGTTCACCTCCCAGTTCCCGGTCCCCGGCCTCAGGTAGACCCGGGCGACGCTCGTCTTCCGACGGCCCGTGCCGTTGTACTGCTCCACCTTCGTCGCCATCTCAGATCTCCAGTGGCTTCGGCTGCTGACCCTCGTGCGGATGCTTCGGGCCCGCGTACACCCGCAGCTTCTTCCGCATCAACCGACCCAGATTGGTCTTCGGCAACATGCCCTTGACCGCCAGCTCGATCACCCGCTCCGGGTGCCGCGCCAGCATCTCCTTCACCGGCGTGAACTTCTCGCCACCCATGTACCCCGTGTGGCGGAAGTACTTCTTGGTCTCGAGCTTGTTGCCCGTCAGCCGCACCTTCTCCGCATTGATGACCACCACGTGGTCACCCATGTCCATGTGCGGCGCGTAGGTCGGCTTGTGCTTGCCGCGCAGGATCTTCGCCACTTCGCTGGCGAGCCTGCCCAGAACCTTGTCCTCCGCATCGACGACCCACCAGTCGTGGTGGATCTCGGAGGCCTTCGGCGAATACGTTTTCATGCGTTCCCCGTGTGTACCAAGCGCAAAGCGGCACAGATTTGAAGAATACCCGAACAGTCGCAGTGTGTCAAGCCTCCGCACGCGCCGAAATCACGGCGCGGACGGCGGGTCAGCCCAGGAAGGTTTCCAGGAAACGCGCGCGAGAGGCGTGGCGGAGGCGCACGAGCGCGCGCTCCTTGATCTGCCGGACGCGCTCGCGGGTGATGCCGAGGAGGGAGCCGATCTCTTCGAGCGTCATCGGCTCCTGGCCGTCGAGGCCGAAATACAGGCGCAGGATCTTGGCCTCGCGTTCCTTGAGCGTGCCGAGCGCCTCCTCGATGGTGACGGACAGTGCGCGCTCGTAGGTTTCGTCATCCGGAGCCGGCGAGAACTGATCGGGCAGGTAGTCGAGGAGGCGGCTGTCTTCGCCCGGGGTGAGCGGTGCATCGAGCGAGAGGTGCGTCTGAGAGAGGGCGAGGGTGCGTTCGACTTCCTCCTCGGAGATGTCGAGGTCCTCGGCGATCTCTTCCGGCGTCGGCTCCCGGCCGAGCTCCTGCAGCAGCGCCGATGTTCGTTTCCCGATGCGGTGCAACGCGCCGGCACGGTTCAGCGGCACGCGCACGATCCGGCTCTGTTCGGCGAGGGCCTGGAGGATGGCCTGCCGGATCCACCAGACCGCGTAGGAGATGAACTTGATCCCCTTGGTCTCGTCGAACTTCTGCCCGGCCCGGATGAGGCCGAGATTGCCCTCGTTGATGAGGTCGCCGAGCGCGACGCCCTGGTTCTGGTACTTCTTGGCGACGGACACGACGAAGCGAAGGTTCGAACGGACCAGGATGTCGAGCGCCTCCTGGTCGCCCTGCTTGATGCGTCGGGCGAGGGCGACCTCCTCTTCACGGCTGAGGAGCGGGTACGCGCTGATCTCCTTGAGATACTGGTCGAGCGAGCTCTCCTCGTTGGCCTGCTTGCGCGACGAATTGAAGCTCATGCCGTGCTCCGGGGCTGCGTCGGAGTGATGGATGAATCCGAGCTCGGTTGCGTTTTATGCGTGAGCGCCCCGCTGATGGAGGCGTCGTGCCCCGATGAATTGGAAAGACTGGCGAAAAACGCCGGGCGCGGCCGCGCCCGGCAGCGTCAGTGGATGGTGCCGCCGATCCGGTCCCAGCGGATCTCGGTGATCCAGGGGAACGGCCGCAGCACGTTCGGGTCGAACGAATAGTAGATGAACAGAGGCTCGCCCTTGATGGCGTCCTCTTCGACGAAGCCCCAGTACCGCGAGTCTTCGGAGTCGTCGCGGTTGTCGCCCAGCATGAAGTAGTGCCCCTCGGGCACCACGATGGGACCCCAATCATCCCGCGTCGGGTGGTACTGGTCCGGATCCACGCCCGGCGCCAGGTAGTTCCGCTGCCAGTACATGTCGGGCAGGTGGATCGACTGGCCCGACGGATCCGTGTGCTGGACGTACGGCTCGACCTGCGGCTCGCCGTTGATGTACAGCACCTTGTCGCGCATCTCGAGCGTGTCGCCGGGCACGCCGACCAGCCGCTTCACGTAGTTCTTGTCCGGCTCGTGCGGCGGCGTGAAGACGACGATGTCGCCCCGCTGCGGCGAATCGAAGGCCGGGAGGTGGATACCGGTCCCCGGGAGCTGCGCGCCGTAGACGGCCTTGTTGACGAGCAGGAAATCGCCGACCAGCAGGGTCTTTTCCATGCTGCCGGTCGGGATGCGGAACGCCTCGACGATGAACGTCCGGATCACGAGGAACAGGACGACCGCGATTGCGATCGACTTGATCCACTCCCAGGCCCAGCGCCCGACCGAGGCGGCTGGCTGCGCCCGCTCTTCGCTCTTCTGGCCTTCGTCCAGCGGCCGGTCCAAAGCGGCGGACCGGTTGGCGTGTCGCTTCACTCGCACTCCCGATGATTCGGATTCCGATGGGTGCCGATCGACCCGTCGCGCTGCGGTCGGTTCGGCCCGGGGGCGCCACGGGCGCGGCGCCACACAGCAGAATGCGTTCCACGCGCCCGGCAGCGGGCGATGCCGCGCGCCGCTGCCCATCGTACCCGACCCGGCGCGGGCGCGTTCCCGCGCAGGGTCGCGACTATCTCCTAATAGGGGCTCGCGTCGTACGTGTCAATCTGCGCCCGCTGGAGCCGGCCGGAGAAATCGACGTAGACGACCTTGGTTTCCGTGTAGAAATCGTAGACTTCCCAACCGCCCTCGCGGTGGCCGTTGCCCGTCTTCTTGACGCCACCGAACGGCAGGTGCGCCTCGGCGCCGATCGTCGGCGCGTTCACGTAGGTGATGCCGTTGTCGAGCTCGTTCATCGCCCGGAACGCGGCCCTCACGTCCTTCGTGTAGATCGAGCTGGACAGGCCGTAGTCGACCTCGTTGTTGATGCGGAACGCTTCGTCCAAGTCGGAGAATCGGATCACGCTGAGCACCGGGCCGAAGACCTCCTCGCAGGCCAGTCGGCTCCCGGGCCGGACGCCGCGCAGGATGGTCGGCTCGTAGAAGTAACCACGGTCGAGGGCGCCGCCCGTCGCGCGCCGGCCGCCGGTCAGCACCTCGTCGCCTTCCTGGCGCGCGACGTCGACGTACGACTCGACCTTGTCCAGCGCCTGCTGGTTGATGAGCGGACCGACGTCGGTGCCGTCCTCGAGGCCGTTGCCGAGGCGCAGCGCCCGGGTCCGCTCGATGAGCCGCTCCAGGAACGCGTCGTGAATCTCGTCGTGCAGCAGCAGGCGGCTGGTCGCCGTGCACCGCTGGCCGGTCGTGCCGAACGCGCCCCAGAGCACGCCATCGAGGGCCAGATCCATGTCGGCGTCCGGCAGGACGATCTGAGCGTTCTTCCCGCCCATCTCGAGCGAGAGCCGCTTGTGCATACGGCCGCAGATCTCGCCGATCTTCGAGCCCGTCGAGGTCGAGCCGGTGAAGGAGATGACCGGGATCTCCGGGTGCTCGACCATCGCCGCGCCGACCTCCTCGCCCAGGCCGTGGACGAGCTGCACGACATCCGCCGGCAGCCCGGCCTCGAGCAGGATCTCGACGAAGAGCGTCGCCGTGTGCGGCACGTCCTCCGCAGGCTTGAAGATCACGGCGTTCCCGCACACCAGCGCGGGGAACATCTTCCACGTGGGGATCGCGAGCGGAAAGTTGAACGGGGTGATGACACCGCAGACGCCGATCGGCCGGCGGTACGTCATCGCCCACTTGTCCCGCAGCTCGCTCGGTACGGTGTGGCCGAAGAGACGGCGCCCCTCGGTGGCGGCGTAGTACGCGGTGTCGATCCCCTCCTGCACGTCGCCGCGGGTCTCCTCGAGGACCTTGCCCATCTCCCGCGTCATGACCCGGGCGATCTCCTCCTTGCGCGCCGTGAGCAGGTCGCCGACGCGGCGGAGCACGTCGCCGCGTTGGGGCGCGGGCGTCCGGCTCCAGCGCCGGAACCCTTCCTTTGCGGAGCGCACCGCGCGCTCGAGATCTTCCCGTCCCGACCTCGGGAACCGCCCGATCAGATCGGTCGTGTCCGCGGGGTTGCGATTCTCGAAGTATTCGCCGGTGGCAGGCTCGACCCACTCGCCGGCAATGTAGTTCCGGAACGTCTCAGCCATCGATCCTCCAGCATGGCGGCTTCGCCGTTGAATTCGAATTTCCGGACGCATTCTGGAAGGATCGGCCGTCGCTGGCAAGGTCCCGGGCCGATCACGCTTCTTCCCGCACCAGTCCGTACCGCTCGATCTTCTTGTACAGGTTCGACCGCGGCATCTCGATCGAGCGCGCCGTCTCGCTCACGTTCCAATCGTTTTCGCGGAGCTTCGCGAGGATGAAGGCGCGTTCCGCACGCTCTTTGAAGACCGCGAACGTCGGCGCCTGGAGAAGCTCGCCCGGCAGGCCGCCGCCATCCGGCGGCGCGCCCACCATGCGGTCGACGTCCGCCGCGGTGATCTCGCTGCCCCGGGCGAGGATCAGCAGCCGCTCGACGGTGTTCCGCAGCTCCCGGACGTTGCCGGGCCAGTCCGCCGCGGACAGCCGGCCGACCGCATCCTCCGTGAACGTGCGGTCCGGCAGCCGCTGCCGCTCGACGGCCGTCTGCACGAAATGCCGGACCAGCATCGGGATGTCCTCCCGCCGCTCCCGCAGCGGCGGCACGTGGATCGGCACGACGTTCAGACGGAAGTACAGGTCCTCGCGGAAGCGGCCGCGCTCGATCTCCTGCTTCAGCTCCTTGTTCGTCGCGGCGACGACGCGCGCGTCCACGCGGATCGGCCGTTCCCCGCCGACGCGCGTGATGACGCCCTCCTGTAGCGCGCGCAGCACCTTCGCCTGGGCGGCCGGGCTCATGTCGCCGATCTCGTCGAGGAACAGCGTGCCGCCGTCCGCCTGCTCGAACTTCCCGCTCCGGTCCGCGAACGCACCCGTGAACGACCCCTTCACGTGGCCGAACAGCTCGCTCTCGATCAGCTCGGCCGGGATCGCGGCGCAATTCACCTCCACGAACGGCGCGTCGGCACGGGTCGACAGGCGGTGGATCGCCCGCGCGACCAGCTCCTTCCCCGTCCCGTTCTCGCCGGTGATCAGCACCCGGGCATCCGTCGGCGCGACCTTCTCGATCCGATCGAGCAGCGCGCGGATGGCGAAGCTGCTCCCCACGATCTCGTAGCGGCTCTCGACTTCACCGCGCAATCGCGCGTTCTCCTGGGCCAGCCCCCGCTGCTGGAGCGCGTTGCGGAGCGTGACCAGGATACGGTCCGTGTCGAGCGGCTTCTCGAGGAAGTCGTACGCGCCGCGCCGCGTCGCTTCGACCGCGGTCTCGATCGTGCCGTGGCCGCTGATCATCACGATCAGCGCGTCGGGGTCCCGGGCACGTAGCCGGGCCAGCACCTCGAGCCCGTCCATGCGCGCCATCTTCACGTCGAGGAACGTCAGGTCCGGTTCGAATTCCTCGAACGCGCCGATTGCCTCGCCGCCGCCGGCCGCCGCCCGGACCTCGTGGCCCTCGTACTCCAGCAGCTGCCGCAGGACCTTGCGGATGCCATCCTCGTCGTCGACGATGAGTATGCGTGCCATGACGGTGCGCCTCAGCGGCCCCGGTCCGTCCGGGGCAGGAAGATCAGGGAATCGCCGCGGATGTACGCCGTCGCCGCGCCGGCCGGCAGCGGCAGCGCGAGCGCGTCGGGCGGCAGCCCCGGCGCGTCGGTGCGGCCGAGTCGCCGCAGCACCGTGGGGATCAGCCCGCGCGGCAGCGGCACGTGCGCCGCGCTCAGCTCGTCGACCGCGAGCCCGACGCGCTCGCCCGTCAGCGGGATGAGCTTGCCGGTCGCACCGACCACGGTCGTGTCCGGCAGGAATCCGATCACGTCGGCAAGGTCATCGATCCGCGGGAACTCGGCCGTCGGGACCCGAGCCTCCACCCGCAGTCGGTCGTCTTCGAGCGTGATCCTCGGGTCCACGATGTACGCCGGCAGATAGCCGGCGACCCGGAACTGGACGAGGCTCTGCACCTCCGCCTGCGAGAGCGCAACGCGTTCGCGGCGGCTGGACAGCGAGGCGAGTTTCGCCTGGGCCGAGTCCGCGAGCGCCGGGCTGGGGACCTGCGGCCCGGGCGTCGGCCCGGCCAGCACTCGCCAGACGGCCTGGATGCGGTCGCGCTGCTGCCACGCCAGCATCAGGCCGCCGACGACCAGGGCGAGTGTGAAGAGTCGCCGCATGCACCCTCCGACCAGACCGATCAATCCAGGACTCCTCCCCTGACGTCCGGGCGTCTCTACCCCAGCGCCGCCGAGGCGATCCGCTCGTAGCGCGCGCCCGCACGAGAAAGCTCACTCCGCATCAGATCGATCCGGTCCACGGGGACGACCGCCCGGTGATCCACCCGTGCGCAGAGGGCCTCGAGATCGCGGAACTCGCCGGCCGCCGCGTCGCGCCCCGCCCGGCCCAGCGTGATGTGCGGCTGGAACGCCCGGACCTCGCGCTCGTAGCCGAGCGGCGCGAACTGCCACTCCAGGTCGTGCTTCAGACAACGCAGCGGAGGCGTCGCCTCCACGCCGAGCCAGATGACCCGCGGCCGGCGCAGCGACGGGAACGCGCCCAGCCCGCCGATCGACATCTCGAACGGCTGCGTCTTCGCCGCGGCCTCGGCCATCGCCCGCTCGACCCGGCCGACGTGCTCCGGGCGGACCCAGCCGAGGAACTTCAGCGTCACGTGGAGGGATTCCGTCTCCACCCACCGCACGGGCAACCCGACCTCGCGGAGCGGCGCGGCCGCGCCGTACACGGCCTCGCGCTCCCGGTCCGGCAGGTTGATCGCAAGGAACAGTCTCATGCGCCCACCAGCCTCCCGACCGCCTCGACCGTGCGGTCGACCTCCTCCGCGCGGCTCGCCCAGCCGAGCGAGAAGCGCACCGCCCCCGTCTCCCACGTCCCGATCAGCCGGTGCACCTCCGGCGCACAGTGCAGCCCGGCCCGAGTCAGCACGCCGTGCTCTTGGTCGAGCCGGCGGGCGAGCGTCGAGGGATCCATCCCCGCCACGGTGATCGTGACGATCGCGACGCCATCCGGCGCGGCGGGCGAATGGACGCGTACGCCCGGGATCGAGCGCAGACCGTCGTGCAGCCGTGCCTTCAGCGCCGCCTCGTGCCGGTGCACGGCGTCGGGCGTCCGCGCCAGCACCCATTCGACGCCGGCCAGCAGCCCTGCCAGCCCGGGCCCGTTCAGCGTCCCCGCTTCGAGGTGGTCGGGGAACGATTCCGGCATCGACCGCAGCAGCGAATTGCCGCCCGTGCCGCCCCGGAGCAGCGGCTCCAGCTCCACGCCTTCCCGGACCCAGAGCCCCCCCGTGCCCTGCGGACCGAGAAGGCCCTTGTGGCCGGTGAACGCCAGGAGATCGATCCCATCCGCCTCGACGTCCAGCGGCAGATGGCCGCCGAGCTGCGCCGCGTCCACGAGCACCAGCGCGCCGGCGTCGTGGGCGAGCCGACCCAATTCACGGACCGGCAACACCGTGCCCAGCACGTTCGACGCGGCGTTGAGCACGAGCAGCCGCGCGCCGTCGAGGAGGCGCATCGCCTCCTCCAGGTCCACGGAGCCGTCCGGCGCACCCCGGAGCATGCGCGCCTCGACGCCGCGCTCGCGCTCCAGCGCGTGGACCGGCCGGAGCACGGCGTTGTGGTCGTACGCGGTGGTGACGACGACGTCGCCGCGGCGGAGCACGCCCCAGAGCGCCGTGTTCAGGGCGTGCGTCGCATTGAACGTGAATGCGATCCGGCCGGGATCGCCGGGGATGCCGAAGAGCTTCGCGATGGCCTTGCGGCAGCGCAGCAGGATCCGGCCGGCCTCGACCGCGAGCCGGTGTCCGCCGCGCCCCGGCGTCGCGCCGACCCGGGTCAGGTAATCGGCGACGGCCTCGGCCACCGCCGGCGGGCGAACGGCGGCCGTGGCCGCGTAATCCATGTAGATCCACTCCGCCGCGCCGGCCACGGCGCTACTCCCGGTCGGCCGTCAGGTCCAGCGCAACGTACCGGAACCCGAGCGCCTTGAGCTCCGGCGCGAGGGCGGCCAGCGTCGCGGGCGCGGCCGCCGGCGCCTGGATCGCGGCGATCTCGGCTTCGTGGCCGGCGGCGCGCACGGTCGCGCCCTCGACGCCGCGCTCGCGCAGCAGCCGCTCCGCCGCTTCGATGCGCGGGTCCACCGCGCTCATCGCGCCGCCGCCCGGAGCCGGACCAGCGGCGGCGCCTCGTTCAGCGCGCCGCGGCGGTACCCCTCGACGTCCAGCAGCACGCGCTCGAAGCCGAGCGCGGTCAGCTCGCGGACGAGGTCCGAGGCCAGCTCCAGCGCCCGCGGCATCTCGACCGGCGCGACCTCGAGCCGGGCCGCGTCCCCGTGGTGGCGGACCCGGAATTCCCTGAAGCCCCGGCCCCGCATTGCCTCCTCGGCCGCCTCCACCTGACGCAGCCGCTCCGGCGTGACCGCCAGGCCGTACGGCAGTCGGCTGGACAGGCACGGCGCTGCCGGCCGGTCCCAGGTCGGCAGCCCCATCCGCCGCGAGAGCTCCCGGATCTCCGCCTTCGTCAGCCCCGCCTCGAGCAGCGGCGACCGCACACGCTTCTCCGCTGCCGCCCGCATCCCGGGGCGGTGGTCCCCCACGTCGTCGGCGTTCGAGCCGTCCAGCACCACCGCATAGCCCCGCTGCTCCGCCACCGCCGTCAGCTTCGACCACAGCTCCGTCTTGCAGAAGTAGCACCGGTTCGAGGGGTTGGCCGCGTAGTTCGGGTCGGCCAGCTCGTCCGTCTCGATCTCCAGGTGCGGGATGCCGAACCGCCGCACGCAGTCCAGCGCCATCTCGCGCTGCACCTCCGGGTACGACGCGCTGCGTCCGGTCACGGCCAGCACGTTCTCAGGGCCGAGCACGTCCAGCGCCGCCTTGGCGAGGAAGACGGAGTCCACGCCACCGGAATACCCGATGCACACCGAGCCACACTCGCGCAGAATCTCGGAGAGCCGGGCGAATTTCTCCTCCAGCATCGCCATTTCGATTCGTTCCCTCATCGTTGCCGCCCTGCGGCGCCGGTCGCGCCGCGGCGGAGTGTCGCGGCGGTATGCCGCGGTGGAACGCCGCGGTCAGCCGTGCGCCGGGACCACCGGACGCCCGCACGGCGCAGGCCACGTGTCGTTGCCGCTCGCGCGTTCGCGCGCCGCACGCGCCCCGCCGGCCCAATGTTCGCCCGCGCCCGTCGACCGTAGCGCCGCGCCTTCGTCCGCATCTCGCGGCGGATCGTGCGCGCCCGGGCCGGACGCACCGGAAGCTAGGGATCGCCTGTCCCACGAACAAGATGATCCGGCCCGGCGCGCGACGACCCGGTTCCGCCCCGTCGCACGGGGACGTATCGAAGCAAGGCGTCGCTCCGCAGCAGCGTCGGTGCCGGGCTGCCCGTGCTCATGAGGAACGCCAGCGCAGACCCGGTCCGCAGCGAGCCATGCGTCCCGGTCACGTCGACGAGCAGGTCCGCAGTACGGCTGCCGAAGTGATACCCGGGCGCGAAGCTCACGACCACGCTGGCGGGGTTTCGCACCAGCCCGCGCATCCCGACGACGATCCGGCGCAGCGAATCGATGAACGGCGTCTCCCGGCTGACGCGCAGCCAGGCCGTGTCGGGCGCGAAGCCCGCAGCGTCCAGCCGGCCGTCTCGCCGGAGCGCCGCCAGCCCGGCGGCGAGGCCGAGCGGGTCGCCTTCGATCGGCCGGTACCGCAGACGCTCCACGGCCTCGTCGGCCTCGACGATCGCGCGGCCGTCGCGGCTCCAGACGTGAACGCGCCGCGACGCGTCCTCGAACATCACGAGCTCGACGCCCTCCGCGGTGCGCAGCGCCTCGGCCAGGCGTGGCTCCGTCGACGGCCAGGTGTAGAAGAACGCGCTCCCGACCAGCCCGAATCGCGGAGCGACGACGTCGTTCTCATCCTCGATCTCGTCCACGATGTCGAGGCCCGCAGCCTCCAGCGCATCCTCGAGCGGCGCCCGGCGCGAGGCGATCAGTTCGTTGCCGTGGTCGCTGAACAGCACGATCTCCAGCTCCGGGCCGAAGCGCGCCCGCAGGTCCATCAGCATCGCCTCGATCGCGCCCAGGTGGCGCACGACTTCCTCGCGCCCCGCACGGTGCGCCAGTGCGTCCGTCGAGACCAGGTAGGCGACCACGACCGTGTCGTTCGCCGCCCTCTCGAGGATCTGCTCGTGTAGCCGCTCCAGCTCCCGGCGCGCCATCGGCTCCGGCAGCAGGTAGGCGAAGGTCCCCGAGATCCCGCCCGGCTCGACGTCGACGTGGCGCCGGAAGCCCGCATGCTCACCGGGCTCGAGCAGGTGGTCCAGGAGGCCGCCCTCGATCCGGTTCGCCGCCCGATCGAAGTACCGGTCCTCGTACCCGGTGGGCGGCTCCCGCCAGATCGAGCCGAACGACACCTGGGTCAGCGATGGGAACGGGCTGATCACCTTCGACGGCGGCCCGAACCCCGCGAAGCGCCCGGCTCGCCACAGCGAATCCATCACCCCGAACGGAACCCCGTCGAGCATCAGGACGAGCGTGTGCATGGCCGCACCACCGGGCCGCGGCGACGCGTCCGTCTGCCCCGCGGCGGAGCCGGTTCCGCAGGCCGTGGCCAGGCACGCGAAAACCACGGCAAGGACGTAGCGGTGTCGCAAGATGCGCATGGCTGTCGGGATCGGCATGAAAAGGTCGGCTTGCCCGCCCATGCTGTACGCCGGTCCGCACCGGATTGTTTCCCCGCGGCGCCGCGGCGTCCCCGAGCGCCGGCCCTTCCTACCGTGCCGCGACGTCCGCGAGGTACGGCCGCCGGTGCGTGCGCCGATCCAGCGACCGGTACTGCACGGCCTCCGCGACGTGCGCGGCGGAGATCCCGTCCACCCCCTCCAGGTCCGCGATCGTGCGGGCCAGCTTGAGCACCCGGTGATACGCCCGCGCGCTCAGCCCGAGCCGCGACATCGCCGCCCGGAGCAACGCCTCGCCCGCTTCGTCCACGCGGCAGAAGCGGCGCACCTCGCGCGGGCCCATGTGCGCGTTCGCGAACACGCCCGACCGGCCGCGAAACCGGGCGAGCTGCCGCTCCCGCGCCGCGACGACGCGCGCGCGGATCCGCGCGCTCGGCTCCCCCGCCCGCCGCGACTGCAGCTCCTCGGGCGGGACCGCCGGGACCTCGATGTGCACGTCGATGCGGTCGAGCAGCGGCCCGCTCACCCGCGAGAGGTACCGCTCCACCTGGCCGGAGTGGCAGGTGCACCGGGCGAAGTCGTCGCCGTGGTAGCCGCACGGACAGGGGTTCATCGCGCCGACCAGCATGAACCGCGCCGGGTAGCTCACCGCCGACCGCGCCCGGCCGATCTGGACCGTACCGTCTTCGAGCGGCTGCCTCAACACCTCGAGCGCCGAGCGGCGGAACTCCGGCAGCTCGTCGAGGAACAACACGCCGTGGTGCGCGAGCGAGGCTTCGCCCGGCCGCGGCACGCTGCCGCCGCCGACCAGGCCGGCATCCGAGACCGTGTGGTGCGGCGCGCGGAACGGCCGCCGCCGGACGAGCGCCTGTCCCGACGCCAGCCGCCCGGCGACGGAGTGGATCTTCGTGGCCTCGAGCGACTCCTCCAGCGTCATCGGGGGCAGGATCCCCGGGAGCCGTCGCGCCAGCATCGACTTGCCCGAACCCGGCGGCCCGACGAGCAGCAGGTTGTGCGATCCTGCCGCAGCGACCTCGAGCGCGCGCTTGGCGTGCTCGTGCCCCCGAACATCCTCCATGTCCGGGCCGGGCGCGGGCGGCGCTTCCGCCGCACTGCCCGCGCCCGGCTTCGCACGAGGCAGCTCGCGCCCGCCCCGCAAGTGCGCGACGATGTCCGCCAGCCGCTCCGCGGCGCGCACGTCGAGTCCGTCCACCACCGCCGCCTCCGCCCCGTTCTCCGCGGGCACCACGAGCACGCCCACGCCTTCCGCTCGACAGTTCAGCGCCAGCGGGAGGGCGCCGCGCACCGGCCGCAGCTCGCCATCCAGGCCGAGCTCGCCGACGAAGCACGCGCCCTCCAGCCGCTCGGGCGGGAACCCGCCCGACGCCGCGAGCAGCCCGAGCGCGATCGGGAGGTCGAACGCACTCCCTTCTTTCCGGATGTCCGCCGGCGCGAGATTGACCGTGATCCGCTTCGGCGGCAGCGCGTAGCCACTGTTCTTCAGCGCCGCGGTCACCCGCTCTCGCCCTTCCCGCACCGCCCCCTGCGGCAGGCCGACCACGGACATGGTAGCGTCGTCGAGACCCGAGGTCGTAGGTGCGACCGACCCGGAATTGGCTTCCGCACTTGGACGATCTATTCGGAGGTCGTCGGCATGACGGCCGACTTCGGACCCCAACCGGAGGGAGACTCGACGATGATCTACCCGGGCAAGGCGCCACGAAAGGCTTACAGCTACCTGCGCTTCTCCACCCCGGAGCAGATGCGAGGGGACAGCTACCGTAGGCAGACTCAGCTTGCGGTCGAGTATGCTGAGGAGCATGGACTTGAGTTGGATGACACGCTCAACCTGCAAGACCTGGGCGTGTCGTCGTACAGGGGCAGGAACGTGAAGGTGGGCAAGCTCGGGGAGTTCCTCGACGCCGTGGATAGCGGGTACGTCGAGCCGGGTTCGGTCCTGTTGATCGAGTCCTTTGACCGAATCTCCCGACAGGCGGCGTGGCGAGGGCAGCACATCGTCACCGGGATCATTAGCTCGGGGATCTCCATAGTCACACTGTCCGGCCGGCCCCGAGAGTTCAGCCCCGAGGTGCTCGACCGGGACCCTCTGGCCCTCTTTGAGATCCTGTTCACGCTCATGCGAGCCAACGACGAGAGCGCCACGAAAGCGCGGAGGATGCGGGCGGTCTGGGAAGCGAAGCGGGATCGGGTGGCAGAGGGCAAGGAGCGCCTCACCACAATCTGCCCCAACTGGATCGAGTACGACCCGGAGAAGGATGAGTTCAACCTCATCCCTGAGCGGGCAGAAGTCGTCCGAAGGATCTACAGGGAGTACCTGAGCGGCAACGGCATGGTCAAGATCGCGGAGATTCTCAACGCGGAGGGTGTCCCGACGTTCCCCAACGGGAAGAGGAAGCGGGCGAAGTATTGGCACCAAACGTACATCGGGCGAATCCTTCGGAACCCTGCGGCCATGGGGACCCTCGTGACTCACCAGACCCGACACGTGGATGGTAAGCGGGTCAACGAGGAGGTAGCGCGAATCCCCCGCTACTACCCGGCAGCCGTAGACGAGCAGATGTTTCAGGACGTGCAGGCCATGAGGAGCGGGGGGAGGTCCCCCAGGAGGGGCCGGCACGCTCACAGCGAAGTCCGCAATCTCTTCGGAGGTCTGTGCAAATGCGGCCGCTGCGGAGGCACCGTTGTCCGGGTAGACAAGGGCCGGGGGAAGGTATACCTCGTCTGTGCCAAAGCGAAAGCGGGGGCGGGATGCACTTACGAGTCGATCCCATACCAGCAGGTCGAGGACCTGTTCGTCAAGGCGGCCCCCAAGATCCTCCACAACGCCCCTTTGAGCCCCGAAGGGGACGACGGCATCTCTGAGGACCTCGACAGGATCGACACGACCCTACACGGCCTCTCGGATGCCTTCGACAGCCTGTTGGAGGCGTACCAAGAGACCCGATCGGTGGGCATCCTCGACAAGATCCGAGAGATTGATGCCGAGAAGGAAAGGCTGGAGGAGGAGCGTAAGGCGGTGATGGAGGCCAGGGAGGCTCATCGGGGCGGTCTGATCGAGAGCAGGATCAACCAGCTTGCCGAGGTACTATCCGAAGCCACCGATGCGACCGGCTCAGAGGAGGAGTTGGATAGGACCCGAGCCAACGCCCTCATGCGGCAGGTATTCAAGGCCGTGGTCCTCGACTACGACACCGGGTATCTGGCCTGCGAGTTCAAGCAGGGCGGCAAGGCAGAAGTCATCGTGGGGTGGCCGAAGAGTCGGTAGAGGCATTTGGGGCACTTGGGGAGTGCCACAGGGGGTCCCCGTTCCGGTGAAGTGGCTGTCTTTCTCCACCTATCGGTTTTGTTCTGCCAATATGGCACCTTCATTCGGGGACCCCCTTTTGGGCACCAGTTGAGATCCGAGAATGGCCCGTCACACGGTGCATAAATATTCACATTGAACTATTCGACCACCAACTTCGAGCCGCTCTCCGGCGCCACCGAGAACATCCCCCAGGAGCCCGCACCGCCGCGTTAATGGACACCGCCCACATTTCGCCCCTGTCAGCCGGGGATGCTATCGTGAGGGTAGACGCGCCCGCGCGGGGGCACACAGGCCGCAGAGGCCCGCCAGGACCGTCCACGACCACCGTCAACGGACTACTGCAATCGACGAAGCGCCGCTGGATGGTGACGCTGATCCGTGTTAAGTGCAGGGGCAGGGCCAAGGCGCCTGTAGAGGCCGACACGGATAGGGACGCCTTGTGGACCGGGGAGCGGGCGCACAACGCGAGGCATATGCTACGGCGGGACCCGGACGAGCGCCCGGACTTCGTGTATTGGGCTGAGGCGGCAGAGGAGAGCGAGGTCCTGTAGGGCTCCAGATGGACGCCCTCGGCAGTGCTAGCCCTCGGGAGACTCAGCCGTGCCAGCCTCACTGGCGCTCGGGAGACTCAGCCGGAGCAGACAGCCGGAGACTCAGCCGTGCCTATGCGCTCGGGCGCATCAGCCGGGCCTGACCAGCCGATTCTCGACGTTCTAAAGTCGGTCGCACCGATGGCCTCAGACCGAAAGGAGCCGATCCATGGGGAACGCATACCTGGACCTACTGGACCGCCGCCGCTGGTGGACGCCGGGACAGATGGGAGTCGAGGACGTTGAGATCATGATCGAGGCCGTCGAGGCCGTGAAAGAGGCCCTGGAGCGGGAAGTCGGGACCCGTAGGACGCGAATGTTGCGGGGGTTCGTC
>DASVDG010000101.1:0-10041 GCA_036381255.1 Longimicrobiales bacterium | reverse complement strand
GGACAAGGACGGCCTGATCATGGGGCTGCTCGCGGCGGAGATCACCGCACGGCTTGGCAAGGATCCCGGGGCGATGTACCAGGAGATCACGAACGAGCTCGGGGCCCCTGTGTACGAGCGGATCGACGCGCCGGCCACGCCCGACCAGAAGCGGCAGCTCGCGCAACTCGCGCCCGATCGCATCGACGCGCGGGAGCTCGCCGGAGATCCGATTACCGCGGTCCTGACCAATGCGCCGGGCAACGGCGAGGCGATAGGCGGGCTGAAGGTCGTGACCAAGAACGGCTGGTTCGCCGTCCGTCCCTCAGGAACCGAAGACGTGTACAAGCTCTATGCCGAGAGCTTCCTCGATCGCGCGCACCTCGCCCGCATCCAGGAAGAAGCGCAGGCGCTCGTCGCGAGGCTGTTCGCGGCCTGACGCGGCGCCGCGGCTACTCCCGCTTCAGGTAGATCGCGCCGCCGCCTTCGCGGAACTCGCGCGACTTCTGCTCCATCCCCGCTTCCGCGTCCGCCATGGATCTGACCTGCTGCGTCAGCTCCATCGAGCAGAACTTCGGCCCGCACATCGAGCAGAAGTGCGCGACCTTCGCGCCGGGCGCCGGCAGCGTCTCATCGTGGTACGCCCGCGCCGTGACCGGGTCGAGCGAGAGGTTGAACTGGTCCTCCCAGCGGAACTCGAACCGCGCCTTCGACAGTGCGTCGTCCCACTCCTGCGCGCGCGGGTGACCTTTGGCGAGGTCGGCCGCGTGCGCGGCGATGCGGTAGGCGATGACGCCCTGCTTCACGTCGTCGCGGTTCGGCAGCCCGAGGTGTTCCTTCGGCGTGACGTAGCAGAGCATGGCGGTGCCGTACCAGCCGATCTGCGCGGCGCCGATCGCGCTCGTGATGTGGTCGTAGCCGGGCGCGATGTCGGTGGTCAGCGGGCCGAGCGTGTAGAACGGCGCCTCGTCGCACCACTCGAGCTGCTTGTCCATGTTCTCCTTGATGCAGTGCATCGGGATGTGGCCCGGGCCCTCGTTCATGACCTGCACGTCGTACTCCCAGGCGATGCGGGTCAGCTCGCCCTGGGTCTTCAGCTCCGCGAACTGCGCCTCGTCGTTCGCGTCGTAGATCGAGCCGGGGCGCAGGCCGTCGCCGAGCGAGAAGCTGACATCGTACGCGGCCATGATCTCGCAGATCTCGCGGAAGTGCGTGTAGAGGAAGCTCTCCTGGTGGTGCGCCAGGCACCACTTCGCGATGATCGAGCCGCCGCGCGAGACGATCCCGGTCATGCGGTTCGCGGTCAGCGGGATGTAGCGCAGCAGCACGCCGGCGTGGACGGTGAAGTAGTCGACGCCCTGCTCGGCCTGCTCGATCAGCGTGTCGCGGTAGATCTCCCAGGTCAGCTCCTCCGGCACGCCGCCGACCTTCTCGAGCGCCTGGTAGATCGGGACCGTGCCGATCGGGACCGGCGAATTCCGCAGGATCCACTGCCGCGTCTCGTGGATGTGCTTCCCGGTCGAGAGGTCCATGACGGTGTCCGCGCCCCAGAGCGTCGCCCAGCGCAGCTTCTCGACCTCCTCCTCGATCGAGCTGGTCACCGCCGAGTTGCCGATGTTCGCGTTGATCTTGACCTTGAAGTTGCGGCCGATGATCATCGGCTCCAGCTCGGGGTGGTTGATGTTCGCCGGGATGATCGCCCGTCCGCGGGCGACCTCGGCCCGCACGAACTCCGGGTCGAACCCCTCGCGCAGCGCGATGAACTCCATCTCCGGCGTGATCTCGCCGCGGCGGGCGTAGTGCATCTGCGTCACGGTCCGGCCCGGCTTGGCGCGGAGGACGGGGCGGAGCAGCGTGTCGAGCAGCTCCGGGCGGCCGTTTCGCCCGCCGGACGCCGTGGCCGGCGCCGCGCGGCCCGCCGCGCCCGCGGCCGCGCCCCCACCCGTACGATCGGCCTGCTCCCCGGGCACGTCCATGGCCCGATCGGCCGCGATCCCTGCCGCCCTGCCCGTTTGCCGCCCGACCACCTCCACATCCCCGCGCCCCAGGATCCACTCCCGCCGAAGCGCGGGCAGGCCGACCCGAACGTCGCCGCCGAGCGGTCCGCTCGTGTCGTAGACCCGGAGCGGCGGCTCGCCGCCGGAGAGCGTGATCTCGCGCATCGGCACGCGGATGCCGTGGCGGCCTTCGACGTAGACCTTGCGGGAGTTCGGGAACGCATCGCCGTAGTCGCCGGCGGTCGGGGCGGCGGGCTTGCCGTTGGTGCGCGTGCTCATGGGCATCCTCCGTTCGGGTGCGGTCGGGATCCGGTGGGGCGGGAGGGCGGGCACGGGGCGGCGAACGGCGCCGTCGGAACGAAAAACGCCGCCCGGCGGTGCGGGCGGCGAGTGCGGGCGCGGCGGGATCGCTCCCGTGCGCCCTCACGTCCGTGGCCGCGCTCCCTACGCCGGTCTCAACCGGATCAGGTTCCAAGGGTTCGCTCTCAATCCCGGCGATCGGCCGGGATGCCCCTGGCGGCTGATGGCATCAAGCTACGCGCCGGGGCGGGCGGGGTCAACCGGCCGCCGGCGCGCCGAAGTCGTACACCACGATCTGCTGCACGTCGAACTCGTCGCGGACGAGCCGCGCGGCGCGTGACGGCCCGAGGAACAGGTCGGGCAGCTCCCAGCCGTGCAGCTCGCCGAGCAGGCCGCCGTCGCGGTCGTAGACGTCGATGCGGGCGGTCGTCCCCGGCTCGTCGAGCGAGACGCCGACCCAGATCCGGTCGAGCGGGTCGACGCGAACGCCCGTGATGCGTGGGATGACCGGCGCGAACGTCATCGCCTCGAGCTGCGCCTGGAGGAGCTGTTCCGGCGAGGGGCCGGCCACGCCGCCGCCGCCGCCCCGGCCCCCGATCGCGATGCGGACGCCGCCGCCCCGGGCGACCTGGTCGCGCAGCCGCTCGCGGGCGAGCTCCCTGTCCGCCTCCGTCGTCTCGCGTGCCGGCAGCTCCCGGTCGATGCGGCGCACCACGGTGCCATCGGCGGCGACGAGCCGAAGCACGTACTCGGCGGTGTCGGCCACGACGAGTGCTCCGTCGGAGAGCGCCTGCCAGTGCTGCCGCGCCTCGAACGTCCGCGGCATGCGGAGCATGAGCAGCCGGCCTTCCGCGCGGCTCCCCGAGCGGACCTCGTCGACGGCGGGCGGCGCGGTCGTCCAGAGCGTGTCCCGGATGGCGCCGTCCGGGCCGAGCCGGAGGATGGTGCGCGGCGGCTCGGGCGGCGGCCCTTCGGCCGGCGGGCCGTCGCGGCCGGGGAGCCGCACGGCCCGGAACGTCTGGATCGGGCCGCCGCCGCGGATCGCGAGGTCGCCGATCGCGAACCCGGCCGCCTCGGGCAACGGGATGCTGCGCGACTCGCCGCCGTCGGGCGGGTAGACCGTGTACCGCCGGTTGCCGATGTCCGTCACCCAGACCGAATCGCCGGGCCCGATGGCCAGGGCCAACGGCATGCCCAGCTCGCCCGGCCCGCCGCCGCCGCGGCCGAACGTCGCCACGTGCCGGCCGTCGGCGTCGTACACGAGGATCCGGCGGCCGGCCCGGTCGAGCACGTAGAGCCGGCCGGCGGAGTCCGCTGCCAGCCCCTCGCGGATCACCTGGTCGAACTGGTACGCCTCGTCCTCGACCTCGACGCCGCCGATCACGGCGACGGTGTCGGCCCGCCAGTCCAGCGCGGGTCCGCCGCGGCCGGGGTAGGTCCAGCGCTCGACGCCGGCGACGGTGTCGACCGCCGCGACCGTCGTGCCGCCGCCCCCGGGGCCGCCGGCCCCGCAGCCGGCGACGGTCCACACGGCGATCATGGCGACGAAGCCGATCGTCTTTCGCATGTCACGCCCCCTGAGTGTCGCGCCGTCCGCTCCCCGCCGGCCGCCCGCCGACGCCGCGCGGTGCGATCGCCCGGGTTGGATGCCGAACCCGGCGCCGACGGTTGCCCGCCCTGGCACGGATGCTGAACCATCGGTCGGTCGGCGCCGCGGCGGCCGACAGGCGCGCCCGATGGCGGGGACCGGGCGCCCACCACGAGATGGGGCGACCGGCGTTCCGCCGGCCCGCCCGGACCGCGGTACGCGAGGAGAGGGGAGCCATGCGCGGAAACGATTCGATCGGACGCGACGTCCGGATCCAGATCGACGGGGAATCGCTCGAAGGATCGCTCGACGTGCCGGCCCGCGCATCGGGCGTCGTGCTCTTCGCCCACGGCGCGGGGAGCAGCCGCTTCAGCCCGCGCAATCGCTTCGTCGCCGGCGAGCTGAGGAAGGCCGGCGCGGGCACGCTCCTCTTCGACCTGCTGACCGAGGCCGAGGAGGCGGACCGCGAGAACGTCTTCGACATCGAGCTGCTCGCCGAGCGCCTGGTCCGCGCGACGGAGTGGCTGCGCTCGGAGCCCGACGTCGGCGAGCTGCCGATCGGCTACTTCGGCGCGAGCACCGGCGCGGCCGCCGCGCTGGTCGCCGCGGCGCGGCTGGGCGGGGCCATCAGCGCCGTCGTCTCGCGGGGCGGCCGGCCGGACCTGGCCGGGCCCGCACTCGGCCGGGTGACCGCGCCGACGCTCCTCATCGTCGGCGGCGCCGACGAGGTCGTGCTCGACCTGAACCGCGAGGCCTACGATGCGTTGACCGCCGAGAAGGAGCTGATCGTGGTGCCCGGCGCGACGCACCTCTTCGAGGAGCCGGGCGCGCTCGAACGCGTCGCCGAGGTGGCCGCCGGCTGGTTCGAGCAGCATTTCACAGGACGGGCGCGCGTTCGTCGCGCGGCGTGACGGCGGCGCGGGACCGGCCGTCCCGTCGCTCGGGTCCCGGCCGGCCACGGCGCGAGCCGCACGGCGTCGCGCCGAGCCTCGGCGACGGAGGCCGTGACCGCGCCCGTGCGATGAAGAAAGGCCCCGCGGATCGCTCCGCGGGGCCTCGTCCCGGCCGGGCCTCGGCCGTCGCTCACGCCGGACGGTTCAGCATCGGCCCGCCCGTGTAGCGGCCGGCCGGCGTCGGCACGCCGGCCTCGGGGAAGATCAGACTCCCCTCGTGCATGCTGGCGCCGCGCAGCGCGATCGCCAGCACCTCGCCCAGCTCGCCGGCCGTGTGGAACGTCAGCTGCTCGCGGACTTCCGCCGGCAGGTCGTCCAGGTCGGCCTCGTTGTCCCGCGGCAGGATGATCTCGCGGATCCCCGCGCGGTACGCGCCGAGCACCTTCTCCTTGACCCCGCCGATCGGCAGCACGCGGCCGGTCAACGTGACCTCGCCCGTCATCGCCACGTCGTTGCGGACGGGGCGGCCGGAGAGCGCCGAGACCAGCACGGTCGCCATCGCGATCCCCGCCGACGGGCCGTCCTTCGGGATCGCGCCCGCGGGCACGTGGATGTGGATCTCCACGTCCTGCAGGTTCTCCTCCGGGATGCCCAGCCGGTCGTGGTGCGTCTTGGCGTACGTCAGCGCCGCGCGCGCGGACTCCTTCATCACATCGCCGAGCTGCCCCGTCAGGATCAGGCCGTCCTTCCCCTTCGACGCGCTCGCCTCGATGAACATGATGTCGCCGCCCATCGGCGTGTAGTACATCCCCGTCGCCACGCCGACCGCGTCGTGCGCGGCCGCGCGCTCCGGGTGCACCCGCGGACGGCCGAGCAGGAGCTGCACGTCCTCCTCCTTCACGACCACGCGCTCGGCCCCGCCGGCGGCGATCCGACGCGCCGCCTTCCGCGCCACCTTGCCCAGCTCGCGCTCGAGCTGCCGCACGCCCGCCTCCCGGGTGTAGCCGGTGATCACGCGCTGGACCGCCGGCTCCGCGACCTCCAGCTTCTCCGCGTCCAGCCCGTTCTCCTCGAGCTGCCGCGGCAGCAGGTACCGCTTCGCGATCTCGAGCTTCTCCTGCTCCGTGTACCCGCTGAAGTCGACCATCTCCATCCGGTCGAGCAGCGGCGCCGGGATCTGGTCCCGCCAGTTCGCCGTCGCGATGAACAGCACCTCCGAGAGGTCGAACGGCACGCCCAGGTAGTGGTCCACGAACGCGTGGTTCTGCGCCGGGTCCAGCACCTCGAGCAGCGCCGACGCCGGGTCGCCCTGCAGGCTCACGCCCAGCTTGTCCACCTCGTCCAGCAGAAAGACCGGGTTCTTCGTGCCCGCCTGTCGCAGACCCTGGATGATCCGACCCGGCATCGCGCCCACGTACGTGCGGCGATGCCCCCGGATGTCCGCCTCGTCCCGCGCGCCGCCGAGCGCGATGCGCACGTACTTGCGGCCCAGCGCCCGCGCGATCGACTTCGCGATCGACGTCTTCCCGACGCCTGGCGGCCCGACGAACAGCAGGATCGGACCGCGCCCGACCGCACGCGCCTTCGCCCGCACCGTCTCCGCCGACCGCGGGTCCGACTCCGACTCGCCGCGGCGCTCGATGCTCAGCGTCCGGCCGTCCGCCGTGCGGAACGCATCGTCCGATGCGCCGTCCTCTGCCGACGCGACGACGTCGCCCGACCCGTCCGGAGCACCCTCCACGTCGGCCGCGCCGGCCTCCGCCAGCGCTTCCGCTTCCGCCGCCGCCCGCTCCATCTGCAGCTTGCGCACGGCCAGGAACTCCAGGATCCGGTCCTTCACGTCCTCCAGGCCGTAATGGTCCTCCTCGAGCACCGCCTCGGCCCCGGCCAGATCGATCTTGTCCTCCGTCCGCTCGCCCCACGGCAGCTCGATCACCCACTCCAGGTACGTGCGGATGACCTGGTACTCCGCCGACTGCGGATGCGTCCGCTCCAGCCGGCCCAGCTCCCGGTCGATCTCCTTGCGCGCCTCCTCCGGCAGCTCGAGTGACGCGACCCGCTGCTTCAGCTCCTCGACCTCGTCCGCCTCGTCCTCCTCGCCGAGCTCGCGCTGGATCGCCTTCAGCTGCTCGCGAAGCACCATCTCACGCTGCTTCTCGCCGAGCTCCTCCTGGACCTTCTGCTGGATCTCCTGCTGCGCGTCCATCCGGAGCAGATCTCGCTCGACCGCCACCAGGACCCGGCGCATCCGGTCCTCCACGTCCAGGATCTCCAGCAGCTCCTGCTTCTCCGCCGCCGGCACGTCCAGGTGGAACGCGACCAGGTCCGCGAACGCGCCCGGCTCCTCCACCCCGTCCACCAGCTGGTCCAGCGCCTCCGACGGCACGCCGCGACGACGCCCCAGCACCACCGCCCGCTCGCGCAGCGCCCGGTCCAGCGCCAGGAACGCCTCGTCCCCCGCGTCCAGCGGCTCCAGATCCTCCAACGGCCGCACCGCCGCGACCAGCATCGCCGTGCCCGACCGGCCGTACGACGCCGCGACCGCACGCTGCTCACCCTGGATCACCAGCTGGAGACCGCCCCGCGCACGCTGCACCTGCACGATCCGCACAACCACGCCCGTCGCGTACAGGACCCCAGGATCCACATCGTCCACGTTCTCCCGCTGGCAGACCGCGAACATCAGCCGATCCTTGCTGTCCATCGCCGCCTGAATCGCCTCCACCGTGCCCGGCCGCCCCGCACTGATCGGGACCGCCACGCCCGGGAAGACCACGGTCTCCCGAAGCGGGAGCACGGGGAGCTTCAGTCGCTCAGCCATACAACTTCACCTCTCGATTGGAGACCGACGGCCCGGCAGGCCGCCGCAAGACGGTGGCCCCGCAAAGCAGCATGCGGGCCACCCTCACAAGTACCCCCGCAACACCATGGGGTTGCGTGACTTGTCCTAACTTCAACAACGGTTGGAATATAACGGAAGCCGTGCCAGAATGGCAGGGGGCGCGGCCGGAGCGCGGTGCATGCCCATCCGGCAGGGGCGCGGCGGATCGGACGCCGGAAAACCGCATGCGTGCGCGGCCCGCGAAGAAAATCCTTGCGCGCCGCGCGGTCACGTACCGTATTTGGGCGAGCCCGCGCGGCGGTGGGGTGGCTGTGCGGGGTGCCGGAGCCCTCGTCCTCTCCCGGGCGTCGGCGGCGCCAGCACCGGGCGTGCCGGCGAAGCCGCGAGACCGTTCACGACAACGTAATCGGCCAGGGGGGGGCATGCGACCGATCCGTTCCCCGAGTTCCCCGGTCCGGCCGCGAATGCGCCGCATCCTCGCGGCGGGCGCCGCGGCGCTCGCGGCTGTCGTCTTCGTCGCGTCGTGCGACGACGGGTTCGATCGTCTTCCGTTCGAGCCGGAGCCGCCGCCGGAGGCGCCGCAGGCGATGGTGACGTGCACGGTGGACGTGCGCGAGGCGACGATGACGTGCGGCGCGCCGGAGACCGACCTGCCCGACGAGGCGCGGGGGGCGCTGACGGTCGGCGGGCAGGGTGAGTTCGTGACCCTGGCGTCGTCGGGCGTTTGTTACGGCGCGGCGTGTGAGCCGGATGCGCCGGCGGACATCTTCCGGGCGGACGTGACGGTGCAGAACCTGATCCCGCAGGCGCTGGGCACGACGGACGGCGCGACTGGTGACACCAGCGGCGTGCGGATCTTCTTCCACGACGCGCCGACCGTCACGAACGGGACCGGCACGGTGTCCGTGGCGAACGAGGACGGCATCGGCACATTCACCGGTACGGGCCAGCCCTATTTCCAGTACGGCGGCTCGGTCGACGACCTGCTCGGCCCCGACGACATCCTCTCACCGAGCGAGACCAGCGCGCCGAAGACGTGGGAGTGGAAGGTTCCGGCGACCGTTCTCGAGTTCGAGTTCTCGGTCTACGTGCACGCCGAGGTGCAGTTCCCGGATGGCTGGATCGACGTCACGCCGGCGACGCAGACGCTCGGCCTGGGCGCGGGCGACCTGCGGACGGTCACGCTGTCCGGCACGGTCCGCGACGCGGTCGGCCGCGAGGTCACGGGCGGCACGCTCACCTGGTCGAGCTCGGACGAGAGCGTCGCGACGGTCGACGCGAGCACGGGCGAGGTGACGGCGGTCGCGCCCGGCGTGGCGACGATCACCGCGACCGACGGCACCGTTTCGGGCAAGGCGGAGATCACGGTCGCCGCGTCGCTCACGGACGACGCGTACGCGGAGACGGTGATCGGAAACGTCTCCATCAACACGGCCGAAGCCGAAGGCGGTCCGTTCACCGTGGTCGCCAACGACGCGTTCCTCGAGGGCGACACCATCTCGTTCGCGGGGTGGAACGGCACGGCCGGTACGACGGAGCAGGGCGGCGACGTCGTGATGACCACCTCCGGCGCGGCGATGGGGCAGTTCACCTACGACCCGCCGGCTGGCTACACCGGCGCCGACCAATTCATGTACGTGATCGGCGAGGACACGGCGACGGTCACGCTGACGGTCGCGGGCATGATCTGGTTCATCGACAACGAGGCGGCGGCGTGCACGAGCGTCGCGGCCGGCTGCGGCCGGCTGTCGAGCCCGTTCTCGAGCCTGGACGCGTTCAAGGCCGTCAATAACGGCATGGGCAACAACCCCGCCAACGGCGACGCGATCTTCCTGTACGAGAGCGCGACGCCGTACGCCGGCCCGCTCACGCTGCGGATGGGGCAGATGCTGATCGGCCAGGACGCGACGGGGAGCCTCGCGGGCATCATCGGCATCACGCCGTCGGCCTCGAGCGCGTCGCTGCCGGCGACCGACGGGTCGACCCCGGACCCGACGCATACCACCATCGAGGGCACGACGGGCGGGATCGTGCTCGGCAGGGACAACACGCTGCGCGGCCTGACCGTCGCCACGACGGGCGGGATCGGCATCTCCGGCAACGGCTTCGGCACGCTGACGCTCGGCGGCGACGTCGAGGTCGCCGCCCAGAACGGCGCGGCGTTGCAGCTCTCGAACGGCGCGTTCGACGGCGCCTTCCGCAGCGTCTCCGCCAACGGCGGGACGCACGGGATCGTGCTCTCGAGCACGACCGGCACGTTCGCGGTGACCGGGGCGGGGAGCGCCGCCTCCGGCGGCACGATCGAGAACATGACCCGCGACGGCATCTCGCTCACGGGCACC
The DNA here is from genome assembly GCA_036381255.1 of Longimicrobiales bacterium. GTDB lineage: Bacteria > Gemmatimonadota > Gemmatimonadetes > Longimicrobiales > RSA9 > CALBZE01. The sequence continues at coordinate 100 of DASVDG010000101.1, read as the reverse complement.
GGTCCGGTCGAGCTGGCGTGGATGGCGATACGGAACAACGATGGCAACGGCGTGTTCGGCTTCACGGTCGCGGGGTTCACGCTCCGGCAGAGCACGGTTT
>DASVDG010000100.1:0-32701 GCA_036381255.1 Longimicrobiales bacterium | reverse complement strand
GTTCGACGTCGAAGGGCTGGACGCCGTGCTGGCCCCCGAATTCACCGGCGCACGCGAGGTCACGGTCCGCGCCCGCAAGGACGACGGAGGCGCGATCGAATTCCGCGCCCGCGTCCGCATCGACACGCCGCAGGAGGCCGCCTACTACCGCCACGGCGGCATCCTCCAGTACGTCCTGCGGCAGCTCCTGGACGGGCGCAAGCGGCCCGAAGCGCTCTCCCGCGCGCTCACCGCGGGGGCCCAGAGCGAGCGCGCCGAGGAGCGGCGCGACGGCGTCGTCGAAGAAGGATCGGTCGAGTCGTTTCCGGCCAGCGATCCGCCGACGTACTGAGCGCGACCGGGCCGGTACCGGACCCGCGCGACCCGGCGGCGGCCGATCACGCGGCGCGGCGGTTTTCGACCCCGCGCGGCGCGGTCGGACGACGGCAGCGCGTATCCGGCTCCGGGGTCGCCCTGAGGACGGGCCTCCGGCCGGCGGCCGGTCCCACGATCGCTCCGCCGGCCGGTCCCACGATCGCTCCGCCGGCCGGCCCGGCGATCGCGCCGCCGGCCGGCCCGACGATCGCGCCGGCGGCCGGTCCCACCGCTCGCGCCGCGCCGGGCGTCCCTTGTCCCGCGAACCCGCGGCGGTGAAATTGTGTAATCTGCTGGACACGAACACGTACGAAGGAACCGGTATGATGCGACGTCTCGCCTTGATCCCGCTGCTCGCGGCCCTCGCGCTCCCTGCCCCCGTCGGCTGCCAGGAGGCGCCGGTCGCGCGCCCGGGCGGGGCGGACGACGCAGCGCGCATCGACGCCGCGCGGCTGCTCGACGACGTCCGCTTCCTCTCCTCCGACGCGCTTGCGGGCCGCCGCGTCGGCAGTGCGGGGAACGCGCGCGCCCGGGAACACATCCTGGCCGCGTTCCGCCGCATCGGCCTCGAGCCCGCGGCGGACGGCTTCACCCGCGCATTCCAGTTCACCGGCCGGCGGGACAGCGTCGCGTACCGCGGCGTCAACGTGGTCGGCCGGGTCCGCGGCACGACGCACCCGGACCGCTACATCATCGTGACCGCCCATTACGACCACGTCGGCATCGGCGCGCCGGACGCGGCCGGCGACTCGATCTACAACGGCGCCGACGACAACGCCTCCGGCACCGCGGCGCTCCTCGCGCTCGCGGCCCATTTCCAGGCACACCGACCTGCGCACTCGATGATCTTCGCCGCGCTGGATGCCGAGGAGATGGGGCTCCAGGGCGCGCGCGCCTTCGTGCGCAACCCGCCCGTCCCGCTCGAGGCCATCATCCTGAACGTGAACCTGGACATGGTGGGCCGGAACGCGAACCGCGAGCTCTACGTCGCCGGGACGCACCACTACCCGTTCCTGAAGCCGGCCGTCGAGCGCATCGCCCGGCACGCGCCGATCCGACTGCTCACCGGCCACGACCGCCCCGACCTCCCCAGCGGCCAGGATTGGACCCGCGCGTCCGACCACGGCGCGTTCCACGCCGCGAAGATCCCGTTCCTCTACTTCGGCGTCGAGGACCACCCGGACTACCACCGCCCGAGCGACGAGTTCGATGGCATCCAGCCCGACTTCTTCGCCGATGCCGTCGAGACGGTCCTCGCCGTCATCCTCGAGCTGGACCGGGATTTCCCCGCCCCGCTCCCTTGACCCCATCCCGCCCGGGGCACAGCTTGGTGGGCGCCATCGGAACGATCCCTTACCCGAACGCCCGCGATGACCGCCCGCTCCCGAACCACCGAGCGCGACTCGCATCGGCGGCGGCACGCCGCCCGGCACGGCTGCGCGCCGCCCGCTCGGGCTAGAACCCCCCGGATCGCCCGCCCTCGAGCCGCGCTGGCGGGTTCGCTTGCCGTCGCGCTCCTCCCGCTGCTGCTCGGCTGCGGTGCCGACGCACCGGTCGGCGGCGCGCCGGCGGTCGTCGTTCGCGACAGCGCCGGCATCCGCATCATCGAGAACGCGGCGGCGCTGTGGCGGCCGGGCGCGGCGTGGCGCGTGGCGCCGGAGCCGTCCCTCGAGATCCTCCCGATGGGATCCAACGACGGGGCGGTGCTCCTGGACCCCGCGAGCGTGTACCGCGCCCGCGACGGCCGCTGGATCGTCGCCGATGGCCGCTTCGCCGGGTGGCACAAGGTGTTCGTCTTCGATTCTCTGGGGAGATTCCTCGCGGAATACGGCCGCGAGGGCCAGGGGCCCTGCGAGTTCCGCCAGCTCTGGTGGGCACGACCGTACCGCGGCGACTCGATCGCCGCCCACGACTACTCCGCCGACAAGATCTCGATCTTCGACGCCGACGGCCGCTGCGGCCGCGAGGTCCGGCTGCCGACGTGGGTGCCGCCCCGGGCACCGGGCACCTGGGGTTACGCCGATGGCGCGTGGACCGTATACGATGACGGCGCGTTCCTCACCTACCCCGGCGGCTACCTGGACATCGAAGACGGGCCGGGCATCGCGTGGTACCGCCATGCACTGCTGCGCGTCGCACCCGATGGCGAATCGTGGGACAGCCTCGGCGTCTTCGGCATCCTGCAGGCGCGCTGGACAGGTCGAGAGCAGCGTGAGCTCCCCTATGCCGCGATCGCCGTGCACGCCGTCCGCGCGAATGACCTTCTCTACGGCACTGGGGAGCGCTTCGAGCTGCTCCGCTACGACCCACACGGCCGGCTGGTCGAGATCGTCCGCCGCCCTTGGGAGCCGCGCCCTGTCACCGACGCGCACCGCGAACGCTTCCGCGCCTGGTATCGTGCCAGGGCGGTCGCCGCGAGCCGCACCCACGGCGGCGCGGCCGGCGTCGAACGGGCCATGCGGCGCCTCGATGCGCTCGACTACCCCGACCACCTCCCCGCCTACGACCGGCTCGTCGTCGACGCCCTCGGCCACGCCTGGCTCCGCCACCACCCCGGCACCCTCACGCCCGATGCCACCGATCCGGCCACCACGCCGTGGTCGATCTTCACCCCCGACGGCCGCTGGCTCGGCGAGCTCTCCCTCCCCACCCCCTTCACCCCCGATGACATCGGCGCTGACTACGTCGCGGGGATCTGGGAGGACGCCGACGCCGTACGCTGGATCCGCGTCTACGCCCTCACCCGCGCTCCCACGACGTGACGCCGCGGACGCCGTTGCGCCCGCCACACCGGCGCGCAAACTTTTATGGATCGGTCGTCCCGAGATCCCCCATCGAAGGAGTACCGATGCGCGGGATTCCGCTCTCTCTCATGCTGGCCGCCGCCCTCGCCGGCGCGGGCGAAGGGGTGGCACAGTCTCCCGGGCATTCGGACACCGAAGCGTGGATGAAGGGGTTGTCCGTCGGCAGGTATTTCGTCGACGGCGTCTACCCCGTCTACGCCGTCGAGATCGGGCTCGCCCGGAGGTCTGCGGCGGAGCCGGACTGACGTACGGCCGCGCCGGGCCGGCTCGTGCCGTCGCCTGCCGGGTGGCGCCGCTCGCGCAGCCCGGCGCCGTCGACGAACGACCGGACCTCTACGACCCGCCGGAGGGCGCCGGGGCGAGGTCCCGGGCCGTACGCGGAGATGCCGCCGCTTCGGCCGCCACGACGCCTTCCGGCGCGCGGTAGATCACGCCGCCCTTCATCACGAAGCGCACGCGACGAAGCGCCGTGATGCGTTCGGTCGGATCCCCTTCGACGGCGATCAGGTCCGCCAGCAGCCCCGGCGCGATGCGGCCGCGGTCGTCCAGCCCGAAGATGCGCGCGTTCCCCGACGTCGCCGCGGCGAGCGCGCGCGCCGGCGGCAGGCCGTAGTCGACCAGCAGCTCCAGCTCGCGCACATTGTCGCCGTGCGCGAAGACGCCGACGTCGCTGCCGTTGCAGATCGGGACACCGGCCTCGATCGCCGCGCGCACACTGCGACGTTTCGCCTGAACGCGCGCCGGTTCCGGGTCCACGCCCTTGCGCCAGCCGGAGTATTGCAGGATCGCGTCGCCCGCCGCGATCGTCGGGCAGAGCGCCACGCCGCGCTCGGCCATCAGGCGGAAGACCTCAGGCGTGCCGCCGTCGCCGTGCTCGATCGTCGTCACCCCGGCCAGCGCGGCGCGGCGCATCCCTTCCGCCGTGCTGGCGTGCGCGGCGACGGGGCGCCCGCTGCTCGCCGCGACATCGACGATCGTCCGCAGCTCGTCCAGCGTGAACGCCGGCCGCGCCTCGCCGTTCGGCCCCCACCGGTAGTCCGCGTAGACCTTGATCCAGTCCGCGCCCTTGCCGATCTGGTCGCGCACGACCCGGATCAGCCCGTCGTACCCGTCGGCGACCTCGGCGCCGAGCGGCACGTCGACGTTCGGTGCGAAACCCTTCGGGCCGTAACTCCCGGTCGCGACGATCGCGCGCGTCGCGACCAGCATGCGCGGGCCGGGGATGATCCCCCGCTCGATCGCCTGCTTCAGCCCGACGTCGGCGTACCCCGCGCCTTCGGTGCCGAGGTCCCGCACCGTGGTGAACCCGGCGAGGAGCGTGTTGCGCGCGTGCACCGTCGCCCGCGCCACGCGCAGCGCCTGCGGCTCGCGAAGCACCTGATCGTCCCACACCGTGCGGTCGTACGGGTACAGCAGCAGGTGCGAGTGGCCTTCGATCAGCCCCGGCAGCAGCGTCATCCCGGGCAGCTCGACGACGACCGCATCCCGGGGCGCCTTCACCTCGTCCGCCGGCCCCGCCGCCTCGATGCGTTCGCCCCGGACCAGCACGACCCACCCTTCGTGCGGACGATCCGCCACGCCGTCGTAGACGCGGGCGGGGCGCAGCAGGTGCGCCGATTGCGCCTGCGCACGGGCCGGCAGCGCAGCCAGGAATACGAGCAGGAATGCGCGGAAAGATGTCATGGTTCGATTGGCGGTGAGGGTCGCGCGGATGGTCGGATGTGTCAATATGCGGGCGCCGCGCGCGGATCGCCACCGTTTCGGATCGCTCGCCGCGCAGGGTGGCGCCGGTGGAGCTCGAATCCGCGGCCGTGGGGCACGGGCAGGTGTAAGCGTAAGCGTATGCGTATGCGTAAGTACCCGAAAACCATACACTTACACATACACCTACGCCTACGCGTGCCCTTCCCCCGGATCCCGCTCCCGATACCCGCCCCACCCAAAACGCATGCGCCCGGATCCACGAAGACCCGGGCGCATGCGAATCCCGAAGCTCCCGTCGGCTCAGCCGCCGGTCGCGTTCGTCTGGCGGCCCAACGTGATGGTCGCCGGATCCTTCCCGAGCACGTGCGTATCCAGCCACGCGATCCAGCGCGCCCACATGTCGAGCAGCGTCTCCTCGGCGCGCGGGCCGTGCGCCTCGTACGGGTACCAGTAGAGCGCTGCGGTCTTGCCGAGCGCGCTCAGCGCGTGGAACGCCCGCCAGGAGTTGATCGGGAACGTGCCGACGTTCTGGTCCTCGATCCCCTGGTACATCAGGAGCGCGCCGCTGATCTCGTTCAGCCAGAAGATCGGCGACATGCGGATGTACGTCTCGCGCGCCTCCCACAGCATGCGCGGCTCGCGCTGGAAGCCGGCGGGCGTGAGCGAGCGGTTCGTGTTCGGCGAGCCGGCGATCCCCGCCTTGAAGAACGGCGTGTGGATCATCGAGTTGATCGTGCCGAACCCGCCGTAGCTGTGGCCGCCGACGGCGAGGCGCGACCGGTCGATGATGCCGCGGTCGTCCAGCGCGTCGATCGCGGCCGCGAACGAGTTGCGCAGGTGCAGCACGTAGAGGTCGTTCCAGCGCTCGCGCGGCCCTATGATCGGGATGTCCGGCTCGACCACGGCCCAGCCGCGGCGCACCAGGATCTCCATCGAGCGCGTGCCGACGCTCGGGAACTCGTTCTTGTTGTAGCGCCGGTTCGACTCGTCGTAGTCCTTCTCGGACGCGTACTCCCGCGGATAGTGCCAGAATATCGCGGGGAGCGGCTCGTCCTCGCCCGGCGAGAAGTCCTCCGGCACCGTGACGCGCACCCAGAACGTGACGCCGTCGGCGCGCGTGACCTCGATGACCTCGCGCCGCGCCCGCGTCAGGTCGGGGGTGTAGTCCCGGTTCTCCGTGAGCCGCCGCTCGCGCCCCGTCGTCAGGTCACGGTAGTAGAAGTTCGGCACCTCGGTACGCGACTCGCGCGAGATCACGACGCCGCGGAGCTCGTCGTCGAGCACCGCCGCGACGCGCTCGTAGCGGTCGGCCGCGCTCTCGAATATGCGCGCCCGCTCGCCCGTCTCCAGCACGACCCGGTCGATGAACGGCTGCGGCGCCTGCTCGAGCGGGTTCTCGTGGTAGCGCGCCCCCGAGAGGTAGACGGCGCCGCCGTCCGGCGACATCCGCACGACCGGCACGCCGAGCGGACCCGGCTTCAGCATCAGCTCGCCGGGGTTCGCGTAGAAGTCCTCCGTGTCCCACTCGTAGATCGTGTGACGCGTCTCGGGCGCATCCGGCGCGACGGCGTAGAGCGTCTCCTCGTCGCCGTCGCGCTCCGTGATGAAGAGCAGCGACGCATCCTGCGCGTAGTTCAGCTCGCGGATCCGCCCCTCGGTCTCGAAGACCACGCGCACGCTCGCGCTGTCGAACGGCGCCAGCCATTGCATCACCCGGTCCTTGCGCTCGGGCCGGTCGCCGTCCGACCCGGACGCCGAATCCGCGTCCGCCGGCCGCGTCTCGCGCTGGAGGAAGCTCAGCCCCCGGCCGTCCGGCCGCCAGGCGACGGCGCGCCGGCCAGCCTCTTCCTCGTCATCGTCGTCGTCACCGCCGTCGCGGACCTCCGCGCTCGCGATCTCGGCGAGCACGTTGCCGTCCAGGTCCCAGACCTCCTCGGCCCACGCGAAGCTGCGTACCGGCACGATGTCCGAGTACGGCTTGCGGATCGTGCGCACGCGGACGTACTCGCCGGTCGGCGCCGGGTCGATCTCGCTGATCATCGCCGGGCGGCCGATCTCGTCGACATCGCCGCTCTCGACCTCGATCCGCGCGAGCTGCCCGATCGTGTAGTACTCGAGCAGCGCGAACTCGTGCGGCGTCTCGAGCAGGCTCGGGAACGTCCGGAGCCGGTTCTCCTCGCCCTGCGTGACCCAGATCTCCGGCGTCGTCGCCACCGCGGGCGCCGCCGGCTCCGGGCCGCGATCCTCCGGCACGAGCACCGTGAAGATGTGACGGCCGTCGCCGGACCACGCGATGTCGGTGACCAGCGTGGCCAGCACCGGCGCCCGCGTCAGCCGCCGCGTGCGACCGCTTTCCGGGTCCGCCACGTAGATGTGCGTCGCATCGTCGAAGTGGGCGAAGAACGCGAGCGACCGGCCGTCCGGCGACCAGCTCGCCTCGCCGACCTTCGCGCCCTCGGGCACGCGCACCTCGACCGCCCGGCCATCGCGCGCCGAGACCAGACGCAGCCCGTCTGCCGCGCGCAGCGTCAGCGCGCGCGCCCGGTTCGCGGCCACGTCGATCTCGAGCCCGCCCAGCCGGTAGTGACGCTTCGCGAAGATCGCGAGCGGCGGCATCCGGCTCTCCTGCGTCGGCACCGCGAAGAAGCGACCATCGGGGCCGACGTCGTCCAGCTCGACGTTCCGGTGCCACGGCGCCAGCAGCGCCTCGCGGACCTCCTCGGGCGGCGCGACGTAGCCCTCTCGCCCGAACGGATCCGCTTCCTGTGCCGAGGCCGGGGTGGCGATGGCGGCCAGCGCGAGGAGCGCAGGCGCGGCCAGCCATCGGTGGAGGAGGGACCTGCTCATCGTCTCTCCCTCTCTGTAACGGGGGTTGTGGGGTGGATACCGGTACCATACGCGCGACGACCGCCACCGCGCAAGCGGATGTGCGCGCCCGCGCGCATTCGCCCGCCGGTCCACGTTCCCCGCAACGTCCCTCGAGACCCTCCCTCGGGCGCACGCGTTCCCGCTCCGCCACCATCCCCGCGGCGTGACCCGATCCGGCCAAACCCCTTGCGCCGCATCGCACGAACCCGTAACTCCCCATCATGTGCGGACGTTACACCATGGCCAGCCCCGAGGAGTGGATCCGCGAGGAGTTCGACCTCTTCGAGCTCCCGCCGGACTACCGACCGCGTTACAACATCGCGCCCTCCCAGGACGTGCTCGCCATCGTACGCGCCGGCGACGGCTTGCGCGCCGGCTGGCTGCGCTGGGGGCTCGTCCCGTTCTGGGCGAAGGACGCCGCCATCGGCAGCCGCATGATCAACGCCCGGGCGGAGACGGTCGCGACCAAGCCCGCGTTCCGTGACGCGTTCCGCCGCCGCCGCTGCCTGATCGTCGCCGACGGCTTCTACGAGTGGCAGAAGGCCGGCGCCGCCAGGGTCCCAATGTGGATCCATCGCGCCTCGCGCCGGCCGTTCGCGTTCGCCGGCCTCTGGGACCGCTGGCAGCCGCCGGATGGCGAGCCGGTCGTCTCCTGCACGATCGTGACGACCGGGGCGAACGACGCACTGCGTTCCATCCACGAGCGCATGCCCGTGATCCTGCCGCCCGCCGCCCGCGCGACGTGGCTCGACCCCGCGGCCGAGCCCGACGCGCTCGCCGCGCTGCTGCGCCCATACGCCGGCGACGACCTCGAGGCCCACGCCGTCTCCACCCTCGTCAACTCGCCGAAGAACGACATCCCGGAGTGCATCGCGCCCGCCTGACGCGGGCCGCCCGACCGGAGCGCGACGCCCCGGTGCAACCCTATTCCCGGTCGCCGTGTCCCACGTTCGGAAGCAGGGGATCGGAACCGGAGTGAGGAAGAGGCCGGGTGGACGAACCATTGCTGATCCGCCGCGCCCTGAACGGAGACGCGGCCGCCGAACGCCAGCTCTACGACACGCACGTCGACCGCGTCTACCGCCTCTGCTACCGCATGGCGGGCGACGACGAGCTGGCGCGGGAGTTCACGCAGGAGACGTTCATCCGCGCATTCGACCGCCTGCGTGCCTTCCGCGGCGACGCCGCGCTGTCGACCTGGCTCCACTCGATCGCCGTCTCGGTCTCGCTGAACGGATTGCGCCGGGTCAAGCGGTTCTACGCCCGTGAGGCCGGCCTCGAAGAGGCCCTCCACGTCGGCGAGGGCCGGCCGGACCGCGTCGAGCCGGACCTGAAGGCCCGGCTGAAACGCGCGATCGAATCGCTGCCCGAGAAGTACCGCGTGGTCTTCCTGATGCACGACGCCGAGGGCTACACGCACGAGGAGATCGGCGCCACGCTGGACGTGCCGGTCGGCACGTCGAAGGCCCGGCTCTCCCGGGCCCGCGCCCGGCTCCGCGAGGCGCTGGCCGATTTCGCCGAGGAGTTCGCACCATGAACGAGGATCGCTTCGAATCGCTGCTGCGCGACGCCGCGCGGGAGTACAACCGCCCGCCGGAGCCGCCCCGCGACGCCATGTGGGCCCGGATCGAGCAGGCCAGACGGCACCGCCGGCCGCCGCGCCTCGGCCCGATCGTCCGCCCGTGGCACTGGGGGCTCGGGATGGCGGCGATGCTGGCCGTCGGCATCGGCATCGGCCGGCTGACGCCCGGCGCCGCGGCCGGCGACGCCGGGGCCGGCCCCATCGCCGCGGCGCCGGCCACGACCGCCGGGAAGGCATCGGGCGCCGGCCTGCCCTACCGCCTCGCGGCGACGCAGCACCTCAGCCGGACGGAGGCGTTCCTGACCTCGTACCAGAGCGGCACCCTCGCCGATCGCAACATCGGCGAGGTCTCGGCGTGGGCCCGCGAGCTGCTGACCGGCACGCGACTGCTGCTCGATTCACCCGCGGCGCAGGACCCGCGACTCGAGCTCCTGCTCCGCGACCTCGAACTCGTCCTCGCCCAGATCGCACACCTGCCCGCGGCGGGGAACACGGCCGAAGAGGCCGAGATCATCGACGACGCGCTCGAGCGTCGTGACACCTTGTCCCGGCTGCGCTCGGCGGTGCCCGCGGGCGCCGCCGGGGTGACCGGCATCTGATAGAGGAGCGTACCATGAAGACGACGATGCTGTTGACCCTGGCCCTCGGCACGGGCGTGGCGCTGCCGCCCGCCCGGCCGCTCGCGGCACAGGACGCACCGCCGCCGGTCCCGGCGGTGACGCCGGCCGACGCGCCCGCCCCCGCCCGGATCGCGACGATCCGTCCCGCGCTCGCGCCGCTCCGCGCGCTCGGACAACTCGAACGACTCGAATGGATGATCCCCGCCCGGCTGACGGAGCTCGAATCGGCGCTCGCCGTCGCAGCCGCGTCTATCCGCGCGGCCGCGCCCTCGCTCGCCGCCGTCGAGGCCGCCCGGGTCGACGCGGCGCCCGGGCTCGCCGCCGCGCGGCAGGGTCTCGTCGCCGCGCGGCAGGGGCTCGCCGCCGCGCCGGCGCTCGCCGCGGCGCGGGCTTCACTCGCCGGCGCGGCGCAGGGTCTCGCTTCGCTGGGGCACGCGCCGTCCGTGGCCGCCGATCCGGCGCCCGCGGGCCCGCGGCCGGCATGGGCCGCGCAGGATCCCGCCGACTCGCTCTACCGCGCGGCCCGCGAGGCGCTGAACCGGAACGACTACACCCGCGCCGCCTCGCTCTTCGCCGAGATCATCCGCAGGCATCCGGACTCGGTCTACACGCCCGACGCCTACTACTGGCAGGCGTTCGCGCTGTACCGGACCGGCGAGGCCGATGCGCTGCGCACCGCCGCGGAGCTGCTCCAACGACAGAAGGCGCGGTACCCGCGGGCGGCCACGATCACGGACGCCGATGCGCTCGCCACGCGCATCGCCGGCCAGCTCGCCCGGCTCGGCGACGCCGATGCGGCCGCGTCGCTCGCGAAGGCCGCCACCGACTCGGAAGCCACCTGCTCCGCGGAAGAGGACGACGTGCGCACCGCGGCGCTGAACGCGCTCCTCCAGATGGACGCCGACCGCGCCGTGCCGATCCTGAAGAAGGTCCTCGCCCGCCGCGACCCGTGCGCCGCGCCGCTGCGCCGCCGCGCCGTGTTCCTGGTCTCGCAGAAGGTCACGCCCGAGACGGCCGACATCCTGCTCGACCTGGCGCGCAACGATCCGGACCGCGAGGTCCGCGAGCAGGCCGTCTTCTGGCTCTCGCAGGTCGACACGGACGAGGCCGTCGCGGCGCTCCAGCAGGTCCTCGCCACCGGCGACGACCCGCAGATCCAAGAAAAGGCACTGTTCGCGCTCTCCCAGCACAGCAGCGCGCAGGCCGCGCGGATCCTCCGCGACTACGCCGGCCGTGCGGATGCGCCCGCGGAGCTGCGCGAGCACGCCGTCTTCTGGATCGGCCAGGCCGGCTCCGCCGAGAACGCCCGCTTCCTGCGCGACCTCTACCGCCGCGTCGATGGCCAGGAGCTGAAGGAGAAGATCATCTTCTCGCTCTCGCAGATGGACGGCGTCGGCAACGAACGGTGGCTGATGGAGGTCGCGCTCGACACCACGGTCGGCGTCGATCTCCGCAAGTCCGCGCTCTTCTGGGCCGGCCAGGCCGGCGCGCCGATCGCCGAGCTCGCCGCGCTCTACGACCGGATGCGTGGCCGGGAGATGAAAGAACAGCTCATCTTCGTCTACTCGCAGCGCGACGAGCGCGCCGCGGTCGACAAGCTGATCCAGATCGCGCGCGAGGAGTCCGATCCCGAGCTCCGCAAGAAGGCGATCTTCTGGCTCGGCCAGTCGGACGACCCGCGCGCCGCCGAGTTCCTGCTGGAGATCATCACCCATGACTAGGCGACTGGCGCACCTCCCGATCGCCGCCGCGATGCTCGTGCTGGCCGGGGCCGCCGCCCCGGCCGCCGCCCAATCGCTGGCCGAGCGCGTGGGCGCGATACGCGACGGCACCGTCGTGATGCGCTTCGCCGCCCGTCCCGGCGTGTGCGGCTCCGGGCGCAGCATCCGCATCGACGACACGACGATCCGGTGGTCCGGCGACGACGACGGCCCGTGCGACGACGGCCCGGTCCGCGTGGCGCTCACCGTGCGCGACCGTCGGATCGTCCGGGTGCGGACCCGGGTCGGCGGCGAGTGGCGGCCCGCCGCCGATGCCGTCGACCTCGGCGCCGTCCCGGCGCCCGCGGCCGCCGCCTACCTCCTCGACCTCGCCGCCACGCTCGCCGGCGAGCCCGCGAAGGACGCGATCCTCCCGGCCACGCTCGCCGACAGCGCGACCGTCTGGCCGGCGCTGCTCGACCTCTCCCGCGATGGCACACGACCCCGCGCGACTCGCAAGGCCGCCGTCTTCTGGCTCGGCCAGCAGGCCGCGCACGCCGCCACCGCGGGGCTCGAGGAGATCGTGGAGGACCCGAACGACGACCGCGAGGTCCGGAAGGCCGCGGTCTTCGCGCTCTCCCAGCGCCCGGCAGACGAAGGCGTGCCGGCGCTGATCCGGATCGCGCGCACCAGCCCCGACCCCGAGCTTCGCCGCTCCGCGATCTTCTGGCTCGGTCAATCCGAGGACCCCCGGGCGCTGGACTTCTTCGAAGAGGTGCTGCTCTCGAAAGGCGGGACGAGGGGATGAAAAAGCGGCGCCTCCGGTTCGACCGGAACCGGAGGCGCCGTTCTCGCATCGGACCTCACGCGTGCAGCCGGCCCGGGGCGCGGCCCGCGCGCTTCCCGCGCTCGGCCGCCGACCTATTCGTAATCGACCTCGCCCACATCCGGCTCGCGTGCGAACGCGATCAGGGCGTCCTCGGCTGAGTCCGAGCGTTCGAGAAGGGCGCGCAGGCGGCGGAAGCTGGTCCGCAGCATCCGCTCGCGTCGCGCCTGCTCCGCCGGGAGCGCCTGGATCCAGTTCGGGTAGCCACGCACCGTGTACGTCGCCTCGGGCGCTTCGCCGCCGATGTCGCGCACCGCGACGCCGCAGCGGAGCAACTCGAAGGCGAACGCCGGCTCGATCCCTTCCTCCCGGGCAAGGTCGTAGACCTCCGCCGCCAGGTCGGCGTCCACATCGTCCTCTTCGACGGCCCGGTCGATCAGCTCGCTCCGCCGGCGGTGCCGGCCCGCCTCGTCCTCCACCGCGTGGGCCCGGCGGATCAGGCAGTCGACGCCGTGATCCTGGCCGCCGTCCCGTGCGCGGCGGCGAAATCGCTCCAGTGCGGCGAGTGCGGCCGCCTCGACGTCGCCGTGGGCGTCGGGGTGTGGTCTCGGGTCGGACATACCCCCTCCGGGAGTGGGCGCCGCCGGTGGATCCGTGGCCGGTCGCGCGCCTGCTGCGTGGTCGTGTCCGGTGGGGGTCGGCGCAAACCGCGTTCCCGGGGATCCGCCCTCCCCGGGAACGCGGGTGCCGTGATCACGGAAGACGGGCGTTCAGCGCTGCGCGACGGGCTCGGACTCCGGGGCCGGCGCCGGAACCGGCACCGCCGGCGCCACGACGTCGCGGTACCACAGCGGGATCAGCCCGACCCCGAGCGCGGCCAGCACCCACGGCACGATCGGCGACCCGTCCGGCGCCGGGATAACGAGCCGGCCCACGCCCACGAGGAGCAGGAAGACGGAGGCGGAGGCGATCGCGGCGAGGCGCAGGCCATGCAGGAGCCGACGGACCGGCGCGGCGCGCTGCTCGCCGATCGCGGCGGCCGTGCGGCCCCACCACCCCACCGGCCGGACCCGCAGGTAGAAACGGCGCAGCACGTCGCCATCGGTCCGGGGCGTGAACCACGTCACGGCGATCGCGGCGAACGTGGTCACCCCGGACATGACCGCGAGGCGGACCCACTCCTGCTCGGTCGTGAAGAGGAGGATCGGCGCCACGATGATGGACGTGACCATCGCGGCCAGCTCGGAGTACAGGTTGATCCGCTCCCACAGCCAGCGCAGCACCAGCACGGAGCCCATCCCCGCGCCGAACATGAGCGAGAGGTACCACGCCGTCTGGATCGACCCGATGTTGACCATGATGACCATCGCGATCACGAGAACGAGCAGGTTCGACAGTCGCGCGACGGCGACGAGCTCTCGGTTGCCCGCCTCGCGCCCGAGCCAGTGCTCGCAGACCAGGCGCCGGTAGACATCATTGCTCCAGTAGCTGGCGCCCCAGTTGAGGTGCGTGTCGACCGTCGAGGCCAGCGCCGCGAGCATTCCGGTCAGCATCACCCCCCGCGCACCGACCGGCAGCAGCTCTTCGATCCCGGTGATGAACGTCATCTCGCGGGCCGCGACGAAGCCGTCGCCGATCGCCGACTCCGGCGAGTACGGGTACAGGACCAGCAGCCCCACGCCGATCACCAGCCACACCAGGCTGCGGAAGAAAATCTGGAGCCACGTGAACACCAGGCCGGCGATCTTGGCCTGGCGATCGTCGTAGCACGCCATCGACCGCTGCGCGAGATACCCCGTCCCGTCGCTGTTCATCTGGAACAACCACTGCAGTCCGATCACCACCAGGAACGGCATGAGCGCTTCGCCCGACGCGGGCGCGAACGAGAGCAGCCGCGACGCCTCGGCGGCGCCGTAGATCTCGACGACGCGGTCGGCCAGCGCGCCGAATCCGCCGACCTCTCGCAGCACGATCCACGCGTAGACCACCGTGCCGCCGATCGCCAGGCCGAACTGAAGGGCGTCGGTGTCCACCACGCTGTGGAGCCCTCCGGTCATCGAGTACAGCGCCGTGAACGCCACGATCACGCCGATGCTGATCAGGTTGTCGGTGGTCGCGACCACGGCGGGCACGTCGGTGACGCCGGAGGAGAGGTCGATCCCCAGCCCCTCGACGACCGACTGCAACGCGCCGAACACCGGAACCGGCAGCCATTCGTGCCACGGCAGGAACACCTCCGCGATCCGCACGGCGGCCACGAGCACCATCGCCATGACCACGCAGTTGATGATGGTGCCGTAGTAGACGGCCTTCAGGACCCGCAGCGCCAGCACGCCCCGGCCGCTGTAGCGGATCTCGGTCAGCTCGGCGTCGGTCAGCACGCCGGACCGGCGCCAGAGCGCCGAAAAGACGAACGCCATGACCAGGAACGAGATGCCATAGATCCAGAGCCGCCAGACGAGGAAGATCCCGCCGGTCGCGATCAGCCCCGTGACCAGCAGCGGCGTGTCGGCCGCGAACTGCGTGGCCGCCATGCTGGTGCCGGCCTTCCAGCCGGCGAGCTTCCGGCCGGCCAGGAAGTACTCGTCGAGCCCTCGCGACGCGTCGCGTCGCGCATGAAACCCACTGCGGACCGAATAGGCGACGAAGGCGAAGGCGATGAGCAAATCGATCATGGCACTCGGCTCCCCTCCCGCACCGCCGCGGCCGGGCGTGCGGGCTCGAGAATGGACACCCGCCCCGCAGCTCCCTCGAGCCGCGACAGCCGGTAGCGGACGGCCAGGTCGGTCACGTTCCAGAGCTGGATGTCGGTGCTCGTCGCGTAGCGCATCGGCACGACCCGCCCGTCGGCGACGCGGTAGCTCCACAGTTCGCTGTGCGCGAGCCCGGACGCTTCGACGGCGCGGCGCACGCGCCGGAGCGCCACGCGCAGCTCGCCGGCCAGCGCCTCGGCGGCACCCGGCCCATCGGCGGCGGGGCCTCGCGCCCCGCCGGCGACGCGCTCGGCCATCTCGATCCGCTGCGCCAGCCCGAGGAGCAGCAGGTTCACCTCCCGGCCCCAGATCGTGGTCGGCGAGTGGTACGGGTCCCGACGGAACGCCTCCCACACCTCGCGTCCGGCGTACGCGTCGTTCGTCGCGACCACGCCCACGCTCTCCAGGAAGAGCCCGACCGGGTACGGCAGCAGCGTGATTCGCAGCGCGCGGCGCAGCCACTCCGCATCGGGGCCGATGCCGCGCGCCGCGTCCAGGAACAGCCGCATCGCCGCGTCCGTGCTCGCGACCGGGATCGGCCGCCCCGCGGAGTCGAGCGCGATCGCGAGGAACGTGAGGTCTCCGCCGTCGAGCGGGTCGGATCGCAGCACCCGCTCCCAGGCGCGGCGCTCCGATTCCGGCAGCCACGCCAGCTTCGCGGCCACGCGCGCCTCGGCCTCCCGCGCGCTCAGCGTCACGACGAAGTGCCGCTCGGCGCCGCGCCAGACCCGCGCGGCCTCGCGCAGCGCTTCCGGCTCCTGGATGTAGCGCGCCAGCCGGGTCCCGCCGTCGGGCGGAGCGGCCCGCACCAGCTCCGTCGCATCGAAGCCCAGCGCACGGAGCGCGTCCAGGATCGTCGCCACGGCTTCGAGCGCCGCGGGCGCCCAGATCGCGTTGACGTCCATCGCGAACCGGCCGTTCGCGTAGCCGGGCCCGCTGTCCCGCCAGCTCCCGGAGTGCCAGTGCGCCGCGTCGCGGCGGGGAAAGGCGATCAGGTTGCCGGGCGTCGGATCGTCCGCGTATGGCGCCGTCACCCGCGCGACGTAGGCGAGGTTGCGGAGCAGCAGCGCCAGGCGGGTTCCGTCGGGGCGCCCCGGGCTCCCTGGCGCCGTCGCGGATGCGGCGGCCGCCGCACGCGCATCATCCGCCGCCGCGCCGGCCGCGTCCGGACCGGCGTCGGCCCGCACACGGCCCGCCGGCGCGAGCAGGAACGACCGCTTCCGTTCTCGGGAGACCGACGGGTCGGCCAGGTACCGTGCGACGAGGACCGGGAACTGGAGGTCGTCGTCGAGCATGCGGTAGTTCTCGCGCACCGCCTGGAGCGAGCCGAGCACGGTGCGCGCCCGCTCGAGCGCCGCGCGGTCGCCCGTGCGGAGGTACGCGTCGACCAGCTCGCCGTACGCGACCGCGTTCTCCCGGATCGCCTGACCGCCGAGCGCCTCCTCGTGGCTGACCTCGCCGGCCGGCGAGAGCTTCCGCAGCACGCTCGCGATCACGTGCTCCCGCATCGCCGGCCGCCACACCGGCTCCATCATGAGCGCGGTCATCAGCATGTCCCGGCCGAAGTACGTGGCGTAGTTCGGCATCCCGGCCATCAGCTTCTCGCGCGTCGACAGCAGCTCCGCGCTACGGACCAGCCGCTCCATCCGGCGGAAGCGCAGGATGCGCGCGCGGTCCGCCGCATCCCGCTCCGGCTCGGGGACGGCGAGCGCCGCCTCGTACGCGGCTCGCTCTCCGGCGTAGTAGCGGAAGAAATCGTCGTTGAAGATGTCCTCGCGCGAGAGCGGGCTCAGCGCATCCGCGTCGGTCGTGACACGAACCCGCAGCCGGACCGGCCCGCCGCCCGCGGACCGGATGACCGCCGTGCGGCCGCGCAGCTCGAGCGATGCCCGGGGGTCGACCGCCTCCACCTCCAGCACCATGCGGTTCCGCCCATCGAACGACGGCCGCTCGACACGCAGCACGCGCGAATCCTCACCCCCAAGGACCGCGAGCGACGGCGTCAGCCGACCTCTCAGCGCGTCCATGCTCTCCGCGCCGAGCAGCGCCAGATGGGCCGCGCGCTCGGGCACGTCGAGGCGTTCGAGACGCCGCACCAGTCCGACCAGCTCCTCCAGCCGGAACGGCGCCGCGCCGTCGAACGGGCGACGGTGCAGTCCGCGGTACTGGAAATCCCGCTCGACGCGCATCGAGCCGAGCAGGAAGAACCCCAGCTCGACCGGCGACTCCGCCTCGAGGCCGTACTCCACCGTGCGCGCGTCGCCGTCGGCCGAAACCGTCGCCGGGCCGGCGCCCCACGCCAGGCGCGCCGGTTCGCCGCCGGCACCCCGCGCCGTGAAGGCCGCGCTCTCGTTCGCCGCATTCGCCCACACGTGCACGACGCGGCCGCTGCCGGCATCAATGTAGACCTGGAACGCGTTGCCGGCCGCATCGCGATAGAACCGGGTGCGGTACCCGGCGTACGCGATGCTGTCGTCCAGACCGGCCTCGGGGAACTCGAGGACCGGACCCACCTGCTGCGGCATCACCACCGCCTGGGCGAGTATGAGGATGGTCGGGAGGTTCATCGCGGCTCCATCATCTTGCAACGGCCCGTCGCGACGGAGCGGGGCGCGGCGGCCGCTGCGCGCCGCAACCCCGCCCCGGCGACGAAGGGGGCGCGGCGAGCCGCGCCCCCGTGCGTCGTCCGCCGATCAGAAGTCGTAGCGCAGCGACGCCGTCAGGCGCCGCGGCAGGATCGGCCGGGCGAGGAACAGGTCGCTCGTCGGCCCCGTGACCAGCCGGGGGTTCCCCTCCTCGAGCCCCTTCGACTGGAACACGTTCAGCAGGTTCGCCGCGACCGTGAGGCCGGTCCCCGGCACGGCGTACGAAACGCCGAGATTCGCGTACTGGTAGGCCGGAAGCCGCAGGTTGTTCTGGAAATCGGTGTAGCGGCGGCCGACATAGTGCCAGTCGACGTTGAACGACACGTTCGACCGCGTATAGAACGCCGCCAGGTTGCCGATCACCGGCGGGACGCCGTTGATCCAGCTCCCGATGTCCGAGCCCGCGCCGCTGCCGAGCTCCGCCTTCAGCAGCGTGCCGTTCCCGATCAGGTGCAGCCCATCGGTCACCTGCGCCGTCGCCTCGAGCTCGAGACCGTAGGACCGATTCTCCGGCGCCGTGTTGATGACCCACCGCGTCTCGCCGGTGGTCGGGTCCGTGATCGCACCCTGCCCGACGATGTTCTTGAGCAGCGTGTAGAAGCCGTTGACCGTGAACCCGAACCGATCGGACGAGAACTTCATGCCGCCCTCGCCCGTCAGCGTGGTGCGCGCGTCGAACAGCTCGACCTGCTCGACCGCGGCCGCGTTCAGGTACTCGTCCAGCGCCGGCATCTTGTACGCCCGGCCGCCCTGCGCGTAGATCGAGATCTCGTCGTTGACCTCGTAGTTCAGGCCGATCGACGCCGCCCAGTCGCTGAGGCTGCGCGAGAAGTGCCGGAACGTGCCGTTGCCCCACGGCTCCACGTCGTAGAGCGTGCCCGAGATCCCGTCCAGGTCCACGGCCGACGTGTTCTCCGACGTCTGCACGAAGTCGTTCCACTCGTAACGCGCGCCGACGTCCGCGCGCAGCCGGTCCGTGAGCTGGAACGCGCCGCCGATCACGCCGGACACGATCGTCGACTGCCCGGTCCCGTTGACGTAGTTCGACAGGAAGCGACGGAACCCGTTCTTCGTCGCCTCGATGTTCCCGACGTCGACGACCGTCTCCGTCTCCTCGCCCGTCGCCGGGTCGAGGTAGCGGTAGCGCAGCGACGCCGACTCGACGAACAGGTCGACGAAATGCGGATTGTCCCGCACGTCCATCAGGATGTCCGTGAAGTACCAGCGGTTCGACTGGCTGTAGTTCGCGAAGTAGAGGCCGGCGGAGATGCTGTGGTCGCCGAACGACTTCCGCACCTGGAACTGGTTCTGGAAGGCCGACATCGGCTTCTCCACGTGCCACTCGCCGCCCGGCGCGAGCAGCCCGTTCGCCGCGTTGTACGCGATCGGGTTGCCCGACGCGTCCCGCACGTTGGGGTACCGCAGCGTGTAGTCGAAGCCGGGCAGCGCCTCGATGATGAACTTCGTGCCGTCGGCGATCTCCGCCACGTCGCCATCCGCCGGCAGCAGCCCGGCGGCCTGGAGCACGCCCTTGTAGTACGCGCCGTACGTCTGCGTCAGATAACTCTGCACGTAGGCGTCGGCCGCCATTACATCGCTCGGCACGATCGCGTTCCACCCCTGGTCGTTCGACATGATCTGGGCGGAGTTCTCGATGTGCCAGCCGCCGTCGAGGTCGAAACCGGCGTTCGCCGTCAGCCAGTACGCCTTCGTGCGCAACCCATCATCCAGCGGCAGCTCGAGCTGGGCGCCGGTCGGCAGCGGGACCCGGATGTGGTTCCCCTCGAGCGTGTTGAACGAGCCGTAGTCCGAGAAGCCCGGCACGTACTCCGGATCCTCCTTGTTCCGGAACGGCAGCGGCAGGATGAACTGGTTGCGGTCGTCGATGATCTTCAGCGACGCCCGGATGTGACCCCGGTCGAGCAGTCGCGTGACGCTCGCCTTGAGCTGCCCGCCCCGGATCCCCGGGTAGCCCGGGTCGCGCACGCCGTGGTCGTAGCGGTAGAATCCGCCCACGTTGAAGCGCCAGTCCTCACCCATCGGCCCGCCGACGTTGAAGTCGTAGCGCGCGAGCCCCTCGGTCCCGGCCGTCGCCTTCATCGTGCCGGCCAGCTCCGAGCCGCCCGTCCGGTTGATGAAGTTGATGATCGCGCCCGGCGTGTTCGAGCCGAACAGCGCCGACGAGCCGCCGCGCACGACCTCGACCCGCTGGATGTTCTCGTCCGGCCGGAACAGGTTGTCCGCGTTCATGAAGAAGGTGTGCATCGTCGGGAAGACCGGCAGCCCGTCCTCCATGAACATGACGTACTCGACGCCGAGGATCCCGCGCATGCTGATGTTCTGGTTCACCTCGCCGCCCGAGCTTTCCACCCGCGTGAAGCCCGGCACGAACCGCAGCATCTCCGTCGTGCTGCGCGGTGCGGCCTGCTCGACATCCTCGCTCGAGAGCACCGTGACCGCGACGCTCGCGTCCAGCTTCACCCGCGGCACCTGCGTGCCCGTCACGATCAGCGCGTCGAGCTTCAGCGGGTCGGAGACGAGGCCGAAGTCGCGGACCAGCCGCTGCCCCGCCGTCACGACGACCTCGGCGCTCACCGTGCGGTACCCGATCATCGCGACCTCGACCGTGTAGCTCCCCGGCTCGAGCCCCTCGATCGCGTATTCGCCGTTGCTCCGGGTAAACGTGCTTCGTTGGATCGCGGGGATCGCGACCTCCGCCCCGGCGAGCGGGGCGCCCACCTCGTTCGTGACGCGCCCCGTGATCGCCGCGCCCGTCTGCGCCCGGGCGTCCGTCGCGAGACAGGCCAGCCCCAGCATCATGAGCGCGGCCGCCGGCCATGCGGACCGTACGCACGAACTCCGGCCCGGCATACGTCCGTTCCTTCGCATGTGCGTCCTCCCTGGTGAAGGGTCCCACGCCCCCGTGCGGCATCCCGGCCGGAACGGCCGCGCACGAGGGCACGCCCACGCACCACGGCGGGTGCGCGGCAGCCATCCGTCCGGAAGGGTCTCCCATCCGGACGGACGCGTCGAGCGACGTTGCTCGAAGTCGGGTCGGCTCCATCCCCCCAGGCGAGGGGAAACGCCCGGGGCACGCGGAACGGAGCGCGATGTCGGTACCTCAAAGGGGATCGCGCACTCGGCTGCGCGACGGGAGCGGTTGCGTCCCGGGTCCGCGCCGCACGCGATCGGCTCTGTCATCGGAGCGAAAACCAGCCGGCCGGCATGGGACCGGGACTCGGTCCCGCTCGCTTCTCTCGCGCCGGGCTGCGGGCCGGCCGGTAAGTCTCTCTGTCGAAGCTGCTGGGTCGGATCGACCGGATCCGCGACTGCCATCGGTCGCCTCGACCGTACGGCGCGCCGGCGCTGCACGGCCGGCTCGCCGGGTCGGGCCGATCGAGTATGCGCCCCGGCTCGGGGGGCTGTCAAGAATCGTGTGACGGCTTCACCTGTTTCCGGGCGCGACGGCGCCGCGGCTCAGGCGCCGGCGTCGGCCCCGGCCGCGCTCGCGAGCGGCGCACCCGCCGCGCCATAGCGCGATTCGACGTACTCGTCGAGGATGCGCAGGAAGTCGGCGACGAGGGTGTCGCCACGCAGCGTGGTGAAGAGCCGGCCATCCACGTAAACGGGCGCCTTCGGCTCCTCGAACGTGCCGGGCAACGAGATGCCGATGTTCGCGTGCTTCGACTCGCCCGGCCCGTTCACGACGCACCCCATGACCGCGACCTTCATCTCCTCGACGCCCGGGTAGCGCACGCGCCAGTCGGGCATGTGCTCACGGATGTACCGCTGGATGTCCTCGGCCATCTGCTGGAAGAACGTGCTCGTCGTCCTGCCGCACCCCGGGCAGGAGGTCACCTGCGGCAGGAAGCTGCGCAGCTCCAGCGACTGGAGCACCTGCTGTGCGACGAGCACCTCTTCGGTGCGGTCGCCGCCGGGGCGCGGAGTCAGCGAGACGCGGATCGTGTCGCCGATCCCCTCCTGGAGCAGGATCGCGAGACCGGCCGTCGTCGCGACCACGCCCTTCGTCCCCATCCCCGCCTCGGTCAGCCCGAGGTGGAGCGGATAGTCGCAGCGCGCGGCGAGCATGCGATAGACCGTGACCAGGTCCTGAACGCCCGAGACCTTCGCGGAGAGGATGATGCGGTCGTGCGCCAGTCCCGTCTCCTCCGCCAGCGCCGCGGAACGCAGCGCGCTCTCGATCATCGCCTCCATCATGACGGCCTTGGCGTCGAGCGGCTCCGCGCGCTTCGCGTTCTCGTCCATCATCTCGGTCAGCAGACGCTGGTCCAGCGAGCCCCAGTTCACGCCGATGCGAACCGGCTTCCCCAGGTCCACTGCCACCTCGATGATGGTGCGGAAGTTCTCGTCCCGGTGCTTCGCGCCGACGTTGCCCGGGTTGATCCGGTACTTGTCCAGCGCCCGCGCCGTCTCCGGGTACCGCGTCAGGAGCAGGTGCCCGTTGTAGTGGAAGTCGCCGATGATCGGCACGTCCACGCCCCGGTCGCGCAGCCGTCGCACGATCTCGGGCACCGCCTGCGCCGCCTCGTCGTTGTTGACCGTGATCCGGACCAGCTCGCTCCCCGCCGCGGCGAGCGCCGCCACCTGGTCGGCCGTCGCCGCCGCGTCCGCCGTGTCCGTGTTCGTCATCGACTGCACGACGACCGGGTGCGCGCTCCCGATCGGAACGCCGCCGACCACGACCGTCGTCGTCTCCCGCCGCCGTCTATCCATTCCTACCGTGCCTCTCCCTTTCTCCACGCTCCCCACGCCCGTCCAGCCGCGCCGCCAAGCTATCATTCTACCCCCCACCCGACCACCCGTGCGCCCTCGATCGCCCCGACTCCCCCGTGACCGTTCCCTCGGACGCAAGCTTTCCCTCTCGCTGTCCCACGTCCCTCAGGCGTTGCCCCGCAGCCGCGTCGCGGCGGCGACCCGTTGGATCGCCAGCATGTACGCCGCCTCCCGGTACGTGACATGATGCTCGCCGACCGCGGCGCGCACCGCATCGTACGCTGCGGAGAGGGTCCGGACGAGCTCCTGGTCGACCCGTTCGGCCGTCCAGCGGAACTTCTGGAGGTTCTGCGCCCATTCGAAGTACGAAACCGTCACGCCGCCGGCGTTGGCCAGGATGTC
Source organism: Longimicrobiales bacterium (assembly GCA_036381255.1). GTDB lineage: Bacteria > Gemmatimonadota > Gemmatimonadetes > Longimicrobiales > RSA9 > CALBZE01. Next base: position 9,709 of record DASVDG010000100.1, on the reverse strand, counting down.
CGGGATCACCGGGACGCCGCGCTCGTTGAGCCGCTCATCGGCGACCGGCGTGATCGGACCGTTCGCCCCTTCGACGATCATGCGCGCGCGGACGTCGCCCACGTTGTCGCCGTGGATCACGCTGCCGAGCGCCGCCGGCACCAGGATGTCGACGTCGAGGTAGAGCGGGTCCTCGTTGCGGATGACCTCGACGCCCTCCATTGCGACGACGGAGCCGTGCTCCGCGGCCACGCGACGCACGCGCTCGATGTCGAGGCCGTCGCCGGCGAAGATCCCGCCCCGCACGTCGCTCACGGAGACGATCCGCGCGCCCATCTCCGCCAGGTAGTGCGCGCTCCAGCTCCCGACGTTGCCGAACCCGTGGATGGCGACGGTCGCGCCGTCGAGCTCGATGCCGAGGTCCGCGGCCGCGCGCGCCGTGACCACGGCGATGCCCCGGCCCGTCGCCGAGACCCGGCCGAGCGAGCCGCCCAGCTCGATCGGCTTGCCCGTGACCACCGCCGGGTGGAACCCGTGGAACTTGGCGAACTCGTCCACGATCCACGCCATGACCTGCGCGTTCGTGTTCACGTCCGGCGCCGGGATGTCCTCGTCCGGCCCGATGAAGCGGTGGACACGCTGCACGAAGGTGCGCGTCATGTGCTCCAGCTCGCGGGACGAGAGCTCGGCCGGATCGCAGTCGATCCCGCCCTTCGCGCCGCCGTACGGCACGTCCACGAGCGCGGTCTTCCACGTCATGAGCGACGCCAGCGCGCGAACCTCGTCCAGGTCCACGTCCGGGTGGTAGCGCAGACCGCCCTTCATCGGGCCCCGCGCGTTGTCGTGCTGGATCCGGTAGCCGTGATACGTGCGGATCGTGCCGTCCGCGAGACGCATCGGGATCTCGACCGTCAGCTCGCGGTACGGCGTCTTCAGCGCGACCTGGAGGTAGTCCGGCAATTTCAGCCGCCGCGCGGCACGGTCGAACTGATAGTTGACCGCCTCGAACGGCGTCATGTGCGGCGTCGGCCGCGCCTCCGAACCCGCGGGCCGCTCGGCGCTGCGGAGACCGGCGCGGATCGCATCGCGCGTCTGGTGTTCGCTGCTCATCGCTTCCCCGTGAGGTTCGGCCGCTCCTTCGACGGCCGTCAGAGCGGAAAGTCGGGCCAGTCCGCGACCGGCGTGGTGGACTCGACGACGTGCATCCCGGCGTCGGCGAAGCGGCGCAGCGCCGCTTCCGCCTCCGGCGTGAAGTCGAAGGCGAACGCGCCCGGCCGCTCCGGGTCCGGCACCGTGACCGACGACATGCAGTCGCGAAGGATGTAGACCTTGCGCGCCAGCGACTCCTCGGTGTGCTCGAGCAGGTCCGCGATCGTGCTCCTCACGCAATGGCTCGCCGCCTGACCGGCGATCACGACCGCGTCGGACTCGACCAGGATCCGCAGGAAATCGTCGTTCCGCCGCGCGAGCGCGCGGCCGTCGATGTCGGTCATGACCTCGGGCGCGATCACGCTGTAATACTCCGTGAGCGGCGTCGCCCCCTTCACCTCCACGTGGCTCTGCGCCACACGCGCGTACGCGTGGAATAACCGCGCCTCGTGGATCACGCCGACCATCCCGTGCCCGTCGCTGCCGAGGATCACGTGCGGCGGCCAGAGGTAGAGACGGTACTTCCCCTCCTTCGCCAGCTCCTCGCAGTAGTACTCGCACTGCCGGACCAGCCAGTCGTAGTCGCCGTCCGCGAGCCACTGCGCCATCGCCGGGTTCGGCCGCAGCGCGCCGCTGCGGATGTCCTCCGCCGTGACCTCCCGGTGCGCCTGCGGCGGCTCGCCCGCCTCGTCCAGCCAGAACGCGGGGAAGAAGATCTGGTAGGGGAAATGCGTGTCCATCGTGCAGGTGATGTCCGTGATCACCCCGAGGTTCCGGTAGATGAACCGCGCGGTCCGATCACTGTCGTCGATCGCGCCACGCCCGCTCCGCCCACCCACGAACAACGCGCCCCCCGGCAGGCAGAAATCCTTCTGGAGGTCGATCAGGACCAGGTGCACCCGCGCATCGTCACTCGCAGACGGCCGCACGCCGAACCGCTTCCGCCACTCGACCGCGGCTTCGAACACCGCCTGCTGGTCGGGCGAGTACGACCACTCCCCGGCACGTCGCCCATCGTAGAAATCCGGGACCGGCAACTCCCCCGCGGAGCCATTCGTCGCCATTTCTCCCCCCTTCGGTTCCGCGCCGGCCGCGCCCCCTGCCTCGCGCACTTCGATCCAAAGGCGCGCGAGCCCCACCGATCCACCATCGGATCGGCGCAGCCCGCGCCGGCGTCCGGCCCCATCCTCTACGTTCCGACGCCCGCCGTCAAGTCGCGCGGGCTGGATCGATCCCGCCGCCTCTCATAGATTGCGGCGCCGTGCAACCTCGACCCGGATCCCAGGAGACGACATGCTCAAGGAAGGCGACACCGCGCCCGACTTCACCCTCCCCACCGACGACGGCTCGGAGGTCACCCTGTCCGCCCTGCGCGGCCGCAAGGTCGTCCTCTACTTCTACCCCAAGGACGACACCCCCGGCTGCACCCGGCAGGCCTGCGACCTCCGCGACCGCTGGGCCGAGTTCGAGCGCACCGGCGCCCTCGTCTTCGGCGTCAGCCCCGACCCGGTCCGCTCTCACGTCAAGTTCCGCGACAAGTACGAGCTCCCGTTCCGCCTCCTCGCCGACACCGAGCACCAGGTCGCCGAGGCCTACGGCGTCTGGAAGGAGAAGTCGTTCATGGGCAAGAAGTACATGGGGAACGAGCGGACCACGTTCATCATCGGCGAAGACGGCCGCATCCTGCGCATCTTCCCCGAGGTCGAGCCCGCCGAGCACGCGGAGCTGGTGCTCGAAGCGCTTTGACCCGCCGGGCGATCGGGCGACGGAACGTCCAGGCTCGAGCTTTGCTCGATTTCGCGTTTTGAAGGGTGTTGGACCGGTGGCCGGCCTTCCGGGTCGGCCGCGTCGGGTCGACGGGCGCCGTGCGCCCGGCCATCCGGTCCCACGCGCGCCCACCGCGCCGGCGCCCCGTCACGGCGACCCCGCCGGCGCCCCGCCGGCGCCCCGCCGACCCGCGCCGCCGTCCCTATGCGCGCTGCACCCCGAGCCCCGGCTCCGTATTGAACCGTAGCTGCCCATCCGGTTCGAGACCGGGCCCCACGAATGGATCCTCCGCGAGCAGCGCCGCTCCATCCAGATCCACGTAATCCGCCCACGGCGCGAGCTGAACCGCGGCCGCGATCCCCAGCGTCGTCTCCACCATGCACCCCAGCATGACCCGCAGCCCGTGCGCCCGCGCGACGTGCACCATCCGCTGGGCCTCGCGCAGCGATCCGCACTTCGCGAGCTTGATGTTGATCCCGTCCACCGCTCCCGCGAGCCGCGGGATGTCCGCCGCCGTGCGACACGACTCGTCGGCGATGACCGGGATCCGCGTCCGCTCGCGAATCAACCGCAGCCCCTCGACATCCCCGGCCGCCACCGGCTGCTCCAGCAGCTCGACCCCGTACTCCTCGAGCAGCGGCAGGCGCGCCAATGCCTCCTTCACCGTCCACGCCGTGTTCGCATCCACCCGAATCACCGCGTCGGGCCGCTCCTCCCGGATCAGCCGAAGCACCTCCCCATCCCGCGCCGTCCCGACCTTCACCTTCAGGATCGGGTACCCCGCCGCCTCCCGCAGACGCTCCCGCATCCGCTCCGGCTCGTCCAGCCCCAGCGTGAACGACGAACGCGGCGCCGCCGACGGGTCCAGCCCGAACCACCGCCAGACCGGAACCCCCAGACGCTTCCCCAGAAGGTCGTGCAACGCCGCCGATACCGCCGCCTTCACCGACGCGTTCCCGCCCAGCCCGCTCCCGACCGCGCCCTCGATCCGCTCCAGCGCGTACGGGTCGCCCGACGCCGCCGCCTCCACCCGCTCCGCCACCCACGGCAGCACCGCCACGACCGTGTCCGCCGTCTCTCCGTAGTACGGCAGCGGCGCCGCCTCCCCCCATCCCTCCACCCCATCCCCGTCCCGAATCCGCACCCACACCGATCGCCGCGGCGGCACCCGCGCACCCCGCTCCGGCCCTCCGTACGACCCCGCCCGCGCGATCCGGAACGCATGCCGCGTCCGCAACTCCACCACCTCGAACTCGATCCTCACCTCGCCCCTCGCTCGCTCGCAGTGCCCTTGGATCCTCCCACCAGCCGCCCCGCTCGCGCGCCCCCGGCACCGGCCCGTTCCCGTTCCCGTTCCCGTTCCCCCACCCCCACCCGTAGCCGCAGCCGCACCCGCACCCCCACCCGGCAGTCTGCGACGCCGCGCCCACCCACGCAACCACGGCGCTGTCGCCCCCCGCGCATCCCCGCCGGCCCACCTTGACGCCCCCGCGAACCCGAACTATTTTCGGCATTTCAGCAAGGAGGCCGTATGATCGACGACGTAGATCGCCAAATACTGACAATCATACAGCAAAACGCCCGCACGCCGAACGCGGAGATCGCGAGGCAGGTCGGGATGGCCGCGTCGGCGATCCACGAGCGGATCCGCAAACTGGAGGAGCGGGGCGTGATCGAGAGCTACGGCGCGCGGCTCGCCGCGAAGCGGGTCGGGCACGGACTGCTGGCGTTCGTGTTCGTGCGTGCGGAAGAGCGGCTCGATTCGCCGGAGACGGGGGAGTTGCTCGCGCGGATCCCGGAGGTGCAGGAGGTGCACCACATCGCGGGGGAGGACTGCTTCCTCGTGAAGGTTCGGGTGGCGGACACGGACGCGCTGGGGCGGTTGCTGCGGGAACGTGTGGGAGCGATCTCGACGGTGCGGTCGACGCGAACGACGATTGTGCTGGAGACGGTGAAGGAGACGACGGCGCTCGAGCTCGGGTCCGGAATCGATACGGAGGCGGTGCATGCTGGAGGCGACTGAGGCGGCTGCGCCCTCGAGGGCGCGCGTACTGGCCGCGTTCGCCGCGGTCTATATGATCTGGGGTTCGACGTATCTCGCGATCCGGTTCGCGATTGAGACGTTGCCGCCGTTCCTGATGGCGGGAGTCCGGTTCCTGGTCGCCGGCGTCGTCATGTACGTCTGGGTGCGGTTGCGGGGGGCGCCGCGGCCGACGCGGGCGGAGTGGATGGCGGCGACGGTGATCGGCGCACTGCTCCTCCTGGGCGGCAACGGGGCGGTCGTGTGGGCGGAGCAGCGGGTTCCTTCCGGCGTGGCATCGCTGCTGGTGGCGATCGTGCCGGTCTGGATGGTGCTGCTCGAGTGGCTGCGGCCGGGCGGCACCCGCCCGACGCTCGGGGTGACGGCGGGTCTGGTGGTGGGTTTCGCGGGGCTCGCGCTGCTGGTGGGCCCCGGTGAGTTCGGTGGCGGCGCCGTGGACACCGTGGGCGCGGGCGTGCTGGTCCTGGGCTCGCTGACGTGGGCCGTGGGGTCGATCTATTCGCGTGGCGCGAAGCTGCCGAGCGCCCCGCTCCTCGGCACCGCCATGGAGATGCTGGCGGGCGGCGCGCTGCTGATCCTCGCGGGTCTGCTCACGGGCGAGGGTTCGCGGCTGACGCTGGACGCGGTCACGCCGCGCTCCGTGCTCGCCCTGCTGTACCTGATCGGCTTCGGCTCGCTGATCGGGTACACCGCTTACGTTTGGCTGCTGAAGGTATCGACGCCCGCACGGGCGTCGACGTACGCGTACGTGAATCCGGTCGTGGCGGTATTCCTCGGGTGGGTGTTGGCGGACGAGCCGTTGACGCCGCGGGTGCTGGCGGCGGCCGCGGTGATCATCGGAGCGGTCGCCGTGATCACGACGGCCGGGTCGGGCGGACGGGAGCCGGCGCGGCGCCGGAGCCGGCTCGCGCCGAACGCATCCGGCGAGCAGGCCGCGTGAGGGTCCGGGCGCCGACCTCGAGGAGGAGAAAGCCGACCTACGCCGCGGCCGGCACGCCGCCGCGCAGCTCGTTCAGCGCCCTGCGCACGTAGACCGGGACCATCGCCCGGCGCCAGTTCGGGTCGACGATGATGTTGTCGAGCGGGTGGCACTGCTGGAACGCCCGTTCCGCGACGGCCTCGACGACCGCGTCGGTCAGCCGCTCGCCCGCGGCGATCCGGTCCACGCCCGAAAGGACGCGCGGGCGCGAGCCGAGCGCGGATACGACGATGCGCAGGTCGCGGACGATGTCGCCGTCCAGCTCGGCGGCGGCCGCCACGTTCAGCAGCGGGAAGTCGATGCTGTTGCGCTGGCGCAGCTTGTGGAACGATGCGCGCCGGCCGGGCGGCGGCAGCGGCACCCGGATGCGCGTCACGATCTCGTCCGGTCGCCGCACGCTGTTCCACACGCCGTCGGCCACGAAGAACTCGGCGATCGGCACCTCGCGCACGCCGTCGGCGGACGCCAGCTCCGCGACGGCGCCGAGCGTGATCAGGACGGGCGGCGTGTCCGCCGAGTGCGCGGCGACGCACTTCCTGCCGACCCTCGTCACGTGGCACGTGTCGCCGTCCTTCTTCAGGCAGTAGCCGAGCGCCTTCCGCCAGAAGTGCGTCTGGTTGTAGTAGGTGCAGCGGGTGTCCAGGCAGAGGTTGCCGCCGATCGTCCCCATGTTCCGGAGCTGCGGCCCCGCCACCAGCCCGGCCGCCTTCGCCAGCGACAGCGCGTGCTCCCGGACGAGCGGATGGCGCGAGACCGCGCTCAGCGTCTCCGCCGCGCCGATCGACAGCATGCCGTCGCCGACCGCGACCCCCTTCAGCTCCCGGAGCCCCTTGATCCCGACCACGTGCGACGGCGTGAAGAGCCGATGCTTCATGTTCGGCATCAAATCCGTCCCGCCCGCGATCGGCAGCGCCGCGCCCGCGTGCTCGCCGAGCAACGCCAGCGCCTCCTCGAGCGAGGCCGGACGGTGGTAGACGAATTCCGGGAGTCGCAGCATGACCGTCGCCCGTCAGGTCCCGTGAGCCAGGGCGCCGGGAGCGCGCCCGGCGCGGCTACGAGCGGCTACGAGCCGCTCGCGAGCGCGTGCGTCCGCGCGACCGCGTTCTCCGGCAGCGCCCCGTTGTCCTCGATCGGCGCGACCCAGAACGGCCAGTGGAACTCGCGCGTGATGATCGCGCCGAGACGACGGGTCTCCGACACGCTCGGCGACGCACCGACCCGTAGCCGATGGTACGTGCGGCCGTCCACCACCGCCGTCGTCGTCCACGTCGGATAGCCCAGCCGCGCCAGCCGGCCCGCCCAGAGCTCGGCCTCGTCCGCCGTGTCGAACGCGCCGACCTGGACCGTGTAGAGCCGACCCTGCGAGACGGCCGGCGCAGGCCCCGTCGTCGGCGCTTCGCGGGCGGGCCGCGCGCCCGCCGGCGCCTCGGCGCGCGGCTGTGGCTGCGGCCGTGCGGGCGCGGCCGCCTCCGGCTGCGCCGCCGGGTCCTCCGACGGATCGCCCGCGCCGCACGCGGCGATCGCGGCCGTCAGCACGAGACCGAGGATCCACCCGGGGATGCGGATCATGGCCTTTCCTTTCGTCTGCCGTTTCGGTTCAGGGAAGCCAGGTCGTCCGTTCCGTCGCCGGCGTCCTCGGCCTCGGCGGCGGCACCTCGGCCGCCTCGCCCAGATGGACCAGCGCGACGACCCTCCGGTCCGACGGTACCGCGAGCGCATCGCGAAGTTCCGGGTCATCCATCACCGCGCCGGTCTTCACGTGCGTTCCGAGCCCGATGGCCGTCGCCGCGAGCAGCAGGTTCTGGATCCCCATGTACGTCGCGGCGTAGTCCTCTTCCCGGATTTCCGGGTTCTCGTCCAGGCGCATCGTGACGGCGACGATGGCCGGGACCGCCGCCGTCTCCCGCAACACCTTCTCCCGGACCGCCTGCGCCGCCTCCGCATCTTCGACCCGGCGGGCCTTGCGTCGCCCCAGCACCCGCCCGTACGCCCGCTTCGCCTCCGCACCGAGAACCCGGAAGCCCCACGGCTCCGTCATCCGGTGGTTCGGCGCGAGCGTCGCGACCTGGAGCAGCCGCTCGATCTCCCCGCGCGGGACCGGCCGGTCCGTGAACCGCTTGACCGACCGGCGCGCCTTTATCGCGTCGAATACGTCCATGTCGCCCCGCCCCGATCGCCGATCGCGAACCGCCGGCCGCGCCACACCCGAGCGGCCCGGCCGCCGCGACGTGCACCATGGTGCGCGTTCAGACAGGGCCCGTCAAGACGCCGGGGGCTGCGGCCGGACGACGCGGTGCACGGCCCGGCATGCACACGCCCTACTTCGTTGCCGTTACCCGCATCGTCGAGATGCGCCGGCTCTCCCGCTGGACGCGAACGACGTCGCGGAACCCCGCCTCCCGTACCCGCCGCTCGACCTCACGCCCCATCGCTTCAGCCTCCGTGGCCGGGAGGATCCAACCCGGCAGCTGCACGCCGATGGCCAGGCGCCCACCCTGACACAACACCCGCCGCACCTCCTTCAGGTCCGTGGCCGGAGCGGGCCAGAACTGCACCGAGTTGATCGCGAAGGCCACGTCGAACGCATCGTCCGAATACGGCAGGGCGGAGACCGAGGCGAGGGCGAGCTCGACCCGCCCCTCCCGCACCGCTTCACGGTTGCGCCGGGTGGCCATCCGCATCATCACCTCCGAGAGGTCCACGCCCGCGACACGCCCCCGCGGCGCGAGGCCGACGGCGACCTCGATCCCGATCCCGGGGCCGAAACCGATCTCGAGCACCCGATCGTCCGGCTCGACACCCACCGCACCGAGCAGTTCCCGGGCGAACGCCTCCTTGCCGCGCCCCATGAGCTTCCCGGCGAGCCAGCCCAGCACGCCCCGCGGCCGACCGAACTGTTCCTTCCACACTCGCATCTCCGACCCTGCCCTTCCATCTGCTCCGAACGTGTCGGCGAGCCGGCATCCCTCCGCCAGGCGAAAGGCACTGAGCGACAGCGCCGCATGCTTGCACCCGTCTCCCGGAACGCGATGGAAGCGCGGCGGCAAGCGCGGCCCGGGCTCCCCACGCGGGCGACCGCGCCCGCTCACGTCGATCGGCGATCGCGATCGGTCGCCCGACTCCCCGCGCGGGCGACGACGCGCCGTGCACGCCCCGGCCCAGCGCGGGTCGCGTGACGCGGCTCCCCGCTCAGGCGACGGCGAGCCCGCGGCGCAAATGCGTTGCCATGCCCAGCCGAGGGAAGGTGGCGGCCCGGCGGCCGTCCCTCCCCACAGGTCAATCCCCCTCCAATGCTCCCCACGCCCACGCCATGAGCACCGAGTGATTGACGGAGCGCCGGTCGAAGCGGTTCGGATCGTAATCCTCTCCGGCCCAGTCAATCATTTGCTGATGCTCCTCGTGCATGGGGTCGGAGAGCGCTTCAAGAAAACCGGCAAACGCCGACACCCCACCGCAGTCCTCAGGCGGGGCCGCTCTCTCTCCCTCCAGCACCCAGGGCAACCACTGATCTCGCTCCCGGGCAGTCCGCTCCTCGACCACGACCTCATGCTTCCAATCATCGCCGAAGTCGTAACGGTACGTGAAGCGCTCGCCCGGCTCGAATCCCAGGTCCGCGAGGCTTACCTGCGTCGCGTCCGCTCCTTCGGCCTCGGGGTCGGGCGCCTCGTAGCGCTCGCCTCGAATCTCGAAGTCGTACAGGTGATAGTCATACCACTGCATGAGGATCTGCACGATCCGGTGCAACCCGTGCAACGTGATCTCCTCGGGCACGAGCACGCGGCGCCACACGGGTG
>DASVDG010000099.1:0-2835 GCA_036381255.1 Longimicrobiales bacterium | reverse complement strand
GGCGTGTACGCGCTGTCGCCCCGGGGCCGCGAGGTTCTCGAGCGGCACCCGGAGCGAATCGACAACGAGGTGCTCCTCCAGTTCCGGGAGTTCCGGGATTTCCTGGACCGCTCGTCGCCGAAGCGGGACGGGCCGGCGACGCCGGCGGCGGCCACGAGCGCCGAGACGCCGGAGGAGTCGCTCGAATCGGCGTATCGCCGCCTGCGGAGTTCGATCGAGGCCGAGCTGCTGGACCAGGTGAAGCAGGCCAGCCCCGAGTTCTTCGAGCGCGTGGTGGTCCAGCTCCTGGTCGCCATGGGCTACGGCGGATCGCTCAAGGATGCCGGGCGCGCCATCGGCCGATCCCGCGACGGCGGGATCGACGGGATCATCAAGGAGGACCGTCTCGGGCTCGACGTCATCCACGTCCAGGCGAAGCGTTGGAACGATCGGACCGTGGGCCGCCCCGACCTCCAGGCCTTCGCCGGCAGCCTCGAAGGCGTCCGCGCCCGCAAGGGGATCTTCATCACCACGTCCTCGTTCTCCGCCGACGCGCTCGACTACGTCGATCGGATCGACAAACGGATCGTCCTCGTCGACGGGGAACAGTTGGCGGCCTTCATGTACGAGTACGGGATCGGCGTCACGCCGGCCGCAACGTACGCCGTGAAGCGGATCGATTCGGATTTCTTCAGCGAAGAGGTGTGATCAAGGAAACGGCCGCAGGCCCCCATTTCGCCGAATCTGAACGACATAGGGTGGCGCGGTCGATCGGGCGAGCTCGACGATGGAGGGCCAATGCTTGATCACGTTCTGAATGTCGAAGAGGAAGTTCACGCGGCGAGGGTGCGCTCGAACTCGATGGCGGCGTTGACCTGCGCGGGCTCGAGGTCGAAGAGCCAGGCGATCTCTTCAACGGAATCCTCGCCGTGATAGAGCTCGGCGATCGCGGCCGTCTCGATTCGGGTTCCGGCAACGACCGGGGCTCCGAACGACACCCGCGGGTCGACAACGATGGGGGTTGCCGGGCCCGCCGGGTACCAGCGCTGCGCCAGGTCATCGATGTCGAACTCGAGCTGTTTGAGGTACCGGTGCAGCGTCGGCCACATCGCGAGCTGGCCGGCCCCCTTCAGCTCGATGAGGAGGTCTCCCTGATCCTCCCGCTCGAGGAGGGCGTAGATTCCTGCCGGGTCGGAAAAGGCGCGCTTGAGGGCGAACGGATGCTCGGTCTCCAGGAGGCGCGAAAGGACCCTGTGCGCCTCGTGGATCCTCGGGAAGGAATGGCCGGCATCCCGGAGCCCCTGGATGAACATGAGCTCGACGAGGTCGAGGAAGGTCAACGCACGCTCCCCCGCGACCGCTTCGAGATCGGCATGGATGGCCGGGGCGTACCGGCGCCCGCTGCGCTCGTAGCCGAACGCCCAGCGGCGGAGCTGTGCCGGGCTGGTGCCGAGCAGCCGTCCGGCGGCCGGCAGGGAGTAGAGCCCTCGGTCGAGGAACGTCGTCAGCGGGACCTCCGTGTGGCGTTGCGTCGCAATAATACACCACGGCGGGGGATCCGAGCCAGGTCCCAGTTATCCACGCGCATCCTACGCCGCGATTTCCCGGCGAGACCAGCTTTCACGGTCCCCGCTGTGCCGGGCTGAATTCGTGTAAGACATACACGCAACCGACGGACGTCGCCCGCGTTTCCGGCATCCACAGCATCTCCGCTCCGGCCCCCTGTCACAGGGGCTCCTTACCTTCTGTTCAGTAGCGGATCGAGGAGGTCGTGCCATGCCATGGATCGCCTGGTTCCTGATCGGCGTGCTGCTGGTGATCGGGGAGGCGTTCACCCCCGGCTTCTTCCTGGCGAGTCTCGGGCTGGCGGCGCTGGTCGCGGCGGCCGCCGCGGCCCTGGGAGCGACGCTGACGCAGCAGGTCGGCGCATTCGCCGCCGCCACGTTCGTCGCCTATTTCGCGTTCCGCCGGGTGTTCGAGGCCCTCTTCCACCCGAGCCGGCGACGACTCGCCACGGGCGTCGAGGCGCTGATCGGCCGCGAGGGCCGCGTCACGGCCGCCGTGGCCGGCGGGCCCGGCGGCGGGCGCGTGGTGGTGGGCGGAGAGGACTGGCGGGCGGTTTCGGAAGATGGGCAGCCGATCGAGGAGGGCCGTACGGTCGTGGTGACGGCCATCGCAGGAGCGACGTTGACGGTCCGCAGAAGCTCACAATCCTGACACAACGGAGGTGACCGATGGAGCTGTTGCTCGCGCTACTCGCAGTGGCGATGCTGGGGGTCGTCATCCTCGCGCTGGGGTTCCGCGTGGTGCAGCAGGCGGAGACCGTCGTCATCGAACGGCTCGGCCGCTACCATCGCACGCTCGAATCGGGGATCAACATCATCATCCCCATCATCGACCGGCCGAGAACGATCCGATGGCGGTACGTGCGGGAGACCGGAGATGGCGGTGTGGTGGTTCGTACGGAAGATTCCGACAGGATCGACCTCCGGGAGCAGGTTTACGACTTCCCGCGGCAGAACGTGATCACGAAGGACAACGTGTCCACCGAGATCAACGCGATGCTGTACTTCCAGATCACGGACGCCAAGCGGGCGGTGTACGAGATCGCCGATCTCCCCACCGCGATCGAGAAGCTCACGCAGACGAGCCTGCGCAACGTGGTGGGGGAGCTGGACCTGGATCAGCTATTGTCGTCGCGCGACACCGTGAACGGCCGGCTCCGGGGGATCCTGGACGAAGCCACCGACAAATGGGGCGTGAAGGTGAACCGGGTCGAGATCCAGGACATCACGCCGCCACCCGAGGTGAAGCGCGCCATGGAGCAGCAGATGCGCGCCGAGCGCGACAAGCGCG
>DASVDG010000098.1:0-12871 GCA_036381255.1 Longimicrobiales bacterium | reverse complement strand
CGTGCGTACATCGCCGCCGCCGTTTTTCCCCACGACCGGACACTTCACCCGGGGCCACGTCTTCGAGGTCGACCCGAACGGCTTCGACGTCGCCGAGTACTTCCGCCTGCTGACGGCGGGGTCGTAGGCGCTCCCGACCCGAGGCTCGGCACGGACGGAACCGGCGCGGCGTGCCGTCACCCGCGGCGCGACGGTGGCCGACACGCGGTTGGCCATACGGATACGCTTACGCGTACGCGTACGCGTGCCCTTGCCTCGGAGACCGGGTTTGCGCCGAGGCAAGGGCATGGGCAAGCGTATGTGTATGTGTATGCGTATGCGTTAGCGTATGGCCACCCTCCCCCTCCCCCTTCCCTGCGCGGCCTACGCTTCCTGCATCGCTTTCGCTTCCTGCACCAGCTTCGTCAGCGACTGCTTCGCATCGCCGAAGAGCATGCGCGTGTTCTCCTGGTAGAACAGCGCGTTGTCGATTCCGGCGAAGCCGGGGTTCAGGCTGCGCTTCATGACGATGACGTGCTGCGCGCGGTCGACGTCGAGGATCGGCATGCCGTAGAGCGGGCTGTCGGGCTGCGAGCGCGCGGCGGGGTTGACGACGTCGTTCGCGCCGATGACGAGCGCGACGTCGGTCCGCTCGAACTCCGGGTTGATCCGCTCCATCTCCCAGAGCCTGTCGTAGGGCACGTTCGCTTCGGCGAGCAAGACGTTCATGTGCCCCGGCATCCGCCCCGCCACGGGGTGGATCGCGTACTTCACGTCGACGCCGCGGGCCTCGAGCAGGTTCGCCAGATCGCGGACCTGGTGCTGCGCCTGGGCGACCGCGAGCCCGTACCCTGGCACGATCACGACGGAGCGCGCGTACCCCATGAGGATCGCGGCGTCCTCCGCGCTCACCTCGCGCACGGTGCGGTCGGCGAGGTCCCCTGCGCCCGCCCCCGCGCCGGCGCCCGCCGCGGCGCCGAAGGCGCCGAACAGCACGTTCGCGAGCGAGCGGTTCATAGCGCGGCACATGATCCGGGTCAGGATGATCCCGGACGCGCCGACGAGCGCGCCGCCGATGATGAGCACGTTGTTGTGGAGCACGAAGCCGGTCGCGGCGGCGGCGAGGCCGGAGTAGGAGTTGAGGAGCGAGATGACGACCGGCATGTCGGCGCCGCCGATCGGGATCACGAGGAGCACGCCGAGGACGAGCGAAGCGGCGGTGAGCATCCAGAACAGCGTCGGGTCGGGCGCCCCCATCGAGAGCCGGGCCGCGAGCGCGAGGATCCCGGCGCCGAGCAGGGCGTTCAGCGACTTCTGGAGCGGGTACGTCACGGCGCGTCCGGTCACGAGCTCCTGGAGCTTGCCGAACGCGACGAGGCTGCCGGAGAACGTGACGCCGCCGATCAGCACGCTCAGCATGATCGTGATGGCGACGTCGGCCGTCGGGGTGGCGAGCCCGCCGACGGCGCGCAGGTACTCGTCGGCGGCGACCATCACGGACGCGCCGCCGCCGAAGCCGTTGAGCAGCGCGACCATCTGCGGCATCGCGGTCATCTTCACGGTGCGCGCGAGGATGGCGCCGGCGGCGCCGCCGATCACGAGCCCGGCGAGGATCCCCGTGAAGCCGACGATCTCCTGGTGCAGCAGCGTGGCGACGGCGGCGATCAGCATGCCGACCGCGCCGAGCGCGTTGCCGCCGCGAGCGGTCGCCGGGCTGGAGAGGCGTTTCAGGCCGAGGATGAACAGGACGGATGCGACCAGGTAGGACAGGTCGATGAGGAGCGGGACGAAGCCGGCGTCGGGGCTCATGCGTCACCCTCCGGCCTGCGGCGGAACATCTGGAGCATCCGGTCGGTGACGAGGAAGCCGCCGACCACGTTGATGGTCGCGAACGCGACGGCGCCGATGCCGAGGATCGTGCTGAGCGGCCCCTCGAGCCGGCCGGCGACGACGAGCGCGCCGATCAGCGTGATCCCGCTGATCGCGTTGGAGCCGGACATGAGCGGCGTGTGCAGGATCTGCGGCACCTTGGTGATCAGCTCGAAGCCGACGAAGACGGCGAGGACGAAGACATAGATCGCGACGAGCAGTCCTTCCATGGCGGCCTCCTAGTTTCCGGCGGCGATGCGCTGGCGGGCGTCCTCGTGCACGACCGCGCCGTCGCGGGTGACGAGGCAGGCGCGGCCGATCTCGTCCTCCTCGAAATCGGTCCGCAGCGCGCCGTCGTGCGTGAGGTGGAGCAGCAGTGCGGTGATGTTTCGCGAGTACATCTGGCTGGCGTGGACGGCCACGGCGGCGGGCGCGTCGTCGAGCCCGACGACGAGGACGTCGTGGTGCAGCACTTCCCTCCCCGGCTCGGTCAGCTCGCAGTTGCCGCCCATCTCGGCGGCGAGGTCGACGATGACGGAGCCGGCGCGCATGTCACGCACCATCGCCTCGGTGATCAGAACGGGCGCGCGCCGGCCGGGGACCAGCGCGGTGGTGATGACGGCGTCCGCCTCGCGGCAGAGTTTGTGGAGCAGCTCCTGTTCGCGGCGGTGCTGCTCCTCGTCCAGCTCCTTCGCGTAGCCGCCGGCGGTCTCGGCCTCCTCGAGCGCGAGGCCGACGAAGCTCGCGCCGAGGCTCTCGACCTGCTCCTTGACGGCGGGGCGGATGTCGAACGCCTGGACGACGGCGCCGAGGCGGCGCGCCGTCGCGATCGCCTGGAGGCCGGCGACGCCGGCGCCCAGGACCAGCACCCGCGCGGGCGGGATCGTGCCCGCCGCGGTCATGAGCATCGGGAAGAAGCGGGTGAGCCGGTCGGCGGCGACGAGCGCGGCCTTGTAGCCGGCGGCCGTCGCCTGCGACGAGAGCGCGTCCATCTTCTGCGCCCGGGTGATGCGGGGCACCAGGTCCATGCAGAAGGTGGTGATGCGGCGGTCGGCGAGGCGGCGGACCAACTCGGGGTGCGCGAGCGGGTGGAACATCGCGATGAGCGTGGCGCCCGCGGGGATGAGGTCGGCCTCGTGGCGGCCGAGCGCCTCGTCGTAGGCGGGGCCGCGGACCTTGAGGACGAGGTCGGCCTCGGAAAGCAGGGAGGCGGGGTCCGCCACCACGGCGGCGCCCGCCTCCCGGTACGCCTCGTCGTCCGCGCCGGCGGCCCGGCCGGCGCCGGCGCCGACCCGCACGTCGAAGCCCGCCTCCTTCAACCTGGCGACGCCTTCGGGCGTCAGCGCCACCCGTCGTTCCCCTCCCACGATCTCCTTCGGAACCGCGACTCTCATGGCTCCTCCTATGGCGGGATCCGGTAGGGCGGGGGCGCGGGCGGCGAGCGCCGCCGATCAGGCGCCCCGGGTGCAATCTAACGCGCGCCCGGCGGGATGCCAGGGCGTGGCCGCGCGTCGCGCTCTGCCCGGCGCGCCGGCCCGCGATGGCGACCCGCCACGCCGGCGCGGCGCGGCGGTGGCGGCCGCGGCGCCGGCTCAGAACACGATGCCGATCGCGAGGGCGTCGCGGTCGCCGAGCGTCGCGCCGAAGCGGATCGCCCAGGCGCGCTCGAACGCCAGCTCGACGCCGAGGTCGACGGCGACGTCGAGCTCCAGTTCGTCGTCGCCGTCGCCGAAGAACGCATCCAGGATGACGCGCGGCGTGGCGTACGGCACGAAGCGGGCGCCGTCGGCGTCGAGCGTGCGGCCGACGGTGATGCCGGCGGGGATCGAGAGCACGAAGTCGTCGCCGACCGATGCGCCGGCGCCGAGGACCCAGTCGACGTCGAGCGGGAATTCGTTCGACGCGCGGGTCAGCGGCGAGGCGAAATCGACGCCGCCGAAGACGGCGATGTCGTCGGTATTGTCCTCGGCGATGCCGATGCGGAGCCCGAGTCCCCGTCCGCTCGCGGCGCGCCACGTGCCCATGAAGCCCAGGTCGCCGCCAGCGGCCTCCATGAGGAAGAGCCCCAGCCCGGTCTGGCCGCGCGGCACCATGAGCATGGGCGAGTCCCACGCCACCTGCGCGGCGGCGCTCCCCGCGCCGGCGAGCGTGAGTCCGAGAGCCAGTCCGATGACACGAAGACGCAAGCGCATGTCCACTCCTGTGGTTCGTTCGCGGCGCGGCCGGTCGGGGCGCCCGTTGCCCCGGCCGGCCGTGGCCGTTCCACATCCACCCCTACGACGCCGCCGCCGGTGCGGGCGTCACCTCGGGATGCGCGGTCCGAGCACGTCGGGCGCGGCGTCGAAGCGCGTCGTGTCGCCGACGATCACGACGGTGAAGTCCTCGGGCCGGAGGTGGCGCCGCACGACCTCGTGCACGGCCTCGGGCGTCACCGCCTGGATTCCGTCGAGGTAGCCGACGAGCCAGTCCTCGGGCAGGCCGCCGAGCAGGTAGGACATCTGCCGGCTGACCACCTGTGCCGGGGTTTCGAACGCGAAGACGAAGCCGTTGGAGATGTTGTCGATCGCGAGCCGGACCTCGGCGTGCGCGGGCGGCGCCTCGCGCATCCCGGCGACGACCTCGCGCACGCGGCGCGCCGCGGCGATCGTCGTCTCCGGCTTCGTTTGCGTGAACGCGCCGAAGACGCGCTCCGTCTCGCGGCCGGCCACCCACACGGACCACGCCTGGTACGCCAGCCCCTCCTCGGTCCGGAGCCGGGACATCAGCCGGCTCGAGAAGCCGCCGCCGCCGAGGATCCAGTTCGCGATCTGCGACGCGTGGTACGCGTCGCGGTCCGCCTTCGAGACGCCCCCGGCCTGACCCAGCACGATCGTGCTCTGCTCGAGCTCCTTGTGGATCACGAGCACGCCGCCCTCCTTGCGGACGGGCGGCGGCGCTATGGCGCCGATCTTCCGCGGGCACGCCGGCCAGTCGCCGAACGCGGCCTCGAGCTTCGAGCGCAGCGTATCGCGCGCGATGTCGCCGGCGACGCCCAGGACCAGGTTATCCGCGCAGAACACCTCCCGGTGCACCCGCCGCAGCCGCTCCGGCGCGAGATGCGCGGGCGTGAGATCCGACTCGTTCAGGATCCAGCCGCTCGGGTGGTCCCCGTACATCAGGCGGTTGAACGCGCGGATCGCGATCGTGTTCGGCAGGTCGCGCAGCCGACGCACGGTGTCCAGCTCGCGCTGTCGCCAGACCTCGACGCGCTGCGGGTCGAAGCGGGGCCGTCGCATCATCTCCGTCCAGAGGTCGAGCGCGACGTCGAAGTTCCGGCGCAGCGTCGTGATCGAGCTGAACGTCACCGCGCCGGCGCTGCCGAACGACGGCGCGAGCGCGTAGTACTCGACCAGCTCATCGACGGAGTCGGGCGGCAGCGATGCGGTGCCGCCGGAGAGCATGAGCGGGCCGATCGCCGTCGCCGCGGCGTAATGGTCGCGGTCGAAGTGCGGGTACCCGCCCTTGAAGTCCGCGATCAGCTCCACGACCGGCAGCGACGGGTCGTGCAGGTAGAAGACGGGCACCCCGTTCGACAGCTCGAACCGTTCCGGCCGCGGCGGGTCGAAACGCAGCGGCCGGAACTCGAGCGCCGCGGCCGCGGCCCGGCCGACCGGCGGGAGCGCGGCGTCGGCTCCGGATCCCACCCGATCGGCGGCGCGCCCCACCGCGGGCGAGCCGCGGCCCTCGGCGCCCGCGGCATCCGGCGCCGGCGCGTGGGCGGGAGGCGCCGCCGTACACGCGGACAGCACGACCGCGAACGCGGCGGCCACGACACGCGCCGCCCTCACAGCGCACCCTCCTTCGCCTTCTGCCGCACCAGCGTCGCCACCGTCCGGTTCTCCCGCGTCAGGTACTTCTCCGCCACGCGCACGATGTCGGCGGCATCGACGGCGCGGTACCGCTCGATCTCGCGGAACGTCTGCCGCCAGTCGCCCCACAGCGCCGCCGACTCGACGAGCTGCATCGCGAGCCCGAAGCTGCTCTGGAGCCGGAACACCGCGCCGGCCTCCAGGCGGTTGCGGATGCGCCGCAGCTCCGCGTCCGTCGGCGGGTCGCGGCGGAGCCGCGCGACCTCCTCGTAGATCGCCCGCTCGAGCTCCGCCATCGTCTTCCCCGCGCCCGGCGTCGCGCCGATCATGAACAGGCGCGGATAGCGGGCGCCCGGCCCGAGGCTCGCGGAGACGCCCTGGGCGAGCTTCTCCTCCAGGACGAGCCGCCGGTAGAGACGGCTGGTCCGACCGCCGGTCAGCACCGCGGAGAGCATGGCGAGCGCGGGCGCGTCCTCGTGCAGCGCGCTCGGCACGTGCCACCCGATGAGGAGCTGCGGTTCCGCGTCGTACACGACCTCGACGCGCCGCTCGCCTCGCTGGGGCGGCTCGACCGCGAGCACGGGCGGCGGCTCGCGGCCCCGGGGGATCGGTCCCAGGTACGCCTCCGCCCAGGCGACGACGCTGTCCGGGTCGACGTCGCCGACGACCGCGACGATCGCGTTGTTCGGGCCGTAATAATCCCGGTAGTACGCCGCGACCTGCGACCGGCTCAGGTTCCGGATGTCCGACATGTGCCCGATCACCGGCACGCCGTACGGATGCACCCGGAACGCCGCCGCCAGCAGCGAGGTGTAGAGCAGCCCGCCGGGATCGGTCTCGATCCGCATGCGCCGCTCCTCGGCGACGACGTCACGCTCCGTGTAGAATTCGCGGAACACCGGGTTGAGCAGCCGGTCCGCCTCGAGCACGAACCACAGCTTCGCCCGGTTCGCCGGGAGCTGGACGTAGTACGTCGTCGCTTCGACGGTCGTGCTGGCGTTCAGGCCGCGCGCGCCGTTGCGACTCAGGATGCGGTCGAACTCACTCGAGACGACGTACGCGCGTGCGCTGTCCTCGAGCGCGTCGAGCCGCGCCTCCAGCGCCGCGATCGTCGCGGAATCGACCGCCGGCCGCGCCCGCGCGGCGACGAGCGAGTCGTTCACCGCGTCCAGGACGCCGAACAACGCGCGCTCGGCGTCCACGTTCCGGGTCCCGATCGTCGTCGTCCCCTTGAAGAGCATGTGCTCGAGCAGGTGCGCGATCCCGGTGTGGCCGAGCGCCTCGTTCACCGAACCGACGTCGTAGCGGGCGACGAAGCTGACCGTCGGCGCGCCCTCGCGGGGGAGGACGAGGAGGCGCAGCCCGTTGTCCAGCACGCGCTCGACCACCGGCAGATCCTCGCCGCTCGGCGCCCCGCCCGCCGGCGCCTGGGCCGCGCCCGGCGACGCCGCGACCAGCAGGAGCGCGAGCGCCCGGAGCGCGACACACGCGTGCGGCCGCGTCCTCCGGACGCGCGAGAGGCGACGAACGCCCCGGCCGCCGCCCGTCCCGGGCGCGGCGCGGGGCGCGGGTCCTTTTTCCCGAAACCGTTCTTCCAAAACGACTTGTCCGCGTTCGAGACACCCGGTGCGTCCGGGTGAAGAGTGCTCCATCGCCACGGCCGCCGTCAAGACGGGGCCGGCACGGCCGGCGCGCGACCCGGCGCGGCCGTCGTCACCGCGAGCGCCACGTGCGGCCACGGCGTCTCGACGACCGCTCCCTTACACGACGATGCGCCCCCGGAGTTCCACCCCCGGCTCCCCCCGAGCGGCGCCCGACGGCCCGGGCGTCAACGTCGCCGCCGCCGGCGCCCGCGGCGACGCGAGCCCGGCCCGCCGTCGCGCCCCGTCTCGCCGGTCCAGCCGTAACGCGCGGGGCGGAGCCCGCCGAACGCCCAATCGTAGTCCTCGCGCCGCTCCGGTCCGATCGCGTGCCACCACCGCTCGCGATCCCGCCGCCCTTCGGGCACCTCCCGCGCCGGGACCGTCGCCCGGCGACGCCACACCCACGAGCGGCCACGCCGCGCACCGCCGGCACCGCGGTACCCGCGGCCGTACTCGCCGTACTCCGGGCCGTACCGGCCGGCGCCCCAGCGCTCGTACTCCTCCGCGTATCGGGCCGGAACCGACGGTCTCCGGTGACGGGCCGCACGCGGCCCCGGAAACGCTCCCTCCCCCGGCGGCGCGGCCTCGCGATCGTATCCCGCCTCCCGCCGACGTCGACCGGGTCGACCGCGATGCGGCGGCCCGGGCGGCCGCTCGAGCCGCCGCCGCAACGGCCCCGCCGCCGACCGCGGGCGCTCCGTCCGCTCGATCCCGCGCACGTACGCCGGCCGCTCGCGCTCCGCCCCGCCGGACTCCCGCTCCGATCGCCGCGCCCACGCCTCGTCCCGGCCCCGTCCGTACCGCGCCATTCGTACCTCCCCTCGGTGCCGCTCCTCCGTCGCTCACCCCACCGCGCGCCGCCACCAGCGACTCTCCTCCAGCCACGCCTGGTGCGCCTCCTCCTCCCGCAGGTGGCGCACGAGCACCGCACGGAGCGGCTCCGCGTACGCCCGCTCCACGTGTCGCGCGTACTCGGCGCACAGCTCCGATTCCGCGCGCTTCAGCGCCGCCAGCACCCGGTCCGGGCCGGCCGCCCCCGCGCTCCACGCTTCGAAAAGCGGCCCCTCCGCCCCGGCACCGTCCCACGCCACCACCGCACCCCCGACCTCCTCCAGGATCGACGACAGTTCCCGAACGTGCCGCTGGTGGTCGCGCCGGAGCTGGGCCAGCGCCGCCTGCAACCGGTGATCCGCGACCCGCCGCTCCGCCGCCCGGTACGCCGAGACCGAACGACGCCCCACGCGCACGAGCTCCTCCAACGCGCCAAGCGCCGCCCGGGAGCCCTTCATGTGCTCGAAACCCTGCATTCTATGGTTTACCCTGCTCCGTTGTCGCGCTCCAGGAACCCGACCGGCCATGCAAGCCGCACGCCGTCGGGATCCGGTCGCGGAGCACGGAGGGGGCGGGTCGGTGGGGTGGGGGCGCGGCCACGGGTTGAACCGCGGCGACCCGTGCAAGATCGCCATCCTTTCGAGACCTGGCGCAGCCCGGTAGCGCACCTGAACGGGGTTTACGGGAGCGCACGACCTGAGCGATTTGGAAAAGGCGAGCCGTGCCCACGACTTGCGCTGGCATGGCCCGCATTTTGGCATCGGTTCTCGGGAGTGGTGCCAGATCTTTCGGTGTCAGTTCTCCATATGGCTGCGTCCGCCGCGCCAGGCAGGTCTGCCCACAAGCGGGATGGTGTGTCGGCATCCCGGAGGATGGAGACTCCGACGCGATCGCGTCCGTCGTGGTTGGCCGAAGCCGACCTCATCCACTCAGGGCGCCTTTCGCTCCTCGAGCATGTGGCCCGGACTTCCTCCGGCCTCCCACCGATCAGAGCCGGATCGTCACCCCCAGGACCCAACCGCCGGTGCCGGCGTCGAAGACGAACCCGTCCTCTTCGTTCTCGAAATCCACGTCCAGGTGACGGTAGCCGAACCGGAGGACGGTGCCCTCGCCGATCTCGTAGCCGATCGTGCCGATGAGCTGCCAGGTGAAGTCGGAGCCGATGCCGAAGCCGCCGAGATCACCGTACCCGTGAACGCGCCACCGCTCCCCGAGATCTGCGATGATGCGCGTGCCGATGATGGGGTCGATCCAGCGTTCGGTGGCCTCGACCACGACGCCGGGGAGGACGCCGGGCGTGAAGTCGAGCTCGGCGCTGAGGTGCCAGAGGCGCCCGCCCGCCAGCCCGTCCACCGCGACGGGATCCTGCGGGACGATCCGGTAGAGCGGGAGGAGTTGTACGAGCGTCTCGTCCGCGCTCACCTCGACGCTGCCGAAGAGGGGCCCCGGCGTTCCGGACTGGTCCGAGAGCCGGATCAGGATCAGCTCGGAGAGGACGCCCCAGCGGCCCTTGCGGAGCTCGATCGGCAGGAGGAGGGCGCCGTCGAGATTCTGCACCACGTCGCTGAAGCCGAGGTCGATCTCGGTGGTCCGGCCCCGGCTCCCCACCTCTCCCTCGACCCCCGCCGCCCAGAGATAGGGGGTCCAGAAGACCTCCCACCGTTCTGGTTGCCGGACGGGCGCGAACGCGGTGGCCGTGGCGCTCCACTCCACGCGGCGCGCTCCTGCGTCGACCGCCTGCGCCGCGGCCGGGGTGGGGAGGAGGGTGGAAGCCAGCACGGCCAGCGCCAGCCGGAGGATCGGGTGGCCGCGGTCGCTTCGGCGAGAGGCCGGGCGATCACCCGGCTCCGGCCCGATCCACCGCAGCGGATCCATTGAAGTCCCCACCGCGCACCTCCCGCTCGCGATGTTCCGTACCCGCACGGCGCCGGCCGCCGTCGTGCAAGCCGTGCGCCGTAGTGTGCGCCCCCGGCCGCCGGCCGATCGCTGCGATCACGGCTCGTCAGGTGCGCGCGTACCGGGACGAGCGGGACGAGCGGGACGAGCGGGACGAGCGGGACGAGCGGGACGAGCGGGACGAGCGGGACGAGCGGGACGAGCGGGACGAGCGGGACGAGCGGGACGAGCGAGTCGAGCGAGTCGAGCGAGTCGAGCGAGTCGAACGGGTCGAACGGGTCGAACGGGTCGAACGGGTCGAACGGGTCGAACGGGTCGAACGGGTGGAGCGGCGCTCAGCGGCGGCCGGGCGGCGGCTCGATGAGGTTCTCGAGGTCGCGTGTCATCTCGACGATGAATCCACTGCGCACCGGAGAGGCGAGGGCGTAGATCGCGTAGCGCGCGTAGGAGACCACGACGGCCTTCAGCGGCCGAGGTCGAGCTCAGGCATGGCGGGGTCCGGCGTGGCAGTGCTTCAGCTTGCGGCCGCTCCCGCACGGGCAGGGATCGTTGCGGCCGGCGCCGGCGACCGCCGCCTGCAGGATTGCCTGATCCTCCCGGTCGTACACGCCCGTGATCTCCGCTGGTGCCCGGCCGCGGCGCAGCAGCTCGGCCATGATCCGCATGGGGCGGTCGACGTGGCGGAAGAACGCCTTGTAGCCACCGCACAGGTAGTTGAGCCCCGGCTCACCGTCCGGGGTCGCGATGAAGCGGTCCTTTGGGCAGCCTCCGTGGCAGGCGAAGCGGACGTCGCACTCCCGGCAGTAGCGCGGCAGCGTCTCGAGCTTGGCCCGGCCGAACCGCGCCTGCGGCTCCGATGCCACCAGCTCCAGCATGGGTGTCTCGCCGATGTTGCCCAGCAAGTACTTCGGCTCCACGAAGTGGTCGCAGGAGTAGAGGTCGCCGTTGTGTTCCAGGGCGAGCGCGCGGCCGCAGGTCGGAGCGTGGACGCAGAGCCCCGGGGGCGCGCCCACCCAGCTGGCGAGCGCCACGTCGAACATCTGCACGAAGACCCGGCCCACGTCGCGCCGGACCCACTCGTCGAAGACGGCGATCAGGAATCGGCCGTACTGCTCGGCCGTCACCGACCGGTCGGTCACCGTGCTCCCCTCCTGGAAGCCGGTCTCGTTTTCCCGCTCCACGATCGGGATGAACTGGATGAAGGACGCCCCGGCCTCGTCCCGCAGGAAGCGGTAGACCTCGAGCGGATGATCCGCGTTGGCGGCGTGGATGGTCGTCAGCACGTTGTACTCGACCCCGTGCTTCTGCAGGTGGCCCAGGCCCCGCATGACCTGGTCGAACGTGGGTCGACCGCCCTTGTTGACCCGGTAGGCGTCGTGCAGCCGCCGCGGGCCGTCGATGCTGATGCCGACCAGGAAGTCGTGCTCCCGGAAGAAGGCGCACCACTCGTCGTCGAGGAGCGTGCCGTTGGTCTGGATGGTGTTGCGGATCGTCATCCCCGGCTTCCGGTACTTCTGTTCCAGCTCGATGGAGCGCCGAAAGAAGTCGAGCCCCATGAGCGTCGGCTCGCCGCCCTGCCACGCGATGGTCACCTCCGGCGTGCGGTGGGATTCGATCAACTGCCGGATGTACGTCTCCAGCATCTCGTCGCTCATCCGGAACCGGCTGCCCGGGTACAGCGTCTCCTTCGAGAGGAAGAAGCAGTACCGGCAGGCGAGGTTGCAGATCGCCCCGGTCGGCTTGGCCAGGAGGTGAAAGCAGGGAGGCGCGCTCCGGGTGGCGGTATCGGTCATCTGCACCTCGATGGTTGAGGACCCGTGTGCTTGCCGGCGCGACGCGGGGAGGGTGCGCGCTGCCTCGCCGGACCCGCAGGGCCGGCCGTCTCCAGAGACGGCCGGCCCTTCCGCGCCCACCTACTGCCTCACCAGCGCGTGAGTCATCTGCGCATTCGAGTGCCGACCCGGCTCGTAGGTGAAGTCGGGATGGAGGTCCACATCGACCTGGATGATCCTGCCGGTGAACGCGGCGAGCGGCGCGTACTCGTCGGTCACGGGAGCGCCCTTGTCGCAGCCGACGTCGAAAGTCTCGTCCAGGCTGTAGCCGAAGGCCATGGTCTCGGGGATCTCGCCCTCGGCTACCTTGGCGCCATCGACCAGGATACGGCCGGTGCCCCCGGCACCGTACTGCTCGCCGTCCGCCTTCTCGAACTCGAAGCGGAGGGTGTGCCGGCCGGGGGAGAGCGCCTGGCCGTCACGGATGTACGTCATCTGCGCGGCGGCGAAGTTGTAGCAGAACGTCGGTTTTCCGTCGTCGAGGTAGAGCGACCAGCCGCCCGTGTCTCCTCCGATCGCGGCGATCGGCCCCCTGGCCGCGCCATCCTCCGGAATCTCGACCTCGGCCGTCAGCGTCCACGACCGGTTCTTGGTGTCCGGAGCGGCCGCTTCGGGGATGCGCGTCGCGCCCGGATAGAAGGTGAACCGCGTCCGCTCGGCGGCGAGCCCGGCTCGCCCGAGCAGCCGCTCCTGGAAACGGTCGTCGAGCGGCAGAACGTTGTGTCGGCCGGCCTCCGCCCACCACAGGCCGACGAGGTGGATCAGGCGCTGCACCGTCGGGTCCTCGAGGTTCGCCAGGCTCTTGTCCGCCATCAGGTCGTGGCACTCGGACGGGTCGGCTTCGAGGTCGTAGAGCTCCCAGCGGTCCTCGTCGAAGGTCCACGCCGCCTTGTTCTCCCACGGCTTGCGGCCGTGGTAGGTGACCGCCTTCCACTTCCCGTCGACGATCGCGCGGTTGCCCAGCATCTCGAAG
>DASVDG010000097.1:0-2415 GCA_036381255.1 Longimicrobiales bacterium | reverse complement strand
CCGGGCGCGCAGCGACGGGCACGCGGCGCCGGGCACACCACGCCGGACACCCGCGCCGCATTCTGCCGGGCGCCGCGCCACATCCGGCGTCGCGGCGCGGCGCCGGTCCCGCCTACCGGATCCCGACCTGCCCTTTCACCGCCGCGATCAGCTTCGCGGAGTCGTAGCCGATCCCGTCCTTGAAAACGAGCCGCACGTCGCGGATCCGGGCCGGGTCCGCGACCGGATCGCCCTGGATCACGACCAGGTCCGCGAGCTTGCCGGCCTCGACCGAGCCCAGCCGCCCGTCCTCGCCCAGCACCTTCGCGCCGTTCAGCGTCATGATCCGGATCGCCTCGACCGGCGTGAAGCCCGCCTCGATCAGCAGCTCGTAGTTGCGCTGGTCGCCGAAGCCCGGCAGCGCGCCGCCGTTCCCGGTCGGGTCGACCCCCGCCGCGAGCAGCCCGCCGGCCGCGACGAACGCGCGCTCGAACGCCTGCGCCTTGCGGAACACCTCCGGCATCGTCGACTGCTCGGAGCGCGCGGCGATCGCCTGCCGCGTCGCGAGGTACTCGGCGCGCGCTTCCGGCGCCAGCGCATCCAGCGTGCGCTGCTCGAGCGGCGGCCGGTACGGGTAGCTCAGCTCGTAGACCGCGAGCGTCGACGTCAGCGCGACGTCGTTCTCGACCATCGCCCGGATCGTGGCCTGCACCTCCTCGCCCGCGATGTCCAGGTCGAGCAGGCTGTTGCGCAGGCCGCTCGGGCACTCGTCCGGCCGCTTCCCCTCGACGTAGTCGCTGTTCGTGAACAGCCCGTGCTCGAGGTTGTCGATCCCCAGCGCGACCGCTTCGCGGAACGAGACCGAGCAGAGGTGGCCCGTGAACTTCAGCCCGCGACGGTGCGCCTCGTCGATCGCCGCCTTCAGCTCGGCGCGGCTGATCCGCGTGTACGCCTTGAACCACGTCGCGCCCTCCTCCGCCCAGTAGGCGACGACGCGCCGCGCGTCCTCCGGCGTCGCGACCTGCGTCATGTACCCGCCGACGCCCGCGCCCGTCAGGTACGGCCCCGTCACGTGCATCCGCGGCCCGGGCTCCTCGCCCGCCTCGATCGCACGCTTCAGGTTGATCTCGCTGTACGGGTGGTAGCTCCCCGTCGTCCGGATCGTGGTCACGCCGCTCCCCAGGTACAGCCGCGGCGCGCTGTACGAGATCTGCGCCCGCCGCCCGGCCGTCGTGTAGAACGTGTGGTTGTGCATCCCCACGATCCCGGGGATCACCGTGTGGCCGCGCAGATCCAGCACCCGCGCGCCCTCGGGCACCTCGACGGTGCCGGTCGCGCCGACCGCCGCGATCCGCCCGTCGCGGATCAGCACCGTCCGGCCGTCCGCCGGCGGGGCGCCGGTGCCGTCCACGACCCGGACGTTCGTGAGCGCGATGACCGGCGCGTCCACGGCCACGTACTGCCGCACTTCGTCCGACATCGACGCGGCGCGCTGCGCGAGGAGCGGCGCGGGGAACGCGAGGGCGAGCGCGACGGCTGCGAAACGCATGGGATTCCTGAGCATGGGCCTGTCCGGTTGGGCCTCGATCGGCCGAGGCGCGTGGCGGCTAGCTGCGGGTGGATCGTCGCATTATGGGGGCGCGGTCGCGACGCGAGCAAGGGCAGGTTGGTGGGTACAGCCATCGCCCGGGCGCCTTGCGGGCGATGACAGGGGCGGCGGGGGTCCGAGGCTCCGGCGGCGGTGGTCGGCGGTTCGGTCGGCGGTTCGGTCGGCGGTGGTCGGCGGTTCGGGTGGCGGCAGCCCGCGGCTCGCGCGGGGGCGGCGGCGGCTCCGGCTGAGGCTCCGGCTCCGGCTGAGGCTCCGGCGGCGGTTGGGGTGGCGGTCGGCGGTTGGGGCGGCGGTCGTGGCTCGCGCGGCGGTGGTCGGCGGTTCGGGTGGCGGCAGCCCGCGGCTCGCGCGGCAGTGGTCGCGGTTCGGGCGGCTCGGTTGGCAGCTCGGTCGGCGGCGATCGGCGGCTCCGGCGGTCCGCGGCTCGCGCGGCGGCTGCGGTCGCGGTGGTAAACTCCGCACGCACCCATGTCAATTCGGGGCCGTGTCGGATTCGCCACTCTATAGGCGGTCAATGCTGCACGCTCGGGCGGCCGGCCCCGCATGCGTGCTGGATTCACCACCGTATGGGTGGTGAATCCAGCACCGACCGATCCCCGCATGTACGCGTGCGGAGTTCTCCCCTCTCGATCGCCCCTTTCGACCCCCTTTCGACCCCCGCTCAATCACCCATTTCGATCACCCATTTCAACCTGGGTTATTCACTACATGGGTAGTCGCAGGATAGCCGGGCATGAAAATGCCCATGGCGCATCCCTCGGTGTGGCCGTAAGATGGAGTTGCGAAGCTTCATCTGTCGAGCACATGCCGAGGCACACGCCATGGGT
>DASVDG010000096.1:0-12565 GCA_036381255.1 Longimicrobiales bacterium | reverse complement strand
CGTCGCTCACGTGAAGCCTACGTTCTCCCAGAACCGCTTCGGCGGAACGACGAAGTGGACCACGGCGTCGCCCGGCTCCACGCGCCCGTTCCGGACCCGGAACGCGAGCGGCTCGCCGCAATCCGCGCACTGCGTGCGCGTCTCGCCGTCCATGCCGAGCAACGCCGGGATCCCCAGCGCGTCCCACGCGCAGTTCGCCCAGTACGTCCGCTCCGCCGTGCGCACCGGGTAGGCCGTGGGCACGGCCGAGAACGGGTGCACCATCCAGATGTTCCGCGAGCCGGGCGCGAGCACGATGGCGTGCGCAGCCGCGAGCCGGTCGAGCGACGCCTCGATCTCGGCGACCGGCACCTCCAACGCCTCCGCCAGATCGGATGCGCCCGGCGCCTCCCCGAACGCCGCGAAATGACGGTAGATGCGGTGACGGAGCCGCGCGTCCACGGCCGCCTGCTCCAACCTCATGTGTCCGGTCACGTGCCGATCCCTCCGTTCGATTCGCTCGGATCCGGGCTCAACGCGCCATCCGTGGCCCGGCCACGTTCAGCGGGGCGATCGACCCCCGACTGTAGGAACCCCGGGACGGCACCCGCCGACCTCCGCCGTCGGGTCGCCGCGGACGACGACTGCGAAGCGGCAAAGGTACAGCTCCCGGGCCACCAGCGCCATCGCGTCGAGCGCGGTGGCGCCGGAGCGCCGAAGCGCACGTGGCCGCGCCGGGGGAGGTCGACCGTGATCCCGGCATCCGGCCCGGGTGGCCGGGGCCCGGGTCGTCGCCCTCCCGGAACGATCTGTTTACACGGTTTCCCCTCCATCGCAAGGCGAAGGAGGGGACTCAGAGGGACCAAGAATTGGCAAACCCGCTCACGGCAGGGAGGCGCGATCCATGCGCCACCCAGTGCTCCGGACGATCCGCCTATCGCCCCTGGCGACCGAGCTGGCGCTCTTCCCGCCGGGTCCCGCGGCCCGCCTGACGCTCTTCGCGCCGGGTCTCGCGGCCCGCCTGGCGCTCTTCCCCCTTCTGCTGGCGCTCGATCTGGCGTTCCATGTGACCTCTCCTGCCATCGGTGCGTGTTCGGCGCAGGGCCCCGGCGTGCCCCGCGCCCATTCGATTTATCCGCAATTTTCATGCGGATCGGAGACGAAACACCGCGCCGATGTGCCGAAGCGGGAACGCTTTTCGCGCGCCACCTCTCGGCGGACGACCGCAGCCTTCAGAACTCCCCCGTCAACTCTACCTTCGCGACGATCGCCTCGATCTGCCCCACCCGCGGCCGCGGCCGTCCGGAGGGGTCGGGGCATGATCCGCTTCCGGCTTCGCTCACCCGCGCCGCGACCTGCGCACGATCCAGCCGTAGATCGCCGCGTTCACGAGGATAACGGCGAAGCCCAGCACCACGAACCCGGTCCGGCTCAGCCCGCCGGGGTAGATGATCGACACGAGGTAGCGCTCGATGAAGCTCTCCGAATACCCCGCCTCGCCGCCGAGCCGGCGGAAATGGTTCTCGATCGGCGTGAGCGGGCACGTCCAGCCGATGAACGTGATCAGCGCGCCCCACACCGCGGCCGGCAGGTGAATCCACGCGATCCAGCGTCGCCACAGCACCAGCAGCCCGCCCAGCGCGACGAACAGGATGAAGGCGAGGTGCAGCGCGAGCGTGAGGTCCGCCAGGATGCGATAGATCACGGGCATTCGACGGCCGGTTGCGCGAAGGCTCTCGCCGCAATATGCGGCGGCCCGGCGGCGACGGCGAGGGCCGCGTCGGGCCGAACGCCTGCGCCGGGAGCCGCGGCGATCGAGCGCAGGCCGCGAGGCACGGACCCGTGCCGGCGGCGCCGGCCGCCGTCAGCCGACCTTCTGCGCACTGCGATGCTCCCGTTCCAGGAGCTCCTTCAACGTTTTCAGGTCCTTCTCGTTCGCCCGAGGAACGGCGCGCTCCAACATCGGCGCCAGGACCCCGAAGAAGCCGGCGGGCTCTCCGCGGTTCCGCAGGCTCATCCGGGTCCCGCCGTCCGACGTGCTCTCCCACCGGTACGTCGTTTCCATCGGGAACGGCCCCTCGGCGGTTCGCATGACCAGGCGCTCGCCGGCGACGTACTCCGTGACCTCGTACGTGTAGCTCAGCCGCCGGCCGAGGAACGCGGCGACGAACGCGACGCGCGACCCGACCCCGATCGGCGGCTCCGTCCGCCAATGCACCTGCTTGATGTTCCGGTACCAGGCCGGCGCATGACTCGGATCCGCCGCGTACGCGGCCACCACGCTGCTCAGCGGATCGCCCCTTCCTTGCCGAGAAATCGCCGCAACATGCCGAGCTGTCCCACGTGGTACGCCTCGTGGAACTGCAGGAACGCCAGCTTGTGCCCGCGCGTGCTGTCGCCGACCGCCTCGTCGAGCGCCTCGGCCGATATCCCGTCCAGCCCCCGGAGGATCCGCTCCTGAGCAAGCGCGAACACCTCTCGCATGGCACTCAGCGAGGCGGGCGCTTCGGCGGCGGACCGGATCGGCGCGCTCCCCCGCTCATAGCGCCGCACGAGCTCCGCCGGCCAGACGGACTCTTCGCCCAGGTGCGACAGCACCGACTCACGGCTCGCGACGATGTGGCCGACGATCCAATTCACGCAGTTGCCGCCGCCGCTCGGCTGGGTCACCGCCTCCTCGTCCGTGATCCCGGCCAGCGTCAACTCGAACAACCGCGCATTCATGCCGAACTGGTACTTCAACACGGAAGCCGACATTCAACATCCTCCTCTGTTTCGCGTCCGACGGAGAGCGCAGATCGCACGTGACGTCCGGGGCTCGGGACGCGCGCCGAAGGCGCAGCACCCGGAGCGAGCGCGGCGGATGGAGCGCACGGCGTGCGTCGGCGCGCCGCCCGAACGAAGAGATCGGGTTTCGTACCCCTCGAATCCGCGATCCCTTCGTCGTACCGAAAGTCGAGCGTGCGCAACACACCTCTCGACGCGGCGTTGTCGCGAACGACCACGGCAGGCAGGCGCTCTACGTGGCCGTTGCTCCGCGCGTGTGCAATCACGGCTCGGGCGGCCTCCGCAGCATACCCCTGTCCGGTCGCCTCGGCAAGAAACGCAGAGGCCAGATCCGGCGAATCCGGCCACGGCTCCTGCAGGGTCCCACCATCGCAATCCGATCCGCACCGCTCCCGCCCGCGACGATCACCGTTCCCGCCTTGTCCCCGCCCCCACCCCGCTCTAACTTCCCCCGATTCCCGACCCCCTCGCCAACCGCAACCCGGACCCGCGCCATGCCAGAGCACCTTCGTCGCACGCGCGTGCACGCGCCACTGATCCTCACCATCGGCACCGCCGGCCCGCTCGCCCGGGCCACCGCTCTCGCGCTCGGGCTCGCGCTCGCCGCACTCCCCGCCGCCGCCCAGGACCCCGCCCCCACGGCGCTCGCCGCGATGCAGGCCCGCAGCATCGGCCCGGCCGGCATGAGCGGCCGCGTCGCGGACGTGGACGTCGTGGTCGCGACGCCGGACACGATCTTCGTCGGCGCGGCGACGGGCGGCGTCTGGAAGACCGTGAACGGCGGTTTCACCTGGACGCCGCTCTTCGACGATCAGCCGGCCAGCTCGATCGGCGCGGTCGCGGTCTTCCAGCCGAACCCGGACATCGTCTGGGTCGGCACGGGCGAAGGGAACCCGCGGAACTCGATGGGCGTGGGCCGTGGGCTCTTCAAGAGCGTCGACGGCGGGCGCACCTGGGTCGAGATCGACGGCTTCCGCGAGAGCGAGCGGATCCACCGGATCCTGACGCACCCGACGGACCCGGACATCGTCTACGTCGGCGTGATGGGCCCGGCGTGGAGCGACGGCGCGGTGCGCGGCGTCTACAAGACGACGGACGGCGGCGAGAGCTGGCGTCGCGTGCTGTACGTGGACGAGCGGACGGGCGTCGCCGATCTGGTCATGGACCCGGCGAACCCGGACAAGCTGTTCGCGGCGATGTGGGAGTTCCGGCGCTGGCCGTGGTTCTTCGAGTCGGGCGGACCCGGCAGCGGGCTCTACGTGACGTACGACGGCGGCGAGCATTGGACGGAGCTGACGGAGGAGAACGGGCTGCCGGCGGGCGAGCTGGGGCGGATCGGCGTCGCCATCGCGCGGAGCGACCCCGACGTCGTCTACGCGCTCGTGGAGGCGGGGACGAGCGCGTTGCTGCGGAGCGACGACGGCGGGCACAGCTTCCGGGTCGTCAACGACGACCGCGGCATCAACCCGCGGCCGTTCTACTACGCGGACATCCGCGTCGACCCGCTGAACGAGAACCGGATCTTCAAGCTCCAGTCGTCGCTGCGGGTGAGCGAGGACGCAGGGCGGACGTGGCGCACGCTGGTGTCGAGCCGGAAGATCCACGGCGACATCCACGACGTCTGGCTGCACCCCGAGGGCGGGCTGCTGATCAACGCGAACGACGGCGGGCTCGGCATCTCGCGCGACGGCGGCGAGACGTGGCGCTTCGTCGCCAACCTGCCGATCGCGCAGTACTACGAGATCGACGTGGACATGGAGGTCCCGTTCAACCTCTACGGCGGGATGCAGGACAACGGCTCGTGGGTCGGGCCGAGCGCGGTGTGGGAGAACGGCGGGATCCGCAACTACCACTTCATCCGCACGGGCGGCGGCGACGGCTTCGGCAGCCTCGACGACGCGGCGGACGCGCGCTACGGCTATTCGCAGTCGCAGCAGGGCAGCCTGATGCGTTTCGACAAGGTGACGGGCGAGCGCAAGGACATCCAGCCGATCGCGCCGGCGGACTCGATCGAGCTGCGCTTCAACTGGAACGCCCCGCTGGCGCACGACCCGTTCGAGCCCACGACGATCTACCTGGGCAGCCAGTTCCTGCACCGGTCGACGGACCGCGGCGACTCGTGGACGATCCTATCGCCCGACCTGACGACGGACGACCCCGAGAAGCAGCGACAGGACGAGAGCGGCGGGCTCACGATCGATGCGACGGGCGCGGAGAACCACACGACGATCGTCGCGATCGCGCCGAGCCCGGTCGAGCGCGGGGTGATCTGGGTCGGCACGGACGACGGCAACCTCCAGCTCACGCGCGACGGCGGCCGGACGTGGACGAACGTCGCCCGGAACTTCGACGACGTCCCCGCGGGGAGCTGGGTCAGCCACGTCGAGCCGTCGCACGTCGACCCCGCCGTCGCGTACGCCGCGGTCCACGACTACCAGCGCGGCAACATGCGCGCGTACCTGCTGAAGACGACGGACTGGGGCGAGAGCTGGGAGAACCTGGCGACGCCGTCGCTGGACGGCTTCGTCCGCGTCGTGATCGAGGACCCGGAGGAGCCGCGGCTGCTCTTCGCGGGCACGGAGTTCGGCCTCTTCGTCTCGCTCGACGCGGGGCGGAGCTGGTTCAAGTGGACGCACGGCTTCCCGACGGTCCCGGTGCACGACCTCGTCGTCCACCCGCGCGACGGCGACCTCGTGATCGCGACGCACGGCCGCGCGGCGTACATCCTCGACGACGTGCGTCCGCTGCGCGAGCTGGCGCGCGACCCGTCGCTCGCCGACGCCGCCGCGCACGTCTTCACCCCGCCCGTCGCCTGGCAGCACGAGATCCGCGAGCCGGACGGCTACCGCTCGACGGGGGACGCAATGTTCTTCGGCGAGAACCGGCCGTACGGCGCGCTGATCACGTTCGTCGCCGCGCCGGCGGATGGCGCGGCGGTCGTCGAGACGGCGCCCGGCCGCGGCGGGCCGTCGGAGGGCGCCGGGCGCGGGAGCGCGGCCGCGTCGAACGAGGCCGTCCTGGAGATCCTCGACGATGGCGGCCACGTGATCCGCACGCTCGAGGTCGAGCCGCGCCCCGGGCTCCAGCGCATCGCGTGGGACCTGCGCCGCGAAGGGTTCCGCCGGCCGGGCGGCGGCCGCTCGGACGGCCCCGAGGTCGCGCCCGGCGTCTACACGGTGCGGCTGCGCGCGAACGGCCGCGAATCCACGGCACGGCTCGAGGTGCGGCTCGACCCGCGCGCGGAGTTCCCCGTCGCCGCGCGGGTCGAGAAGGTCGAGGCGCTGCTCGAGGCCGGCCGGCTGATGGAGCGCGCCGCGGACGCCGCGGACCGGCTCGCCGCCGCGATCGACGCCGTCGACCGCGTGCTCGAGCTGGCGGCGGCACAGCCGGAGGGCGTGAAGGCCGCGTCGGACGCGGCGGCGCGGGTCGTCGCCGACGGCCGGGCGCTGAAGGCGAAGCTCGAGGCGGCCGCGGACGACGGCGAGCGGGCGTACGGGCGCGCGCGGTCCGCGTACCGCTCGCTCGAGTCGTCGCTCGACCGCCCGACCGCGACGCAGCGCGAGATGCTGCGGCGCGCGCAGGCGGCGGTCGCGGAGGCCGTGGGCGCCGCGGAGCGGGTGCTCGACGCGGACGTGGCGGCGTACCGGCAGGTGGTGGCAGGGGCGGGGCTGGTGCTGGTGCCGTAGGAGGCGGCGCGGGCCGATCCCGTCCAACGGAGCGGAGCGGCCACGGGCGGCGGCGCCAACATGCTGTACGCGCCCGCCGCGGCGCGTCTCGAACTGCCGCTGTCATACGTTCCATGGGGGCGCGACTCCGTCGCCGTGGCCGGCGTGGGCCGGCGGCGCGGCGATCCCGGCCGTCGGCGACGCGCCGGCGGCCGACCGGCCGGGATCGGGACCGACCAAGGGGGAATCGATGTCGTATCGCCATGTCGTGCCGTTCATGGTCGCGCTCCTGTCGTTCGCGGCCTCGACGGCGGTCGCGCAGCAGCCGGGCCGCCGGATGCCGCGGCAGCCGGCCGCGGGGACACCGCCGTCCGCCGAGCGGGCCCAACCGATGCGGAGCCGGTTCGGCGCGAGCTTCGGGCTCGTGGTCAGCGATCCGACCGACGACCGGTGCACCGACGGTCGCGCGCTCGGCGCCGGAGCCGAGCTCCGGACGCGCGGCGCGTGGCTCGCCGCGGCGGCGGTCGACCTGCTCATGCTCGGCTCCGGCGGCTGCATCACCGTCGGGAAGACCGTCGAGTTCGAGGGGCGCGAGGCCGAGGAGTTCACGGGCGAGTCCTCCGCCATCACCACGCGCCTGAGCGTGCGCGCCGGGCGCGCGTTCCGGGTCGCCGGCCTCATCGTCGAGCCGGCGGCCGGGATCGGGACCGTCGTCGCGCCCTTCCGGTTCCCGTCGGAGTCCGTCGTGCGCTGGAAGCCGTGGTACGGCGCCTCGCTCACGCTCCGCGGCGCGGGCAGCCGGTTCGGGGTGCAGTTCGAATACGGCACGCGCGAGGTACCGACCCGGTACTCCGTGTATGCGTCCGGTTGGACGGCCGTCCACGAGTTCGACCGCTGGGGGAACGTGTTCCGGCTCTCGCTCACGATGTGACGAGGGGCCCGCGGAGCCGAAACCCACCGTCGGGCTCGGCGCGATCCGGTGGGCCGACGGCGACACGGCGCGCGACCGGCCCCGCATCGCATCCGACCGCAGCGGGCCCTTGCACGGCCGGGCGCGGCCGGGCCATACTCCGTCGCGGGCTCCACCCGCCGCCGTCCCGGACCACGATCCCCCAACCCGACGGAACCGAATGATGCGCCGACTGCTCCACGCCGTGCCGATGCTCCTCATCGCCGCGACCCCGCTCGCGGCGCAGGACTTCACCATCGAGGAGATCCTCGCGCCCGCCTTCCCCCACACCCTCGTCGCCGCGCACGACCGCATCGCGTGGATCGAGTACGAGCGCGGCGTGCGCAACGTCCACACGGCCGCGGCGCCGGACTTCGAGCCGGTCCGCCTGACCGCGTTCACCGAGGACGACGGCGTCGACCTGACGGGGCTCCAGCTCTCGGACGACGGCCGCATCGCGATGTTCATCCGCGGCCACGAGCCGAACGACGACGGCTGGATCGCGAATCCCTCGAGCGACGCCGACGGCGCCGAGCGCGCGGCGTGGGCCGTGCGGACGGACGGCGGCGCGCCGTGGCGCATCGCCGAGGCGTGGGACCCGGTGCTCTCGCCCGACGGACGATGGATCGCGTACACGCGCGACGGGCAGATCCACCTCGCGCCGGTCGATCCGGCCGCGCTCGCCGACTCCGACCCGGACACCGCCGGCCCCGCGTTCATCGCGTTCGGCCGCAACGGGGGCCCGGTCTGGTCGCCGGACTCGCGCCGGATCGCGTTCGTCAGCGACCGCGACGACCACAGCTTCATCGGCGTCTACGACCTCGAGCGCCACGAGGTCCGCTACCTCGCACCCGGCGTCGACCACGACGACGCGCCGGCCTGGTCGCCGGACGGAAAGCGCATCGCGTTCATCCGCCGGCCCGGCACGCCGTTCGCGCCCGAGCCGCGCCGGCCGTGGTGGGAGCGCTCGCTCGAGCCCGACACCGCGCTCCCCGACGGGATGACGAAGGCCGGCTTCGCCGGCGGGCACACGGTCGAGATCTGGGTCGCCGACGTGGAGACGGGCGTGGGGCGGCGCATCTGGCAGGGATTCCCGCGGGACGAGCGCTTCACGGACATCCGCGCCCTCGACTGGGTCGGCCGCCGCCTGGTCTTCCGCTCCGAGCCCGGCGCGTGGGAGGGCCACCGCTACGCGATCACCGTCGACGACCCGGAGCGCGAGCCGGTCGAGCTGACGCCCGGCGACGGCTTCGTCGAGCACGTCGCCTTCTCGCCGGACGGACGGTGGCTCTACTACACCTCGAACGTCGGCGACGTCGACCGCCGCCACCTCTGGCGCGTCCGCGTCGACGGCGGCGAGCCGGAACGCCTGACCGGCGGCGACGGGATCGAGACCTACCCCGCCGTCCTCGCCTCCGGCGACCGCGTCGCGCTCCTCGCCGGCGGCGCCGACCGCCCGCTCGGCGTCGCCGTGGTCGACGACGACGGCGGCGAGCCGCGCTTCATCACGACGCTGCCGGACGACTTCCCGCGCAGCAAGCACGTCGCG
Source organism: Longimicrobiales bacterium (assembly GCA_036381255.1). Taxonomy (GTDB): domain Bacteria; phylum Gemmatimonadota; class Gemmatimonadetes; order Longimicrobiales; family RSA9; genus CALBZE01. Next base: position 3,636 of record DASVDG010000096.1, on the reverse strand, counting down.
CCCGAGCCGGTCATCCTGACGGCCGCCGATGGCGTGCGCTCCCACGCGCAGCTCTTCCTCCCGCCCGACCTCGAGCCCGGCGAGCGGCGCCCCGCACTCCTGTTCATCCACGGCGGCCCGCGCCGGCAGATGCTGCTCGGCTACCACTACATGCACTTCTACCACATGGCCTACGCGATGAACCAGTACTTCGCGAACAAGGGCTACGTGGTGCTCTCCGTCAACTACCGCAGCGGCATCGGCTACGGCACCGACTTCCGCGACGTCCCGGACTACGGCCGCCGCGGCAACTCCGAGTACGGCGACATCGTCGCCGCCGGGCTCTACCTCCGCTCGCGACCGGACGTCGACCCGGAACGCATCGGGCTCTGGGGGCTCTCGTACGGCGGGATCCTCACCGCGCAGGGGCTCGCCCGCAACTCGGACATCTTCAAGGCCGGCGTCGACATGGCCGGCGTCCACCTCTACGGCGACGCGGACGACCCCGAGAGCACGCTGTACCGCTCCTCGGCCGTCGCCGCGATCGACACGTGGACGTCGCCCGTCCTCCTCATCCACGGCGACGACGACCGCAACGTCGACTTCTCCCAGACCGTCGGGCTCGTGCAGCTCCTGCGCGCGAAGGGCGTGCCCCACGAGCTGATCGTCTACCCCGACGAGGTGCACGACTTCCTGCTACATTCGCGGTGGATCCGCGCGTTCACCGCGACGGACGACTTCTTCGACCGGTGGCTGCTCGGAGGACGGGGCGTGGCGGCGGCGGGGTCGTGACCTGAACCCGTACGGCTCCGGGCTCCCCTCGCTCGCGCTTCGGGAAGGGTTCAGCCTGCGCTCGTCTCTTTCGCGTCCTTCAGGAACGCGAGCACCGTCACCGCGACCGTGACCGTACGCGGCGGCAGCTCTGCGGCGCGCTCCAGCTCCGCCTCGCCGAGGTGCCAGTAGTTCGGCGTCATCCGCAGCAGGTCGGCGATGTCGTCGCCCGTCATCTCGGTCGGGTACTCGAGGACGTCCTCGCCGATCGGCCGGAACGCGCCGCCGAGCTGCGCGGCGACGCGTTCGCGCTTGTCGGGCTCGATCCCGAGGAGCGGCAGCTCCGCGCGCAGCTCGGCCAGGTGGCCCTCGTTCGGGATCGCCACGAGCAGCATGCCGCCCGGACGGACGACGCGCGCGAACTCCTCGGGGTTGCGCGGGGCGAAGACGTCGAGGAGCACGTCGACCGACGCGTCGGCCAGGCAGATGCGGTACCGGACGTCGTTGACGAAGAAGCGGACGGCGGGGTGCGCGCGCGCGGCCAGCCGGAGCGCGTGCTTCGAGACGTCGAGGCCGAAGCAGCGGACCGGGGCGCCTGGCCCGCCCGGGCGTCCGGCGGTCCCGGGGCTGCCCGCGCCGCCCGCGGCGTCTGCGCGCCCCGCGGCGTTGTCCTCCGCCGCGCCGGCTGCGCCGCGTTCGTCCTCGGCGCCAAGGGTACGGCCTTTGCGCGCGAGCGAGCGCGACAGCCGACCGATGTAGTACCCCTCGCCGCACCCGACCTCGAGGATGACGGCGCCCGCCGGTTCAGGCGCGGCCTCCGCCGGTCCCGGCGGCCCGCCCTTCCGCTCGGTCGGGCCGACCATCGCCGCCGGCGCCCCGCGCGTCGTTTCGGTCGCTTCGCGCCCCGCCGCCCGTTCCACCACGTGCAGTCCGGCGCGCGCCTCGAGCGCCGCGGCGATCCCGTCGTAGTGACCGCGCTCCAGGAACCGCCGGCGCGCCCGGACCATCTCCGGCGCATCGCCTCGGATCTTCGAGCGGCCGTGGCCGGCGGGGAGCAGGTCGACGTACCCCTCGCGGGCCTCGTCGAACGCTTGGCCGCGGGGGCAGCGGAGGGTGCGGCCGGCCGCGGACAGCGGCTCGGCGCACACGGGGCAGATCAGCGGAGCGACGGGGCGGTCGGTCATCGAGCAATGCTCAGTGCTTCGGCGTGGTGTCCGCCGGTTCGCCGCCCGCGGCGGCGAGTTCGTACCGCGCGACCATCTGCTCGTCCATGGCGGCGCGGATCGTGGCGTAGTACACGCCGGGCGGACCGAACGCCACCGGAAAGGCTGGGACGGTGTCGACCACAGTTCGCCCCGAACCGAGCGCGATGCGCAGGACCTCGACACCCGACTCCGGGGCGGGGTCCGGCTGGTTCGGCAGGAGCCAGACGTGGCCGTCTGGGTCCAGGATGAGGTCGCGGATGCGGGCGATCACCGTCGGCTCGGGGAGGTGCGTGCCTCCACCGGCCTGAGCGCTCAAGCGCTCGAGCGTTGCGCGGTCGCCGGCCGGCGGGTCCCGCTCGGGAAGCTCCACGCTGACCGTGTCGGCCTCGCGGCCATCCAATGACGCCACGACGAGCCACGGACTCGCGCCGTCGGTCATGACGACACAGCCACCGGCGGCGTCCCACGCGGGCCGGGCCTGTCGAGGTCCAAGGTACTGGGCGCCCCGCGGGCCGCGCGGCGCTCTCGCGACGAGAATCTCCGCAATCGTGTGAATCGTGTCTCCCGCCCACCGCTGGACCCGGTAGCTCACGCTGTCCGTCCACGCGTCCGGAAGGTGGTACGCGTCGTGCCCGCCCGCATCGAAGAGCACACCCGATGGGGTCCAGCGGAGTCCTCTCGTCATCGGACTCATTCCGACCGTGAACGGATCGGCGATCAGGTTCCCCTGGTAACGGCCCTCCGGATCGAAAACGCTCACGCGGCGCTCCTCGTAGATGAGGATCCCGTCCGGACCGCCGTGGATGCGGCGAGCGGGTCGAAACACGGAGACCATGCGCCGCGGGAACTCTCCCGGGCCGTCGCCCTCTCGCCCGAACGACCCCACAAACTCGAGGTCCTCCGTCAACCGGACGACGCGCGTGTTCATGGCGTCGTAGACGTAGAGCCCCTCCGCCGACCAGTACACCCCGCCGATGTTGGCGAACCAGAGCTCCTCGTCGTCGCCTGCGCGACCGGTTTCCCGATGATCCCCGCCGTCGGCCCACCGGCTCGGACTCGCCGGGAACGTGCACGCCTCCGCCGGGCGGAAGGCGTCGACCCGCGCAACGCCGCCGTCGCCGGTGCAGCCGGCGAAGAGACTCGCCAGCACGGGCAACGCGATGACGTTCAGTGTTCGTGTGGCTGTGCGAATCATCACGCGGCTCCCATCGAGTCAGGAGGAGCGATCCTGCCCGCCGGCGGTGCGCACCGCGCCGGGAATGACCACCGGCGAGTGGGCGGGGGCGGGCTGTGGGGTGTCAGACCGCGGCGCGTGGACCCGCTTGGATGCGGATCTGCAGCCTTCGGTTCGTTTCGCCGTCGCCGGAGTCCGTTTCCATGAAGATGTACGAGCGACCCGCTTCGTGGCAAACGCGCACTCCCAGTATCACGATCGGACCCGACATCGTATCTTGTCGGGACTTCTCGGAGAGACAGCGCCCACCCCGGCCGACACGGAGCCCGTATGACACCCAGGAGCACAACCTCCCTCGCCCTCGCCGCCCTCCTCGCCGCGTGCGGCGCGGGCTCTGCACCCGAGTACGACGTGGTCATCCGCAACGGCACGATCTACGACGGCGGCGGCGGTCCGCCGATCGAGGGCGACGTCGCGATCCAGGGCGACAGCATCGTCGCGGTCGGC
>DASVDG010000095.1:0-6447 GCA_036381255.1 Longimicrobiales bacterium | reverse complement strand
ACGCCCTGCCGCGCGACGACGCCGGCGACGTACAGCGGCGTGTCGATGCTGAAGGTCGTCGCGGCCATGGAGGTACCGGCGAGCCACCAGGGGAGCGACCGGCCGGAGACGAAGAAATCGGCCATGGACCGGGACCCCCGGCGAGAGAGGTAGAGGCCCAGGACGAGGGAGGCGACGAGGTAGACGGCGACGACGACCCAGTCGATCGTGCTCACGAGCGCTCCCGTGGCCGGGTGGGCACATCGCTTGCACGCGGGCCGGTGCACCGGCCGAACAGACGAGGAGGGTTCATGTCGAATCCCGGTGAAGGGTCCACGTTCCGAAACGTTTTCTACGCAATCGGTTACGCGCTCGGCGAGGCCGAGGCGCGCATCGTCGGCGCGGGGCCCCGTGGGGGAGAGGCAGAGCCCGTGCCGGCCGCGGCCGGAGGCGCGGCGGCCGCGGCCGGGCGCGCGAGGCCGTCGCCGCCGAACGGCGCCATCGGCGATGCGGGCGTCGTGCCTCCGTCCCGGCCGGGCGCAGCGGAACGTGCGCCCGGCGGCTCTCGTGCTGCGTACGGCCGCGGGCGTCCCGGCGGCCTCGCGGGCGCAGCGGCCCCACGCGGTGCCGCGGTCCCCGGCCCGAGCCATCCCGGCGCCGCGGCCGGCGCGGCGTTCGGCGCGGCGGCGGCCGCGTGGCTCCTCGCGCGCCTGTTCCGGCCACGTCCGGTGCGCTGGCCTCGCGTGCTGCTCGCGGGCGTCGCGGGCACAGCGTTGCTGGAGCTTGCCGACGCGGTCGAGCGGCGGCTCGGCACGGTGCCGCCGGACGCGCCGCCGCCGGACGGACCGTTGCGCTACGCCGCGGGGATTGCGACGGCCGCGGCATACGCTTCCCTGCTCTACCCGCGTCTGCCGGGCGCCCCGGCGGCGCGCGGCCTGGTCTTCGGCGCGCTCGAGGCCGCGGCGACGCGTGCCGGGGGCACGTTCACGCTGCTGCGACGGCTCTCGCCGCAGATCTCGCTCCCGGTCGAGGCGCTCGCGCCGCCGGTGGTCCCGGCGCGAGGGCCGCTGTCCGCCGTCGCCTTCGGCATCGGGCTGGGGCTTTACCGGGACGGCGACCGGTAGTCGGGCGGACAGCGGGCGAAGCTCGCGCCGGCGGCATCGCCGGCCGGGTCAGGCAGCGTATCCGCGCCCGGCATGATGCCGAACACGGTGACCCGTTCCGCCCCGAGCGAGTGCAGGACGCAAAACGCGGCGGGCCGACGGGTCAGCGCCGGGATCAGGTACCGGTACGACTGTGCGTCGAGCAGATCCAGGATGACGTAGCGCGCGCCCGCCGCGCGGGCCTCGCGGAGCAGCGCGTCGGTTTCGGGGCTCCTCGGGTAGATCCGCCCGCGGCGTCCGCTCAGGTGATGGAACAGGCGCGGCTTGCGCGACAGCACGACCGCGTCTTCGGGCAGGTTGTCCCGCGTCCACTCCGCGACCGCGAAGAAGTCCCGCCACGGCTGCGCCATGCACGCTTCGGTGGAGCCGAGGCGGTACGTCGTCGTGCAGGTCATCCCGCGGCGGACGCCCTGGGCGGCGGCGGGCACGGCCAGCAGCATCACGAGGGCGACGGCCGCCGCGCCGAGCGGCGCCCGCCGCAACGCGGGCACCCGCCCGGCGGCGGCCGTGAGCGCGCGCGCGGCGTACCCCAGGATCAACGGCACGGCCGGGAGCAGGAACCGATCGCCCGCCCAGACCTCCGGCCAGACGTAGAGCAGCCCGATGTAGAGCGGCACGAACAGTTCGCCCGGCCCGGGGCGCCGGGCCTCGAGCGCCCACCCGGCGAGGGCGAGGATCGCGATGGCGACGCCGAGAAACGCGAACAGCCCGGCGCCCTGGCCGACCAGCAGGATCGGCAGGTAGACGAGCGTGTACAGGCCGTTGTTCGCCCACATGCGGGCGGCCAGGTCGGCGATGCCGATGCGGCCGAGCTCCGGGCGGTACGGATTGACGAGCCAGAAGCTGTCCAGGTAATCCGCGCCGGCGATGCCGCGGCCGCGCAGCCACCAGAGGAAGGCGAGCGGCAGGAGCGTGGCGGCGAGGGCGGCGAGCGTGCGCCACCGCCGGGTCATCGCGAGCCAGGTGGCGGCGGCGAGCGCGAGCGGCAAGCCCGCGGATCGGGTGAAGTACGCGAGCGTCGTCGCCGCGATGGCTACGGCGGCGCCGCCGCGTTCGCCGGCCTCGAGCCGCGCGAAGCCCCAGAGCGCGACCATGGTCAGCATCCAGAACGGGACGTCGGAGAGGATCCAGTGGCTGAGTCCCAGGACGCCGGGGCTGGCGGCGAGGACGATCCCGGCGCCGAGCGCGGTCCGGCTGCCCCAGCGGCGCGCGAGCCAGAGGTACGAGAACGCGACCGCGGCCGTCGACGCGGCGACGATCACGAGCTTGAACCCGACCCACGACTCCACGCCGACGAGCATGGCGAGGGCGAGGAGTGCCGGGAAGCCGGGCGGGTAGAGGATGTGGGGCGGCACGGCCGGGTCCCACAGCTCCAGGAAGCGTCCGCGCTCGAGGAGCGAGCGGGCGAGCGTGAGGTACGCGGCGTTGTCGCCGCCGGTATGCGGCGTCGGGTCGAAAAAGAGCAGGGCGAGCAGGAGGTGCACGATCGCGAGGGTGGCCGGCGCCGCCCATGCCGACGCGCCGCCCCGATCCGCCGCGCCCTCGGCCCGTGGGTCGCGGCGCACCGGCGTCGGGATCGTCGCACGCGCCATCAGCGGTCGCCCCCGGCCGCGAGCCAACGCGCGGCCGCCTCCTGCATGAGCGGCTCGCCGCCCCACGCGGCGAGGACGGGCGCATTGCCGGGCAGCTCGGCCGCCAGCCGCGGGTGGCCGAAGAGGACGACCGTGCCCGCGCCGGCGCCGGCGAGCGCGGTGGCGACCGCCTCCCGGGCGCCGGCCGAGATCCCCGGACGCCCCTTCCAGGCGCGGATGTCGGCGTAGACGGCGACGAGGGTCGGCCGCTCCGACGGCGCGACGCCGGCCTCGTCCACCGCGACGCCCGCGGCGCGCAGCGCGGCCGCGAACGCGTCGCGCGGGCCGGGCGGGTACGGCCCGCCGACATCATCGTCGACGGTGACGAGGCGCACCTCCCGGGCCGGCAGCTCCGGCCGGCCGCGTGCCGGCCGCAGCGACCGCGTCGCGATGTCGAGCGCCCAGGCGCGGTCGTCCGCGCGCCCCCACGCGCCCGCGCCCCGAGGCTCCGCCCGCTCCGCGGCGGCCTCGATGCGCCGGATCGCGTCGGCGGCGCGCGGCTCCGGCACGTCGCGTCCGATCTCGCCCGCCACCGCCTCCGCCACGCCGCGGATGTCGCGCGGGTAGAGGAGCGCGTCGCAGCCGGCGGCGACGGCCCGCACCGCCGCCTTCGCCTCGCCGTGGCCGGCCTCCAGCACGCCCTCCATGATCAGCGCGTCCGTGACGACGAGCCCGTCGAAGCCGAACGCATCGCGGAGCATGCCGGTGAGGATCGTGGGCGAAAGCGTTGCCGCGGAGCCGGATGGATCGAGCGCCGGGTACGCGACGTGGGCGGTCATGAGCGAGTCGACGCCGGCGCGGATCGCGGCGCGGAACGGCACGAGGTCCACCTCGAGCGCGTCCCGGCCCGCGTCGACCCGCGGCAGCTCGACGTGCGAGTCGGTCGTCGTGCGGCCGTGGCCGGGGAAGTGCTTCGCGCACGACAGCGCGCCGCCGGCGCGGCAGCCGTCGATCCAGGCGGCGACGTGCGCCGCCGCCCGCTCGGCGTCCGCGCCGAACGCCCGCGTCCCGACGATCGGGTTCCGCGGCTCGAGGTCCACGTCGGCGACGGGCGCGTAGACCCAGTTCACGCCCAGCGCCACCGCCTCGCGGGCGGTCAGCTCGCCGGCGCGGCGGGTGACGTCGAGATCGTCGAGCGCGCCCAGCGCCGCGACCGGCGGGAGCGGCGTCGCGCCGCGGAACTGCTGCCCCGCGCCCCGCTCGAGGTCCGCGCCGATCAGCAGCGGCCGACCGGCACGGCGCCTGAGCATCGCCGTCAGCTCGGCCACGGCCGCCGCCTCGCCGCCGAAGAGGATGAAGCCGCCCGTGCCCAGCTCGAGCGCGACGTCGATCGTCTCCGCCTCGTGGTCGAAGCCGTGCGCGTCGTCCCAGCGCAGCGCCGGGAATAGGAGTCTTCCGGTTCGCACTACGCCCCCGGCGTGAAGGATCCCAGAACCCGCGGGCCCGCGGCGCCGGTGGCCGCCGGCACGTTGCCCGGCACACGCATCACGTGCGCCCACGCCAGCGCCGCGAACGCGACCGCCTCCTTCGCGTCCGGATCGATGCCCAGCGCGGCGCCGTCCCGCACGGGGGTCGGCGCGAGGCGGGCCTCGATCATGGCGCGTAGCGTCGGGTTGTGCGCGCCGCCGCCCGTCAGCACCACCTCGTCGACGCGCCGCGGCGCGACCCAGCGCCGGATCGCGCCGGCGATGCTCTCGGCCGTCAGCGCAGTGAGCGTCGCCACGAGATCGGCCCACGCGTCGTCGTCTTCAGGCCGCTCGCGACGGGCGAGCGCCTCCACGAACGGGCGGCCGAAGACCTCGCGCCCCGTGGACTTCGGCGGCGGCCGGTCGAAGAACGGGTGCGCGAGCAGCTCGGCCAGGAGCTCGTCACGGACCGTGCCGCGGCGCGCCCAGGCGCCGCCCCGGTCGTACGTCTCGCGCCCGCCCGTCGCCAGCGTGACCGCCGCGTCGATCAGCGCGTTGCCGGGGCCGGTGTCGAACGCCAGCAGCGGCGCCGGGTCGCCGCGTGGCGGGATCCACGTCAGGTTCGCCATCCCACCGATGTTCTGGAGGACGCGGCTCCGCTCCGGCACGGCGAAGAGCACGCGGTCCGCCCACGGCACCAGCGGCGCACCCTCGCCGCCCGCGGCGACGTCGCGGGTCCGGAAATCGCTCACCACCGCGATCCCCGTCCGCTCCGCGATCGTGGCCGCGTCCCCGAGCTGGAGCGTCGCGCCGCGGCGGTCCGGCGTCGGCGGCTCGTGCCAGACCGTCTGGCCGTGCGACCCGATCACGTCCACCGATCCCGGCGCGATCCCGGCCTCCTCGCACAGGCGCAGCGCGGCATCCGCGAACCACTCGCCCAGATCCGCGTGCAGCCGGCAGAGCAGCGCCGCGTTGCCGTCGAGGATCGCGCGATGGATCCGGTCCCGGCGCACGTCGTCGTACGGGACGGTCAGGAACGCCTCGAGCGACCAGCGCAGCGACTCCGGCACGTCGCCGTCGAACTCGACCAGCGCCGCGTCCACGCCGTCGAGCGAGGTGCCCGACATGAGCCCGATCACCCGCACGTCTGCACCGCCCTCACCCCGAGATTCGCGCCCGTGCCGCTCATCCCGCCTCGAGGTCGCCGACGACGCGGCCGATCACGCCGCCGACCTCGTCCAGCCGGCGGCGCGCCTCCTCGCGCTCCACGCCGAGGCGCTCCATCACGATCGCCGTCTTCACGTGGCCGCCGCTCGCATCGAGCAGCTCCGCGGCCCGCGGCCGGTCCACGCCCAGCGTCTCGACCAGGATCCGCTCGCCCCGGTCGCGCAGCTTCTGGCACGTGACCTGGAGGTCCACCATCAGGTTGCCGTAGACCTTGCCCAGCTTCACCATCGCCGCCGTGCTGATCGTGTTCAGCACCATCTTCGTCGCCGTGCCGGCCTTCATCCGCGTCGAGCCGGTGATCACCTCGGGTCCGACCAACGGCGCGATCACGACGTCGTGCGTCCGGACCAGCTCCTCGGACGGATAGGTGCACAGCAGGAACCCCGTCCGCGCGCCGCGCTCGCGGGCGCGACGAAGCGCGCCGTGCACGTACGGCGTCGTCCCGGACGTCGCGATCCCCAACACGAAATCGGCCGGCCCCACCCCCCGCTCGTCCATGGCGGCCGCGCCGTCCTCCGGGTAGTCCTCCGCCCCCTCCTTCGCCCGCACCAGCGCCTCGTAACCGCCGGCGATGATCCCCTGGACCATCTCCGGGTCCGTGCGGTACGTCGGCGGCATCTCCGAGGCGTCCAGCACGCCCAGCCGCCCCGAGGTCCCGGCACCCACGTAGAGCAGGCGACCGCCCCGGCGGAACGCGTCCACCACCAGCTCGATCGCCCGCGCGATCTGCTGACGCTCCTCCCCCACCGCCTGCGCGACCATCCGATCTTCCGCATTGATCAGGTCCACGATCTCGATCGTGGACAGCTCGTCGATCCGCGCGCTCTTCGGATTGCGCTGTTCCGTCAGCCGCCGTTCCGGCGGCGCTCCGTTCGCACCTGTCATCATAACGAAAATCGGGATAGATTACGGAGTACAACGTAAGGGTGAACGTGCGGCGGGGCCAGGGCGCGGCCGTTCGGCCGCGGGAGCGGCGCCGGTGGCGCCGGGAGCGGGCCGATGGCCCGGGAGCGCCGGCCTGGCGGCCGGCGGGAGCGGCCG
>DASVDG010000094.1:0-69224 GCA_036381255.1 Longimicrobiales bacterium | reverse complement strand
ATCCGGTCCGTTTCATTCCGATTCCTTCACGTGAAATGATCGATCTCCGGACGGCGTCGCGGTCTCGCCTGTCGTTACCAATCTACGTTCCTACGGAGTGATTCGTGGACATCGCCGAACTCAAGAGCAAGTCCGTTGCGGAGCTGCACGAGATGGCCGAACAGCTCAACATCTCCAACTATTCGGGGCTCCGCAAGCAGGACCTGATTTTCCGGATCGAGCAGAACCTGCTCGACAGCGACGTGGTGCTGCGGGGTGAGGGCGTGCTGGAGGTGCTCCCCGAGGGGTACGGCTTCCTCCGGTCGCAGGACTGGAACTATCTGTACGGTCCGGACGACATCTACGTCAGCCCATCGCAGATCAAGCGCTTCGACCTGCGCACCGGGGACACGGTGCTCGGGCAGGTGCGGCCGCCGAAGGAGGGCGAGCGCTACCTGGCGTTGCTGAAGGTCGAGACCGTCAACGGCGACGACCCGGAGCGCGCCAAGCACCGGATCGCCTTCGACAACCTGAGGCCGCGCTACCCCGAGGAGCGCATCAAGCTGGAGAACAAGGCGGGCGACCTCTCGATGCGCCTGATGGACCTCGTCTCGCCGATCGGGAAAGGGCAGCGCGGACTGATCGTCTCGCCGCCGAAGGCGGGGAAGACGATCCTGATGCAGCGGATCGCGAACGCCATCCTCGAGAACCACCCCGAGATCCACCTGATCGTCCTCCTCATCGACGAGCGCCCCGAAGAAGTCACCGACATGGAGGAGCACGTCGCGGCCGAGGTGATCTCGTCGACGTTCGACGAGCCTGCCGACCGGCACACGCAGGTGGCCGAGATGGTGATCGAGAAGGCGAAGCGCCTCGTCGAGCACGGGCGCGACGTCGTCATCCTCCTCGACTCGATCACGCGCCTCGCCCGCGCCTACAACGTCACCGTCCCCCACTCGGGGAAGATCCTGTCGGGCGGCGTGGACGCGCACGCGCTGCACAAGCCGAAGCGGTTCTTCGGCGCGGCCCGCAACATCGACCAGGGCGGCTCGCTCACGATCATCGCGACCGCGCTGATCGAGACGGGCTCCCGCATGGACGAGGTGATCTTCGAGGAGTTCAAGGGCACGGGCAACATGGAGGTCGTGCTCGACCGCCACATCGCCGACAAGCGCATCTTCCCGGCGATCGACATCAACCGGTCCGGCACGCGCCGTGAGGAGCTGCTCCTCGAGGAGAGCGAGCTCAATCGCGTCTACCTGTTGCGGAATTTCCTCTCCGACATGCCGCCCGCAGAAGCGCTCGAGTTCCTCCTCGACCGCATGCGGCGGACGAAGACGAACAAGGAGTTCCTGGACAGCATGGCGCGCGGCTGAGCGCCGGCGACCTGCACGAAACGAAAACGCCCCGGCGCGTCGCCGGGGCGTTTTCGTTTCGGTCCGTGTTCGCGAGTGCCCGGAGCTTCGGGCGGGCCCGTCCGCGCGCCGCCGCGGCCACGCCGCTCGACGCGCTTCAACGCCCGGACGCTTCGGTCGGCGCCGTCCGCCCCCACACCAGCAGGTCGCACGTCGCGCGCTGCGCCGGCGTGGGCCGCCGCGGGAGGTTGAGGATGAGCGCCGGCTCGCCCATGTCGTCGGGCAGATGCAGCACGAGCATGCCACGGTCGAGCGGCGGGGCGAAGCCGCGCGCCCGCCCGCTCCCGTCGATCTCCGTGAGGCGGCCCGGCGCCGTCAGCTCCGCGAGCTTGCGGCCGTACTCGAACCACTCCCGCACCGGGTCCGAATCCTCGGCGGCGACCCGCGGCAGCAGCTCCTCCTCGTAGTACCGCCGAGCCTCCTCGAACGCCGACGGGCTCCGCTCCTTCAGCCAACGCAGCCGATCGCGGTAGAACTCACGCGGGTCGTGGACCGCATCGCTCTCCAGCGCGGCCTCAAGGCGCGCCGCCGCCCGGTCGCGTATCGAATCCATGGGCCGTAGTTTCGCCCGGCCCCGCGGCCGCGTCAACCCGCGCGCGCAACGGCGGCGCGATGATGCGACGGCCGGCAGATCACGGACGTCAGATCGACCCGCTCGCGATCTCCCCCTCCACGCCGAAACGACGACGCGTGAACGCCACCGCGGCCCCTTCGTCGAACCCCTTGCACGTGTACGAAACATGTCAGGCGCCTCAGGCGCCAGGTTCCGCATCGGCCCCGTCCGGCACATGGAAGAACACCTCATGGTGGTGCACGTGGAGGTCCCGGTCGATCAGGAACCGGTCGTCCTCCGGGTAGAAGACGGCCCGCTCGATCGAGTCCCCGGCGAACCCCCGGATCGCCTCCTCCGACTCCCAGAACGAGATCAGCAGGAACTCCGCACGCCCCTCCACCACGCGACGCAGCGCGAGAACTCCCCGGTTCCCCGGCGTCGCCCGGTACTCGGCCAGACCCGTCTTCTCCAGGTACGCCGCGTAGGCCTCCGCATCCTCCGCCCTGGTGGCGCCGCGCCACGTCCGAGCGATCATCGCTCCTCCCCGGTATCGCTGTCCATCCCGCGCCGCACTCCACCCGCGACGCTTGCACCAGTATTCAGCCTGAAACCGGTGCACACGCTAGCACGGATGGAGCGCACCTGTCAAGTGCAGAATACCGGTGTTAGATTCGACGCATGACACGACCTTGCCCCACCCTGACATACGCGGCCGGTCGGCCGTTCCGGTACATCGGCGGGGAGCCGTGCCTCGACCTGGTCAACACGGGGAACTGGACCGTGGCGGGGCTCGCGGAGGACCGTCTGAGCGACTACGCGCGCGTCGTCGAGTGGGCGCAGGGTGCCGGGGTCGTGACGACGGGCGAGGCGGCGGCGCTGCGCCGGGCTGCGGCGGCGCGGCCGCGCGAGGCGGAGGCGGCGTGGGAAGCCGCGCGGCGGATCCGTGGGGTTCTGCGGCGGGTGTTCACGGCGGTCGCGCGGGCCGAGCCGCCCGGCGACGCGCTGGACGAGTTCAACCGGCTGCTCCGGCGCACGTTGGCGCGGCTCGAGCTCGTGTCGGCCGGCGACGGGCCCGCCGATACCGGTGCGCTGCGGTGGGCGTGGCGCGGAGCGGGCGAGGAGCTGGAGTTCCCGCTGTGGCCGGTGATCCGCTCGGCGGCGGACCTGCTCGCATCCGGCGATTCGCGCAGGATCGGGGTCTGCGCCGGGCCGGATTGCGGCTGGCTGTTCGTCGACCGCAGCCGGAACGGCCTGCGGCGCTGGTGCGACATGCGCCTGTGCGGCACCCGCGAGAAATCCCGCCGGCGACGGAGCCGCCCGGGCCGCCGCGCCGGCTGACGGCGGCGCCCCGTACGCCTGAAAAACGCCCGAGCCCGCCCGGGTCCTGCGGACGCGGGCGGGCTCGGGCGGCCCGGTCGTCACGCGACGTCGTCACACGTCCAGGTTGCGTACGTACTGCGCGTTCTCCTCGATGAAGCGGCGCCGTGGCTCGACCTCGTCGCCCATCAGGGTCTGGAAGATCTGGTCCGCCTCGACGGCGTCCTCGAGCGTGACCCTGAGGATGGTGCGCGTCTCGGGGTCCATGGTCGTCTTCCAGAGCTGCTCCGGGTTCATCTCGCCCAGACCCTTGTAGCGCTGGATGTTCAGGTTCCGGCCGTCGCCCTTGCCGTTCGGCGCCAGCCGCTGGATCACCTGATCGCGCTCCTCGTCGCTGTAGGCGTAGTGCTCTTCCTTGCCGCGCGCGATGCGGTAGAGCGGCGGCTGCGCGATGTAGACCATCCCCTCTTCGATCAGCTGCCGCATGTGGCGGAAGAAGAAGGTCAGGAGCAGCGTGCGGATGTGGGCGCCGTCCACGTCCGCGTCCGTCATGATGATGATCTTGTGGTAGCGCGCGTTGCCGACGTTGAACTCGTCCTCGCCGATCCCCGTGCCGATCGCGGCGATGATCGTCCGGATCTCCTCGTTCGAGAGGATCTTGTCGAGCCGCGACTTCTCCACGTTCAGGATCTTGCCGCGCAGCGGCAGGATCGCCTGGTACGACCGGTTGCGGCCCTGCTTGGCCGAGCCGCCCGCCGAGTCGCCCTCGACCAGGTAGATCTCGCACGCGGCCGGGTCCGTGATCGAGCAGTCGGCCAGCTTGCCGGGGAGGATGCTCCCCTCCAGCGCGTTCTTGCGCCGCGTCAGGTCGCGCGCCTTGCGCGCGGCGATGCGCGCCCGCGCCGACTGGATCGACTTCTCGATGATCGCCTTGGCGACGGACGGGTTCTCCTCGAGGTACGTGGCCAGCCGCTCGTTGACCACCTGCTCGACGGCGCCGCGGACCTCGGAGTTGCCCAGCTTCGTCTTCGTCTGCCCTTCGAACTGCGGCTCGCGGACCTTGACCGAGAGGACGCACGTCAGCCCTTCCCGGACGTCGTCGCCGGAGAGGGAGTCCAGATCCTTCTTCAGCAGGTTGTTCTTCCGCGCGTAGTCGTTCAGCGTGCGCGTGAGCGCCGACTTGAAGCCGGTGAGGTGCGTCCCGCCCTCGTGCGTGTTGATGTTGTTGACGAACGTGAACGTGTTCTCGTTGTAGCCGTCGTCGTACTGGATCGCGAGCTCGAGCTCCGCTTCCTCCCGGCTCGCCTCGATGTAGATCGGCTTCGGGTGGAGCGGCTTGCGCGAGCCGCGCAGGAACACCACGAACTCGTTGATCCCGCCCTCGTAGCGGTACTCCTCGCGCCGCGCCTCCTTGCCTTCGCGCTCGTCGGAGAGCGTGATCAGCAGCCCCTTGTTCAGGAACGCCAGTTCGCGGAGCCGGTTCGCCAACGTGTCGAAGTTGTACGTCCGCTCCGTGAAGATCTCGGGGTCCGGCTTGAACGAGACGGTGGTCCCGGTCCCCTTCGCCGTGCCGATGACCTCGAGCTCCTTGAGCTTGGCGCCGCGCGAGTAGCGCTGGTGGTGGACCTTGCCGTCGCGCCGGATCTCCACTTCGAGCCACTCGGAGAGCGCGTTCACCACGCTCACGCCGACGCCGTGCAGCCCGCCCGAGACCTTGTACGAATTCTTGTCGAACTTTCCACCGGCGTGCAGCATCGTCATGGCGACCTCGACGCCCGGGATCTTCTCCACCGGGTGCAGGTCGACCGGAATGCCGCGGCCGTCGTCGATGACGGTGATCGAGTCGTCGGGGCGGATGATCACGTCGATCCGCGTGCAGAAGCCGGCGAGCGCCTCGTCGACGGAGTTGTCGACCACCTCGTAGACCAGGTGGTGCAGCCCGCGGACGCCCGTGGAGCCGATGTACATCCCCGGCCGCTTCCGAACGGCCTCCAGCCCCTTCAGGACCTGGATCTGACCGGCGGAATAGTCGTTCTTGTTCGGCTGCCTCTTCGCCATCGTGCCTTTGCTCTGGTATCCGGGAAATAGACGGTTTCTACTACCCCGAAACGGCGCGCGGGTTGCCCCGGAGCGCCCGTAGATTTCGCGGTTGTGGAAGGCGATCGGCCGCCGCGCCGGACCCGCGGCGGGCGCGCCCTGAATCCGATGATTTCACGATGCCGCGGAGCCCCGGCGGAACCGCCCCTGCCCGCTCGTTGCCCGCCCGGCCGGCGACGGCGCGCCGGCCCGCCTTTCGCGCGCCGATCCGCCACGGCGGACCCGCCCGTCTCCGGCGCCGCCGCCCGCTCGAGCCGCGCCCGACCGTCTACGGTGCGCCCGCGTCGGACGGAGCTTCATCCATCAGGAACCGGATTCGGGAGATGCGCCCGCGGTCGCGGTCCTCGTTCAGCCGCCGCAGGATCTCGCCCTCCATCAGCTTGAGCTCCATGAGCCAGGCGCTGGAGCGGACGGCAACGAAGAGCGTGCCGCGGGAGACGCGGAGCGGCCGGGTCACGGCCGCGATCCGCGCGCCGACGCGGTCGGCCCACTCCGGGACGACGGCGGCCTCCTCCAGACGTTCGGCGATGCCGGACCGCTTCAGGAACCGCTGGAGCGCGTCGACGACGCGGACCGGGCCTTCGTTCCGGGCGCTCACGCGAACACCTCCCCGTGTGCGATGCGCCAGTGCGGCAGCGCGCCCTGGCGCGGCTCGAGGTCCGAGACCTTGGGCGCCGTGAGGATCGCCTGACCGTGCCCGTCGGCTTCCAGCAGCTCCAGGATGCGGCGGGAGCGCCCCGGATCCAGTTCGGCGAACAGGTCGTCTAGCAGGACGATCGGGTCGCGGCCCCGCGCCTCGCGGATCGTTTCCGCCTCGATCATCCGCAGCGCGATCGCGGCGGTCCGTTGCTGCCCGCCCGAGCCGAAGTCCCGCAGCTCCGCCTCACCACTCGCCGTGTCGAACGTGAGCCCCAGGTCGTCCCGGTGCGGCCCGACGAGCGTGACACCGCGCTCGCGTTCCCGGACCGCCACGCGCGCGAGCTCCGCCCGGAACGCCTCCGCGGCCGCGTCCGCCGTCGGCGGCGCATCGGCGGCGCCGGGGACCGGGATCGCCCCGTCGTAGACCAGCCGCGCGGCGCCGCCGCCGGCGATCGCCGCGTAGCGGCGCGCGAAGCCCGCGGCCCGCTCCGCGACCCACTCCGCCCGTGCCACGACCAGGCGTGCGCCCCAGTCGACGAGACCCTCGTCCCAGGCGGCCAGGAGCGCCGCCGGCGCGCCGTCGCGCAGCATCGCGTTGCGCTGCTTCAGGATCTGCCGGTAGCGCTGGAGCGCCTGGAGGTACCCCGGCCGGTTGAGCGAGAGGACGATGTCCAGGAAGCGCCGCCGCTCGGACGGCGCGCCCGCGACGATCGCGACATCCGAGGGCGAGAAGATCACCGCGCCGACGCCGCCCAGCGCATCGCCGATCCGCTCCGGCACGGCGCCGTTGACCGCGACCCGCTTCCGCCGCGTCCGGCGCTCGTACGCCGCCGTGATCTCTCGCGTCTCTCCCGTCTCCAGATCCTCGAGGCGCCCGCGGATGTGGAACGCGTCCTCCCCCATCCGCACGAGCTGCTCGTCCGGCGCGCCCCGGAAAGAGCGGAAGATCTCGAGGTAGTAGAGCGCCTCGAGCAGATTCGTCTTGCCGGATCCGTTGTCGCCGATGATCGCGACGCCCTCGGCCGGAAGGCTCAGCTCGAGCTCCGCGAAGTTGCGGAACTGGCGCAGGCGAAGCTCCCGGCACACCCGGGTGGTCACGGCGGTGCTCATCGCGGAGGCGAAATATACGGGCGCCGCGACCGGGCCACCACCCTGCGGAACGCTTCCGGGGGGCCCCCTGCGGCCACCCGGCGGCGCGGGCGCCGCGCCGCGTCGACCGGGGGGCTACCGCCCCGCGAATTCCGCCTTGCGCTTCCCGAGGAAGGCCTGCATCCCTTCCCGCATGTCCTCGGTCGACGCGAGCAGGCCGAAGAGGTTCGACTCCAGCGTGAGGGCGTTGTCCAGCGTCGCGCCCCGGGCGTGGTTCACCGACTCGATCGCGAGCGCGACGGCGATCGGCCCGTTCGCCGCGATCTTTCGGGCGAGCGCCTCCGCCTCCGTCATCAGCTCGACCTGCGGGACCACCCGGTTCGCCAGGCCGATGCGGTAGGCCTCGTCGGCGTCGATCATCTCGCCGGTCAGAATCATCTCCAGCGCGCGCCCGCGCCCGATGACCTGAGGCAGCCGAACCGTGCCGCCGTACCCCGGGATGATCCCCAGCTTCACCTCGGGCAATCCGAACCGGGCGTTCTCGCTCGCCAGGCGCAGGTGGCACGCGAGCGCCAGCTCCAGGCCGCCGCCGAGCGCATAGCCGTTCACCGCCGCGATCACCGGCTTCGGCATCGTCTCGAGGAAGCGGAACGTGTCCTGGCCCTGACGCGAGATCCGGATCCCGCTGAGCGGCCCCATCTCCGCCAGCTCGGCGATGTCGGCGCCGGCCACGAACGCCTTCTCCCCGGCGCCGGTGACGATCACGGCGCGCACGGCATCGTCCGCCGCCAGCTCGCGGAACGCGCGGTCCAGCTCCGCGACCGTGTCCGCGTTCAGCGCGTTCAGCTTGTCCGGACGGTTCACGATCACGACCGCGATCCCGTCCCTCCGCTCGATCCTCACGGTCTCGTAGGCGTCGCCCATGGTCACAACATCACGCGGGTAATGGGTTCTTGCGGCGAGTCGCCGCGGGCCGGCGGCGAATATAGACGGCGCCCCCGCACGGAGCAATCGACGGCTGGCCGCCCCCGGCCACCGGAGTCGGCCGGCGTCGGTCGTGCGCGCTACGCGCCGCCGCCGCGCTTCCCGCGCACGATCCCCTCGACCAGGCGGTTCGGGTCGAAGTACCGCTGCATCGCCTCGCGGACCATCACTGGCGTGACGGCGCGGACGCGCTCCTCGAACGCGCGGATCTCGTCGAGACCCGTGCCGAGGAGCAGCGCGCCCGCCAGGTCGCCGAGCTGCGCGGAGTTCGTCTGGCCGTGGATCTTCCACGCGCCGACCGTATACTCCTTCGACCGCTCGAGCTCCTCCCGCGCGAGCGTCTCCTCCGTCAGCCGCTCGAAATGCTCGAGCAGGCCGCGCCGCGCCTCGTCCTCCCGCTCCGGCGCGGTCGCGATGTACCCGACGAAAGCGCCGCCGAGCCGGCGGACGAGCGGGTACGCGGCCACGGTGTACGCCAGCGAGCGCCGGCTGCGCAGATCCTCGAACAGCCGGCCGCCGAGCCCGCCCACCGCGTTGGAGAGCACGTCGAGCGCGTACGTGTCCGGATCGTTCCGGTCCGGGCCCGGAAACCCGATCATCAGTGCGGTCTGCGCCTTGTCGCGATGCTCGGCCTCCACGTGGGGGCCCTCCGGCCAGACCGGGCGGCGCGGCGGCTCCGGCTCCGGCAGCCCGCGCACCGCCTCCAGCTCCCCGGCGACGACGCGTGCCACGGCGTCCGGGTCCACGCCGCCGACGACGACGACCCGGGGGCACCCCTCGAGCACTTGGCTCCGGTGCCAGCGCGCCAGCGCATCCCGGTCCAGCCGGGCGAGGGCGGCCTCGGCGTCCGCGAGGGAGAAACCGTACGGGTGGCCGCGGAACGCCCCCTGGAGGAAGAGCCGCATCGGGTAGCGGTACATGTCGTCGCGCTGCCGGCCGAGGTCGCTCAACGCGACGCTGCGCTCGCGTTCCAGCGCATCCGCAGGGAACGTGGGGCGGAACGCGACGTCGGCGAGCAGGGTGAAGGCGTCGTCGAATCGCCGCGCCGGCACCGCCAGCGACCATTGAAACAGGTCGGCGCCGGCCGACGCGGAGATCGCGCCGCCGAGGATCTCGGCCTCCTCTGCGAGGCGCCGGGCGCTCCGGCTTTGCGTCCCCTTCAGCGATGTCCGCATCATGAGCGCCGTGATCCCGGCCACCTCCGCGGTCTCGCGCACCACGCCGCCACGGTAGAAGATCCCCAGCGACACCAGCGGCGACGTGGGCCGGGGCTTGACCGCCAGCCGGACGCCGCTCGCCATCTCGTAGAAGTGGACGCCATCCTCGACGCCGGCCGCGACCGCCGCGCCGCGCCGCTGCGCCACGACGGCCGGCGCATCCGCGTCTCGCGCCTCGGGGCCTGCCGCGGGCGCCGGAAGCGCCGTGCGCGTGGCCCGCGCCTCCAGCTCGGCCGCGTCCCACCCGAGCGCCCCGGCGGAGTCCGGCCGGTACACCAGCACCGTCGAACGGTCGAGCGTCAGGTAGTCCCGGGCGACGCGGCCCAGCTCCTCTCGCGTGGCCTCGCCGATCGCCTGCGCGTAGCGCCCCAGCAGCCGCCATCCGCCGTACGCCTCCCACCGGGCGAGGAGGTTCGCCTGCCCCTCGACCGTCTCGAGGCTGCGGAGCAGACGCGCCTCGAGGATGCGCCGCGCCCGTTCCAGCTCGCCGGCGCTCACGCCGTCGCGCCGCACCGCCTCGATCTCGCGCCACACCGCGGCGACCGCGTCCGCCGTGTCCTCGGCCCGCAGCTCCGCGCTCACCGAGAAGACCCCGACCTCCGTCGGCGTGTAGTTCGACGCGGCGATCGACGTGACCCGGCCGGCCTCGCGCACGCCCCGGTACAGCCGCGACGCGCGACCCTGGCCCAGGACGACGGCGAGCAGGTCCAGCGCCGGCGTGTCGGGGTCCAGCGTGCCGGGCGTCGGCCACCCCCACTCCAGGTGCGTCTGCACGATGTCGCCGGCCAGCTCCCGGAAGCGGAGCCCGCGCCGCTCGGGCTCAGCCGGCGAGTACTCCTTGACCGCCTCCCCCGCCGGCATGTCCCCGTAGTAGCGCTCCACCAGGCGGAACGTCGCCTCGGCATCCACGTCGCCCGCCACGACCAGCACGATGTTGGACGCCCGGTACAGGTCCCGGTAGTAGCGCCACACGTCCTCTCGCGTCAGCCGGCGCAGCCCCGCTTCCGTGCCGATCCGCCAGCGCCGGATCCGATGCACGTCGAACATCGTCTCGTACAGCGACTCGGCCGCGACCGCGTGCGGATTGTCCAGCTTCCGCCGCGCCTCCTGGATGATCACCTCCAGCTCCTTCCGGAGCTCGTCGGGATCGATCTCCGAGTTCCGCAGCGCGTCCGACTGGATCTCGAGCCCGCGCTCCAGCGCCGACGACGGCAGGACCGTGTAGTAGCTCGTGTAGTCGTAGATCGTGCCCGCGTTCAGGAATCCGCCGACCGCCTTCGTCGCCCGCGCGATCTCGCCGACCCCGAAACGCTCGGTCCCCTTGAAGTACATGTGCTCCAGGACGTGGCTGATCCCGACCACCCCGTCCGGCTCGTTGAAATACCCCGCCTTCACATGCGTCACGATCGCCACGACCGGCGCCGATCGATCCTCCCGGACCAGCACCGTCAGCCCGTTGTCGAGTCGGAGTTCCTGCGTGGGGAGAAGTTCGAGGAGTTCTGCGGCTGTCATTTCGCGGCTCGGGTCGCGGTCCGGAGGCGGCGCATGGCGTGCACCGTGCGGATTTCGCGCGCGAAGCTAGGGGGCAACCCGTGTGCCGGGCAAGCGCCGCGGCCCGGGGGTTGCGGACTCCGCCAGGTGCCACGGAGCCCATGGCCGGAGAACGAGATGATCCCGAAAAATCGCGCGATCCTGGACGGCGCCGTCCTCGTCGCCCGCGAGACGGGCGCCCACGCCATCCTGCTGGCGGCGGCGCTCCCCGAGGAGACCGACTACCTGCGCGAAATGGTCGGACCCGAAGGGCACATCATCGCCGCGGCGACCAACGGCGAATCCGGCCTCATCACCGAGGCCGACGTGCTGTCGCTCCCCGAGGTGCGCATGCGTCGCCGCGGCCGCGCCAAGATCGCCCTCCTCGAAGGCCTCGCCGCCGGACTGCTCCGCCCCGACGAACGCGTCATCATCATCTCCGGCAACGCGATCGACGGCGAGTGCGAGCTCGACACCGTGGCCGTCGTCGACCTGAGCAACGAAGAGGACTACCTCGACGGCCAGGCCGACGCGCCGCTCAACATCCTCAGCCAGGTCTCCGATCCGGCCGTCTTCGACGCCGTGCTCACGCTCTGCGTCGAGCTGGGCCACGTCGGCCGCGAGGGCCGGCCCGTCGGCCTCCTCGTCACGCTCGGCGATCACGAGACCGTCCTCGAACGCTCGCACCCCCTCGTCCTCAACCCGTTCGAGGGGCACCCCGAATCCGAACGACAGGTCCTGAACCCCCGCGCCAAACGCGCCATACGCGAATTCTCCGGTATGGACGGCGCGTTCGTCATCCGTGGCGACGGCGTCATCATCGCCGCCGGCCGCTACCTCCAGGAGCTGGCGCCCCCCGGCGATGTTCCCCCGGGCCTCGGCGCCCGGCACCGCGCCGCCGCCGGCATCACCGCCGCCACCCGCTGCGTCGCGTTCGTCGTCTCCGAATCCACCGGCGACACACGGGTCTTCGGCGGCGGACGCATCATCATGACCATCGAGGCGACGGATTGACGCCGCCGTCGCGATGCGCCATTCTCAAGCACGTACCCTTCGAACGTGGAGCGGATCGTGCTCGTTTATCTCAACGGCGAATTCGTACCGCAATCGGAAGCGCGCGTCTCCGTCGACGACCGCGCCTTCCTCTTCTCCGACGGCGTCTACGAGGTCATCCGCGTCTACCGCGGCCGACCGTTCCTCCTCCCCGAACACCTGTGCCGCCTCGGCGGCGGGGTGCAGGCGCTCGACATCCGCTTCGACGCCTTCACCGAGCTGCGCGAAGCGGCGCTGCGCCTCATCGAGGAGAACGACGTCACCGGCGACGCGAACATCTACATCCAGGTCACCCGCGGCGCGGCGCCCCGCAAGCACGCGTTTCCGCCCGCCGACACGCCGCCGACCGTCTACATCGCGGTCAAGCCCATCACGCCCCACCCGGACGCGTACTTCAGCGAAGGGGTGGACGCCATCACGGTGCCCGACACCCGCTGGGCGCGCTGCGACATCAAGACCGTCTCGCTGCTGCCGAACGTGCTCGCCAATCAGAAGGCCCACGCGGCCGGCGCCTTCGAGGCCCTCTTCATCCGCGACGGCATCGTCCTCGAAGGGTCCCATTCCAACCTGCTCGCGGTCTACGACGGCACGCTCGTGACCTACCCCAAATGCAATTACATCCTCCCGGGGATCACGCGCGACCGCATCCTCGCCCTCGCCGAGAAGTCGGGGATCCCCGTCCGCGAAGGCCCGATCTTCGCCGACCGCCTCTTCGACGCCGACGAGCTCTTCCTCTCCGGCACGACGACGGAAGTCATGCCCGTCACCCGCGTGGACGGACGGCCCATCGGCGACGGCACGCCCGGCCCCGTGACGCTCCGCCTCCAGGAGGCGTACCGCGCGGAAACCGGCCAGTGAACGGGACCGGGCGCGGGGGCGGCCGACGCGACGCCCGCGACCGGTTCGCCTCCGCGCCCGGTTTGCATCCGCCTCCCCGCAACCGACGCTGCACCCGCCGGCGGCCTCACCGGCCGGCGTGCGTCAGTCCGCCCCGTTGATGTCCGTGTTGCCCCACACCTCGCGGGCAACCGGCCAGCGTACGCAAGGCCGCGCCGCCCGGGCCCGGTTCCCGCTCCGCCGCGCGGCTCAACTCCCGTTCTCCAGCTCGTCCACGTACAACCGACGCACCAGCGCGAGCGTGCCGGCCAGGATCGGCACCGCCAGCAGCAGCCCCAGGAAGCCGAACAGCACCGCCATGAGCGCGCCGAACAGCAGCGTCAACGCGGGCGGCAGCCGGACCGCCCCCTTCATCACCAGCGGCGTCAGCAGATTCGCTTCCAGTTGCTGGATCGCGATGTAGAGGACCACCACCCAGACCGCATCGCTCGGGGAGAGCAGCAGCGCGACCGCCACCGCCGGAAACGCGCTCAGGATCGGGCCGTAGATCGGGATGAACTCCAGCAACCCGGCGATCAGGCCGAGCGCGAACGCCGCGGGGATCCCCAGCAGCACGAGACCCGCCGTCGTCGCCACGCCGACCACCACCATGTTGACCGCCGTGCCCAGGATCCAGCGGCGCAGGTCGGAACCGGCTTCCCGCAGCGCCCGCTCGATGCGCGGACGCGCTCGCGGCGGGAACAGGCGCGTCAGTCCGCTCACGTACAGCCGCGCCTCGATCGCCAGGTAGAGCCCGGCGAACACGACCACGAACAGACCGAACGCCGCGCCCACGATCGTGTTCAACAACGGCAGCGCACCCGCCACGATGTCCACCGCCTCCCGACCCAGACGGTCCTGGAGCTGCGCCGCCAGCTCGGGCCGCGGTCGACCCACCTCCCCCGTCACCACCATGTACTGCGCGCGGATCCACCGCTCCGCGTCCGCCAATGCCTCCGGCAGCTCCCGCCGGATCACCAGGAACTGCTCCCGCAGCGTCGGCCACGAGACGATGAAGAGCCCGGTCAACCCCGCCACGAACGCAGCCATCACCAGCACCGCCGCGAACGACCGCGGGAACCCGATCGCCTCCAGCCGGTCTACGAAGATCGACAGGAACAGCGCGACCAGCGCCGCGAAGAACGCCACGAACAGCAGCTCGCGCCCCAGCCACAACAGGTGCGCCAGGGTCCAGAGCCCGATCACCACCAGCGTCGCCTTCGCGACGAACCCGATCGTCAGGGCACGATCCACCCCGCCTCGCTCCCGCTCCCCCTGCTGCGCCGGCTGCATCTTCCTCTCCATCCGGGATTCGCAGCCCCGAAGGCGCACACGCCGTGCCACCCACAGCCGATTCCACCATGGCGCCGCCCCGCCCCGGCCCTTATCGTACACCAGGTCGCGGGGAGCTCGAGGCCACACCCCGAACAACACCCGAAACACCCCTCCCCGCCAGGGGTACCATCTCCGTGCTCTCGCGCTCTTGGGACTGCACCAGAAAGGTGGATTGGGATGAGTCGCTCGCTGAACAAGGTGATGCTGATCGGCAACGTCGGGTCGGAGCCGGAGATCCGGACGACGGCGTCGGGAACGAAGATGGCGAAGGTGTCGCTGGCCACGAACCGGACGTTCAACGACCGGTCGGGGCAGCGGCAGGAGAAGACGGAGTGGCACCGGCTGACGTTCTGGGACCGGCTGGCGGACATCGTGGAGCAGTACGTCCACAAGGGCGACAGGCTCTACGTCGAGGGTCGGATCGAGTACTCGCAGACGGAGGACGACCAGGGCGGCACGCGCTACTGGACCGACATCATCGTCCGGGAGATGGTGCTGCTGGGTCAGGGCGGCGGCGCGGACGCCGATTCGGGTGCGGGCTACTCGCGCGGCGCGTCGCGCGGCCGTCAGCCCGCGGCGGCGCCGACCCCGTTCGACGACGAGGACGACGACCTGCCGTTCTGATTCGTGGGCGCCCGGCCCGGTGCCTCGCCGCGCCGAGCCATGCGTGCCGACTCGACGATCACGGGATCGTCCGACGCCATCAGTGCGGAAGATGGAGCCGCCGGGCCAGGACCCGGCGGCTCCATCGCTTCATCCGGAGCGCACCGCGGCCACCGGCGCCGACCGCGCCCCGGCTCCACCGCGGCCCTCCGCGTCCGTCCCCTCGAACCGCTCAGGCCGCCTCGCGCGTGCCGAGCTCCATGCGCGACGGCTCGCGCCGGCGCGCACGGGCGCGCGATGGCTCTCCCGTGATCATCCGGCGCGCACGCGCCGCCAGGCCGGCCATCGCCGCGCTCACCACCACGCCGCCCAGCTGCCCGATCAGGGACGGCGCGGCGGCGCCACCCGCCGGGCGGCGCAGCTCGCTCAGGCGCTCCCTGCGCTCCGAACGCCAGCGGCGTAGATCCTCGCGCTCCTCCTCATCGAGCATGCGACGCCGCGGCTTCTCTTTGCCGCCGGTCAGCAGTCCCAGGACGAGACCCGCGCCGAGTGCGACCCCGAGCCCGGCGAGGGGACGGGACCGCAACCGGTCCCGTACCGGGCGCGCCACGTCCACCTTCTCCCGGATCTGCTGGCGTGTCTCATCGATCCGGTCCTCGATCTCGTCCAACGTCGCCGAGATCCGGCCTCGCGTTTCCTCGATCGCGCGACGCGCATCGCCCGTCGTCTCCGGCTGCCGCATGGCCTCCCTCCGTCCATCCGGCCGCGCGCTCCGCCGCTCGATCCGTATTTCCCGTGCCATCTGGTCAACCCTCCGGTCGCGGTCCCCAACCCAGCGTTGCAGTATCCGTTCCGCCGATCCGCGAACCCGCGCGTCGACCCACGAAAAACGGCGGGTCGGTCTCAGACCGACCCGCCGCCACTCGATCCGCCCTCGACGTCACGGCAGCGCCCGCCGCCGCCGCGCCTCCTCCCGCTCCGGCGCCAGCGCCGGCGCCTCCACCACTTCCAGCTCCTCGGGCGTGAAAAACCGGGCCTCCCGGTCTCCATCCAGCAGGACACCGTACCGGTGCGCACGATACTCGCTCGCCTCCACCACCGTCCCCGTCCGCCCGATCGCGGCCGGATCCAGTGGCAGCGGCCCCCGCCGGACCCTCACGCGCGTCCCCTCGGGAAGCAACGCACCGACTACCGCCATCTTCGCCTCCGGGTTGAAGATACTTCTACCGTCCCACCGCTACGATGGCGCTTTCCCCACCCGCGCGCAATCCCTTGCCACCACAGACGTACACGCTATATTCCCCGCGTTCGCCCGATTCTGCCACGTGAGGTGTGGGGATGCACGGAGAATCCGACGCAATCATGACGAAGCTCGCCTACGCCGCAGGCCTCGGGATCGGCCTGCTCTGGATCGCCCTGGCCATCGTGACGCTCAGGTCCGCGGCCCAGGGATTCATTTACGACAGACCCGACTGGGGCGTCGGCTGGGGCCTCGTGGGGATCCTGCTCCTCGCCGCCGGCGCCATCGCCGTCATCGGCACCTGGTGGCATCTGAACCGCGTGAAGGGCAGACACCACGCCTGAGTCACGCCCACTCAGGCATCGCGCTTCCATAGCCCGAGCAGCTCCGCATCGAACTGCTCGGGCGCTCGTTCGTATTCGGCCACCCACGCCTCGAACGACGGCAGCCCGATCCGCGCCGCCAGCACCTCCGTGACACGCGCCACCAGCTCCCGGTAGCTCTCGCCTCCATCCAGCGCCCGCCCTCCCGCGACCGGCTCACCCGCACCATGCCCGCCCGGAACGACGAAAGGCGCGGCCCCCGCACCGGTCCCGGCGATTCCGGCCGTGCCCCCCGGAGGGGTCGTCACGGCCCTTGCACCGCCCGCCGTGTGCGCAGTCTCGCGCCACGAATGCTCATGTGCCAGCTGGTAGATCTGATCCGGCGTCAGTTCGAGGAACCGGTCGACCACTCGCGCTGAGCACCAGTCGAGATACTTGGCCCGCAGGATCGGCTCGTCCGCGGGTTCGTTCACCATTGCAACCAGGGGTGAGGGGACAGGACGCTCCGCGCACCGGCTACGCCCGGCACGGGGGTTTCGTCCGCTCCATCCTCAGAGCGCAGCGCCGTACGCATCTTCGCGCACCCGCTCGCCTCCTACCCTACGACCGCCGCCCCCCTCCGTCAAGTCTCCTTTTTACTGATTCTCCACCGCGTCCGACTTCGCCAGGTGCTCGAAAATCGCCCGCCGCGTCAAACCGTACACCAGAATACGACTCAACACCTCGGGATCCCTCCGCTGAACATCCTCGATCTCCGCCGCCACCGCACGCGGCAGATTGACCCGCAATTCCACGGCACAGGTGTCCCACATACGTTCGGTCCCGAGCATGAAAATTTGGTGTTTTTGGTTGGCTTCGACGATTCCGCGGTGCGTGTCCCGCTCGCGGTGCGCGGCCCGGCGGGTGACGCGAAAGATAGACCGGCCCACCCGACGCGTCAAGGCTTTCCGTAACCGCCAGAGCCGCAACCGCTTAGACACAAACCGTTGCGCCACAACGATTTGCGACGCCGACGCGCACCCGGGTTTCCGCCTTTGTCCGGCGCGGCCGCGACCCTGAGCAGCGAGTCGTCCGGCGCGCAAACCCCCTGACCCCGAACCAGTTGCACCGGCGCCCGGCCTCGTCGCCGGGCGCCGCACCCCGATCCCAATTCATATGTTTACGCCACCACGGCGGACGGCCGCGCGGACGGCGCGCGCGACAGGTCGGCCGCGCCGCGATCGAGCTGCCCGAGCGTGTCCCGCGGGCCGAAGACGTCGAGCGCGTGCCGAACCGCACGGTGCCGCTCGGGCTCGAAGTTCGCGAAGAGGCCCAGCAGCCCGTCGCGGATCTCTCGAAGCAGTTCCCGCGCGTCCTCGAAGGTCTCCGGCAGCGGGAACCGGAGCTGGTAGCGAGCGCGCGTGTCGGGCGGCAGCGGTCGCACGTGCGCGCCCGGGAAGAGGGCGGCCAGGAGTCGCCTGAGCCGGGCGTCGTCGGCCGGCCGGCTGCACCGGACGAGCAGGGCGTTGGTGTCGCAGTCGAAGCGGACTTCGATGCGGTCGTCCGCACCGGCCGCGACCCGCACCACGGAGTGCTCGTTCGGGTCGAGGTCGCGCACGATGTCGCGGAACCCCATGCGCAGGTAGGTCGGCCGGGTGAATGCGCCGAAACCCAACCGGTCCAGCACGCCGAGCGCGATGCTCTCGCCGTAGCGGCGCACGGATCGCGCCTCGTCCACGGCCGCCGCGCCCTGCGCCTCCTGGATCCGGAGCAGCATGCGCACGTAATCGAGGGTGGACGCGTAGACCCAGTCGAGGATCACGACCCCCGTCGAGAGGTCGAGGTACAGCATCCGGCCGCTGCCGAGGTCCAGCGCCTCGGCCGCGGCCGCGTACTCGCCGTCGACCACGAGCGCCACGCCGATGTCGTCGGCTTCCGTGGCGCCGCCGTCCACCCGTTGCTCATCCCGGTATCGAACGATCGCACGGGTCAGCGACAGGTCGCCGGTGCCCGGGAACTCCGCCAGCGTGTCGAACCGTGCGTAGCTCGCCGTCCGCATGCCATCCCTCCATGGGTCGCGTTCGTCGCATCGCGCGAGGGCCTCCGCCGCCGTCGCGGCCGTCGCGCCTCCTCCCGGCGCCTCATCGCCCGGGACGCCGTCGGTCCCCGCCTCGAGACCTCCGGCCGGCCACCGCCGCTCGGAGGAACGCACCGCAGCGGAGGCCCTCGCGCCTCGGATCACCCCGCATCGCCGACCCCGGATGCAACGACGGGCCCCGGCGCAACTTCGGGATGTACTCGTCCCTTGCGCCGCAGGCCCTTTTTTGCTAAGCTTCGCGGTGCCACCCAACGAAGCCGGTGCCGCCCGCGGCACGGCGGGGGAACCCCGGGAGCTGCCACTCCCGGGGTTCTCTTATTGTGCGGCGCCCGGCATCACGCCGCCGGGGGCCGGCCGTCGCTGGCGGTGCCCGCCCGCCGGCGTCCGGAAAGCGAAGCCGCCCACGCGTCGAGGGTGTACGACTCCCTTGACACGAGGGCGGCTCGCGAATAAACTGGACTCCAGCCACGGAGGTCCGCGGGCCGCCACCCGCATCGACCGCAAGAACTCTCGGTTGCCAGCCGGGAGTTCTTTTTTGCTTCTGGTGTGGCCTCTGGAGGTGGAGCCCACGGGCTCCGGCGGGCCCGGACGAAGATGCCTCCCCATCGAGGATGTACGCATCCTTGACAGGGAGGCGATCCGTTGCTATGCTGCCGGTAGCCAACCGAGAGCAACGGGGTCGCCACCCCGAGGCCGAGATCGCCCCGCGGCTGCCAACCGCGGGGCGATCTTCGTTAGTGGACCGCAGAGTCGGCGGTCGGTCGCGTTGCGGCCACCGGCGCCACCCGGCGACTGGCAACACGCCCCTACCATAACGCGGGCGTGGGCGGGGGTCAAGAACGACCGGAGATGGTCGAACTCCGGAGCGGGTTGCTTGACAGGGGGTGGCGGAGCGCGCCAGGTTGAGCGGGTGATGTCGGAGGTGGCGGGGCGGCTCCATTCCGTTCGCGGCGCGGTGCCGCCCGTGCGCATCTCGCGCGGCGCCCCTTCGCCCCGATTCCTACGGCGGATTCATGCGAACTCGCTCGAACGAAGGTCCGGCAGGGGTGGAGCAGGGACCGGCGGCGGTCCGCGGCCTGCCGCCGCGGACGCGATGCCGTTCGTTCTGCTTCCTGGAGCGGGATGGCGAGCGCTGGACGGTCTTCCTGGTCACCTATCCGCAGGAGGAGGGGGACTGGCGGGGCTATTTCCTGTTTCGCTCGGCATCGTCGGGGGCGGATGCGCCGGAGATTCGGACGGCGGACCTGTTCCTGGAGGCGAGCGAGGCGGAGGTGGATGCGCGGGCGCGCGGCCTCGGCCGGCCGCTGGTGCAGGCGCTGTTGGAGTCTGCGCTGGACACGCACGAGCGTCGCAAGGGGGTGTCGGAGGACACGAGGCGGTGGTTCCGGAACCTGCTCGCGGAGCACGCGTCGGGGCGGGTGCCGGACATCGGCACGCCGTCCGAGGACCTGACGCTGGCGCACCTCCGCTCGCTGTACGACTCCTACCGCGTGGACCAGGTCGCGCACCTCATCTCACTGATCGACCCGGACGAGTTCCGAGCGCTGGTCGAGCGGCTGCTCGACGGCCGCTCGATCGACTTCCGCGCCCGGGACCGGTTCCAGCTCGCGATGATCGTCGTGCAGGAGCTGGAGAAGCGGCTGCCGCTGCCGCCGCTGGAGGTCTGGATCCAGGATTTCCTGACCCACCGCGCAGAATACTACGCGTACAGCCACGCGCTGCACCGGGGCGGCGAGCTGCCGTAGGCGGCGCTGCACCGGACGGGTGCGTGTGCGGCCTGCCCCCTCTCCGGCCACCCCGTGCACCGCGGCCGTCCCGGCGATGGCCGCGGCGCACGGGGTGGCGCGGTACGCTCAACCGCCGAAGAGCGCGCCGAGCGCTTCGGCCGTCGCCGCGAAGTTGCTCCTCAGCACGAGGATCAGGAGCGCGGGTGCGACGATGCGGAGGAGCCAGAGCCAGACCTTGAGGACCGGGCGGAACCGTTCTCCGACGCCTTCGGCGACTTCGTCGATCGGGTTCTTGAGCAGCCAGCCGACGAAGATGGCGAGGGCGAGGGCGCCGAGGGGGAGGAGCACGTAGTTGGCGACCGCATCGAGGGCGCCGAGTGCGTCGATGTCGGCCGCGGGCCAGAGGCCGAGCAGCGTGATGACGATGCCGGCGCCGACGGCGGCCTTCTTCCGCGGGATGCGCCACTCGTCAATGAGCGCCGAGGTCACGACCTCGAGGAGCGAGATCGCCGAGGTGATCGCTCCGATGAAGAGGGCGACGAAGAAGAGCACGCCCACGGCGCGCCCGATCACGCCCATCGAGTTGAACGCGCCCGGCAGGGAGATGAAGAGCGCGCCGACGGTGCTCTCACCCACGGCGCCCTGGAGGCCGAGCGCGAAGATGACCGGGAACACCACGAGCCCGGCGAGGAAGGCCACACTGAAGTCGGAGAAGGCGATGATGGTGGCCTCGCGGGGCAGGCTTTCGTTCCGCGAGAGGTAGCTGGCGAAGGTGAGCATCGCGCCCATCCCGAGCGAGAGCGAGAAAAACGATTGGCTCGTGGCGGCGGCGAGCGTGTCGATCGACAGCATCTCATCGAGGCTCGGGGCCAGGTAGTACGCGTACCCCTCGCCGCTGCCCGCCAGCGTGAACGCCCAGATCGCCAGACCGATGACGATGAAGTAGAGGGCGGGCAGCATGACGAAGCTCGCCCGCTCGATCCCCTTCTCGACGCCGCCCATCACGATCGCGATGGTGAACACCATGAAGAAGAGGTGGTACCCCATGGCCGGGGTCCCCGTGGAGATCAGCTCGAAGTAGGCGCCGGTGTCCTGGGGGAAGCCGGCGAAGGCCCCGGCCAGCGCATAGCGCGTCACCCACCCCGCGATGACGGAGTAGTAGGACAGGATGATGAGGCCGGTCAGGACGAAGATGTAGCCGAGCGGGGTCCAGCCGCGCCCGCCGGCCTTGCGCAGGGCGCCGATGGGGCTGCTCTTGGTGCTGCGGCCGAGCGAGAACTCGGCGATCATGACCGGGATGCCGACGGCGAAGGTCGTGAGGATGTAGAGCATGACGAAGGCGGCGCCGCCGCCTTCGGCGGTGGCGTAGGGGAAGCGCCACATGTTGCCGAGCCCGACGGCGGAGCCGACGGCGGCGAGGACGAAGCCGATCCGGGTCTTCCAGACCTCGCGGGCGAACTCCGGCGCGTCCGCGTGCTCGGGGCCGGCATGGGCCACCGAGATCCGGTTCCCTGCGCCGCCGCTGTGCAGTTCTTCGCTCATGCGACATCTCCGCTGAATGGAAGAGGGGTTGGCTGGAAGATCGAATTTGCGTGGACCCGCCGGGTGTGCGCAAGTTGTACGGTATCCACGATACATCATCGTTCACCGGATCGACGAGGATACACGAGGGCCCCCATGCGCTGGTTCCGTCAGAATTGGCTCATGCTGTTGCTGGTGTTCGTCCCCGTGGCGTTGGCGCTCGAATACGTGTTCCACGCGGGCGGGATCGTCGTCTTCATCGCCTCTTCGCTGGCGATCATCCCGCTGGCGGGGTTGATGGGCCGCGCGACGGAGCAGCTCGCGGAGCGGCTGGGCGAGGGGATCGGCGGACTGCTGAACGCGACGTTCGGCAACGCGGCCGAGCTGATCATCGCGATCATGGCGCTGCGCGCCGGGTTTCACGACCTGGTCAAGGCGTCGATCACCGGCTCGATCATCGGCAACGTCCTGCTGGTCTTTGGCGCGGGCGCGGTGTACGGTGGGCTGAAGTACGAGAGCCAGGCGTTCAATCGGACGGCGGCGAGCCTGGGCGCGACGCTGCTGGTGCTGAGCGGGATCGCGCTGGTAGTCCCGGCGATCTTCCACTACCTGGTCGGGGCGGACGCGGTGGCGCGGGAGCGGGAGCTGAGCTTCGAGATCGCGCTGGTCCTCATGGTCACGTACGTGCTGAGCCTGATCTTCACCCTCCGCACGCACAAGCACCTGTACGTCGGCGACGCGGGCGCGCACGGGCTGGAGGAGGTCGGCGCGGTGGTCGGTTCCACGGGGCGGGCGCTGGGGTTGCTCCTGGCCGCGACCGCCGGTGTCGCTCTCATGAGCGAGCTCCTCGTCGGCGCGGTCGAGGAGGCGGCGCACGCGCTCGGGATGACGGAGGTGTTCGTCGGGGTGATCCTGGTGGCGCTGATCGGGAACGCGGCGGAGCACTCCACGGCGATCCTGATGGCCGGCAAGAACAAGATGGACGCGGCGATCAACATCGCCGTGGGCTCGTCGATCCAGATCGCGCTGTTCGTCGCCCCGCTCCTCGTGTTCCTGAGCTACGTGATCGGCCCGCAGCCGATGGACCTGATCTTCACCACGCTCGAGGTGGTGGCGGTGGCGATGGCGGTTTCGATCATGGCGCTGATCTCGCACGACGGCGAGTCGCACTGGATGGAGGGGATCCAGCTCCTGGCGGTCTACATCATCCTCGCGATCGCGTTCTACTTCCTGCCGGCGTGAGGGCCCTCGTTCCCGGAGCGAGGAGGTTGCCGCCGGAGTGGGGAGGTTCCACCCGGCGTCGGGGCGCGGCACCCGACGTGGGATCGTCGCCGCCGGCGCGGGGCGGCGGGTTCCCGCCCCGGGGACGGGGAGGGCATGCGACGTGCGTGGAGCATCGGTCCAGGAGAGGAGGTCGCATGCGTAACCGCCGTCGCGTCGTCGCGCCGCTGCTCCTCGCGGGCGCTCTTGGCGCGTGTGAACCGGAGACGCCGGAAGGCACGGCCACGCCGCCGGCCGCGGAGGAGGCGCCGCTCCCCGATCGGCCGGAGGTCGAAGGGTACGATCCGGAATCGCTGGCCTGGTTCCGCGATGGCCGGCCGGTCGTCTTCCAGACGCAGAGCTGGCGGCCGATCGGGCAGCCGCTACCCGCGCCGCCCGAGGCGTTCGAACGCGTCGGCGAGTTCGAGGGGATGGCGCTCTACGCCGCGGCGGAGGACTCGCCGCCGTACGACACGCTGTTCTTTCCGCTCGGCAACGACCTCTGGCAGCCGCTCGAGCCGGCGGATTCGGTCATCTCGGAGCGGAGCCCCTGAATGGCGCGGGGCCGCCGCGCCCGCACTCGCGGGAACGGCGGCCCCTGCCACGCGGCCGGTGCGCGCGGCCCGGCGTCAGATCCCGAAATCCACGGCAACCGGCTTCTCGCCGGAGTAATCGTAGAATCCCCGGCCCGCCTTGCGGCCGAAGTAGCCCATGCTCACCATCCGCTTGAGGAGCGGCGGCGGCGCGAAGCGCGTCTCGCGGTACTCGTCGAACATGATCTCCGCGATGCGGTAGAGCGTGTCGACGCCGACGAAGTCGCTCAGGGTGAACGGGCCCATCGGGTAGCCGGTCCCCAGGACCATCCCCTTGTCGATGTCCTCGATGCTGCCCAGCCCCTGCTCGAGCGCGCGGATCGCGTCGAGCATGTAGGGGACGAGCAGCCGGTTCACGATGAAGCCCGACGTGTCCTTGGCGACGATCGGCTCCTTCCCCAGCGACTTCGCGAAGTCGAACGCGGTCCGGAACGCGTCCTCGCCGGTCGCAATGGTGCGGACCACCTCGACCAGCTTCATGACCGGCACGGGGTTGAAGAAGTGGAGCCCGACCATGCGTTCCGGGCGGCTCGTCGCCGCGGCCATGTCCGCGATCGTGAGAGAGCTGGTGTTGCTCGCGAAGATCGTCGAGGGCGGGCAGACCCGGTCGAGCGTGCGGAACATCTCGTTCTTGATGTCGAGGTCCTCGGTCACGGCCTCGATGACGATGTCGACGTCCTTCAGTTCCTCGAGCGCGGTCGTGAAGCGCAGGCGGGCGAGAGCGGCGTCGCGCTCCTCCGCCGGCAGCTTCCCCTTGTCGACGGCCCGGCCCAGGCTCTTCGCGATGGCGTTGCGCCCCTTCTCGCAGAGGTCGTCGCTGACCTCGCGCACCCAGGTCTCGTAGCCGGCGCGCGCGGACACCTCGGCGATCCCGCTCCCCATGAGGCCGCACCCCAGGACGGCGACGCTACGGATCTCGGCCATGTCTCCTCCCTCGGCAGGTCAATGTCGGATGGATCGAGCCGGCGGGAATATGGGGGCGAGGCGGGGAGCGATCAACGGCGGCCGGAGAGCCGCTCCTCGACGCTCGCGCGCAGCCGCCGGCGCCACGGCGCGGGCGGCGGATCGAGCGGGTCGCCCCGTTCCAGCCGGTCGAGGAGGCCCTCGATCTCGAGGCGCGCCAGCGCCCGCAGCTTGCGGAACCGTGCACGCGCCACGGCGACGCCGGCGGCGACGGCGGAGCTCAGCGTGCCGCCGAACGTCAGCACGGCCGCGGCCGTCGCGCCGTACGTGCCGGCCAGGTCGCCGGCCGCACCGGCGGCGGCCACGGCGAGTCCGGCGCCGGCGGCCGCGCCGACGATCCCGCCGAGCGTCGCCCCGGCGGCCACGGTCTGTCGTCGCCGTCCGGCGAGGTCGATCTCGAGCCGGACGTGCGCGGCCACGGCATCCAGCGGCTCGACCGCGAGCGCGACGCCGCGGGCACGGGCGAGATGGAAGCGCGCCTTGGGTCGGCTGAGGCCGCGCGCGAACTTCGAGACGAAGTCCTCGGCCGGCGCGTACCACGCGTGTCGCGTCTTGCGGCGAATCGGGTGCAGGTACTCCCGCGTCGTGAGATAGTCGTCGAGCCGGCGGTAGGTGTAATCGGGGTCGTGGACGACGACCCGCACGCCGCGGACCTTCGCGGGGCCGCAGATCCGGTCCAGCAGCGAGCCGTCGGCGGATGCGTCGGGCAGCTCGAAGAGCGCCTGGCGCACGTGCCTCGAAGGGAGCCCGAGCTCCGCGGCGATGCGGAGCAGCTCCTCCTCGGAGATGCGCTCATCGGCATCGGCCTCGGCCGCGTACAGCTCCGCGGCCCGCCGGATCACGGCTTCCAGTTCGCGGCGGGTGATCCCGCGCCCGGGTGCCCGCGTCGGAGAGTTCGATTCCACGGTCGACAATCTAGGCGAACGGTCAGATCCCGGCGAGGGCCCTGTCGACGGTCTGGCGGAGCCCGCTCTCGAGATCGTCCGGCAACGGGAAGGCCTCGCGGAACGCGGCTTCGAGCCCGTCCTCCTCCGCTTCGCCGGGGTCCCGCCCGACCGCGCTCAGGTATAGCCGGCGATAGTCGTCCACGCGCGCCGGCGCCACGTCCTGGAGCAGCATCTCCCCGGCGCGGACCGCGGCGAGCGCGAGTAGCCGCTCCTCGCCCAGCTCGCGGATCCGGGCCGGCGCGACGTAGTCCCGGACGGCTTCGCCCGCGATCGGGTACGTCGCCTCGTGGACGAAGACCAGCACGGCGTCGCCCGGCCGCGCGGCGGGCGGCTCCAGGACCGCCGCGCGCGGAACCGGCAGGCCGCGGCTCACGAACCGGCCCTCGACGCCGAGCGCCGGGACGAGGAACAGTTCCCCGTCCTCGAGCTGTGCGTAGTCGAGGTAGGCGCGCAGCGCCGGTGCGAGCGCGTCCCACTCCCGCTGCACCCCGGCGATCCGGCTGCGCAGCGCGGGGAGCCGCTCCTGCCAGTACGCCGCGTAGAACGCGTCCCGCTCGGCGCGCAGCGCATTCGTGAACGCGACGACGGTCTCCCGCTGTCGGGCGCGCGGGAAGAGCGAGGAGAGGAAGCCGATCACGCGGGCGGCCTCCGCGGAGCCGGCGCGCCGCGGGTTGCCGCCCGCCGCCTCCCACGCCTCGACCGCCGAGAAGAGCGCGGCCGCATCCCGGAAGTAGAGCGGGAGGAACTCCATCCCGTCGTACGCTTCCGTGGCGAGCTCGCGGCGGAGCGCCTCGGGCAGCGTGTCGAGCGCGGTCGGGTACACGCCGAGCCGGCGCTTGACCCGGACGATGCTGTCGACGTACGCGGGCGCGAACCGCGGGACGACGGCGTCCTCCGCCGCGGCGTCGCGGTCGCGCACGTAGGCGCAGCCGTGGTACCAGAGCGCGATGTGCTCCTCGACGCCCACGCGCCAGCCGACCGGCCGCCCGGCTTCGGGCCCGGGCTCCTCCGCGCCCTGCGGCGCGGCGCACGCCGCGGCGAGCGCGACGATCAGCGGCGCGGCCCGTCGGATCGGATCCCGAACCCGTACACGCATGGGTCACCGTG
The DNA here is from genome assembly GCA_036381255.1 of Longimicrobiales bacterium. Taxonomy (GTDB): domain Bacteria; phylum Gemmatimonadota; class Gemmatimonadetes; order Longimicrobiales; family RSA9; genus CALBZE01. Next base: position 42,779 of record DASVDG010000094.1, on the reverse strand, counting down.
CGACGGCAGCGGTGGGCGGCTCGCGGACCTCGCGGGTCGCGGCCAGGAGCACGACGTCGCCCACGCGATCGGCCGCGGTGGCGCCGACGTGGCGGAACCGGATCCGTCCGCGCCGGTCGACGACGAACGCCGCGGGGCGCGGCGCGGTCGCGCCCCGCGGCCAGACGCCCCAGCGTTCGAGCGTGCGCCGGTCCACGACCACGACCGGGACCTCGACGTCGTTCTCGTCGACGATGTCGGCCCAGGCGTCCTCGGGTCCGTGCACGACGGCGAAGACCCGGGCATCGAGCGCCTCGTACCGCGACGCGTTGGACGTCAGCGCGCGCAGCCGCTCCCGGCAGATCCCGCAGTAGGGGCCGCGGTTGAAGACGAGCACGACGATTTCGCCGCGATGCTCGCTCAGGCGGAACCGGCTGCCGCCGAGCTCGGTGCCCTCGAGCGGCGGCGCCGGGCGGGCCGCAGCCGGATCCGCGGCGCCGGGCCGCGCCTGGTCAGGCCGGCTCCCGCCCTCCGCCACGCCACACCCCGTCACGAAGAGGATCAGACTCACGGCGAGACCGGCAAGACGCATGGACGACCCGGGTTGGAGCTTCTCGCGCGCAGCTTCCACAGTCTCGGGGTCAAGCTTCGTGCCAGGCGCTGCCGTCAGAGCGCTTCGACCACCACGGCGATCCCCTGGCCGCCGCCGATGCACGCGCTGCCGAGTCCGTAGCGCGCACCCCGGCGTCGCAGCTCGTGGAGCAGGTGCACCGTGATCCGTGCGCCGGATGCCGCGAGCGGGTGCGTGATCGCGATCGCGCCGCCGTTGACGTTCGTCTTCTCCGGGTCGAGCCCGAGCTCGCGCGCGACCGCGGCGAACTGCGGCGCGAACGCTTCGTTGACCTCGACCAGGTCCATCTCGGCGAGGGTGAGGCCCGCCTTCTCCAGCGCCTTGCGGGCGGCCGGCGCCGGGCCGATCCCCATGATCGAGGGGTCCACGCCGGCGATCCCCCAGGCGACCAGCCGGCCGATCGGCTTCACGCCGTTGCGCTCGGCCCATGCGGCGCTCGCGACGACGGCCGCCGCGGCGCCATCGCCGATGCCGCTCGCGTTCCCGGCGGTGACCAGGCCGTCCTGCTTGAAGTACGGCCGCAGCGCCGCCAGCGCCTCGCGGGTCGTCTCCGGACGCATGTGCTCATCCGTGTCGAACACGACCTCGCCCCGACGCGTGCGGATCGGGACCGGCGCGAGCTCGGCATCGAAGCGGCCCTCGTCCCACGCCTGCTTCGCACGGTGCTGGGACCGGAGCGCGACCTCGTCCGCCTCCTCCCGCGTGACGCCGTACGTCTCCGCGAGCTTCTCCGCGGTCTGCGCCATCGAAAGCCCGCACTGCGTGTCCTTCAGCGCCGCCCAGAGCAGATCCTCGAAGTACTGGCCCGGCTCGCCGAGGCGGAGGCCGCCCCAGCGCGCGCCCCGCACGACGTGCGGCGCCTGGCTCATCGACTCGGTCCCGCCGCACAGGCACACCTCCGCCTCCCCCAACAGAATCTCCTGCGCGCCGTTGACGATCGCCTGGAACCCCGAACCGCACAGCCGGTTGATGGTCAGCGCCGGCGTGTCCTGCGGCACACCGGCGCGGAGCCCGACGTGGCGCGCAAGGTAGATCGCATCCGACGAAGTCTGAAGCGCGTTGCCGAAGATGACGTGGTCGACGGCATCCGCCGGGATGCCGGCGCTCTCGAGCGCCGCCGTCGCGGCGTGGACGCCCAGGTCGGTGGCCGTGAAATCTTTGAGGCTGCCGCCGAACGTGCCGAACGGCGTGCGCCGGCCCGAGAGGAAGACGACGTCGGTGGGGTGCCCCTGCGTTCCCATGCTCTTCTCCTGCCGAAGGTTCACTCGCGCCGCGGGTCAGCCGCCGGCGTGCGCCGCCGGCCGGCCCGCATTCTTGCCGTTCTCGAGGAAGGGGAGGAAATCCGACTTGTTGTGCGCCTTGGCGTACGCCTCCTCCGGGCTGACCACCCCCGCGTTGAGCAGCTCCATGATCGCCTGGTCCATCAGGATCATGCCCTCCTTCTTCCCCGTCTGGATCGCCCCGGCGATCTGGTGCGTCTTCCCTTCCCGGATCAGGTTGCTGATCGCGGGCGTGCCCACCATGATCTCCTGCGCGGCGACGCGTCCCTGGCCGTCCGCTTTGCGCAGCAGCTGCTGCGAGACCACGCCCCGGAGCGATTCCGCCAGCATCGCCCGGATCTGCGGCTGCTGCGCCGGCGGGAACACGTCGAGCAGCCGATCGACCGTCTTGGCGGCCGAGTTGGTGTGCAGCGTCCCGAAAACCAGGTGCCCCGTCTCCGCGGCGGTGATGCCGAGCGCGATCGTCTCGATGTCGCGCATCTCGCCGACGAGGATCACGTCGGGGTCCTCGCGCAGCGCCGCCTTCAGCGCCGCCGCGAACGATTTCGTGTGCGTGCCGACCTCGCGGTGGTTGATCAGCGCTTTCTTGCTCTTGTGTACGAACTCGACCGGATCCTCGATGGTCAGGATGTGGTGGGCCTTCGTCTCGTTGATCAGGTCGATCATCGCCGCGAGCGTCGTGCTCTTCCCGGACCCCGTCGGCCCGGTCACCAGGACGAGGCCCTTGTTCAGATTGCAGAACCGGCGGATGGCCTCGGGGAGCCCCAATGCGTCGGCCGAGAGCACCTCGCTGGGGATCGTGCGGAGCACGGCACCCATCCCCTTCCGCTGCATGAACAGGTTGACGCGGAAGCGCGCCACTCCTGGTACCTCGTAGGCGAAGTCGAGGTCCATGCGCTGCTCGAACTCGCGCTGCTGCTCTTCCGTCATGATCTCGTAGAAGAGCGTCCGCATGTTGTCCGCGGAAAGCTCGCGGTACTTGCTCTTCACCAGTTCGCCGTGCTGGCGGAAGATCGGTGGGCTGCCGACCACCAGGTGCAGATCGGAAGCCTTCTGCTGCTGCATCACGCGCAGGAGTTGATCGATCACGGCCATGAAGCGCGTCTCTCCGGATGTGGCTGAGTGAGCTGCTGTCGGCCGCACGGGGGCGGCCTCGATCACCGGGACGCCGCCGGCGGCCGGCCGCGCCCCGCCTCCGGGGAGAAGGCGCCGCGAGATCGTCGGGCGGCGGCGCGCGCCCGATGCCGCCGGGCGGCGGCGGTCACCGCCCCGACCGCAGCTCCCGGCAGATCCAGTCGCCGACGGCCTCGGTCCCGAGCCGTCCGCCCAGATCGGGCGTGGTCTGCCGCTGCGCGATCGATTCCCGCACGGCCGCGTCGATGCGGCCGGCCTCACGCGGGTAGCCGAGGTGCTCGAGCATGAGGGCGGCGGTCAGGATCGCGGCGAGCGGGTTCGCGCGGTCCTGCCCCGCGAGGTCCGGCGCCGAGCCGTGGACCGGCTCGAAGAGGCCGGGCCGCCCCGGGTGCAGGTTCGCCGACGGCGCCAGCCCGAGTCCGCCGACGAGTGCCGCGGCGAGGTCGCTGAGGATGTCGCCGAAGAGGTTCGCCGCGACAATGACGTCGTAGCGCGCGGGGCGCAGCACCAGGTCGAGGGCGAGCGCGTCCACGTACCACGCGTCGCGTTCCACGTCCGGGTACTCGGCGCCGACTTCTTCGAACACGCGGCGCCACAGCCCGCCGGCGTTGCGCATGGCGTTCGCCTTGTCGGCCAGCGTCACCCTGCGCCGGCCGTTCGCGTGCGCGAATTCGAAGGCGGCGCGGATGATCCGCTCCACTCCCTTGCGGGTGTTGACATCCTCTTCGATCGCGATCTCGTCCGCGGTGCCCTTCTTGAACGTGCCGCCCATGCCGACGTACGGCCCTTCCGTGTTCTCCCGGAAGACCACGAGATCGACGTCCTCCGGGCGCACGTCCTTCAGCGGGGAGAACGCGGTATCGTAGAGCCGGACCGGGCGGAGATTGACGTAGAGGTCCAGACGGAAACGCAGGCCGAGGAGGATCTCGCGGGCGTGCGCGTGGTCCGGCACGCGCGGGTCGCCCAGGGCACCGAGGAGGATGGCGTCGTAATTGGCCTCCAGGTCGGCCATCTCCTCCTGCGTGATGGCGACGCCCGTACGGAGGTAGCGCTCCGCGCCGTGGTCCCACTCGACCAGGTCGAGCTCCAGGCCGGAATCCTCCGCGACGCAGCGGAGGACCTTCGTGGCCTGGCGAACGACCTCCACGCCGATTCCATCACCGGGAAGGATCGCGATTCGAGCCATGATCGGGAGTATACGGGGCCGGCGGGGCCGGCGCCAGGCGCGGCGGCGCCCGGCTCAGCCGGCCGGCCGCGGCGCCCGAGCCACGGTCACGAGGCCGCCCGCGCCGGTCGCGATGTCGGTGAACGGGTACGCACCCGGCGGCGCGCCGTCAAAGCTGACGATCCACCGGGCGCCGCGGGTCAGCAGCGGCGGACTGCGGAGCTGGGTGGTCCGTTCGAGGAACGCCGCCGCGTCGGGCGTGAGCCGTTCCCGATCGAACTCGACCGCGTGCGAACGCGCGTCGGCGGCCGTGAACTGCACGACGTCACCGACGCGGATGCGGATGGTATCCGGATGAACCGCATCGGCGCCGCCCGAGCGGAGCACAACGTCGGCGACGGTCACGCCCGCCTCGAGCCGTACCGTGTCGGAGTCCAGCTCGAGCACCGCCGGGCGCTCGCCGAGTGCCGGCGCGTCGCACGCCGGGGCGGCGAGCCCCAAGCACAGGGCGAATACGACTTCGGGGCGCCCGATTCGCGAGCGCCCCGACGCCGTGATGCGGAACCGCGTCACGCCTTACTACTGCTGCGGCGCGCCGCCGAGCGAAAGCACGTACGCCGCGACCGCCTGCACCTGCTCGTCGGACAGCTGCGCGCCGCCCATCGGCGGCATCGGCGCCGGGAACTCCTTCGGCTGCGGGACGCCGGACTTGATCCGCTCCGTCGCCTGCGTGAGCAGGTCGCCCTGCGCGGGGTCGATCCAGAGCCACTGGTCGTCCGTCAGGTTCGGCGCGAGCTGCGAGCCCTCCGCGTTCATGCCGTGGCAGGTGTAGCAGTTACCCTGCCCGGTGAAGATCTGCTGGCCCTGGGCGACCATCTCCTGCGTCACACCGGGCGGCAGCTGCGCCGGTGCGGCGGCCGGTGCGCCCGGCTCCGCCGCAGGCGCCTGAGCCGCGGGCTCCTCCGCCGCGGGCGGCTGCTCCTCGGCCGGCTGACACGCGGCCATGCCCATCATCCCCATCACCGCGTAGACCGCGGTCCACTTCGTCCAGCGCATGGGCGTCCTCCTAGAGTGGGATTCGGCGCGCGGGCTCGGACCCGCTTCAACGCACGCTCAACGACTCCGGCGACCCATCGGCGCCGGAACGGGGGCGAAGATAAATCGGGCCGATGGGTGCGTCAACTGCCCCCGGCGCGGGGCGCCGCCGCGACGTCGCAAGACGCGAGCCTCCGCCGATCGCGCAACCGACGACCGGGCCCGGAGATCACGGCGCCGCGCCCCGCCCCGGCCCCGCCGCCGCCGGGGCGCCGCACGCGATGCAGTAGCGCCAGCCGACGTCCAGCGCCTCGCCGCACCGGGCGCACGGCCGGCGCCGCTGGTCCGCGCCGCAGAACGGGCAGAAGCGTGCCGCACGCCCGGGCGGCAGCCGCTCGCCGCAGAATGCGCATGCACCGCCGCCCGATCCCCCGCCCGGCTCCGCCGCCTGCGCCCCGGCAGCCGGCGCGCCGGCCGCACGCTCCGCGAATGGCGCAGCCGTCGCACCGCGCTCCGCGACTGGTCCGCCCGCGGCCTGCGGACGCGGCGTCGGTCCCGACCGGGCCGCGACCGCAGCCGGCGCGCCGGGTCCCGCGCCGCCCGCGGACAGGGATCCGCCCGGGCGGTCCGCGTCCGCCGGCGCGGCGACCCATACGTCGCAGGCGGCGTACTTGCGATAGAGCGTGACGTTCGGGTTCGGCGACTCGAGCTCCCGTCGCAATTCGTCGCGCGCCGTCGCCGGCTCCAGCCGGACGCGTCCCCCCTCGCCGGCGAGCAGCCGGAGCAGCGCGTGCTCGTAGTCGGCGTTGAGCTCCACGCCCGCGATGCTCCGCGCCGCCCGGTACGGGATCAGGTCCTGATAGATCTCCGCGACGGTGACGGGGCGGTCGAGCGCGCCGTCGCCACGGCTCCGTAGCACCTGCACCAGGGCGTGGTGCAGGTGCGCCACCACGCTGTCCGTCATCGGTTCATTCCCCTGTCGTGAGGAGCGCGCGCACTTCCGGCGGCGCCTGTCGCAAACGCGCCTCCGCCCGGGGATCGCCCGCCGCGCGCAGCGCGAGGATCAGGCCGATCCACGCCCGTTCGTCGCCCGGCTCCACTTCGAGCGCGCGCTCGTACTGCTCCGCGGCCGAGCCGGGCCGGTCCAGGTCCATGAAGAGGTGGCCGAGCTCGCGGCGTACATCCGGGTCATCCGGCGCGATCCGCGCCGCCGTCCTCAGGTACTCGGCCGCGGCGGCGTGGTCGCCCTGCCGGCGGTTGATCCGGCCCAGGTAAAGCTGGACCGTCACATCCTCCGGCGCTTCTTCCAGGATCGCCCGGAACTGGGTCTCAGCGTCGTCGAGCCGCCCCGCGGCGAACGCGGCGGTCGCCGATTCCATCCGGTCGTCGAGCGAGCGCAGCAGCGCGAAGAGGAACGCGACGAGCACAAGCAGGGAAACCACGGCGGCCGCGAGCGTGAGACGGCGGGCACCGGACCAGCGCTCCGGAGGAACGGCTTCCCAGGGCACTTCAGGCTCGGGCGCCGCGGCGGCGGGCGGCGCTTCACGCGTGGGCGCGGCCGCCTCCGCGCGGAGCCGCGCGACGACCTGGCGCCCGAGGTCGGCATCGGCCGCGCGGACCTCACCCTGTTCGGCGCGGGCCGCCGCGCGCTCGAACTCGTGCGCCATCCCGGCCAGCTCGAGCGAGATCGTCTCCCGCCGCCGGAGCGCGTCGAACAGGCGAGTCATCGGCAGTTCGGTGGGCGAGAGCGCCGCGAGCCGCAGCTCGTCGGGCGCATCGCGGTCGGCGCGAAGGAGCAGGCGAAGCGAGTGCTCCACGGCCCGCCAGGTCTCGCGAACGGCGCGGGTGAGCTCCGCCGGGGTCCGGTACGTCTCCAGCAATCGGATCGCGGGCTCCGCCTCGTCGAGCGGCCGAAGCGCGCGAAAGGGTTCCGTCATCCGCTCAGCACTCGATCCGCAGCAGTCCGGCGCGTGCGCTCGCCCGGAGGAACGCTTCGGGATCATCGGCCGGTATGCCGATCCCCGTCCGCGCGCGCTGCTCGTCCGCCTGTCGCCGCATGAACTGTGCAATCGTCTCCTGCGGCCGGCCGATGGCATCGCGGAGCTGGCGGACGATGTCGAGCCAGCTCCCGTGGTACGTCTGGCCGTCGGGCAGGCGGATCCGGTGCGTGGGCGGCTCGGCGACGTCGGGATCCCCGCGATCCTCGTCCGACTCCCGCACCCGTTGCTCGACCTCCGCGAGCAGCTCTTCGATGGGATCGTACTCGGCGTCGAGCTGCTCGCGACGGGCGTCCCACTCCGCCAGGAGCGGGTGGCCGGGGCGCGCCCCGTCGATCGCGCGCTTCAGCTCGATGAGCCGCCAGAGCGCGAGCGAGTCCCAGTGCTCCGCCGTCGGCACCCGCTCGAACTGGCGCAGTGCGCCCTCCCAGTCGCCGCGATCGTAGAGGAGGTGCCCGAGGTAGATCCGCGCCTCGTGCAGTTGGGGGTCGAGCCGGAGCGCGCGGCGCAGCTCGCGCCGCGCCGCGCCGGCCCGGCCGAGGCGGTGCAGCGTGTACGCGAGCGCGGCCACGGCGTCCGCGCTCTCCGGGTGCAGCGCCGTCGCATCGGCGAAGACGTCGCGGGCCTCCTCGTAAAGCTGGTCGCGGTAGAGCGCGCGGCCCATGGAGAGCAGCAGGTCCAGGTCGTCGGCGCAGCCGCCGCGGCGTACGCGGTCGAACAGCTCCAGCGCCTCATCTCTCCGGCCCAGGCGCAACAGCACCTCGCCGAGGCCGACCAGCGCGTCTTCGTGGTCCGGGTCGAGGGCCAGCGCCTTCTCGAACGCCTGCTTCGCCCAGGCGAACTCGTCGCGCGCCAGGCGAGTGTAGCCCAGGCCGACGTGCAGCTCGGCCGCGTGGGGGTAGAGGACCAACCCTTCCTTCAGCGTCTCGAGCGCGCGCTCGTAATCACCTTCGTTGTACAGGCGATGCGCGCGCTCATCGTACTCCTCCGAGCTGAGGAACGGTGTGGCCATACTCTGCGCCTCCTCTCACCATCGAGACCGGAGTCATGGACGTGGAGACCGGGAAGAAGTGCCGCGGCGGCGGCCCATCGCAATCTACTCACCGGCGCGGGGTCCGGCCACCCCCGCCCGCCTCGTCGCGGCCCGGGCCGCCTCGTGTCGGCCGGTACCCGGCGCGGCGCCCGAGCTCCGCCCGCCAGGACGGGTTGCCGTGTCCCCGGGCCGGCCCGCGGAGGCGGACCGCATTCACCGGGGTTCTGCTGGAGGGTCTCGCCGGGTGGCCGCGGCAGGGCGCCGCGCGTCAGTGTTCGATCCGGTTATCGGGCAGCCGCCAGCGGATGCGTGTGCCGGGACGGAGGCGGACCTCGTCGGAGCGGTAGAGCACCTCCGACTCGCCGGCCAGGCGGGCCACGAGCCGGACCGATCCCTCGGGGAGCGGCTCCTTCACGATGAGGGTGTTCGAGAATTCCGGCGGCGCCTGGCCAAGGGCGGATTCGCGTCCGGATCCGTCGACGATCGCGATCATCAACGACGAGTACGTGTCGTTCTGGACGACGACGCGCGCGGGCGCCGGCGCCGTCGGCACCTGCGCCGCCCCCGGACGCGCGGCGACGAGCGGGAGCATCAGGAGAACCGCTGCGAACGGTCGACGCGACATGGTCGCCTCCTTTCGGCCGACGGCGGACCGCCGGCGTGGGGTTGTGCGGCCACCGCCCAGGCGGCGCGGCGCCCGGCCGAGCCGACGCCACCTGCTGTGATACGGCCGACGGGGCCTAGGGTTCCGACACGGGAGGATCCACGACCTCGGACATGTACCACCGCCAGTCCACGGGGAGCCCCCGGGGGAGCCGCTCGCGCACGGTCGGGTACCGGTCGAACGGAAGCCCGTACTTCCGATTCAGGTAGAAATTCACCGCGTTCGCGACGACGCCCGACGCGACGTACCCGTGCTCGCCGTGCGCGAGCAACATCGCGGCCACGATCTCCGGCTCCCTCCCCCACGGCCCCGCGATCCCCACGAACCAGGCGTGGTCGTCGCCGTGCGGATTCTGCGCCGTGCCGGTCTTGCCCAGGAAGTCCCAGACCGGCAGCCGGCTCATCGCCGCCGTGCCGCCGGGCGCGACCACCCGGCGCAGCCCCTTGCGCAGCGTCAGCACCTCCTCGCGCCCGATGCCGAGGTCGAGACCGACCCGCGGCGGCTCGTTCGTCCGCACCAATCGCGGCACCGGCGCCTTCCCGTCCTGCCGCGCCACTGCGACGTACAGCTGCGTCAGCTTCAGCGGCGTCAGGTTCACCGCGCCCTGGCCGATCGCCAGCGACATGATCTCGTTCTCGTTCGGCCGGTACCCCCACTTCCGCTCCCACCAGTCCTTGCTCGCCGGGAACGTGCTCGAGATCTCGTTCGGCAGATCGATCCCCGTCGGCGCGCCGAAGCCCATCCGGCTCCCCAGCTCCAGGAAACGCTCCAGCCCGATCTTGATCCCGACCTGGTAGAAGTAAACGTTGCACGAGTTCTTGATCGCGCCGACCAGGTCCAGCGATCCGTGGCCCGAACCGAGCCAGCAGCGCGCGTACCGCCCATCGTAGCGGAGCCCGCCGCCGCACGGGATCGGCATCCGGTCACCCGGCTTCAGCAGGCCGAGCTGCATGGCCATCGACGCCGTGGCCATCTTGAACGTCGAGCCCGGCGGCTGCGCCGAGCCGGCCACCCGGTTCAACAGCGGATCCAGCGGGTCCTCGTTCAACCGCTTCCAGAGCTCCGGCCTGACCCCGCCCACGAAGGCGTTCGGGTCGAAGTTCGGCGACGCGTACAACGCGAGCACCCCGCCCGTCTCCGGCTCGATCGCCACGAACGCCGCCTGGAAATCCGCGATCCCCGTCTGCGCCGCGATCTCCCGGAACAACTCGGCGACGTAGCGCTGAAGATCCAGATCCAGGTACAGCCGGATGTCCCTCCCCGGGATCGGCGGCACCCCCGCCTCCTCCGGCAACCAGCGCTTGATCCGGCCCAGCGCGTCCACCTCCAGATAACGCATCCCGGGCGTCCCACCTAACACCCCCTCGTACGACCGCTCCAACCCCGCCTTCCCGATCCAGCGCCCCTGCTCGTACCCCGCGAACTCCGGCAGCTTCAGCTCGCTCTCGCTGATCTCCGCCACGTACCCGATCAGGTGCGCCACCGCCGGGCCCGCCGGATACCGCCGCTTCGGATACTCGTGGATCAACACCCCCGGGAACAGGAAACGTCGCTCCTGCAACCGCGACACCGCCACGTACGACGCATCGTTGTCCACCTCCATCGGGAGATGGCTCTGCCGCTTGTATTTCCGGATCGCCCGCTCCACCTCTTCGTCCGTCAGCCTCAGGATCGGACGCAGCCGGCCCAGCGTCGCCAGCATCGAGTCCATCGGCGCGGGCATCAACAACACCTGGTACCCGACGTCGTTCTCCGCCACCACCCGGCCGTGCCGGTCGTACACCGTCCCCCGCGGCGGCCGCACCACCACCGGCCTCAGCCGGTTCTCCTTCGCGACCAGCGCATAATGCTCCGTCGTGAACAGCTGGATCTTCGCCAGCGCGAACGTCAGCGCCGCCGCCGACATCACCACCGCGATCCGTGCCCCCTGGCCACGCCGCCGGCGAAGCGTCCGCGGATGCTCGACCCGGCCGCGCCGCCCCATCAGCCGCATCACTCGCGATACCGAACGCCGCATTCCGGACACACCAGTTGACGCCCACGCGGCTGCAACGGCGTACGCCGCGCATGCCGCGGACACACCGCCTCACTTCCCCCGTCCACGGCCCGCCTCACCCCCTCCCGCTCCTCCCGCGACGCCTGCGGCACCGCATACCTCACGCGCTGCGCGCAACTCCCGCACTCCATCCACAGCTCGCCGCCGCCGTCCGCGGCCGTGCCCACCCGCACGACCTCGGCCGCCCCGCCACACCCCACGTGGCACGGCACCTCCTCGCCGGCGTAAAAACGCCGGATGTATCCATGCTCCGCGCGACCCGGCTGGGCGCCGGCCCTCATCTCGGTCCCGAATCTCGTCGCCATAGACACCTCCGCTGTCGAAGCCGGAGCGCAAGTGTCGTTCCCGGCAGGAACAGGTGTTTTTGCCGGGGCGGGCTGGGCGAAGCGCGATGGGGTGGGGGCGAGGTGGGCGGATGGGGGCGCGAAAAACGAGAGGGACGCAGGGACGCAGCGGTGCGCGTCCTTACGTCCCCGGATCGTGGCGGTCACGAGGCGGTCGCGGCGCGAGTCGGCCGCGGGCCCGCGACCTTCGGCTCAGGCGGCGTTCGCCTCGCCCGTGTCTTCCGTCGGGCGTTCTTTTCCGTGCGGGATGACGGGCTGACAGAAGCGTAGCCCGAGGGTGCGGAGCTGGTCGAGCTCTCGCTCGGAGAGGTCGGGGTAGCGCTCCGCCATGAACTGAAGGGTATCGTCCATCCACTCGACCTGCTGCTCCTCGGTCGCCCCGATGACGTCGCATCGGTGGATGTGGCTGAAGAGTTCGTCGCGCGCCCTGTCGAACACCGCCTTCTCGTGCTTCTTGCGAGCCAATAGAACCTCCTCCTCGTCGTGGGCCAGTCACTCGTTACATACGCCAGCCGCTATCCGTTGTGCCGATTTTCGGGCGGCAATATAGCGGCCCGTCCCCGAGGCGCCAGGGGGCGGGGAGGTGCGGGGTGCGCCCCGGGGCGATTCGGCGGCGCGGTGCCGGGCCGGCGGCGAGTCGGAGGAGCCGGCGCGGCCCCACGCGGCGGCGGCACTGGAAGAATCGGGCCCGTCGGAAGCGGCCGGGGTGCGCCGGGGATCGCGCGGGCGCGCCTGTTGCACGCTGGGTCTCGACGTGGGGACGAGCGTGGACCGAGCGCCTCCCGGACGGGGGACGCGGACGTGAATGCAGGAGCGGCGCGCGGCGCGGTTCGAAGCGGCCGGTCCGGGCCGGAGTCGCTTGCCGGGGGGCGGGCGGCGCCGGGAGGTGTCCGCGGCGGGCACGCGGGGCTCCGATGACCGTCGACCGGCGGTACACGGAGGTGGCGGGATACCGGTTCCACTCGGTGCACGCGGGATCGGGGCCGCCCGTGGTCCTGCTGCACGGCCTGGCGGGCTCGCATCGCTGGTGGCGGTACACGGTGCCGGCGTTGCAGGAGGATTTCCGCATCCACGTTCCGGAGCTGATCGGCTTCGGCGCGAGCCGGTCCGCGACCGTGCCGCCCGGCGGCATCCCGGCGATGATGGAGCTGCTGCTGCGGTGGCTGGATGCCCAGGGGTTGGAGTGCCCGCACGTGGTCGGTCATTCGATGGGCGGCCAGATCTCGATCCACCTCGCGGCGAGTCGGCCGGACCGGGTCGGACGGCTGGTGCTGGCGAGCGCCGCGGGGATCCCGCGCCGCCGGTCCGCGGCGGAGCTGGTGCGGTTCCTGGTCGAGTTGCTTCCGCCGCGCGCGTGGGGTCGGCCGGCCTTCCTCCCGACGGTGGTGCGCGATGCGCTGCGGGCCGGGCCGCGGACGATCCTGCGCATGATGTACCACATCCTGGCCGACGACGTGCGTCCCCTCCTGGCGCGGATCCGGAGCCCGACGCTCCTGGTCTGGGGTCGGCTGGATCCTCTCACGCCGCTCTCCCACGCGTGGATCCTGGCCGACGGAATCAGGGGGGCGCAGCTTCGCGTGATCCCGGATGCGGCCCACAACCCGATGGCGGACCGCCCGCGGGTGTTCAACCGGCTGATCCTTTCGTTTCTTCGTGGGGTGGACGGCGGTGCGTAGGACCGAGGTCTGGGTCGGCGGCCGGCGCGCACGCTACATCGATGCCGGCGCGGGTCCGCCGGTGGTGTTCGTGCACGGCCTCGGGCTCTCGGGCGCCGTGTTCCGCGGGCATTGTCGTGCATTCGCCGCGGCGGGGTTCCGGCCCGTGGCGCCGGACCTGCCCGGCTTCGGCCGGAGCCGCGGGCCGCGGCTCGGGCTGTCGGTGCCGGAGACGGCGTCGTGGCTGCTGGCCTTCGCAGCGGCCGTCGGCCTCGGCCCCGTGGTCTGGATCGGGCACTCGCTCGCGGCGCAGGCGGTGCTGGAGGCGGCGGTCCGGGCGCCGGCGCGGGCGCGGGCGCTGGTGCTGGTCACGCCGACGGGCGCGCCCGGCTCGTGCCGCCTGCTCCGCCAGGTCCGCAGCTTCGCTCGGGACATTGGGCGGGAGCCGCTGTCGCTGGTCCCGGTCGTCGCCCGTCAGTACATGCAGGGGTCGCTCGGCGCGTTCCTGGGAACCTGGCTCCGGGCGACGCGCGACCACCCGTCCCGAAAGGCGCGACGCGTCCAGTGTCCCACACTCGTGGTCGCGGGCAAGCGCGATCCGGTCGTCCCGAACGACTTCGTGGAGATCCTGGTGCGTCGCATCCCGGACGTCCGTCTGGCGCGGATCCACGGCGCCGGACACGCCATCACGTTCGACCGGTCCGACGATTTCGACCGGGAAGTCCTCGCGTTTCTCCGCGGCGTCATCGGGGGCGCGGCACCGGCGCCCGGCCCAGGCGCCGGCTGATGCCGCGCGGCACGCGGCCCGGCGGCGTCTTCCGCGCGCCGGGCCGCGTACGGCTCACGTCGATTTCCGGATCCGGATGCTGCCGTTCACGGTGCCGAGCGACAGCTCGTGGCCGCCGGCACCGATCGTCCCCCGCAGCCGACGGCGGCTCAGCCGGCCTTCGACCCGCAGCGGGAAGTCGCTCGTGATGCGGCCGTTCACAGTGCCCGCGCGGACGTCCGCGTTCACCTCCGCCGGCAGCACGAGCGTGATCCCGCCGTTGACCGTCTCGAACTCGAGGTCGTCCGTCCAGTCCGCGCGGCCGAGTGTGGCGTGGATCGAGCCGTTCACCGTATTCGCCTCGACCAGGCCGGCCGTCGAGACGGACACGTCGCCGTTCACGGTGCTGGCGACGACGTCGCCGCCGAGCCCCTCGGCCTCGACCTCGCCGTTCACCGTGCGGGCGACGAGCCGGACGCCGGCCGGAACGCGCACGGTGAAGTTCACGTGCACGTCGTTGTCCCGCGCGTTCAGGCGCCCGGCATCGCCCGGCGCGCATTCGTTCGGCCGGCCGTCGCGGCCGGACGGGTAGACGGCGCAGATCGTCACGCCTTCGTCGTGCTCGAGCACGACGATCTCGACCCCGGCCGGATCGTCGCGGCGGCCGTACTTCTCCGCGTCCACCTGGACGCCGTCGCCATCCGCGGCGACGGCGCGGATGTCCCCGATCACGCCCTTGACCTCGAGCGTCGCGCCGGCGGCGAGCCGACCGCGCCAGGTGAAGTCCTGCGCCGCCGTCGGCGCCGGCGCGAGCGCGACGCCCGCCACGGCCAGCGCGACCGTGATCCCGCCCGACGCCTTCCTGCCCACAGATCCGATGCCCATCGTCACACCTCCCTGTCAGCGTCCCGCCGGCCGGCGGAGACGAATGGTCCCGTTGAACGACTCGAGATCGACCCGAGCGGTACCGCGCCCCACCGCGAAGCTGAAGCGCCGGTCGCGCCGCAGCTCGGTGAGGATGATCGGCAGCGCGGAATCCACCTCGCCGTTGTACGTGGCGATCGAGATGGTCGCGTTCGCGCCCTCGGGAATGCCGATCGATACGTCGCCGTTGTGCGTCTTGAGCGCGTAGCGCCCATCGTCGAGGATGGTGCCGCCGTACCGGACGTCGCCGTTGACCGTGGAGGCGACGACGTCGCCCGAGTCGATGCGCTCGAGCACGACGTCGCCGTTGACGGTTTCGGCGTGGACGGCGCCGGCCAGGTCGACCGCGCGGATCGTCTCGTTGACCGCGGCGAGGGTGATGCGGCCGCGGGCGCCTTCGAGCGAGACCGCTCCCTCGACGGAGCGCAGCTCGACGACGCCGTCGCCGCCGCGAACGTGGATGTCGCCGCGTACGGACTCCACGACCACGTCGCTCCCGGCGCCGTCGACCGAGACGTCACTGAACGGTCCCGTGATGCGCAGCGCGGCGGTGGCCGGCACGGTGATCACGTAATCCACGTCGCGGGCGGGGCCGTATCGGCCGGAGGATTCGATGCGCACCCAGGCGCCGGACCGGCGGATCCGGATGCGGTCGTCATCGGAATGCTCCGCCGCGATGCGTACGGCGTCGCGCTCCCAGGTCCGGACCTGGACGGAGCCGCGGAAGTTCTCGACCTCGATGCGCGCGTCGGGAGACACCGCGAAAGTCGTGTCGATCGAGAGGTACGGCGCGGAGCCGAGTGCCAGCCCCGCTGCCAGCAATGCGCTCAACATGGATCTATCCCCTCTTCAGGTCTGGGCTCGAACGATCTCGCCGGCCTGGCGCAGGAACTGGAGCTTGCGTTGCATGCTCTCCGCCAGGTGGCGGTTGAGGTACACGTTCATGGGATCCTGTGCGACCGCGCGCCGCGCCTCCTCGATCGCACGGTCGATGATCCGGAGGTTCGTCTCGAGCACCTCGATCGTCGCCGGATCGAGGCGGTCACGCCCCTCTTCGAGGATCCGTGCCAGGTCGGAGACGGCCCGGTCGTAGCCGGGGACCGCCCGGTCGGTCGCGAGCCGGACCGCGCGGTCGCCGGCGCCGGGCGTCGTCGTCTCCGCGACGGGTGCGGCCGGCGCGGGCGCGCGTCCGGACATCGCGAGCCATACCGAGCCGCCCGACAGGAGCATCAGCGCGATCGCCGCCGCAGCGAGCCGCGGCAGCGAGAAGGAGATGCGCGTGACCGCCTCGCGGCGCCGCTCCGCCAGCTCGGCGACCCGCGCGGCCGGCCGCTCCGCGGCGATCCGCCGGGCGATCCCCGGCCAGAGGTCCGACGCCGGCGGCCGGTCCTCCAGAGAGCCCGCCAGCGCGATGACGGCGCGGAGCTCGTCGAGCGCGACGGCGCACTCCGCGCATCCCTGCAGGTGCGCCTCGAGCGCCGCGCGGTCCGCCGCGTCGAGCTCGCCGTCCAGGTACTCGGACAGGCGGTCCATCCAACGATGCGTGCCGTCCATGGTCGTCTACTCCTTCAAATAGCCGCGCAACAACATCCGGGCGCGGTGCAGCTGGGACTTCGACGTGCCGGTGCTGACGCCCAACCGCGCCGCGATCTCCTCGTGCTTGTAGCCCTCCACGTCGTAGAGGACGAACACCTCCCGCGCGCCGTCGGGGAGCGTCGCGATCGCCGCCTCGAAGTCGACCCGCAGGTCCGTGCGGACCGGGCGGGCCGGCGAGCTCGCGGCCACGGCCTCACCCGCCGGGAACCGCTCGCGACGCTTCGCGAGCGCCGCCCGATGCGCGAGGATCACGTTGATCGCGACCCGATGCAGCCAGGTCCCGAACGCCGCATCGCCGCGGAACGTGTCCAGCTTCTTCCACGCGCGGACGAACGCCTCCTGCGTGGCCTCATCCGCCTCGTCCTCGCCCAGCATCCGCCGGGCGAGAGTGTGGATCCGTGCGCCGTGGCGCCGGTACAGCCGTTCGAAGGCGCGCGCGTCCCCCGCCGCGGCGCGCTTCGCGTCTTCGGCATCGGCCGCCACGGCTTCGGCCCGGGGTTCTCGGGTCTGCGTCGTCACCATCGGAGTCGCGATTCCGTTCACGCCCCTTTGGACGGGCGCGGCGCGCGAAAGGTTGGAACGGGTCGAAAAACGCGTGCGCGAACGCTCACGGCGTCGCGCCCGGACGGTCCGAATCTTTCATGGCAGTGACGGTGATGAGCACCGAATCGAATGCATGAAGCCGTCCATCGACCGGCCCCGGAGGCGGTCGTTGTCGGAGTATGGAAGTGCAGTACGGAGAAGATCTTAGCCGGATCGCCGAGGACATCGCGAACAGCGTGACCCACGGCGTCGGGCTGGGACTGAGCCTCGCCGGCTTCGCCGTGCTCCTCGTCCTGGCCTCGGATCATGGAAGCGCGCGTCTCTTGATCAGTTGCGGCGTCTACGGCGCCAGCCTGGTCGGCCTCTACGCCGCGTCCACGCTGTATCACAGCTTCAGGGAGCCGCGACTGAAGCACCTGTTACGGATCGTCGACCACTGTGCGATCTACCTGCTGATCGCGGGCACGTACACGCCGTTCCTGATGGTGAACCTGGACCACACGCCGGCCGCGCCGGTCCTCCTCGGCACGGTCTGGCTTCTCGCCCTGGCCGGGATCGCGTTCAAGATCCACAGCATCGGGCGGTACCCGCGCCTGTCGACGCTGCTCTATCTGGTGATGAGCTGGGTGCTCCTGGTATCGATGAAGCCGATCCTGAGCGCGATCCCGGCCACGGGCCTGATCTGGCTGCTGGCCGGGGGCGTGCTCTACACCGGGGGCGTCTGGTTCTACGTACGGGACGAGCGCGTCCGCTTCAATCACGCGATCTGGCACCTGTTCGTGCTGGGCGGGAGCGCGTGCCACTACATCGCGGTGTACGTGTCCGTCCTGCCGCGGTGAGCGGGGAGGGGGTGGGGCCGGGCGGCCGCGCCCGGCTCAGCCGACCTTGAGGAGCTCCTTCAACTGCTCCGGCGTCAGCCCCTCGCCACGGCGGCTGCCCAGCCTGCCGCCGGCGCGGTTGAGCCGCGCGGCGGGTCGCGCTGCCGCGCCCGTCCCCGAGAACGCGGCCGTGAGACCAGGCACGGACTCCCGCGGCAGCGATTCGCCGAGGACGCGCTCGATCGCGTGCAGATGCGGCAGCTCGCCGGGCGTCAGGAACGTGATCGCCGTGCCGGCCGCGCCCGCACGGCCCGTACGGCCGATCCGGTGGATGTAGTCCTCCGGGTTCTGCGGCACGTCGAAGTTGACGACGTGGCTGATCCCCTCGATGTCCAGCCCGCGCTGCGCCACGTCGGTCGCGACGAGGACGCGGACCTTGCCATCGGCGAACGCGTCGAGCGCCTTCTGCCGCTGGCGCATGTCGCGGTCGCCGTGCAGCACCGTGACATTGATCCCCGCGGACTGGAGGCGCGAGTGTAGCAGGTCCGCGCCGATCTTGGTGCGGGTGAACACCAGGACCTGCTGCATGCCGTCGCGGCCCAGCAGCTCCAGCAGCAGCGGGATCTTCTGATCCGGCCGCACCGGATAGACGGCCTGTTCGACCTTTTCCGCGGCGGTCGACTGCGGCGTCGCCTCGACCCAGACCGGGTCGTTCAGGATCCGCAGCGCCAGCGCGTGCACGCCGTTCGGCATCGTGGCCGAGAACATCAGCGTCTGCCGCTCCTCGGGCAGCGCCGCGAGGATCGCCTCGATCTGCGGCCGGAACCCCATGTCGAGCATGCGGTCGGCCTCGTCCAGGACGAGGACCTCGACCGTCGACAGATCGATCGTCCCGCGCTCGAGGTGGTCGATCAGGCGGCCGGGCGTGGCCACCACGACATCGAACCCCGCGCGCAGGTCCCGGATCTGCGGCCCGATCGGCACGCCGCCGTACACCTCGCCGATCCACAGCTCGGAATGCTTCGCCAGCGCCCGCGCGTCCTCCGCCACCTGCTGGGCGAGCTCCCGCGTGGGGCAGACCACCAGCGTGTACAGCCCCTCGCGATCGACCTGCCGCTCCAGCGCCGGGAGCAGGAACGCCGCCGTCTTGCCGGTCCCTGTCTGGGCGATTCCGACCACGTCCATCCCCTCGCGTGCCGGCGGGATCGCCTTGACCTGGATCGGCGTCGGCGCCGTCCAGCCCAGGTCGCGGATCCCGGCGAGCAGCGCCGGAGCCGACGTCAGCTCTTCGAATCGCATAGCCTCTCCTGCATACGTCGCATCGGGCGCATCCGCGCGCCCGACAAAAGATACGAGGCCGGTCGACCGACGACCCGGAGCTGCGCGGAGTGGTCGCGCGCGGATCCCGGTCCCATCGGTGCCGCCGGCCTCTTGTCGCACTTATGAATTTACTACATTATGGTGCAAATCACAACAGGGATATGGCGCCGTTCGCGCGCCGGCGGTATACTTGTCCCCGACCCTGCCCAGCGGCCGGACCCGGCGCGCGGCGACCGGATCGGCCGTGCGCCGCCCACGCGGCGAGCCGGACCCCGTCTCCCCGGCGGTGCTCAGCCACAGATCGCGCGAACGCCTTCGAGCAGCCGGTCCACTTCCTCGTCGGTCGTGTAGCATGCGCAGCCGACGCGGACGAGCCCGTCGCGGGCGTGGCCGAGGCGCTCGACGACGGTCGCGGCATAGAAGTCGCCGTGCGAGACGAACACCCCGCGTGCGGCGAGGCTCCGCGTGACCTCGACGGAGGGCACGCCGTCCACGACGAAGGAGACGGTGGACGTCCTCGGCCGGTCGGGCGCGGGGCCGTAGACGCGGACGCGGTCGAGGGACTCGAGCCCGTTCCAGATCCGTCGCGTGAGCTCCGTGCCGCGGGCATGGAACCCGGACAGTGCCGCGTGGATACGATCCCGTCGGGACTCGCCCGATGCGAGCGAGGCGATGAAGTCCACGGCGGCGGCGGCTCCCACGATCCCCTCGTGATTCTGGGTACCGGTCTCGAGCCGTTCCGGCGCATCGTCCGGCGCGGGCTCGAGGCGCGGCACATCGAGCGCTTCGATCTGATCGCGCTTGCCGTAGAGCACGCCGATGTGCGGACCGTAGAACTTGTACGCGGAGCAGGCGAGGAAATCGCAATCGAGGGCGCGCACGTCGATCGGCGCGTGTGCGGCCAGGTGAACGGCATCGACGAAGATCTGCGCGCCCGCGGCGTGTGCGAGATCGGCCGCGCGGCGCACGTCGGTGATGGTGCCGAGGGCGTTGGATGCCGCGCCGATCGCGACCAGCCGCGTCCGTTCCGTGATGCAGCGCTCGAGGTCGTCCCAATCGAGCTGTCCCGACTCGGGCCGCATCCTCGCCATCCGCGTGCGGACGCCGAATTCGCGTTCCAGCGCACGCCATGGCGCGATGTTCGCATGATGGTCGAGCTCGGTCGTGACCACCTCGTCGCCGGCGCGCCATCCGCGGCCGAGGGCGCGCGCCAGATGGAAGGTGAGCGTGGTCATGTTCGCGCCGAACGCGATCTCGTCCGGCGCCGCGCCCAGGAAGTCGGCCAGCGCCGCGCGCGCGGCGTCGATCCGCGCGTCCGTTTCGGCGCTCGTGGGGTATTCCCAGTGCGTGTTCGCGTTGTGGCGGAAGAGGTAGTCCGCCATCGCATCCACCACCTGGCGCGGCACCTGCGTGCCGCCCGGTCCATCGAAGTACGCCACGGGGTTCCCCTCGTGGATCCGCTCGAGAGCCGGGAAGTGCGCCCGGATCTCCGCGGTGTTCGCCAGAACGGCTGCGGTCGGTGCGGTCGACGCCATCGGATCGCCTCGGTGCGTACCACCGCCCCGGCGGTGGTGGAGTGGGTACGGACGCCGGCAGTTCGAACTGCGGAAATTTAGCGTGACAGCGACAGATTGCCACCCGTCTGCGGCCGGGATCGGCGCCCGGGCCGGGTGCGACGTTTCCATCCAAACCTAGAGCGGAGCAGGTAGCGTGACAGACGACAAGTACCTGGGGATCCTGGAGGTCCTGGGCAGCGGATCGGGATTCATCCGCCGCCGGGAGGCGGGGTATCTCGCGGGAAGCGGAGACATTTACGTTTCACAGAAGCTGATCCAGCAGTACGGGTTGCGGTCGGGCGACGAGATCAGCGGCGAGGTCGGGCGCTCGCCGGGTCGCGGGAAGAGCCCGCCGCTGACGCGGCTGGAGCGGGTGAACGGCCGGGCGCCGGAAGAGATGAGGCGGCGTCCGGACTTTCCGCGGCTGAGCGCGCTGCACCCGCAGGAGCAGCTTGTGCTGGAGTGCGGCATGGAGCGTCGCGGCCAGCCGGACCACACGAACCGGGTGATCGACCTGTTCTGTCCGTTCGGCAAGGGTCAGCGCGCGTTGATCGTGGCGCCGGCGAAGGCCGGGAAGACGACGGTGCTGCAGAGCGTTGCCGAGGGGATCGCGACGAACCATCCCGAATGCAAGCTGATCCTGCTGCTGGTGGACGAGCGGCCGGAGGAGGTCACGGAGATGGAGGCGTGCGGCTTCGGCGAGGTGGTCGCGTCGAGCTTCGACTGCCCTCCGGACCAGCACGTGGCGGTGGCGGAGATCACGCTGGAGCGGGCGCGGCGTCAGGTCGAGTTGGGCGAGGACGTGGTGCTGATCCTGGACTCGATCACGCGGCTCGCGCGGGCGTACAACGCGGTCGAGGCCGGGAGCGGGCGCACACTGTCGGGCGGGCTGGACGCGAATTCGCTGGAGAAGCCGAAGCGGTTCCTGGGCAGTGCGCGCAACGTGGATCCGAAGCAGGGCGGCGGCTCGCTCACGATCATCGCGACCGCGCTCGTCGACACGGGCTCGCGGATGGACCAGGTGATCTTCGAGGAGTTCAAGGGGACGGGGAACAGCGAGCTGGTGCTGAACCGCGAGATGGCGGACCGGCGGGTCTTCCCGGCGATCGACCTGGTCGCGAGCGCGACCCGGCGCGAGGAGCTGCTGCTCTCGGAAGACGCGCTCGCCGCGGCGAGCCTGCTGCGCCGCGAGTTCGCGGGCTCCACGCCGGCCGACGCGATGAACACGCTGCTCTCCCTCATGCGGCAGGCGGAGTCGAACGAGGCGCTGATCGGCCGGCTGCTGGCGCGGGCGTAGCCGGCCCGCCCGCGGAGGTTGGCGCCACGCCCGCGCGGGCCCGGCCGCGCCGACGCAGCCGACCGTCGGCGCGAACGCGAACGCATGCCCGATCGCGGACGACGCCCTTCACAACGACGTGGCCCGATGGCATAATGCGGGTCGCCGGCGCTGCGGCGTCACCCGGGCACCAGGGTGCGGCGCCGGCGTCATCCGACTCCACTCCACCCCCGTGAGGTAGCCATGTCGATGCTCAGGATCGTGCAGGCGGCGGCGCTCTCGCTCCTCGTGGCCGCCCCCGCGCTGGCGCAGGACACGAAAGAGATGCCGCTCCCGGCCGGCGCCGACGACGCGGCGGAACGCCTGGCCACCTCTCCCCGTCACGGCGAATGGGTGATGGTGCGGACCGGTCCGGCCGACAGCGTCCGCGCCTGGGTCGTCTACCCGGAGCGGGCCGACCGCGCGCCGGTCGTGCTCGTGGTCCACGAGATCTACGGGCTGTCCAACTGGGCGCGCGCCGTGGCCGATCAGTTCGCCGCGGAAGGGTTCATCGCCGTCGCGCCGGATCTCCTGACCATGAGGGACGTGCCGATGACGCCCGAGGGCGAGCCCGAGCGGGACGCGGCGGTCCGCGAGATCCGTACGCTCGACCCCGACGACGTGCACCGGCAGCTCCGCGCCGTCGCCGAGTACGCGATGGAGCTGCCGGCCGCCCGGCCCGTCTACGGCATCGTCGGCTACTGCTGGGGCGGCGGCGTCTCGTTCGCGCACGCCACCCGCTCGCCCGAGCTCGGCGCCGCCGTCGTCTACTACGGCCGGGCGCCCGAGCCCGACGCGCTCGCCGCCATCGCCGCGCCGGTCCTCGGGCTGTACGCCGGCGACGACGCCCGGGTCAACGCGACCATCGCGCCGACCGAGGCGGTCATGAAGAAGCTCGGCAAGACGTACGAATACCACGTCTTCCCCGGCGCCGGGCACGGCTTCCTCCGCGCCCAGGACGGCCGCGACGGCGCGAACCTCGCCGCCACGCGCAGCGCCTGGCCGCTCACCATCGATTGGTTCCGGCGGCACCTCGGCAGCTGAGCCGCGAGGCGCGGCCGCGGCGCGCCCGCGCCGCGCCGCGGCCGCCCGCCGCCGCGCTCAGCCCAGGTGGCGCTGCACGTAATCCATGGCGCGGTCCGCCATCTCTCGGCTCCGGAGCCCCGCCTCCATCGCCGCATCCACCGCCTCCTCCATCCCCTTCCCCTCGTCCAGCACGAGGTACGGGATCAGGAGCACGCCGACCCGGTTCCCCGACGCGCAGTGCACCACGACCGGGCGCTTTGACGCATCCCGCATGAGCTGGCGGAAACGCCCGAACGTCTCGTCCGATAGCGTGTCCGGCGTCACCGGCAGGTTGACGTACTCCAGCCCGATCCGCCGCGCGGCCTCGGGCTCGTCGTACGGGCGCGGCTCGCCCGGCGCGCGCAGGTCCAGGATCGTCCGGTAACCCTGCTCCGAGAACACCCGCAGATGCTCTTCCGTCGGCTGGCCGCCGGTCAGCACCTCCGGCACCGGACACGCCGCATTCGCGAGGCCCGGCACGAGGTCCCGGATGTCACGTCCATCCCCCATCTCACCTCCGATCGTTCCATGGCTGGAGACGCGGCCCCGAGGAACGTCGACCGGAAAGGAACGTGCCCGGTCCCCCGTCCGCAGGCGGGGCGAACGACATGACCGGACGGTAGACCGGGACACGGCGCGCGTCAACCGGGTCCGGCCCCGGCGTCGGTGCGGATCGGACGGCGCCGAGCGGGGACCATTCCGGGCGGCGGCCGGCGTCGAGGCACCGCATCTGCGTGGAGCGGGACGTCGCGTGCGGCCCCGGCGGTGTGCACGCGGACCCGCCCCGCCGGTGTTTCCATGGCGACCCGGCCGCCGGCCGGGCACGGCGCGGGGCTCGGCGCCGAACGATGCGGTGAAGGAGGAGCGGCACGGAGAATGGAGCGAGAGCGGATCGAGATTCCGGCCAAGCTGCTGCGCGACGAGACGGATGCGCTGGCGACCGTGGTGGAGGATTACTACAGCAAGCTGACGGGGCTCGGGCTTCCGAAGGACGTGGCCGACCGGCTGATCCTGGACTTCCACACCTGGATGCTGAGCAACTACCGGATCACCAGCGAGCGGCAGTAGCGAAGCCCGTGGACCGTCCAAGTGGTCGAACGCTCGATCGAGCGGTGGGACAGAGTGGATCGTGGCAGGCGACAGGGTGAATCTGCAACGGCTTACTGCCTGGCGGGAGCCACTCGGACGGTCTACGTCGCTCAGCGGGATCCGGTCTCCGGCACGGCCGCCGGCGGCGCGTGTTCCGTGCGCCGCGAGGGACCGGCATCGACGCGGCTGGACGCGTCGACGGCAAGCAGGGCTTCGTTCCGCTCGGCGCGTAGGAGGAGCGCGGCGTGGCGCACGGCGTCCTCCAGCGACATGCTCTCGAGACGGATGCTGCCCTCGGTGTCGACCACGAAGTACGCCGGGACCCCCGGACTCCGGAACACCCGTGTGACCTCGCCGTGGGTGTCGGCCAGGACCGGGAAGTCGATCTCCGCTTCGGCGATGCGTCGCAGGAACTCGCGGCTCGGCCGCCGCTGCGTGACGATCGCCATCCGCCCGCCGAGACCAGTGATGCGACGTCCCATCTCCCGGATCGACGTCAGGCTCAACAGCTCCGGCGAGCCATAGCCGAAAAGGATCGCGACCACGGTGACCTCGCCGCCGAGCACCGACCCGATGGTCCGGCGGCTGCCGGCGGCATCGGTGGCGACGATGTCGCGTGGGACCGGCCGGCGGACCGCGCGTTCGTCGTAGTATCGGCGCATCCCGCGCTCGGCCGCGTCCAGCCATGCGCGTAGCGTGTCGGGAGCGGTGCGTGCGCGGACGAATTCGGCAAGGCGCCGTCGCGTATCCTCGTCGCCCGCGGGGTCGGCTGCGAGCGCGGCGAGGAACGGGAGCGCGGCGGACGTGTCGCCGGCGGCGAGAAAGCCGTCCGCGACCCTCTGGTAGACGACGGGGTCCCAGCCACGGGCCGCGGCGAGGCGGAGGGTGTCCAGCCCGGCGCGGGTGTGTCCGTCCGAGATGAGCGCGGCGCCGAGCGCGGCGATCAGGCGGGTCGCCTCGAGGCGTCGGTGCGCCGCTTCCTCGACGACCGTGCGCCCGAGGGGGCGGTCGGGCCCGGGCGGCGCCTCGAGTCGCCGGATCTCGTGGCGGATCGTGCGCAGGCCGGCGGCACGCACGGCCGGGTGGTCGAGGAGGATGCGCGCGTATTCACCGCGCTCGTCCGGCCGCAACCGGCTCGCGCGATCGACCCAGTCGACGATCGCGTCCGGATCCCCGACCTCCAGCGCGGTCAGGACCGCCGCATCGGCGATCGTGTTCCGCGCGTCGGACTGTTCGTTCCAGATCGAATCGTAGAGGGCGAGCGCGCGTGCCGGCTCGCCGGCGCGGCGCAGCTCGATCGCGTCGAGGTAGCGGGCGAGTCCGACGACGCGGTGGTGCGGCGCGATGTCGGCCAGGCGCGCGAGCCACTCCCTGAAGAGCACGCTGTCGCCGAGCGTCAGCGCCTGGTACGCGACGGACGCGACCTCGGCGGCCGGGAGCGCGGCCGTGTCGGTGTGTGACACGAACCTCCGCAGTCGTGCGAGATGCGCGGCCCGGAGGCTGTCGAGCGCCGCGCTCCCGGCGATGCTCCGCTCGACGGCGAAGAGCAGTCCCCAGGACGCGACCTTTTCGGGGTGGCGTTCGACGAGCGAGCGCGCGCTCTCGAGGGCGGCCGCCCAGTTCCGGCCGAAGTGCGCCTGAACGCGCCGCGAGAGGGCGTCGAACGTCGGCTCGCCGTCCGCGTCGTGGACCAGGACCTCCCAGAAGCGGTGGAGGTTCGTGTCCGCCCGGGTGCCCGACGCGTCCTCGACGACGAACGCGGCGTAGACGGTGGAGGCGGGCAGGCGCAGCTCGCCCCGGAACGTCCCGCGGCCGACGCGCCGGAGCACGGCGGCCTCGATGCGTCGGCGCCGGCCGTCGGCGTCGTGGAACGAGCCGCGCAGGACGAGGCGGTCCTCCGCGTCGAGGAGCACGCCGCTGCGGTAGGTGACGGTGACGGTCTGGCCGGCCCGGGGCCGTGCGGGCGAGAACTCGAGCTGGCTCCGGTCCGCGCGCAGTCGCGGGACGCCGACCAGGAGCGTCGTGCCGACGGCGAGCGGGATCAGGGCCGCGGCGGCGTGGCGCCACCATCCGCGCCGCGTGCGCCCGATCGGGATCGGCCCGTTCAGCGGCAGGATCACCCGTTCGCCGGCGGCGCGGCGGGCGAGGACGCGGCGGAGCAGCGCCTCCGCGCGGTCGGTCTCGTCCGGTTCGGAGAGCTGGCGCGCGGCCTCACGCAGCGCCTGGACGAAGCGCACGCCGCCGCGGCACGCCTCGCAACGGGACAGGTGCGCCGCGACGCGTGCCCGCCGACGGCCGACCAGCTCGTCGTGCGCGTAGCGGCTCAGCCGTTCGAAGGTCGGATGTCGCCACGATCCCATCATTGGCCGCTCCGAAGCCGCTCTCTGAGGCGCCGCACGGCGCGGTGGAGCCTCGACTTGGAGCCCTCCACGCCGATGCCGAGCATCTCGCTGATCTCCTGGTGCTTGAAGCCGTGGACCTCGTGCAGGATGAAGACGACGCGAAGCGGGTCGGCGAGCTCCGCCAGCGCGCGTTCGAGCGCGATGCGGTCGACGGTGGGTTCCGCCGCGCTCGGCGTTCGGTGCCGCCGGTACGCGTCGAGCGGCGTCTCGCGGAGACTCCTTCGCTTGCGCAGCGCCATGAGCGACCTCCGTGCCGCGACGGTCCTCAGCCACCCCTCGAGCGAGCCGCGCCCTTCGAACGTGCGGAGCGCGTCCGGCAGCGCCACGAACACGTCCTGGAGCACGTCATCCGCATCCTCGCGCGATTCGGTCAGGCGGTAGGCGATGGACCGCACGAGGCGCCAGTACCGGGCGTAGAGCTCGGCCAGCGCCTCGGTTTCGCCGGCCCTGACCTTTTCGGCCAGGGCGATGTCGGACCATCTTCGCCCCGCGGAACACGGCACGATGCACCTGCTCGTCGTGGGGAACGGATCGAGTGCGCGGCCGACCGACCGGGCGAGGTCGGTTGCGTCGGTCGGGCCGCGACGGCCCCGTCTCGACTCGGAGAGGAGCCCCTCCACAGACCAAGATGCGTCGGACGGGGCAAACGTTGCAGTCGAGGGTGCGCGCCGGTTCGGTGATCCATCGCGGCGGCGGACGGCGGCGCGTATTATGGCGGCTGGAGCCGATGGACGCCGACCCCATCCACCGCCGACCATGCCGAACGGGGAGCCGAAGCAGGAGGATCGTCGTCGCCGGCCGCGGGAGCCGACCGTGGCGGACGCGGAGCGTCTCGCGCGGCGGGCGTACGGGATCGCGGGGCGTGCGCGGCCGCTCCCGGGCGAGCGGGATCGGAACTTCCGTCTCGTGACGGCGTCGGGCGCGGCGTACGTGCTGAAGGTGTCGCAGGTGGGCGAGGATCCGGCGCTGCTCGAGTGCCAGCGGCGGGTGGTCGACCGGCTCGCGGGGGCGGAGCTGCCCTACCGGTTTCCGCGCGTCGTGGCGACGCGGACGGGCGCGTGGGTGGCGGAGCTCCCCGCGCCGGGCGGCGGTGTGCGCCTCGCGCGGCTCCTCGAGCACGTCCCGGGCGAGCCGCTCGCGGCGTTCCGGCCGCACACGGCGGAGCTGCTGACGGAGCTGGGCCGAATGCTCGGCGCCGTGGACCGCGCGCTCGAAGGGTTCGACGACGGTGCGGCGCACCGGGCGTTGAAGTGGGACCTGCGGCGCGGCCGGCCGTTCGTGGAGCGGGGCCTCGGCGAGGTGCCCGAGCCGGAGCGGCGCGCGCTCGTGGAGCGGTTCGCCGGGCTGTTCGACGCCCGGGCGGCCCCCCTGCTGCCGCGGCTCCGGACGGGCGTGATCCACGGCGACGCGAACGACCACAACGTGCTGGTCGACGGCGGGGCGGACCCGCTGGCGCCGCGGCACGTCGTCGGCCTGATCGACTTCGGCGACCTGGTGCATTCGTGGCTCGTCGCGGAGCCGGCGATCGCGGCGGCGTACGCGATGCTGGGAAAGGCCGACCCGCTCGCGGCGGCGGCCCGGGTCGTGGCGGGGTACCACGGCGTGAACGCCCTCGCCGACGCGGAGATCGAGGCGCTGTACCCGCTGGTCGCGCTGCGGCTCTGCGTCAGCGTGGTCAACGCGGCGCGCGAGCGGAAGCGGGACCCGGCCAACGCTTACCTGACGGTCAGCGAAGCGGGCGCGTGGGCGGCGCTCGAGCGGCTCGCGGGGGTGAGCCCGGACTTCGCGCACTGCGTGTTCCGTCACGCCTGCAGGCTGGAGCCGTGTCCGCGCACGCCGGCGGTGGTCGCGTGGCTCGGCGCGAACCGGCACCGCATCGCGCCGGTCCTCGGCCGGGACCTCGCCGGGGCGCGACGGCTGACGTTCGACCTGAGCGTCGGCAGCCTCGAGCTCGACGGGCTGGACGGCGACGACGCCGCGGACGCGTGGACGGAGCGGCTCTTCGGCCGGATGCGCGCGGCGCGGGCCGAGGTCGGGATCGGCCGCTACGACGAGGTGCGGCGCTGGAACACGGTGGACGCGTTCCGGGTCGAGACGGACGAGGGGTCGGAGTGGCGGACGGTCCACCTCGGCGTCGATCTGTTCGTCGAGCCCGGCACGCCGGTCCACGCGCCGCTGGACGGCGCCGTCCGCGCGCTGCGGGACAACGCCGGCCGCTTCGACTACGGCCCGACGATCGTGCTCGAGCACCGGACGGACTCGGGCGAGCCGTTCTACACGCTGTACGGCCACCTGACGGCGGACTCGCTCGAGAACCTGCGTCCCGGCGCCGCCGTGGCCGCCGGCGAGCGGATCGGCGCCGTCGGCGCGCCGCCGGGGAACGGCGGCTGGGCGCCGCACCTGCACCTCCAGCTCATCACGGACCTGCTGGCGTACGACGGCACGTTCCCGGGCGTCGCGCGGCCGTCGGAGCGGAGCGTGTGGCTGTCGCTGTCGCCGGACCCGAACCTGCTGCTGGGCCTCCCCGGTGGGTGCGTGGCGGAACGGGTGCCGGCCGCCGCCGAGCTCGCGGCCGCGCGGGAACGACGGATCGGCCCTTCGCTGAGCGTGTCCTACCGCCGCCCGCTGCACATCGTGCGCGGCCGGCGGCAGTACCTCTACGACGAGAACGGCCGGGCGTACCTCGACGGGGTGAACAACGTCGCGCACGTGGGGCATTCGCACCCACGGGTCGTGGACGCGCTCCGTCGCCAGGCCGCGGTGCTGAACACGAATACGCGCTACCTCCACGAGACGATGCTGCGCTACGCCGAGCGGCTGACGGCGATGCTCCCCGAGCCGCTGCGGGTGTGCTACTTCGTTTGTTCGGGGAGCGAGGCGAACGAGCTCGCGCTGCGCCTGGCCCGCGCGCACACCGGGCGGCGCGACGTCGTCGTGGTCGACGCGGCGTACCACGGCAACACGACGTCGCTGATCGACATGAGCCCGTACAAGTTCGCCGGCCCGGGCGGCGCAGGTGCGCCGCCGTGGGTGCACGCGGTGGCGCTGCCCGACCCCTATCGCGGACTGTACCGCGGGCGCGGCGCGGAGACGGGACGGCGCTACGCGGCGCACGTGCGTGACGCGATCGACGCGGCGCGGGAGCGCGGCGGCGCGGCCGCGTTCTTCTGCGAGTCGCTCCCGGGGTGCGGCGGGCAGATCGTCCTCCCCGACGGCTTCCTGGCCGAAGCGTACCGGCACGTGCGCGAGGCCGGCGGCGTGTGCGTCGCCGACGAGGTGCAGGTGGGGTTCGGCCGCGTCGGCACGCACTTCTGGGGCTTCGAGACGCAGGGCGTCATCCCCGACATCGTGACGCTGGGCAAGCCGATCGGAAACGGCCACCCGCTGGCCGCGGTGGTGACCACGCCCGAGATCGCCGCCTCGTTCGCGAACGGGATGGAGTATTTCAACACGTACGGCGGCAACCCGGTCTCGTGCGCCGTCGGGCTCGCGGTGCTGGACGTGATCGAGGCGGAACGGCTCCAGCAGAACGCGCGCCGCGTCGGCGGCCGGCTCCTCGACGGGCTGCTCGCGCTGGCGGAGCGCCACGCGCTGATCGGCGACGTGCGCGGGCTCGGCCTCTACATCGGCGTCGAGCTGGTGCTCGACCGGGAGACGCTGGAGCCGGCCGCGCGCCACGCCGCGTACGTCGTCGAGCGCCTGCGCGATCACGGCATCCTGCTCAGCACGGACGGGCCGCTGCACAACGTGCTCAAGATCAAGCCGCCGCTGGTGGTCACGGAGGCGGACGCCGACCGCCTGGTCGAGACGCTGGACCGGGTGCTGGGGGAAACGCCGGTGCGGCTCGGCGGCGCGAACGGCCGGTGATGCGCGGCCCGGGCGCCCGATGCCCGGCTCGGCAGGAAATTCCTTTCGGTTCTAGCGACGCCCGGTCCCGGCAGGCTGCGGCGAGCCGGGGGTGCCCGGCGCGCCGTGCCCGACGGGAGGCCCGGCTTGGCAATGTCGCCACCGGCTGCCATAATACGACCGGCCTCGAGCCGCAGCACTCGTCCGCTCGGGAGCCGCACGGCATGATCCTCGAACCCGCGAATCGCAATGGAACATCGATCGTTCACCGCCCCGACCCGGATCCTCATGGGCCCCGGGCCCTCGGATGTGCCCGAGCGCGTGCTCCAGGCCATGGCGCGCCCGACCATCGGGCACCTGGACCCGGCCTTCGTCGAGCTGATGGAGGAGATCAAGGACCTGCTGCGCTACGTGTTCCGAACCTCCAACGCGTTGACCATGCCCGTTTCCGGCCCCGGGACGACGGGGATGGAAAGCTGCGTCGTCAACCTGGTCGAGCCGGGCGACAAGGTGGTCGTGTGCCTGAACGGCGCGTTCGGCGGGCGGCTGAAGTCGATGGCTGAACGCTGCGGCGGCACGGTGGTCGGGGTCGAGGATCCCTGGGGCCGGGCGGTCGACCCGGCCAAGCTCGAGGCGACGCTGGCCGCACACCCGGACGCGAAAGTCGTCGCGTTCGTCCACGCGGAGACGTCGACGGGTGCGCTCTCCGACGCGAAGACGCTCGCGGAGATCGCCCGGCGACACGACTGCGTCACGATCGTGGACGCGGTCACGTCGCTCGGCGGCTCGCCGCTCGAGGTCGACGAGTGGGGGCTCGATGCCGTCTACTCCGGCACGCAGAAGTGCCTGTCCTGCGCGCCCGGCCTGGCGCCGATCACGCTGAGTGAGCGCGCGCTGGACAAGGTGCGCGCCCGCAAGACGCCGGTGCAGAGCTGGTTCATGGATCTCACGCTCGTGATGTCCTACTGGAGCGGCGAAGGGAAGCGGTCATACCACCACACGGCGCCGATCAACGCGCTCTACGGACTGCACGAGGCGCTGCTGGCGGTGCGGGAGGAGGGGATCGAGAACGCGTGGGCGCGCCACCGGGCGAACCACGTGGCGTTACGCGCCGGGCTGGACGTGCTCGGCCTGGGCACCATCGTCCCGGAAGCCGAGCGGATCCCGCAGCTCAACCTGGTCACGGTGCCGGACGGCATCGACGAGGCGCGGGTGCGCCGTCGGCTGCTCGAGGAGCACCGGCTCGAGGTCGGCGCCGGGCTCGGCAACCTGGCGGGCAAGGTGTGGCGCATCGGGCTGATGGGGCACAGCTGCCGGTGGCAGAACATCGAGCACGCGCTCGAGGCGCTGGCCGCGGTGCTGACCGCAGAGGGCCACGCCGCGGATGGCCGTGCCGCGATCGACGCGGCACGCGAAGCCCTGGCCGTGCCGGCGGGCGGCGCCACGCCGTAACGCCTGCGGCAGCCGGCGTCTAAGCGACCGGGACGGTGAACGAGAACGTGCTTCCCCGTCCCGGCTCGCTCTCCGCCCAGATGCGGCCCTTGTGGGCCTCCACGATCCCCTTCGCGATGGCCAGGCCGAGCCCGGCGCCGGCGCGGCGCGCGCGGCTCGCCTGCCAGAAGCGGTCGAAGATGAGCCCGATCTGGTCCGGCGTGATCCCGGGCCCGGTATCGGACACCGAGAAGACCAGCGCGTCCGGCAGCCGTTCGACCGAGACGCGGATCCCGCCGCCGGCCGGCGTGAACTTGATGGCGTTTCCCAGCAGGTTCGCGAACACCTGGATGATGCGCTCCCGGTCCGCGGCGATGGGTGGCAGGTCCTCGGCGATCTCGACGCGGAGCTCCAGGCCTCGCTCCGCCGCGAGGTCGCGGTGCATGTCGACCGCCTCCGCCACGAGCGGCGCGGCGGCCAGCTTCTCGATCTCGACCGCCAGCTCGCCCGCCTCGATCCGCGCGACGTCGAGCAGGTCATCGATCAGCCGCGCCATGTGCGTGGTGGACCGGCCGATCACGTGGAGGTACTTCTCACCGTCCGTGCCCTGGGCGATCCGGTCCCGCAGCAGCCGGACCGACATCGAGATGGTGTTGAGCGGGCTCCGCAGGTCGTGGGCGACGATGCGGAGCACCTCGTCGCGCGTGCGGATCGCCTCCTGTGCCTCGTGGTACAGCCGGGCATTGTCGATGGCGAAGCTGGCGCAAGCGGCGATCTCGTCCGCGAGCTGGCGGTCGGCATTGCCGTAGGTCGCGCTACCGCCGGCGCGCAGGAGCAGGAGCGCGCCCACCGGCTTGCCGCAGACGAGGAGCGGCTTGACGAGGAGACTGCTTGCGCCGTACCGGTCGACGTACGCGACGAGTGGAGCGGGCAGGATCGATTCGAGCCGGTCGCGGCCCGGCGCGTCGATGACGAGGGTCCGGTCGGAGCGGACGGCCCAGGCGGCGAGGCCGCGCTCCACGCTCATCGGGCCGGTGGCCCGGTCGCGCAGGACCCGCGTGACCTCGGCATCGCCGTGTCGAACGGCCGCGACGTCGAGCCGGTGGCCGTCGGCCGAGGCGAGGAGGATGACGCACAGGTCGCGGACGTGGAGTGCGAGGCTCTCCGCGAGCCGGTCCAGGATGGCCGCGCCCTCGAGCCGCGCCTCGGCGAACGCGCGCGCCGCCTCGGCCAGGACCCGGCTGCGCACCGCGTGGATCCGCGTCTGCTCCTCCGCGCGCTTCCGCTCCGTGATGTCCGAGAGCGACATCGCGATGCCGTCGCCGAGGCGGACGGCCGTGCTGCGGAACCAGCCTCGAAGGTCGTCGGCGTCGTAGAACCGCTCCACCTGGAGCGGCGCCCCCGTCTCCACCACGTGGACCAGCTGGTCGTGCAGCTCCCAGTCGGGGTGCCCGGAAAAGACTTCGAGCATCCGCCGGCCCACGAGCTCCGACGGGTCGCGCCGGAGCATCCGGCCGATCGCGGGGTTGGCGTACTCCCAGATGAAGTCCTCGACCTCGCCCACGTCGTTGCGGACCGACCGCAGGATCGAGAAGCCGTCGAGCGAGAGCTCCTGCGCGACGCGGAACCGGTCCTCGCTGGCGCGGACCGCACCGTACATCCGGGCGCGCTCGATCGCCTGGCCCGCGAGGTGCCCGAGCGTCGCCGCGAAGCCGTGGTCCTCGTCCGTGAACTCGCGGACGTCGCCGAACGCGAGCTGGACGGCGCCGAGCACCCGGTCCTTGCCGATGAGGGGGATCACGAGCGTCGAACCGGAGCCGAGGAGCCGGCGGATCCGCTCGAGGTGAGGGTACCGCGCGCCGTACTCGGCGACGGTCGGCACGAACGCGGGTTCTCGACTGCGCATCGCTTCGCAGACGAGAGAGGCGTCCGGGAACGACAGCCGGCGGTACTCGAGCGCCTGCTCCCACGGCCAGCCGAGGGTGTGGAGCAGCTCCGGCGCCGCCGAATCCGTCGACGCGCCGACGACCGCGATCGCACGCGCGCCCAGCGCCTCCAGCGTGCGCTCGGCCAGCGCGGCGATGACCTCCTGCTCCGTCAACGCGCCCGCGATCGCGGCCGTGATGTCCTGGAGCTGCCGCATACGCTCGAGCGCGGCCTCCGCGCGGCGCGACATCCGTCGCTCGACCTCCAGGCGATGCGCGCGCTGCATGAGCCGTCCGCGATCCTCCTCCACCTCGCGCAGCCGCCGGACCCCGTCGAGCTTCCAGGTGAGGCGGGCCGCGGCCCCGGCCGGCACGTCCGCCGGGTCCGGCTCGAAGTACGGATTCGGACAGACCCGGCCGCCGAGTACGACCGCCGGGTGACGGCCAAGGACGCGCTCGAGCTCGACGGCCGGGAACCGGGCCCGGTCGTACAGGCAGAGGACGGACGTCTGCGGCACCTCCAGCGAGATCGCGCCCACCCGCGCCTCCCAATCGATGAGCCGCTCGATCGGCGCCGGCCCGGACCGCGCGCACCCCACGTCCAGCGCCACCCGCACGCCGGCGAGGCCGGCCGCGGCCGCGCCGAGGGCGTCCGCCCGGCACCGCTCGACCAGCGAATCGGCCGCACCCTCATCGCGCGCCGTGCCGTCGGTCGGCGCCAGGAGCCGCAGCGCCCCGCGTTCCACCTCGGCCGCGACGTCGATGCCCGCCGCCGCGAACGCACGATCGACCTCATCGCGCCTGGCGCCGTCGCAGACGAACACGGCGCGCTCGCCGTGGTCCAATCCGCGCACGAGGAAGTTCACCGCATCCGAGTACGTCGCCGCGGGATCGTCGCCGATCAGACAGAGATGGTTCGAATGGGGATCCGAAAGGGGTGGGGGCATGCCGGCGTCCGGCACGTACGGAGCGCGATCCGAGACGTAGGCTCGACTGGACATCCCCGCCTCCCAGGGCCCAGCGTCGAGCAGGGCCCCCGTTGAGCTGGGACCAACGGCTCCGACGTCCATCGGCGGGCGCGTCGGCGCGAAAACCGGCGAGACCGGCGCGCTCGCTCGAGGAATACGCTGCCGGGGCGATCGAACGACAGCGCTGTACGGAAAAGCGTAACGACTGCCGGAGATGTCGTCAAGGGAAAATTCAGCGCGGGCGCGCGCCGTCGGGCCACAGCGTCCGCGCGATCTCGGCCGCCTGGAACGCGATCAGCTCGGCATGCCGTTCCGCGACCTCCACGAGGCGCGCGGCGTTCTCCGGGCCGGGCCGGCGCCGCCCGGTCGCCCAGGAGTAGAGCGTGCCGGTGCTCACGCTCACGAGCTCTGCGAGCTGCGCCCGGCTCAGCGTCAGCGCTCCGATGAGGCGCTGAGTCGTGCAATCGATCGGTCTTGGTTCACTCATTCGGGCCCCCCCATCGTCGGGACCTGGCCGGCGCCGTCGGCGACGGGCCGACCCGGTACGGACGGGGCCGGTCGGTGTGCATGCATCGTACCGGTCTCCGGCCGGCGACGGCGGGCGGGCGCGGATCCCCGCGCCACGCGGGTGGTGTCGGCGCAAGCCGCTGGAGTGTCGTCAGTTGAGCGACGCACCACGTGCGCTGCGGTCGGCGCGCCGCGATCGGCACCCGCCGCCGACCGCCCGCGCCGCCGCGGCGACTGCCACTATTTTTCCGTGGGGCGGAAACGCGTTCCGATGACGGGAGCGCCGCGTGCGTTCACGGGCGCTCGTGGCCTACCGTGCGGAGCCGCGGCCGGAACGGGCGCGGGTCGTGCAGCGGGGCGGCAGACGATGGTGTACAGCGCTGAGGGGGGACGCGACATGTACCGGCATCGCCTTCACACGCCGGCCGTCGTCGTGATCGCGATCGCGGCCGGGTGCACCGCCAGCGGGGCCGATGACACGGCCCCCCCGGCCGGCGCCACGGAGGTGCGAATGGAACGGATCGTCCAGGAGACGCACAGCGGCATCGAGACGCGGCGCCGCGAGGTGATCACGACGGAGGCGGCGTGGCGGGCGTTCTGGGCGGAGCTCACGGCGAACCGGGCGCCGCGCCCCGCCGCGCCTGCGGTGGACTTCGACCGCGAGCGGGTGATCGTGGCGGCGATGGGACGGCGGCCGACGGGCGGCTACGCGATCGAGATCGCGGGGGTCTACCGGACGCAGGACGCGCTCACCGTCGTCGTCGTCGAAACGCGGCCGGGCCCCGGGTGCATCACCGCGCAGGCGCTGACCGCGCCGGTCTACGTGGCGCGGATCGCCGCCGGGCGGCTCCCGGTCACGTTCGTGGAGCGGGAGCGCGTGCAGGAGTGTGGTTGAGCGGTAGGCGTGCGGCCGCCGCGATGCCTTCGCGGGGTCAGGCGTCGTCGTCGAACCGGGTCGCCACCGTGAGGTGGTACACCGGCTGACGCCGCTCCAGCGTGACGCGCACCTTGCCCTCGGCCTGGAGCTCCCTCAGCACGTCGCCGAGGATCGCCTGGAGCTCGCGCGAGCGGCGCGCGGCGACCAGCTCCGCCCGGGCCCGGGCGTATGTCTCGAGAGGCCGCTCGAGCCAGCGCGCGCCGGCGGCGTCGATCGGGACGATCGGGTCCGACGGCGCCGCGTACGCGCTGTACGCCACGTCCACGGTGGTCCCGTACTCGTGCGCGCTCACCCCGCGCGCCGCGTTCGCGTTCGTGCGCCGCAGATCCCGCTGCGCCGCCGCGGTGCGGAGCACGGACGTGATCTCGAGACGGTACGGGGGCACGCCCAGCTCGGCCAGCCGCGCGTGGAATCGCTCGCCGATCTCCTCGAGCAGCGCCACGACATCGGGCGTCACGTACGGCAGCGAATGGTCCAGCTCCCGGACCACCCAGTGCCGCGTCTCCGCCGCGAGCTCGACCAGCCGCCCCGCCGCACGGAGCGAATCCACCTCGGCCTCGCTCGACGGGCGCGGCACGCCGAGGCGGCGCGCCCGGGCGAGGTGCGCGTCGTTGCCGTAACGCCGGAGCGCCGACTCCTCCGCCGCCGTGAGCAGCGGGAGTGGTTGGAAGATCTCGTCGATCGCCTCGGCGCGCCGGTCGATCCGATGCCCGTTCCACTCCAGCACG
Organism: Longimicrobiales bacterium; assembly: GCA_036381255.1. GTDB lineage: Bacteria > Gemmatimonadota > Gemmatimonadetes > Longimicrobiales > RSA9 > CALBZE01. Next base: position 6,070 of record DASVDG010000094.1, on the reverse strand, counting down.
CGTTCCACCCGGGCGCGCAGCGTCGCGTCGATCGATTCGCGGGCGGCCGGCTCCCGGCGCTCCACGCACCCCGTCACCGCGGCGGCCGCGATCGCGGCCGCCAGCGCGATCGCGAAGCGGCCGCCCCGGGCCGACCCCGCACCCCCGGCCGCCACCACGCCGAGGCACACCACGCGCCCGTCGCTCACGAACCCGGCTCCGCTCGAGTACTGACCCATCGATGAGATCCCGATCCGGTTCCGCAGTGTCACGCCCCGCATTTCCACGACATCGAACAACTTCCGTACCCATCGCTCCCGGGTGCGCCGCCGCGCACACCGTTCGTCGCTACGAAAATATTGCGCGGCCGGCCACACGGCCGGCCGCGCTTCGGCGCGGGTGGACCGCTCCGGGCGCGCTGGCGCCCGGCGCGCAACGTACGCTGCGGGGCACCCCCGCCCGCGCTACCCGCTTCGGCGTCCCGGCGGATCCGGGGTCAGATGCGCTTCCGCCGGGCCAGCGCGCCGTCGACGCTCGCGGGGCCGGCGCCGGTCGCGGCGAAGAGCGCGAAGATGCTGGCGTACAGCAGCGCCAGCTCGCCGCCGTTCTGAACCGGGAACAGCGCCTGGCGCATGTGACCCATCGCGTACGCCGCGAGCATCTCGAGCACCAGGACCACCGCCACCGGGCGCGTCAGCAGGCCCAGCACGATCAGCAGCCCGCCGAAGAACTCGAGCACCCCGGCGAGTCCCATCATCGAGAACAGCTCCGCCGTCGCGCCCGGCTGCCCCATGCCGCCCAGCCACCCGAACAGCTTCTGGGCGCCGTGCTCCATGAACAGAAGTCCCGCCGCGATCCGCACGACCGCGTACACGGCCGGCATCGCCCCCCCGGCCGCGCCCACGTCGGACGCCGTTCCCTGCTCCGTCAACGTCGTGCTCATCCTCCACCTCCTTACCGTGCCCTTCCGGGCCGTGATCATGAGAGTGAACCCTCCGGCGACACACGCGTCCGCCGCCTGCCACGCCGCCCACCGACCACGGGCGCCGCCGGTCCGTGGCAGGCGGCCCCGGGGGCGCCCGGGCGCCCTCGCACCGCCGCTTCCTTCGCGGCACGGGCGGCGACGCGCCGGGCCACATCCGCGACCGTGCGACCCGCCAGCACCTCCTCCAGCGCGCGTCGCGCCGCGGCCGTCGTGCCCTCCAGCACCGGCTGGATGTGCCGCCCGACCGGACAACGGTCGTCCGGCGACTCGTGATGCATGGCGAACAGCGGCCCCTCCTCGACCGCGCGGTACACGTCCCGCAGCGTGATCTGCGACGCCGGCCGCGCCAGCAGCGCTCCGCCGCCGGCACCCAGCCGCGACGTCGTCAGCCCCGCCCGCGCCAGCATGCAGAGGATCCGGCGGACCAGCGCCGGATGCGTGCTCGCGCTCCCGGCCAGCCGCTCGGACGTCACCGGCTCGCCGCCGCTCGCCTCGAGCAGCGTCAGCACGTGCACCGCAACGGCGAACCGACTGCTGATCGCCATAGCGCCCCTCCTCCCGACACAGTGTGTAACCAAGGTGGTCGCATACCCGGGGCCGCGACGGGCGTTCCCCGGGCGCTGTCGGCCGCGGTTGGTGGGGCGATTCGCGGAGCAGAATGGCGCGCGCCGCCGGTCGCGGCGCCGCGTGGCTGTCGGACGCGGCTGCGCGTGGGTGTCGGACACGGCTGCGCGTGGGTGCCATAGGCGGTTCCGCGTGGGTGTCGCACGCACCTCCGCGTGGGTATCGGACGCACCTCCGCGTCGGTGTCGGACGCGGCTCCGGGTCGGTGCCGGTCGCGGCGCGGGCTCGCGCATCGGGATGCGCAATCCTGCGCCGGGCCGCGGGTCGCTGGCACGGTCGTCGCAAGCCGGGGCGAGGATCGCGGGGCTGTGGTGCGGGCAGGCCCCGGTGCACGGGCTCACGACAATGCCGGAGGAGAGGATGGCGGGCACGACGACCTGGCGGATCGACCCGACGCACTCGAGCGTGGAGTTCGCGACGAAGCACATGATGTTCACGACGGTGCGGGGCCGTTTCAAGACGGTGGACGGCACGATCACGGTGGACGAGGATCGCCCCGAGAACTCGAAGGTGGAGGTGGAGATCGACGCGGCGAGTCTGGACACGGGCGTGGAGGACCGGGACGAGCACCTTCGTTCCGCGGATTTCCTGGATGTGGAGGCGCATCCGAAGATCACGTTCCGGAGCAAGCGGGTGGAGGGCGCGCACGGCGAGCCGGGCGACCGGTTCCGGGTGACCGGCGACCTGACGATCCGGGACACGACAATGGAGGTCACGCTCGACGCCACGTTCGAGGGGCGCGGCAAGGACCCCTGGGGCGGCGAGCGCGCGGGCTTCGCGGCGGGGACGGAGATCGACCGGCGCGACTGGGGGCTTCGCTGGAACCAGGCGCTCGAGACCGGCGGCATCCTGGTCGGCAACACCATCAAGATCGAGATCGAGGCGCAGGCGGTGAAGCAGGAGGCGGGGCAGAGGAAGGCGGCGTGAGGCGGGGGCGCACGTCGCGCGGGCCGTCGCCGGGCCGTCCGGATCACGGGCGACGACGTGCGCCGCACGGCCGTCGGCGGAAGCCGGATGCACCGAGCCCCGCAGTGGCGCAATGTCACTGCGGGGCTCGGCACCGCTGGGCCTTGGCGTGATGCCGAGTGGTCGCACTAGGACTCGAACCTAGGACCTCACGGATGTGAACCGTGCGCTCTAACCAACTGAGCTATGCGACCATCGCGGGAGCACGGCAGGGTTGCCTGATCGGGCGACCGAACCGTACCTTCCCAGTACCCCCACGGGGAATCGAACCCCGGTTTCCTGGCTGAGAACCAGGTGTCCTAGGCCACTAGACGATGGGGGCGTTCCGACCGGCCCGCCGTTGCGCGGCGGAACCGTCGCGCGCCGGTGGCTCCCGGAATGCGGGCCCCACCGGCGCAGGACGTTAAATATAGCAAAAGCCGGTCTGGGGTCAACCCCCCCGGGCGGTTGCGCGGGCGAGTGCGGCGCGGGGGGAACAACCTCTCTGGCGTTGCCGTAAGACGTTGATAGATTGTGGGTTGAACCCCACCGTAGGGTGGGTCTCTCCCCGAAGTCGGCACATCCGAATCCCATTGAATCGGTGAAGGCCCCGGGTCCGTGCGACGGTGCGCGGCGGGGCCCGCGAAGGAGCGAAGTCAGCTGGGACGCGTGCGCGCATCCATCCGACCGCGGCTGCGCCGGGCGCGATTGGCGCTGGGCGTGGCTTCGTGCATCTGCGTGGCCGGAGCGGGTCCGGCGCGGGCGCAGCTCGTGAGGCCGTCGCTGGCGGAGGGGGCGCCGGTGGCGCCGCCGGTGGAGATCGCGGGGCTGGATGCGCGTCCGATGGTCCCGCTGGAGTTCAGTCGTGCGTGGCTGGCGAAGGCGGAGCGGGTCCGGCGGGTGCGGGCGGAGTTGCGTGCGGCGGGCGAGCTGGATGGTGCGGCGCCGGAGGCGCTGGTGGGGATGGGCGCGGCGCTGGCGGGCACGCTGCGGGTGCCGGTGATCCCGGTGCGGTACGCGGACGTGGCGGCGCCGTTCGGGGTGGAGGTGCTGGAGGGCCGACTGTTCGGCCCGGTGCGGGGCGACACGGTGAGCTACGCGGCGTACTGGCGGGAGGTGTCGGGCGGGCTGCTGCGGGTGGAGGGGGAGGTGGCGCCGTGGGTGGAGCTGGAGCGGCCGGCGCGGCACTACCTGGAATCGGAGCGGTACGCGTGGGCGAGTTTCGGCCGGATCGTGGAGTTCAGGAGGGATGCGATCCGGGCCGCGGACGAGCACGTCGACTTCGGCCGCTTCGACAACGACGGCCCGGACGGCGTGCCGAACTCGGGCGATGATGACGGCTTTGTGGATTTCGTCGCGCTGCTGTACGCGACGGCGTGCACCGGCGAGTGGCGGGATGGTGCGATCTGGCCGCATCGCGGTGCGATGGAGCCGATCGAGACGGGTGATGCGGCGGCCGGCGGCGGGCGGATCAAGGTCGCGGACTACGTGATCCTGCCGGCGACGCAGGCGGGCACGTGCGACCCGCTGCACATCGGGGTGCTGGCGCACGAGACGGGTCACGCGCTGGGGCTGCCGGACCTCTACGACTACGACGGCAGCTCGCAGGGGATCGGGGCCTGGGGGCTGATGGGCACGGGTAGCCACAGCGAGCGGTACTCGCCGGCGCACCTGAGTGCGTGGTCGAAGGAGCAGCTCGGCTGGGTTCGGGTCGAGTGGCTGACGGAGTCGCGGGACTCGCTGCGGATCCCACCGGTGCTGGAGAGTCGGACGGTCTACCGGTACGACATCCCGGGGACGCGGGACGAGTACCTGCTCTTCGAGAACCGCCAGAAGCGGGGCTCGGACCGGGGGCTGCCCGGGTCCGGGCTCCTGATCTGGCGCGTGGCCCCCGACCGTGGCGAGCTGGGCGCGTGGAACGGCGACGAGGCGCACCCGGCCGTCGGGCTCGTGGAGGCGGACGGCCGGCGCGACCTGCGGCGCGGCCGGCTGGCGGGGCCGGGCGACCCGTTCCCCGGGTACTTCCGCAAGGACGTGTTCGAGCTCGGCGGCGAGCCGCCGCTGCGGCTGTCGGCGATTAGGGAACGCGACGGGGTCATCACGGCGGATGTCGCGATCGGGTTCACCGGCCCGACGCTGGTCGCGTCGCCGGCGGAGGTCCGGCTCACGGCCGCGCCGGGCGACGGCCGGGCGACGCGGCTGGTCGCGGTGCGGCGGGCGGGCGGCGGCATCGGGAGCTGGAGCGCGCGGCCGACGGCGCCGTGGCTCGAGACGAAGCCGGTCGGCGACATGCTGGCGCTGATCGCGGATGCGGACGGACTGGAGTTCGGGCTCCACGCCGACACGGTCCAGCTGTACCTCGATGGTGCGGCGTCGGAGGCGCCGGTCGGGCGCGTCGTCGTCGAGTTCGATGTGGTCGCGCCGGGCGAGCCGGAGGTCGTCGCGACGGGGCTGCCGTGGGGGTGGGGGCTGGCCGCGCGCGCAGGCCGGATCTACCAGGCGAGCTACGGCTGGGACCCGCTGGGGCTGCGCCCGCGGCCGCGCGTGCTGCACCTGCCGGACGCGGACCGCCACCTCGAGACGCTCGCGCGGCTCCCTGCGGAGGCGCTCTACGCGCCCGTCCCCGCGCCCGGCGGCGGCGTCTACATCCTCGCCCGCGCGCTCGACCGCAACTATCTCTACAGGGTGTGGCCGGACGGCCGCGCCGAGGTCGTCGCCGCGGTGGCGGGGAGCACCCCGGCATACGGCGCCGCCGCGCTGCGGGACGGCAGCGTCCTGGTCGCCGACTGGAGCGGCCGGATCCGGCGCGTCACGCGCGACGGCGCCGTCGAGCCGTGGACGGCGCTGAACGTGGGGATCTACCAGATCGCCGTAGACAGCCTGGCCACGATCTACGCCGCGGCGCACTCCGGCGACGTGCTGCGCGTCAACGGCGACGGCACGGTCGACGTGATCCCCACGGGTTTCGGCACCGGCGGGCTGGTCGCGGTCGCGGCGGCGCCGTCGGGCGAGGTTTTCGCCGCCGAGCGGGGCGGCGCGGGCCGGATCCTGCGGATCGAGGCGGGCCGGCCGCCCGAGGAGATCGCCCGCTTCGAGGGCGCGGAGTTCTACGGCCTGACCGTCGACGGCCCGTTCCTCTACGCGCTCGACCTGCGCGGCCGGCAGTTGCTGCGCTTCCCGCTCACCGGCGGTACGGCGGCGGACGTGACCGCGGACGTCGAGGCCGCGCCGTCGGGAAGTGACGCGCCGCCGCCCGAGCCCGCCACGTCGCCGGCCGGAGGCGCCACGCCGCCGGTACGGTAATGCCAGACCCGGGGCCCGGAACGGATACGGACTTCGCGTGAACCCTTCGCGGTCCCGGCGGCGAGTCGCACCCCGGTCGAGGCCGGAGAGCGGGACGGTATCGGCGAATTCCGTGTGACCGGCCTCCCTGGCGGCGCATGCACGGTCGGCAGGACCACCACGCCTCCCCAACAACGCTACGAGGGGAGGGCATCAGGTTTCGCCCGGCGATGACGGGATGAAGGGGGAGCTCAC